>JAJPKJ010000074.1 GCA_021323755.1 Chitinophagales bacterium | reverse complement strand
GGCTGTCTGACGACGCCAACGGCGACGGCGACAGTGGGTATCACGGTAACTACGGGAATGACGCCAACATTCGCTGCGATTGGCCCGTTCTGTCAAAATTCTATTCCGACACAATTACCAACAACATCTGTTGAAGGAATTGCCGGAACCTGGAGCCCAGCTGAAATAAGCACAGCAACTGTTGGCACGACGCAGTATCTGTTTACGCCCAACAGCGGATCTTGCGGATTGCCGGCGACTATCAACATCACCATTAATGGACCAACAACAAGCTTGACACAGGTCACCGTTTGCGTAAACCAATTACCATATAGCTGGAATGGAAATAATTACCCATCTCCAGGTTCTTATACGGTGCATCTGACTAACAGCACTGGATGTGACTCAGCGGCAACATTAAATTTGGCAATTGATTCAAGTTCATTCAATACCCGATATCCGACAATAACCACGATAGCAAATGTCAACACGCCATTGCAAGCGAGAATATTCAATGACACATACACTTATTCCTGGAACCCGGGTGTAGGATTGAATCAGTATAACATAAGTAATCCAACATTCAATTATGATCAGCAAACGGATTATACAATAACCATTGCGTCTGCAAGTGGATGTATGATTATAGATAGCCAGTTGGTTGTATTGAGTTCTGGAAATCTGACAACCTCTGCTGTATTCGTACCAACCGCGTGGTCGCCTAATGGAGATGGAAATAACGACAAACTATTCCCACTAACGGTAAACATCAAACAATTGCTCTATTTCAGAGTATTTGACAGATGGGGTCAGTTGATGTTTGAAACAAATGTAATCGGTAACGGCTGGAACGGCGTATTCAATGGAAAACCACAGGTCTCTGATGTCTATACGTGGACTGTTCAGGCTATAGGTGATGATGGAAAGACATACAATTTTGCAGGCAACGCTCTATTACTAAGGTAAATTTAATGTTATGAGAAAAGTAAAACGTCTTACCGCTATTCTTTTATTAATGTGCTTTGCGAAAAATTCAAACGCGCAGGATCCAAGTTTTTCTCAATTCTTTTCTTCGCCATTAAATGTAAACCCAGCATTGACGGCTCATATCAATGCAGACTGGCGATTTATATCGAACCTGAGGGATCAATGGCTTGGTCCTGCAAGTCCCTACGCAACCGGCACCGTTTCATTCGATAAAAAAATATTGCAGAATAAAGTTGCCAATGTTGAAGAAAAAAATGTTTTCGGAATTGGCGGCATGTTAATGTACGATTATGCGATGAGCGGCGTTGTGAAAAGTACTTATGCATCTCTAAATCTTTCTTACAATATTAAATTAGCAGAAGATTTTAATGGGAATAAACATCGTTTGGGAGTTGGATTTGGAGGCACTTACGGGCACACCTATGTTGATTTTAGTAAGCTGAGTTTCCAGGAACAGTATACAGGTTCCGGCTTTAATACAAATCTTCCATCTGGCGAGAGTGCATTATTAAATACGAAACCATATTTTTCTGCAAGTGCTGGCTTATTATATACCTACAGTACAGAAAAAAGTAATTTGGATATTGGTGCAGCAGCGTATCATTTGAATAAACCCAAGCAAACATATTTAGCAGACCCTCATCAATTCATACCCATGCGGGAAGTGGTACATGCTAATTATGAAACTTTTTTAAATGAAAGAACGGTGTTAAATGCAAACGGAATTTATCAATATGAAAATGCTGCAAAGTATTTTTCTGTTGGCGCGTCGATCGGAATGTTTGTTGATGATGAGCAGCAAACCATTGTTAATGCAGGATTATGGTATTGGTCTAATAACGCAGTGATACCGTATGTTGGAGTAGCTTATCAAGACTTTCAATTTGGATTGAGTTACGACATTACCACATCAAAACTTTCTCAGGCAGCCCGGAAGCCAAGCACCTGGGAGCTTTCATTGATCTTGCGTGGATCGCAGAAACCAAGTGGGGCTATTCCCTGTCCATGGAAATAATTTCAGGCATGATTGCGGAAATGCATGACTGAAAGAATAATTTGTCTATGTACGTCAATTGATATCAAATAAGACTTTCAGATATTTCGAAATGATTGTTTTCCGATTTGTCCCAATAATAGGAAATTTCGATTTGTTTCTTGGATGATTTGAAGTTGTTTTCTAATTTATTTGACGCCTGTTTTTTCAAAAAATATCCTCAACAAAATGGATGATCTTCCAAAATAGGCTATTGTTTTTATTCGGTTCTGCAGTCTCTTGAACTGGTTCTGAAATATCAGATTAGAAATTTAGTCATATTTGTAGAATAGGGGAAATCGACCAGCGACAGATCTATATCCAATTTATTGGCGTATATATTGTTACTTATTTACTGAAAGGATAGTCTCAGTACTTTTTATTTGATACTTTTTGGACTGTTCATTTAGCTTTTCAAAGGCGACAGGAAAAAGAAAAATTGAACTAAAGTTTGCGGCAGCACGGTTTTGTTGATTTTTATGTGGTGCTCGTTTTTTTTCATTAGAAATGGTAACTCTTCATACTCATTAAAAGCTTATCTGTGACGAAAGGAAATTTGATTTTTCTCATGTTCATTAGTGTTTCGACAATTGCCTATAGCCAGCCTGCAAACCACCTGGCCGACTCGCTCAAACCCCAGCAACCGACCCAAAACCTTTCTCATCAGTATGATTTTGGAAACCTGGAGGATGCCATTTTTAAGCCGCATAAGAAACCAGATTCCTCCCGCAGCAAATCAGGTATAACTGTAGTGCCTAATATTGCGGCTAATCCAACGATCGGTTTCCAGGGTGGAATTAAAGCTGTTGCGGGGAAAAAATTAGGTAGCGACTCGAACACACTGTTTTCTGTTGCTGCTACATCAGCTTCTATCACTACCAAAGGCATTATCTATTTTTATTTGAACCATAATGTATTTACGCCCGGGAATAAACTGAACCTACAGGGCAACCTTGTCATATCCAAATCACTCGCACCAGATTTTGGATTGGGTATTGGCAAAACATATAACGAAGGGAAGGACCTAGATTCTGTGCTCGCTGACCCCACACACAAAGTGTATCCGATCCATTCTGTCTATTTTAATTTTAGGGAGAAAGTTTACAAGAAGGTATCTCCAAATCTTTTTATTGGCGCCGGTCTTTCCTTTGAGATCAGGCGCAACATTACCAATAGTGATTCCTCAGGCACCACAACTCCATCAGGCGTTTATAATAACGAACATGGATTTCCGCAAAATCGTTATTCCGCCAATGGTTTTCTTTTTAATGTGGAATATATTACCCGCGATAACCCCAACCGGGCTTATAAAGGCATTTATTTTGATGCGGGTTTGCGGGTCAACCAGACCTGGATCGGAAGCACAAAGAATTCTGCACAATTCACCACAGATTTCAGAAAATACTTTAGTCTTTCAAACTCCCATCCGGAAACTGTCCTTGCATTCTGGAACTGGGGTTCCTACCTTCTTGGTGGAACTATACCTTATCTTGAACTGCCAGGTACCGCAAGAGATGGATCTTTTCGCAGTGGCAGGGGGTATACCACGCAATATTTTAAAGGGTCAAAATTTAACGACACCGAATTGGAATTGCGGTTTCCTATTCTTGCCAATAAATTTGTAAGCGGTGTGGTTTTTGGAAATCTGCAAACGGGGAATGACGAACATGGCACTCAGTTGTTCCAGGTATTTCAACCCGGCTATGGCGGCGGCCTTCGCATTCTTTTTAACAAAGCTACCCGCACCAATCTTTGTTTAGATTATGCCTATGGCAAGTTTGGCAACAAAGGATTTTTTCTGAACTTGAATGAAGCATTTTAGAATATGGGGATATCAACCCGTCAATGCTCATTCTATGATAATCTTCCCATTCATTCTCTACTGGCTTGAACCGAAGCATGTTGGTGAAACAGCCGCCATTCAGCTAGGTCACATTTCTAAAACCGTCCGTTGGAGGAATGAAATAGATCTTTCCCGAATCATTTTTGAATACACTATCTGCTTTTTGGATAGAGCAAAACAAGCCCCATCCTCTCACCAACCAGGGTATTGATTTCAAGAATATTTACTGTACAGGATCTAAATTACCTGAATGTGTCCCCGCAGAGACTCGAACTCTGGACCCGCTGATTAAGAGTCAGCTGCTCTACCAACTGAGCTACGGAGACGATTGGAAAGCTGCAAATATAATGTCTGCTTTTATTTATTATCAAATAGTTTTTTAAGTGAAATATTTTATTTTTTCCTGGAAGATAAATTCAAATTATACAAAGCCTAAAATAATTTTGTAAAAACTGTATTCAACCTATATTTGCAGTCCCAAATAAAGGGAGTTTAGCTCAGCTGGTTCAGAGCATCTGCCTTACAAGCAGAGGGTCGGCGGTTCGAACCCGTCAACTCCCACAAGGCCTGGTTTAACCAGGCTTTTTATTTTATTACTTCTTCTATAGGAACACCGATGCATCCATTGGGCATTTGAATATGAAGCATGGCAGCTACTGTTGGTGCTATGTCCGTCATATGAAATAATTTATTACTACTGCCGTGATGAATTCCCCAGCCCATAAAAACCAATGGGATATGTGTGTCGTAAGGATTCCAGGTGCCGTGTGTAGTTCCTGTTTTTGAATAACCTTCAAACCAGCCGGAATTAAGAATGATTTCAATGGCACCGCTTCGTTTAAAATTATATCCATTTGCGATCATTGTTTTTAAAGGTTCGGGAACCGGCGTCTCCCCAATTTTTGCGACGTCAATTGCATAGGCTATTTCAGGTTGTTGTTGTAAATAATCAACGACCGTTCTTTTGATTGCATCAAAATCAAGATGCAGTGAGCTGATCTTACTCATGTCAAAATTCACCTGGTAATTCATTATGATCCTCACCAATTTTTCGGCATTGAATTTCTCTGCCAATATTTTATTTAGTGAATCAACCAGCGGTTTCGTATACCAGAAATCCCCAGGCACCTCATGTTTCTTCATATAGCCGATCGAGTTTGCCGCGCCGTGATCCGCCGTTAAAAAAACGGTGTACTGTCCTTTGCCGATTTTCGCATCAAGAAAATGAAAAAAATCGGCAAGATCTTTATCGAGTCTTAAATAGGTGTCTTCCACTTCAATTGAATTTGGACCAAACATATGGCCAACGTAATCGGTCGAGGCGCAGTTGATGGTTAAAAAATCTGTTGATTGTCCCTGTCCTAATTGATATCCGTCTACCACTTCTTCAGCAAAATTTAGCGTAAGTGTATTTCCAAACGGTGTCGGACGAAAAAACCCTTTATTCTTTTCATATATTTCTTTTATTTTATGAGGAAAAGCAGAAACAGTTTCTCCCGGATATTTTCCTTCGTAAGATTGTTCATCGGTATCACTTTGTATATAAGAGTGGATGGGATATAAAGTATTCCATTCATTTGCAATCAGTTTTGAAATTGCATTACTGTTGTTGAACTTAGTAACCCAATCCGGTAATTGTTGCATGTAATAACTGCTGGAAATAAAATGCCCTGAGGCATCATCAAGCCAGAACGCGGCATTAGCAACATGTCCGGCAGGAAGAATGGCTGCACGGTCTTTGAGAGAGACGCCGACGACTTTTGACTGATAATTTGTTGCTATGCGCAGTTCATCAGTGACAGTTGAAACCAGTAAATTTCTTGGAGACATTTTCCCATCTTCAGCAGATGCAGCGCCGATGCTTTGGACAGTGCTGTCTGCTGTACAATACAAATGTTGCCCGTTAAGTTGTTCAAGCCAATCATTGCCCGTAATACCGTTTAATGCAGGAACCGATCCGCTAAAAATACAACTATGCCCAACTGCAGTATAGGAGGGGAGGTAATTGATCAGCACATTTTCACAGGAAAAACCCTCATTCAATAATCTTTTAAAACCGTCATCGCCGTAACGATTATAATAACGGTATAAATAATCCCAACGCATTTGGTCAATCACAATTCCTACAACAAGTTTCGGACGTTTTAAGGTTGCTGAATTTTCTGTTGAAGATTTTGTTTGACCACAAACAAATAATATTGATAGAAGAAAAGGAAAAAATAATAAAGCCCGGCAACGCATAATAATGATTTTGAACAAATGTATTTGAATTGAAGGATTCAAAAATAAAAATCAGACACAATAAAATTCACCGGTAAAAAATGGGGGGAATATTATTCATTTACCCGTTTGCATTTTGTTATGCTTTTTTGAATATTAATGAGTTGCAGATTGTAGCAAATTTGCTACCTTTGCCGCAATTTTTGAATCCTTAATAATCTATTAATATGGCGGATATTTTTGAAAGGCTGATCAAGCATTATGGTCCCATCGGGCAACATCGAGAAAGAGCGCATGGATATTTTGTATTTCCAAAATTGGAAGGCGAAATAGGTAATCGTATGATGTTTCGTGGAAAGGAAATGATCGTATGGAGTTTGAACAATTACCTTGGTTTGGCTAATCACCCCGAAGTCCGCAAAACGGATGCAGAGGGAGCTGCAAAATTTGGATTGGCAGCGCCAATGGGTGCTCGCATGATGAGTGGGAATAGTAACTATCATGAGCAACTGGAAAAAGAATTAGCAGAATTTGTTAATAAAGAAGATGCGGCTTTATTGAATTATGGCTACCAGGGAATGGTCAGCATTATTGATGTTTTGTGCGGACGACACGATGTGATTGTTTACGATGCTGAATCTCATGCATGCATTATTGATGGCTTGCGCTTGCATCCAGGTCATCGCTATGTGTATAAACATAATGATGTTGGAGATTGCGAAAAACAACTACAGCGTGCTACTGCATTGATTGAAAAACAAAAAGCAGGCGGTATTCTGGTAATAACTGAAGGTGTATTTGGAATGGCAGGAGACCAGGGCAGATTAAAAGAGATCGCAGATTTGAAAAAGAAATATCAATTCCGTTTTCTGGTCGATGACGCCCATGGTTTTGGAACATTGGGGAAAGCAGGCGCAGGGGCAGGGGAAGAACAAGGCGTGCAGGATGATATTGATCTGTACTTTTCGACCTTTGCAAAATCGATGGCATCTATTGGCGCATTTGTAGCAGGCGATAAACTTATTATTGATTATATCCGATACAATATACGCAGCCAGATTTTTGCCAAAAGTCTTCCGATGCCTTTTGTTCTGGGTAATCTGAAGCGATTGGAATTATTGCGCGAGCATCCTGATCTGAAAGATAAATTGTGGAGCAATGCAAAAAAATTACAATCCGGATTGAAAGAACGCGGATTTGATATTGGCAATACAGATTCTGTTGTTACACCAGTGTATATGAAAGGTGACGTTCCAGAAGCAACAGCAATGGTAATGGATTTGAGAGAGAACTACGGGATCTTTTGTTCAATCGTAGTGTATCCCGTTATTCCCAAAGGGCATATCATTTATCGACTTATTCCCACTGCAGTTCATACTGACGCCGATATTCATGCAACACTAAAAGCATTTGAAGAAACAAAGAAAAAATTAGACGCCGGCGAATACAAGGTTGAGTTTATTCCACACATGGCAGAAGCATAATCTTATTTGGTTATATCATAGAAAGGATAAAGAAATTAATGGACAATAAAAAGCCCCGCCAAAGCGGGGCTGTACTAATCAAATACCATTAACCATTAAACCTTATCCTATGAAAAACCAAAGATAAGATGTTAATGTGTAAACAATGATCTGTGCGATTAAATTTTTAGATAAAAAATATTAAATTGACCAAAATCAAGTGTCATTTAGACACATTATCGGTTTTAAACGTTAAAACAACATTTATTACCAGCTTGACTTGAACTTTTTCTGGTATTCTTCAAATGGTGTTTTACCAAATTCTCCCTCGCCAAAATACTTTGCAATCAATTCAAAATCTTTTGTGGGCAAATAGCCGGGAATTGCCTGCGGCTGACTTCCATCCATAGGAATAATTACTGTTGTTGGAAATTCGAGTCGACCTTGTAAAATATACAATGCAAATTCATTGCAACGATAATTGGAATTATAGTTATAGATCTTCCCTTCCCAATTGATCTGATCTTTTGTTTCAGCATTAAACTTCACCGGATAAAATTTACCCTGGACGTACTCCGCCACTTTTCTGTTTGCATAAGTTTTGCTCTCCATGACCTTACACCATCCGCACCAGCTTGTGTACACGTCAATTAGGACTGGTCTTTTTTCTTTTGTCTGGTTTTTTTCGACCTCTGAAAAATCCATCCATTTTATTTGTGCTGAATTATTTGCGGGTTTATGAGCGCAAAATATCAACACAAATCCAGATAAAAATAACAGCTTAACTTTTTGCATTGTAATTTTATATTTTCGATTCAGTATATAAAACGATGACATGAACAAAATTGTTGTTGCAATAACAGGCGCGAGCGGATCAATTTATGCAAGCCAGTTACTTGCTAAACTAACGGCATTAAAAGATCAGTGGCAGGAACTATCAGTGGTAATGACTGAGAATGCAAAACAGGTTTGGCAAACAGAATTGGATAACGAAGGATACAAAAATTATCCGGTAAAGTTCTTTTCACAAAATGATTTTTCAGCGCCGTTCGCATCAGGCTCCGGTCAATATAATACCATGATCATTATCCCTTGTTCAATGGGGACATTAGGAAGAATTGCATCGGGCGTTTCTTCTGATTTGATCACCAGGGCAGCCGATGTTGTGCTGAAAGAAAGAAGAAAATTGATATGTGTTGTCAGAGACACTCCATATAATCTTATTCATGTTCGTAATATGGAAACGGTAATACTTTCAGGCGGGATCATTTGTCCGGCGACTCCTTCTTTTTACAGTAAGCCGTCAACGATCGAAGCCATTGCCAACACTGTTGTTGACAGAGTACTTGATCTTGCAGGTCTTGATATTACTACCTTTCGTTGGGGGAAATAAATTTTAGTTACGCAGATCCACTTCTTCCACTCCCGGATATTTTGATTTGTCAAAAATAAACGAAGCATCATTTAAGGGAACATTGCCGGTCAATTTATTGGCGGTAATGGTATATTTTGTTCCGTTTTTTTCGAGCCATTTTACCGTGTAGATTGTCTTGGCTGCCTTATCAATGGTAAGATAGACTTTAAAAAATGTTTTGGTCTTATTTACCGGAGTGAGTTCAATTTCCTGGTATGTTTTATTATTCAACTTTGAATCACCATTGAGTTTATACAAAAAATCCTTATCGTAAAAATCAGTGAAAATATTTTCCGGAGAAATTGTTTTTGCTGATGCGTCGTACTTCGTTAATGTCACTTCATTGGTTGACTTATCGTAAGTCCAGACATTGGCGCCATCGCAATACACTTCCTGCCCCGACATTGTCAAATGATATTTGTGCCCCGTCATATACAAGGTTCCTTTTTTAGAAGCTTCAACCTTGCCAGAGGAGTTGGCTATTTGTAAAGTAAAAGATGTTTGCACTGTCTTGTAAGATTTGAGTTTCGCACTTACCGCATCAAGAACTTTTTTCGCGTCAGCATCGTTCTTTCCAAGACTATTATTTTGCGCCTGAAGAGAAAATAAACCTGCACTCAAGATCAGAGAAAGTAAAAATATTTTTTTCATATTGACAAGTTATGTGTAATTAAATCAGCGCGGCAAATATATTGCAAAAACTTGCAAACGCGATGCTATTCTGTATTTACGCGGCTTTTGTGATATAGATTAACAGAATGCTAACCTAAATTTTGCAGATGCTGATCCAGATCGAATTCTGTTCTTATCAAAACGTCTCTTGCCTTACTGCCAACATTTTTTCCAACAATGCCTGCAGCTTCTAATTGATCCATTAATCTTCCTGCACGGTTGTATCCTAATTTCATTCTTCGTTGAATGAGTGAAGTTGAACCTACCTGGTTTTGTACAATTAATCTTGCAGCATCTTCAAACAATTCGTCCCTGTCATTTCTGTCAAATTCTTTTGCCTGAAAATCTTTTTCATCTTCATATTTTGGTAATTCATACGGCTTGATGCTTCCTTTTTGATCGCCGATGAACTCACAAATTTTTTCAACTTCAGGGGTATCAATAAATGCGCATTGTAACCGGGTTATTTCACCATTATAACTGATAAGCATATCTCCTTTTCCGATCAATTGCTCAGCGCCGCCAGCATCAAGAATGGTACGGCTATCAATTTTCGATGATACTTTAAAAGCGATTCGCGCCGGAAAATTCGCTTTGATCGTTCCCGTAATTATATTTACTGAAGGGCGTTGCGTGGCAATGATCAAATGAATGCCAACGGCTCTCGCTAACTGGGCAAGACGTGCGATGGGCAATTCAATTTCTTTTCCGGCTGTCATGATGAGATCGGCAAATTCATCAATGATCAAAATAATAAAAGGAAGAAATTTATGACCGAGATCCGGATTTAGTTTTCTTTTTACAAATTTTTCATTGTATTCTTTAATGTTTCTGCAACCTGCTTCTTTTAGATAATCATAACGTTGATCCATTTCTTCACACAATGCATTTAAAGTGTATACCACTTTCTTTGTGTCGGTGATTATTGGTTCTTCATCATCATTTATCTTTATCAGGAAATATTTTTCGATCACGCGATACAAGCTCAGCTCCACTTTCTTGGGATCGACCAAAACAAATTTCAGTTGCGAGGGATGCCTTTTATATAATAATGAAACGAGCAAAGTATTTATGCCGACAGATTTTCCTTGTCCGGTTGCGCCGGCCATCAATAAGTGTGGCATGGTTGCTAGGTCAACAATAAAATTTTCATTGTCAATTTTTTTGCCGATCGCAATGGGCAGCGCGAAATTATTGTTTTGAAATTTTTCACTCGCTAATAATGTTTTCATGCTTACCACACTCTTGCGCACGTTTGGAACTTCAATACCAACTGTGCCTTTTCCCGGAATAGGAGCGATGATGCGGATACCAAGCGCTGCAAGGCTTAGTGCAATATCGTCCTCTAAATTTTTTATCCGGCTGATGCGAACTCCGGGCGCCGGAACGATTTCGTATAAAGTGACGGTTGGCCCAACTGTCGCACTTATTTTTTGAATATCAATATCATAATTTTTCAGCGTGTTGATGATCTGATTTTTATTTGTCTCGAGTTCCGCAGCATCTTGCACGATTCTTTCGCTTCCGTGAGTTTCTAACAGGTCAAGCGAAGGATATACATAGTTCCTTAATTCAAGCGTTGGTTCGTAATCGGTATAAACTTCTGCTTTGGGTTTAATCTCATTTACAGACTCCTTTTCTTCTTCAATTTCTTCTGCAGCAGATTTTATTTCCAATTCAAGATTGGGGTTATTTTTTTTAGGAAGAATTTTTTCTGCCGGTTTTGTAAGAGAGATGGTGTTGTTTAATTCTGCACTATTTATTTCTTCTTCCTCATTTTCTTTTTCAATTATTTTTAAGTCATTGTTTGTGGCTTGCTCAAAAAGTTGTTTTGGAGGGATGACTACAACACCTCCTTCTGTTTTTAGTGCATTGCCTTTTGTTTTGGTAAAGGATTCATCAACAAATAATTTTGCACCCTCAACGGCTTCCATTTCTTCTGCGGGCAGCATTTGTTTTTCTTTTTTGGGAATGGAAGGAACTTTAAACACAGGGTTAAATCTCCAGATAATATACGCTAGTCCGGCAACAAACAATAATGCACCTGTTCCAATTTTCCCGATAATATTAATAAGCCAGTCGCTAATCATATTGCCTACTTCGCCACCCCAGGGAAAACCGTTTTTATTGGTGATGAATGCCAGGGCGACACTAAAAAAAAGTAATCCGGCGATCACATAACGAATGTTGCGATTAACAGAGAATATCTTTCTGGCAAATAATAGATTCACACCGATGATAAAAAACAAGGAACACAACAGGTATGATGCTAGTCCAAATCCTTTATAAAAGAATATATGGGAAACGTAGGCGCCAATATTGCCCAATAAATTGGCTGTTGTGTTTGAGGAAGTGTGTAAGATAGAAATGCCATTTGCAATGGTTGCCTGATCCTCTTTCCAGGTAAACAAATACGAAGTGAATGCAATAAAAAGAAAAGCTGCAATCAGTAATAATACAACGCCTGTGATTTTATGCGTGCGTTCGTCCTTAGCGATCTCTCGTACAGAAACGCGTTCTTCTTTGTCAGCTTTCAGGGAATTAACACTGCTGGTTTGGCCTTTTTTTGATTTTTGCCTTTTTGCCATGTTTGCAAAGATAAGTAACCGACATTACTATTTAATATAAGTTGGAGCAACTATATTGGTTGTTTTTTATTGTTGATAAATTGTAATTTAACAGGCTACAGTTGATGCTGCTTATGATGAGAATCTGCAAGAATATATTCTTTTGTTAAAAGACAAGAGTGCTCATGCCAAAGAGTTTCATTGTTTTAATTATCTTTTTTTTCATTTTCCCCCATCTTTTGCCGGCTCAGGAAAAAACGGATTCGAACACTATTGATGTCTCTTCCATTCATTACGCAAGATCAATAGCCAGTAATGTTTCTTGGACCAGCAAAAAAATGGGAATTACCGACGACAGCATCCCGTATTTTAATTTTTCGGAAAAACTACCTTCAAATTTCAATTTGAGTTTGCCCGTTTCGATCATTGAAAAAAACATTTATTTCAGCTTTTCATTGAGTAATAATGCTGATTCTTCAAGTGAGGTCTTTTTCTTTGCCGGATTATACTGTAAGCGAATTCAATTATTCACCGCTCACCGAAATGACCCAACAAAAAATATTAAGGTTATTAAGGACTCCGCTGGCAACAGTGTAAGCACTTCCGGCTTGATGATGCTCAAGGTTGATCCGCATGAAAATGTTCAGGTTTATGCAAAAGTTAAATTACTGAGCAGCGGTGCCAACACTATTTCTCCCCGCCTTATTAATAAAAATTTTATTAATGATTTTAAAAATAATCAGCAGGTCAGAAAATCAGCGATCAACCTCTTTACTTACATGGTTTCAGGCATTTTATTAATGATGATCTTTTATTCCTTTGCGTCTTATATCCAAAATTTCAATGTTGAATTTCTGTATTATGCTGCTTATGTTTTTTTAACGGCTTCCCTGCTTTTTTTAAAATCGTATATGTTTGCTTCGCACTCCACGTTCAATTATTTCTTTGAGGAGTACTTTGATTTTATCATGCAGGGCTGTGGCTTCGTATTTTACCTTCTTTTCTTCCGGAAATTTCTTGACACCAGACAAAAATATCATTTCCTTGAAAAATTATTAAGCTTTTCAAATTGGGTGATATTGGTCTCGCTTACCGCCTTTTCTATTATTTATTTTTCAGGCGATAATTTTACGTTATGGAATACCATCGAAAACGGACTTAAGGAATTCCTGCTTGTTATTGGAGTCATATTCATTGTTTATGGTCTTACAAAAAAAGATATTCTTATCCGGTATCTCATCACTGGTCAAATTTGTTTGATTGTATTTTCACTCATCTCTTTGTTGCTTATTATTACACCATTGCATTTTACCAGCGCCACAAGCCAGTTCAGTATTTTTAACGATGGACTCTTCTATTACGAAATCGGGTTAATGCTTGAACTCACATTTTTTCTTTTGGGGTTGGCTTATAAAAATAAAATGGAGATCATTACAACGGTTAAAGAAAGAGAACAACTGAAATTGGATAATGAAAGAAAAGAGTTTGAAAAACAAATGGCCATTCTTGAAGCAAAACAGGAAGAAAGGAATCGCATTTCTGCCGATATGCATGATGAACTTGGCTCCGGCGTTACAGCCATTCACCTGATGAGTGAAATTGTAAAAAGTAAAATGAAAGAAAATACCTTGCCTGAAATTGAAAAAATATCGCATTCTGCCGGCGAATTGCTGAACAAAATGAACACGATAATCTGGACGATGATCAGCTCTAATGACAGTGTGGAAAGCTTGATAACTTATATACGAATCTATGCACTGGAATTTTTTGAGAACACCCCGATTGATTGTCATTTCAATATGCCCGATCCAATCCCGGCAAAGGATATGAATGGAGAAAAAAGGAGAAATATTTTTTTGTGTGTAAAAGAGGCCTTGAATAATGCGCTCAAACACTCTAATGCCACAAATCTTACCATCGATATAACGGTCAGTCAAAAATTGATCATCTCCATTTTGGATGATGGCATTGGTATTAACCTGGATAACTTAAGAAAATTTAGCAACGGCCTTACCAACATGAAAAAAAGAATGCACGCCATCGAAGGTAGTTTTACCATCGAAAACCATCTTGGCACAAAAGTAATTTTTGAACTGGATCTCTGAGATCGGTCTAATTACATCCATTCCGATTCGAAACGCTCAAAATCAGCCTTTACTTCTTCATAAATTCTTCTGAACGTATCCATTCTTTCATTTAAAGCGTCATGTTTCTGCGCTCCATTTTGTTCAGCATAAAAACTATTAAAAACGGTTTCTACTTTAAATCGAGAATCGGGAAGATCGTGTCGCAACCTGTCGATCACTTCTTTTTGGCAAATAAAACTGTTCTGAAAATGTTCTACCTGCGCTAATAAGTTTTTGGGGAGTTTGTGAACGGGTAATTTTTCGAGATGGTGTTCAAAGTGACGGATTTCTTGTTTTATCGAGGAGAGCTCATGTTTCCATGATTGCAACTCCTCTTGAAACTGTTCGATGGATGCTGTAGATTCCATAAGCCTCAAGTTGAAGTGAAGAAATAGAGTTGACTTCCTAAGTTAAGCATTATTATGAGGCATACAAAAAAAGTTTTCACGTATTAACCCCTGTAAATGTTAATAAACAAGTTTTAAAAACGAGAAGCTAAACAATTCATAAAAAGAAGTATTTTAAAAAATTGAGCATAAAATTGTTTAAAAATCAAAACATGCGGATTGATTTTTTGCTTCATCTATCTTTCAAAGCAAATCCTTATTTTTGAGCCTTATTTAAAAAAAGCTTTATTTTTTTCAACGATTTTGGCTGCCTCTTGAAATTTATTTAACAACTCAAAGAAGGAATTTAATTATTAATGGATAAGAAAGTTACCAAAATAGGTGTACTTACATCGGGTGGCGATGCGCCCGGAATGAATGCTGCTGTTCGTGCCGTGGTGCGTACCGGAATTTATTATGGCATGGAAGTCTTTGGAATAATGCGTGGATATAGCGGAATGATCGAAAATGATATTGTACCGATGCATTCCAGAAGTGTAGCCAACATCATTCAACGCGGGGGCACTATTTTAAAGACAGCGCGTTGCAAAGAGTTTTTTGGATATGAAGGAAGAAAGAAAGCGCATGCCAATTTAAAAAAACTGGGTATTAATGGATTGGTTATCGTTGGCGGCGACGGATCGTTTCGGGGAGCTCACCAATTCAGTGAAGAGTTTGATATTCCCTGCATCGGATTGCCGGGAACGATCGATAAAGATATCTCCGGAACTGATTTTACCATTGGGTTTGATACGGCTGTTAATACCGCTGTGGAAGCCATTGACAAAATTCGTGACACGGCGGATGCACACGACAGATTATTCATTATTGAAGTGATGGGACGCGATGCGGGTTATATTGCCTTGCATAGCGGCATTGCAACAGGCGCAGAACACATTCTCATTCCCGAACGCAAAACGGATATTGAAGAATTGATCGATTCCCTAACTGAAAAAGAAAAACGCAAAAAATTAGTGAACATGGTTGTTGTTGCCGAGGGGGATAATTTCGGTGGCGCCGATGAAGTGGCAAAAGTGGTAAAGCAAAGATTACCCAATGTAGATACACGTGTTTGTGTACTGGGTCATATTCAGCGCGGCGGAGCGCCAAGTTGTCTAGACAGGGTAATTGCAAGTCGCATGGGTTATTCCGCGGTGGAATGTTTGTTGGAAGGACGCTACGATGTAATGGTTGGCATTTTGAATAATAAAATGCATTTTACTCCATTGGAAAAAGCGGTTAAGGCAAAACAAAAAATCAGCGACGAATGGATGAAGATCGTTAAAATATTAGCTTCTTAATTTTATAAGGCAGAATGAAAATTTCTGCCTTTTCATTTCTTTCAAAATAAATCAAACCAATAGTTCATGTCAAAACATGTTTCCAAATATCTACACGAAACGATGGATAAAAAAGCAGGATTGGAACACACTTTTCATCGTACAAAGATTGTTGCCACTGTTGGCCCCGCTTGCGACACATATGAAAAATTACTCGACCTGGTGAAAGCCGGTGTTAATGTTTTTCGGTTGAATTTTTCCCACGGTTCTCATGAAGACAAATTGAAGATCATTAATTACATCAGGACAATAAATGATTCTGAACCTTATAATATTGCCATCCTGGGCGATCTGCAAGGTCCGAAATTACGCGTTGGCGAAATTGAAAATAATGCGCTGGATCTGAAGGCTGGCGACATCCTCACATTCACCAATGAGAAAGTAGTTGGAAATAAAGAACGCATCTACGTTTCTTATCCAAATTTTCATGCGGATGTGAAAGTGGGAAATAAGATCCTGATCGATGATGGAAAGATAGAAGTGAAGGTTGTATCCATTCAAAAAAATAACGACGTAAAAGTTGAAGTGACATTGGGAGGTATTCTTTCTTCAAAAAAAGGAATTAATCTTCCTGATACCAAGATTTCTCTTCCTGCATTAACGGAAAAAGACTTAATAGATCTGGAATTTATTATTGAACAACAACTTGACTGGGTCGCGCTTTCTTTTGTAAGACATGTAAAAGATCTGGTGATCCTGCGCAGCAAACTGCAGGAAAAGAAAAGCAAGACAAAAATTATTGCCAAAATTGAGAAGCCTGAAGCATTAACCAATATCAGGGATATCATTTTGGAATCAGATGGCATTATGGTTGCGCGCGGAGATCTTGGTGTCGAGTTGCCTATTGAGCAGGTTCCTTTGATTCAAAAACAACTCATCAAAAAATGTATTCATCGCGCAAAGCCAGTGATCGTTGCCACGCAAATGATGGAAAGCATGATCGATCGCGTAAAACCCAACCGAAGCGAGATCACTGATGTTGCCAATGCCGTGCTTGAAGGTACGGATGCCGTGATGCTAAGTGCAGAGACCGCAGCAGGACAACATCCTACACTGGTTGTGGAAACGATGCGGAAGATCATTATGGAAGTAGAAAAAAATGATTACCCGTATAATCTTGAAGATTCATTGGTGCCGCAACCGCATTCACCTTCTTTTTTAAGCGATGCCATCTGCTACGATGCCTGTAAACTTGCCAAAGATGCTAATGCCGATGCATTAATAGGAATGACCCAAAGTGGATATACGGCATTCATGCTCTCAAGTTATCGTCCAAAATCTCCATTGTATATTTTTTCGAAAGAAAAAAGTTTAATTAACCAGCTGAGCCTGAGCTGGGGCGTTCGTGCATTTCATTATACAGAAGAAGAAAGCGTTGACGACATCATCAGCGATGAGCTTAGAATTCTAAAGGAACGGGGCTTTATCAAAACAGGAGATGTTGTAGTGAACACGGGAAGCATTCCGGTTCAATCGCATTTGCCGACCAACATGCTGAAGATCTCGAAAGTAGAATAGTGTTAAGCGATGAGCTGTCTTTTGTACAACTGCACGGCATTTTCATAGCCGAGATATAAGGCATCGCAAATAAGAGCGTGACCAATGGATACCTCATCGAGCAGCGGAATGTTCTGCGAAAAATATTGCAGATTTTCCAAGTCAAGATCGTGACCAGCGTTAATACCTAGTTGTAATTCATGCGCGCGTTTTGCAGCCTCAACATAAGGCGCAATTGCTATTTGCCTGTTTTGAGGGTAATCTTTTGCGTAGGCTTCGGTATATAATTCAACGCGGTCGGTTCCGGTTTCTGCTGCCCCTTCAATCATTTCAATGACCGGATCAACGAAAATAGAAACGCGGATTCCAGCTTTTTTAAAAATGTTGATCGTCTCTATCAAATAGTGCTTATTCTTAACCGTATCCCAGCCATGATTGGATGTAATTTGATTTAGCGCATCCGGCACCAATGTAACCTGCTGTGGTTTTACTGCTAATACAAGATCAATAAATTTTTGTTCCTCAGAATTGCCTTCAATATTGAATTCTGTGGTTATGATTTTTTTTATATCGTAAACATCTTTGTACCTGATATGTCTTTCATCGGGACGCGGATGAACAGTTACACCGTCAGCGCCGAACAATTGCGCGTCAATAGCGGCTTTTAACACGTTCGGATTATCACCGCCCCGGCTGTTGCGCAACGTTGCAAATTTGTTGATGTTTACTGAAAGCTTTGTCATTACCTGGAGTTGAGCAGGCAAAAATATCATTTTCTCAAAACTCGAGGCTAATAATTAAAATAGCCTTTTGTCAGATCTTCTCTTTGCTTAATATTAAAATTGCATCAACAATCAAGTAATGGTTTTATTGATCCGGCCTGATTTTATTCACCCCTAAAAAATCTGCCAACAGGCATTCGCTGGCAAAACCGGCATCGATATTTTATGTTAGACAAAAAAGATTGACAGGAAAAAATCAAGCTGCATATCCCTGACTTTTAGAAAGTAGCCACGATCTTGAAATTCAATAATCGCGGGGTGAGCCTTTGAGGCATCGCGTAAGTAGTGTTGGAAAAATCTTTTATCAGCAGGTAAGAAATCGTGTTTTCTCGATCAATTATATTAAAGACTTCAAGCGTTGCCCAGATGTTTTGAAAATTTCTGAAAGGGCTATGACTCCGACGGTTGTCCCTGTCGTTATCGAGTAACAATGCGCTGAAGCCAATATCCGCGCGGATATAAGGGGGAATGGTCAATGCATTGCGATATTTTACACTGCCGGGAATATTGAAAGGCAGATTACTTCCGTATAATACGTTAAGATATACTTTGAAATTTTTATTGGTGGACAGGTAGTCCTGGATAAACATCCCGAGTGTGAGAAAACGATCGGTGGGACGACGGACCCAACCCTGCTGAACTTTAACGCTGTCGATGGGTTGGTTCAATGAATCCAGCGTGTAGTTATAATAATACTGATTGTTTATTTTTTCTTTGGTACGCATAAATCCAATGCTGATCCAGCTTTCAGCGTCTTTCACAAATTGCCCGAATAATCTTGTTTCAATTCCGGCTGCATACGCTTTCGCATCATTTGTTCCAAAATATTGTATGTGCACATTATTAATATCGTAAGGATCAACATCAGTCATGTATTTAATGTAGGCTTCAGAACTGATCCTGAAAGGACGATCACCCATTTTAAAATTGTAATCAACTCCGGCGGTCGCCTGGTAACTTTTTTGTGCTTTCAGATCGGTATTTAAGGTTCCATCTGGTCTTATCATTTCGCGGAAGAATGGCGGCTGATCATAAATGCCAAATGCTGCTCTGTATACGATATCTTTTTGCGATTGTTTTGGTTTCCAGGAAAACCCAATTCGTGGCGAAACAAGAAACTGATTATTTAAATTGTTGTAATTGTACCGGACTCCGGCCTGCAATGTAAAATCATGCGCATCCTTAAATGCGATATTATCCTGTACAAAACCCGTAAAGCGGATGATGGTGAGATCATCATTGCCGTTCATTGAACTGAATAAATTCATTGAACCCGGCATGTATGGCAAGGAATATCCAGCAGAATCCTGGTATTGCCACTGATGCAATTTGAAATTTACCATTTCTTCTTCTGCACTGACTCCCCACTGTACATAATGTTTACCAAGATCAAGATATCCTTTGTGCGTTGCATTCCAAACGGCAATGTCTAACCGATTTCTTGCATAGTCCTGGTAAATGCCTGCGCCAAGCGGATTGGTGATCAGTCCAAAAGTGGCACTGCTTTTATCGAAATCGCGTTCGCCAAATAAATAATTTCCGATAATGTCATAGGATTCTTTTTCATTATCATCGAACCGGGAGATCATCCATTTCAGCTTAAGATTCTTTTTCAGTTGCTGCGAGAATGTCAATCCGATCAAATTGGTTTGATATGCATCTTTTTCTTCGCCCTCAAAATAAATGTCCAACCCGAGATTTGCAGTATAGAATGGAGAAAATACAGATGATGTGAGTTGTGCCGATTGCGGTATTAAGGTGAATTTGGTTTGCGAAAATATGCCCATCACCTCCATAACATTTTTTTCATTGAATTGATAGGTGAGCAATGCTTGTGCATCTGAAGATGAGGGACTATAACTGCCAACTGTTTCCTGGCTGCTTAATAGACTTTTATTGGTGCGATTGCGCACGCCCAGTAAATAAGAAAATTTATTGTGCGCTGCGGTTCCCTCCAAATGGAATCCTTGTTCCAGCAGTCCGAAATATGCCGAGCCACCAAAATCCTTAGGTTTCTTATATTGAATGTCTAAAACAGAAGACATCTTGTCTCCATACCTGGACTGGAATCCGCCATTGTAAAAACTAACATTACGTGTCATTTCAGGATTTATCAAACTTAATCCTTCCTGTTGCGCATTACTGACAAGATAAGGACGGAAAACTTCAAAATCATTGATGTAGATCAGATTCTCATCATAACTGCCGCCGCGCACGGAATATTGAGAGGTCAACTCATTATTTGAGCCAACAAAGATCTTGATAAGACTTTCAATGCCTCCATTTGGCGTTGGAATATTGATCGCGTCTTTGGGGTTGATTTTTATTAATCCCGCTTCTTTTCTGTCGCGCTGATCTGTGACCACCACTTCCTTTAGTTGAGTTGTATTTCTCTCCAGCCGCACAACGATTAGCTCCTGCTCGTTTTCATTCAATAAGAAATTACGTTGTTCCGTTCTGTAACCCGTGAAGGAAAATTCAAGCGCAAAAGCCTTGTCAGCGGGAACTTTAATACGAAAGGTTCCCGAATCGGAAGTGACAATGCCATTTTGCTTGCCGAGAATGATCACTGAAACCTTCGATAAGGCCGCTTCATTTTCATCCAACACTTTGCCTGAGATAAATGCAGCTTTTTTTTGCGCTTGCGCAGAATAACAAAAAAGCAGAGGTAAAAACAACACAGGCAGTAAAACTCTCAACGCAATTTTTTTAAGGTTATCGAAATTAAAGATTTGGCGTAAAACAAAAACGAAATTCTCCGGCGGAAAGTATGGCTGACAATGATTTGTGTTGCCCTTTATTTGCCGGAAGGCGAAGCCCTGCAATCTCTATCATTCGCTGCGGGTCGCAATCAATAAGCTGATAAATAAAAATGATTGTAAAATAGGAGGGGAAGAAATCGTAAATCACTGCGCTTTTTTCAACTGGCTGATGACTTTTTTCGGGTCAGGAGAACCGAACACGGTGTTGCCTGCTACCAATACATTGGCTCCGGCGTGAATAATCGCAGATGCATTGTCGAGGGTGACGCCGCCATCAATTTCTATATGAACATTTAATCCGCAATCATGGATGAGTTTTTTTAACTCGCGGATTTTTTGATAAGTGTGTGGAATGAACTGCTGTCCGCCAAAACCAGGATCGACGCTCATTATCAAAATCAGGTCAACGTCGCAAAGAATATCGGCTAACAATGATACCGGTGTGTGCGGATTGATGGCAACGCCAGCCTTCATGTCCAAAGATTTTATTTGTTGAACATTTCTATGCAAATGCCGGCATGCTTCATAATGAACCGTCAATTGATCAGCACCAGCTTTTTTAAATGCTTCGGCATATTTTTCTGGCTCTTCAATCATCAAATGAACATCAAAAGGTTTGGTAGTTGCCTTGCGCAATTGCTCAATAAACGGCAAGCCAAAACTGATATTCGGCACAAATCGCCCGTCCATTACATCCAGGTGAAACCAATCGGCCTCACTTTCATTAAGCATTTTGCATTCCGCTTCCAGTTGTAAAAAATTTGATGCCAATAATGATGGAGCAACGATAGCCATGAAAAAATCTGTTTGGTGATTAAGCTGCAATATACAAACGTGTTGCCAAATCTTATCAGCTGACTCGCTTCAACGCTTCTTTTGCCTCGGTAAAATCTTTATCAAGCAGAATTGCTTTTTGATAATACTGCACAGCTTCTTCTTTTTTATTGATAGCCTCATAACAACGGCCGATCCAGAAATAGGCATCAGGGGAATTGAAAGAAACCGATACGGCCGTGCGAAAAGTATTCAGCGCATTATCATAATTTTTTTGTTTGAAGAATGCAATTCCTTTTTCAATGTAGGCATCAGTTAATTTCCAGTCGCGACCGATACATGAATCAAATTGAACAATAGCAATATCATATTGGCTGGTGTTCGAATAATAAATTCCTTTTATAAAAAACGGATCCGTGAGTTCGCGTGCAGAATCTTTTTTAATAATATCGTCGCATAACGCCAAAGCTTTCGCATTCTTATTCTCTGCATACATGTTGGCCAGCTCTAAAGTGTAGGTTGTTGTAGGCTGCAAAGAGAATGCACGACTTAATGCGGCAATAGCATTTGGTGTGTCGTGGGATTGTTCGAGTAATCTTCCTTTTTCATACCAGGCATCAGCGTTTGAAGAATCATTTTTGATCATGTCGTCAAATAGGGAAATCGCTTTTGTTGTTCTTCCCGACTGCACCAATAAATCGCTTAAAAGTCGTTTAAATTCTTCATTGGCCGGAAACTTTATCATGCAATCCTGCAGTAATTTCTCCGCTTCATTTGCTTTATTGGTGATGGAGAGATTTGATGCATACTCAAGGGCGGTTTTTTCAGACGGATCTATTTCCCAGGATTTTTTAAAGTCATCAAAAGCGACTTCGTGCATATTATTTTGAGTTAACAATTCCGCTCTTTTTAAAAGCAATGATGCGTTTTTCGGAAATTGTTCAATACTGTCTGTTAATGCAGCATAAGGCGGGCTTTTCAGCAGATCATCTTTCGCATTATTTTCACGAATATTGCAACCCGCAAAGAAGATGATCGCAGACAACATAATTATTGGAAATGATCTTGAAAACTTTTTCATTAAACAAAACTAACTGATTTAAGTTATCTTAATTTTGACAATCGCCTGACATTTATAAAAAATGGAAACTTGAATTTCGCGATTCAATTCTTTAAACGCAACTGGCATGAAAAAATTTAGTGGCTGCTTGTTAATTTCTTCAGCATTTTTTTTAACAATTGTCTCATTTCACAAAAAGAATATCTCTTTCCCATTCGAACAAAAGATCAGTAGCGACACTGTTTTATATCCGCAGGAAAAACATTTCAGCAATATCCGGCAGCTCACCTTTGGGGGTGATAATGCCGAAGCTTATTTCAGTTTTGATGGAAAGTATTTGATCTTTCAGCATAAAAATGAAAAAGAGAATGTGATGTGCGATCAAATGTATATCGGCAGGATCCCCGAAAGCCCGGATCAAAAATTCGAACCCAAAATGATCAGTAGTGGCAAAGGAAGGACGACTTGCGGATTCTTTACAAAAGATGGCAAACACATTATTTATGCGTCCACTTATCTGGGCGGTGACAGTTGTCCACCAGTTCCCGACAGGCAAAAAATGAAAAGATATATTTGGCCGATCTATCAGAGCTATGATATTTTTATGGCTGATCTCGACGGAAAAATAGTGAAGAGACTTACTGATACGCCGGGCTATGACGCAGAAGCAACCCTATCTCCCGACGGAAAAAAAATGATATTTACTTCGATGCGCGATGGCGATCTGGATTTGTATATTATGGATTTAAATACCTATAAGGTAAAGCGCATCACCAATACTCTTGGCTACGATGGCGGTGCCTGGTTCAGCGCCGATGGGAAGAAAATTGTGTGGCGCGCATCACGCCCAAAAACGCCTGAAGAGGTTGCTGATTATAAAAATCTACTGCGACAAAATCTTGTAGCGCCGACAAGCATGGAAGTATTTACGGCAAACGCAGATGGCAGCGACGTGAAACAGATCACCCACTATGGACAGGCCAATTGGGCTCCAAATTTTTTACCCGATAGCAAGCGGATCATTTTTTGCAGTAACCATGAATATGCCCGCGGTTTTCCATTCAACATGTATTTGACGGATATCAATGGTAATGGACTGGAGAAAGTGAGCCGGGATAATGGTTTTGATGCGTTCCCCATGTTTAGTCCGGATGGAAAAAAGATCGTTTTCAGCAGTAATAGGAACAGCGGGGACACGCGCGATATCAATATCTTTATTGCCGATTGGGTGGAATAGCTTTTCATTTGTGGTTTGAATTTAATACGATTATCAGCACTATATTGTGGAATATTAGCAAATGATCTTCAATTTTTAATTCTTGATTATGCAAACAGCAATGGTAGCATTACACAATGTCTTACGTTGGGTAATTATTATTTTATTATTGGCTTCGATAATAAAAAGTTTAAACGGTTGGATGAATAAAAAAACCTTTACAACGAGCGACAGAAAATTATTTCTATTCACATTGATTTCCGCACATCTTAATTTCCTGGTCGGATTGTATTTGCTGTTTTTTGGGAAATACGGAATTGTTGGTGCCGGAATCCCACAGGGTGTCAATGTGATGAAAGATAATTTCTACCGGTTTTTTCTGATAGAACATCCAACGGCAATGTTGATAGCGATAATACTGATCACGGTCGGCAACAGCGCATCAAAAAAAGCTGCATTGGATACATTGAAATTTAAAAAAGCATTTTGGTTCTTCTTTATTGCTTTCGTGATCATCCTTGCCTCGGTGCCCTGGCCATTCCGAGAGATAGGCCGTCCATGGTTTCCGGGAATGTGAGTGGGTGTTTTGAATTAATCAATCAAATCATCTTCCTGTAATTTTTTCATCAATAAAATAACGCCCGGGACCTGCGTTTCCAGTGAATAGGAATTGCCATTGAAATATTTTATATCCTTGATTTCTGCACCCGGTCTCGGAGTCGAATCAAGCGGATACAAGAAGCAATCCTGTTCCATGATGATCTCAGGATATTCCCCAAATGCAGGCGCAGAAATATGGGTGTAATAATCCAGTTTTTTGGGATCAAGGATCATGTTCAGTTCTTCTTTTATTTCACGGATTAGGGCCATCGAAATTGTTTCATTATCATCCGCTTTGCCACCGGGTAAATACCAGGCATTTTTATTTTTGCTGAAAGCCAGTAACAATTTTCGATCTCTTATCACCACCAATCCTGCCGTTATTAATTGTTGCATTTAATAATCTGAAAATGAAAATGAAGAATCAGTAATTTTGATCACGGAAATTAATGATGATTTTTTGTGATTATCGTATTTTAATTAATAATTTTCAATTCTTGCCATGCCATATTATTATAAACTCGGAAATATTCCGCATAAGCGTCACACACAATTTCGCAAACCCGATGGAACTTTATATGCCGAACAATTATTTTCCACAGAAGGCTTTTCAAACGATTATTCATTGCTGTATCACTGTCACCCCCCGACAGAGATTATCAAAACCGATGACCCATATTCTGTTGCTCCAAGAATAGCCGAGGAGAAAATGCTGAAGCACCGGAGCTTCGAAGGATTTAAGATCAGACCGGAAAAGGACTTTTTGCAAAGTCGAAAAACGATTTTGGTCAATAATGATTGTCAGATTTCGCTGGCTGCCCCTGAAGCGGGAATGAAAGATTATTTTTTTAAGAATGCAGACGCGGATGAATTGATCTTTGTTCATGAAGGAAGCGGTACATTAAGAACCATGTATGGTAATTTGGCTTTTGGATATGGAGATTACCTGATCATCCCGCGCGGCACCATTTATCAAATGGAGTTTACGGATATTCATAACCGTTTGTTTTTGGTAGAATCGTTAAGCCCGATCCGCTTTCCCAAGAAATACCTGAGCAGATACGGGCAGTTACTGGAGCATTCGCCTTATACCGAAAGAGATATCCGGCCGCCAAAAGACCTGGTTACCATTGATGAAAAAGGAGATTTTGTGATCAAAACAAAAAAGAAGGGAATGCTTTACGGCATTCATTACGGACATCATCCTTTTGATGTCATTGGATGGGATGGATATTGTTATCCATTCGCATTTTCCATCCACGATTTTGAGCCGATAACAGGACGTGTGCATCAGCCGCCTCCGGTTCACCAGACTTTTGAAGGGAATAATTATGTCGTGTGCTCATTCTGTCCGCGACTTTTTGATTATCATCCACTGGCCATTCCTGCTCCGTATAATCATAGCAATATCGATAGCGATGAGTTGATCTATTATGTTGATGGCGATTTTATGAGTCGTAAAAATGTGACGCGGGGAATGATGACCCTGCATCCGGGCGGGATACCACACGGTCCGCATCCGGGAGCCGTTGAAAAAAGTATCGGTGCAAAAGAAACAAAAGAACTTGCTGTAATGGTTGATACATTTCATCCATTGATGTTGACCCAGGAAGCGCTGCAAATCGAGAATCCGGATTACATTATGAGTTGGTCGGAATGACTTTGATGTAAAACCGGCGATTTAGTACTGATCAGAAAATTGATCCTATTATCTGTCAAATGCTACTTGAGATAGTTTCCGCATTTAGCCTTTCCATTGGCAGCTTCATACGGAGTAATTCCTTTGGCGCAGGCCATGAAAAATAGGGTCACCGCCAAAAAGGCCAGGATTAGTACTTTTCGATCCAATCTGTTTTTTGGAGAATTCATAACGTGAAGATAATTTTTTTTTGTCGGGTAGAATTGAATTTTTCATTTTTTTTGACAAGCTTTCGTAAATTCGAAAATAATAAAACAAAAGCCGTATGATTAAATTTAATGAACTTAAAATCGGAGATATTGTCCAGGTAGAATACGAAGGGAAGAAATCGGAGGGTGAAGTGATCGATCTTGATCATGAGGACAAAGAGGCCTGCGTTCAAACTGAAGTTCAGGATTTTTGGTATACACCCGATCAGATCTTTGCTATTGCTTTAAACGACAGTCAATTACAGAAATTTGGGTTTGAAAAGGTAGAGAACGGCGATGGCACCGTAAAGTATAAAAAAGACGCATTCAGGATATTGTTAACGAAAAAGGACGATTTTTCGGCTTTTGAAATGTGGTACCGGGAAGACCGCCGACACATGGTTCACCCCATTACCGTGCATGAATTGCAGAACCATTATCTTCAAATGACAAAGGTTCATTTGGATAAAGATTAGCCCCTTTAGCGCCATCAAAATCAAAGTTTTCCCCAAATAAATTATTTTTATAACAGATTTTCGTATTTGGCCGGTTATTCATATCTTTGCGCTCCCAAAAATTGTATGGCCAAACAAGCACTCATTAAACAAGATGGAACGATCGTAGAAGCCTTGTCTAATGCTATGTTCAAGGTGAAGTTGGAAAACGGACATGAGATACTGGCAACGATCTCCGGGAAAATGAGAATGAACTACATCCGCATTTTACCTGGTGACAAAGTCGGAGTTGAAATGAGCCCATATGATTTAACCAGAGGAAGAATCATTTTCAGATATAAATAATAAAGCTGAATACAATGAAAGTAAGAGCATACATAAAAAAAAGAAGCGCAGATTGCAAAATCGTCAGACGAAAAGGCAAGCTTTATGTGATCAACAAAAAGAACCCTCGTTTTAAACAAAGACAGGGGTAATTAATCAATAATTAATTATGCATGTGCGAATTAAAAAAAATCGTGCATCTAACATCGTAAATCGTAAATAAATTATGGCTCGTATCGCTGGTGTTGATTTACCAAAAAATAAAAGAGGAGAGATCGGACTTACCTATATTTTCGGTATCGGTCGCTCAACCGCTCAATATATTTTGAACAAAGCAGGAATCAGTTTGGATAAAAAAGTGAATGAATGGAATGATGAGGAACTGAATGCTATTCGTAATATCATTACCAATGAATTGAAAGTGGAAGGAGCATTGCGCTCCGAAGTTCAATTGAACATAAAGCGATTGCTTGACATTGCTTGCTACCGCGGTTTGCGTCATCGTAAAGGGTTGCCGGTTCGTGGTCAGCGCACCCGTACCAACAGCCGTACACGCAAAGGAAAACGTAAGACAGTTGCCGGTAAGAAAAAAGTGGCGGCTAAAAAATAAAACCAATTTTTTATGATTTAGTGATTTCTGATTTTGAGAATTACTAAATCAACAAATCAGACATCAGAAATAAATTATTATGGCAAAAGCACAAGCGCCAAGCGCTAAGGTTGCAGCAAAGAAAAGAGTGGTTAAGGTTGACACGTATGGTGATGCTCACATTACTGCGAGTTTCAACAATATCATTATCAGCATTACCAATAAACAGGGACAGATCATTTCCTGGAGCACAGCAGGTAAAATGGGTTTTAAGGGTTCTAAAAAGAACACCCCTTATGCTGCGCAAATGGCTGCTGCAGATGCTGCTAAAACCGCATTTGACGCTGGTTTGAAAAGAGTAGATGTATTTGTGAAAGGTCCTGGTTCGGGCAGAGAAGGTGCAATTCGTTCCATAGCTAATTCCGGAATTGAAGTGGTGATGATAAAAGATGTTACACCATTGCCGCATAACGGCTGTCGCCCCCCAAAGAAAAGAAGAGTATAGAAATTTCTGATCCTTTGATCCTGGGATTTTGAGATCTTAGCAGATCGAAAGATCATCAGATCAGAGATCGATAATAAATTAAAGGATGCATTATTCATTTTAGATTTTTACTGATAATGCATCGTCACCAAAAAATCAAAACATAAATTTATGGCACGCTACAGAGCCGCGAAAACGAAGATCTCACGCATTTTTGGAGAGCCTATATTAGGCAACGGAAAGTATTTAACCAAGAACAGTAATCCTCCTGGTCAACATGGCGCAACGCGCAAAAGGAAAAGCTTGGGTGAATATGCCCTGCAGTTGAAAGAAAAACAAAAAGCAAAATACACTTATGGTTTATTGGAGCGCCAGTTCCATAAAACATTTGTGGAAGCATCCCGCAGAAAGGGGGTTACCGGTGATAATCTCATTAAATTATTAGAAGCTCGTTTGGATAACACCGTGTATCGTTTGGGAATTTCAACATCACGTCCGGCGGCACGCCAGTTGGTAACACATAAACACATTACTGTTAATGATGTTGTGGTAAACGTTCCTTCTTTTCAATTAAAGCCCGGCGATGTGATCGGTTTGAAAGAATCCTCACAGGCGAACACGGGTATTACCAGTCAGATGGGAGTGAAAGTGAATAAAATTACCTGGCTGGACTGGAATGCAACAGAATTCAAAGGAACTTTTATTGCCTACCCTGAACGTGAAAGTGTTCCTGAAAACATCAAAGAACAATTGATCATTGAGCTGTATTCTAAATAATAGCTGATCGCTATTGGGTGGAAGGTATTAATCAATCAAAAAATCGTAAATATATAATATGTCTATCTTAAATTTCCAGAAACCAGACAAGATCATTTTGCAGAAAGCAACTGATTTTGAAGCACAATTCGAGTTCCGTCCATTGGAACCAGGTTATGGTGTAACAATTGGTAATGCATTGCGCAGGGTTTTATTGAACTCTTTGGAAGGTTATGCCATTGTTGGAGTGAAGATTGAAGGGGCAGACCATGAGTTTGCGACATTAAAAGGCGTTACCGAAGATGTGGTGGAAATAATCTTGAATCTTAAACAAGTTCGTTTTAAGAAGAAAGTGGACCATGAAGTTGGCCAAGAAAAGATCAGTTTGAATTTGAAGAATAAAACTGATTTTACTGCAGGCAATATCGGCGAAGCTACTCCAAGCTTTGAAGTGATGAATCCGGAATTGTTGATCTGTACGCTTGACGCATCAGCAAAATTAGATATTGAAATCACGATCGGCAAAGGGCGTGGCTATGTTCCTGCTGAAGATAACAAGCCAAAAGATGCTCCGTTTGGTTATATACCGACCGATGCCATTTTTACGCCCATAAAGAATGTAAAATATTCCATCGAAAATACGCGTGTGGAACAACGCACGGATTTCGAGAAACTGATCATGGAAGTTGCCACTGACGGAACTATCCATCCTGAAGAAGCAGTAAAGCAGGCATCCCGCATTTTGATCCAGCATTTGATGATCATCACCGATGAGAATATCACTTTCGATAACAAAGAAGAAAAGAAAGAAGACCTTGTTGATGAACAAACTTTGCAATTGCGCAAAATGTTGAAGACGCCGCTGGAAGATCTCGATCTTTCTGTTCGTGCATTCAACTGCCTGAAAGCAGCCAAGATCAATAGCCTCAGTGAATTGGTTACCTATGAACAGGAAGATCTGATGAAGTTCAGAAACTTCGGGCAAAAATCTCTTGCTGAAATAGAGCAGGTATTGGGAGAGAGAGGATTGCATTTTGGAATGGATCTTAGCAAGCTGAAGATCGAAGACGAATAATCAGCATATTAATAAATAAGTAGGCTGCAATTCCTGACACGGTGCAGCCGAATTAAAACCTACAGTCATGCGTCACGGAGACAAAATCAAAAATCTTAGCAGGACAGCCTCACATCGAAGAGCGTTGTTGAGCAATCTCGCCGTCCAGCTGATCGAGCACAAAAGAATTGTTACTACTCTAGCCAAGGCAAAAGCTTTGCGCGTTTACGTTGAACCTCTCATTACCAAAGCAAAAGAAAACACCACGCATCAGCGCCGTGTTGTATTCAGCTATCTGCAGGATAAACATGCAATCACCGAATTATTCGGACCTGTTGCTGAAAAAGTTGCCGGTCGTCCGGGAGGCTATACACGCGTCATTAAACTGGGAGCTCGTGTTGGTGATAATGCGGAAACAGCAATGATAGAGCTGGTAGATTTCAACGAAGTATATGGCAAAGGAAAAGGTGAATCAAAGGAAGCTGGAAAAAGGACACGTCGTGGAAGCGCCCGCAAAAAAGCGGATGCGGCTACAGAAGAAAAAACAGAAACTAAAAAAGAAGAAAAAGCAGCTGAATAATAATGCCGAAATATTTTATGCAAAGGCAGAACCTGTTAAAGGTTCTGCCTTTTTGTTTAAATAAGGAATGTGAAAAAGTAATAACAATCATCAACTACTAATTTCTTTTCTTTGCAAAACTTTTATCAAAGATGTCTTTAAATCCTTCTTATCAAACAGCGGTTTTATTATTGCAAGACGGTTCGGTTCATTACGGAAAAGCATTTGGAAAAGTCGGCACAACAACCGGGGAAATTTGCTTTAATACCGGAATGACGGGTTACCAGGAGGTTTTTACCGATCCAAGTTATTATGGGCAGGTTTTGATCATGAACACCGTCCATATTGGCAATTATGGTGTAAAAGATTCTGATGTAGAATCAAACAGCGTAAAAATTCGCGGATTGATCGGAAGAAATTTAGAAGAACAGTATTCGCGGAAAATGGCAAATGGCTCTCTGAACGATTACCTGAAACAAAATAATATTGTTTGCATCGAAGGTGTTGATACAAGAGCTTTGGTTGCGCATGTGCGCACAAAAGGCGCGATGAATTGCATCATCTCTTCAGTAACGACCGATATTGATCAATTGAAGGAAGAACTCGCGAAAACACCATCCATGGATGGGTTGGAGCTCGCTTCCTTTGTGAGCACAGAAAAAGAATATGAGTCCGGCGATGAAAAATCGGAAATCAAAATTGCTGTCCTTGATTATGGCATCAAGCAACACATTGTAAAATGCATGACCGCTCGCGGCGCATATGTAAAAGTTTTTCCCGCAAAAACCTCATTAAAAAAACTAAAAGAATTTAACCCCGACGGCTATTTTATTTCAAACGGTCCGGGCGATCCAGCCGCAATGAGCTACGCGGTGGAGACAGTGAAAGAAATTCTTAAAGAAAATAAACCTTTGTTTGGAATTTGTCTCGGTCACCAGCTACTCGCGCTCGCCAATGATATTCCCACTTTCAAAATGCATCATGGTCACCGCGGGTTAAATCATCCGGTAAGAAATATCATCAGCGGTCGTTGCGAGATCACCACACAAAATCACGGTTTTGGTGTTGATCCGGCTGCAGTAAAAAAAGCGGCCAATGTGGAGGTCACGCATGTTAATCTTAATGATGAATCCATCGAAGGAATTCGATTAAAAGACAAGCCGGCGTTTTCTGTTCAATATCACCCCGAATCCACACCAGGCCCTCACGACAGCCGTTACTTGTTTGATGATTTTATCGAAATGATAAAAAAGAGCAAGAATTGATTTTGAATACCAATTTCCGTAATGCGGGTTTATAATATCGCGTCATGATCCTTTCGTCGGCATCACCACATTGAATTTTTTGTTTGTTGATGTATCTTACATATAAATCTCAAAAACTTCACCAATGAAAATAGCCATCATCAACGGGCCAAATTTAAATTTACTCGGCATTCGGGAGCCAACAGTTTACGGTGATCAAACATTTGATGATTATCTGATCAATCTCAGGCAAAAATACCCGGCTGTCGAATTCAGCTATTTTCAAAGTAATGTTGAAGGTGAATTAATAAATGAATTACAAAGAGTTGGTTTCTCTTATGCAGGCATCATTATTAATCCCGGCGGCTACACCCACACATCCGTTGCTCTTGGAGATGCCATCGCCGCAATAAAAACGAAAACCATAGAAGTGCATATTTCGAATGTGCATGCCCGTGAGGAGTTCAGAAAGATTTCTCATGTTTCTGCCAAATGCAAAGGCACCATTTCCGGATTGGGGTTGAAAGGTTATGAACTCGCGCTTCAATATTTCTTATAAAAAGATCCGCATCATTAAGGCAGCGCCATTATCTTCTTTTGGGTCTTCCGTTTTTTTGATTATATGCAGTCCCTTTCTGCTCCATATTTTAAACACTTCTCCCTTTTTCCTTTTGATTACCTCACGCTCGATAGTTGGTATCAATACGCCGCGTGCAACCCAGCCCAGGTCGCCGTTGGAAATAGCTTCTCCGCCCATTGAATAAGTCCTTGCGAACTGCTCAAATGTCCCTGTTCCATTCTTTATTTTCTCCAGGATCAAATCTCCTAAAGAGTCGGCGAACTTAAAACGGAACACCGACGTGTCAATATAAATCTGGCTTATGCGATAAAAAGTGTTTGGTAATTTTGCCAATACCTGAACAAGAAAGCGGTTGCCATTTTCACCAAAAGGACCATAGACTTTTTTTATTTTTCCATGATAAGCGAGACTGTCAGCCAGACTATTAAAAAAGTTTGTTCTGGTAATAACAATCGTATCCAATTTGAATTTCTTTTTTAAAACATCTTTTGCGTAAAGGGGGGAGTTCGGCGATTTTTCCAATTCCGTTTTCATCTGCGCGATCGTCATTTTTTGCGCCTTCAATGATAGAGATCCAATCATTAGTAATAATGCCAAAAATATTTTCATGTCAGTCAGTTTGCTATCAAAAATACCTAATCATCAATCTTTTTCGCTGCATTTCTTTCCGCAGTTATTATCACAGAAGATCTATTAAGCGCAAGCTTCTTCTTTTGCAGGAAGTCCGGGTTCTTTAATAAAACCTGCACGCTGTCCAATTTTGCAACATATAAACTTCTTCCGTGAGTTCCCAGTACGATCTCATTTTCTCTTTGTTGAATCGCAATATCATGAATAGGAACTGATCTTGGCAAACCCGCATCCCATTGCATAAAACCATTTCCTGCATCGATGCTTACATATAAACCGCCGTCTGTGCCAACATACAAGATGCTGTCGTACTTCGGGTCTTCTCGGATAATATTAACAGGCTCCATGGGCAGGTCCTTGCAAATGGATCTCCAGGTTGCTCCATAGTCATCACTCACAAAAACATAAGCCTTAAAATTGTCATTGCGATAACCGCTTAATGTGGCATATACCCTCCCTTCCTTATGTTGCGAGGCAACAACACGCGACACCCAGAGTCCGGCAGGCAATTTTTCGCTTTTTTGTAATGCTTTACTTACCAGCGTCCATGTATAACCACCATCTTTTGACATTTGAATATTGCCATCATCAGTTCCTGCATATATTAATCCGAATTTTAAAGGTGATTCGGTCAGGGTGGTTATCGTTCCATACGGTACATTACCTTCTTTTTTTCCGTTTGTAAGATCCTCACTCAAGGCTTCCAGATTTTCGCCCTTGTGCAGAGATCGATGAAATTTATTGCTCCCAAAATAAAATACATCCTGGTTATGGCGACTCAATAAAATTGGCGTTTGCCAGTTAAACCGGAACTGTGTTTGCCCCAGATCATTTTGCGGGTGAATAAATAAGGGCTTATCATCATCATTATTGGTAGCAGTACCGACATCCACAGCAGCAGCATTATTATTTTCTGCAGTTTCAGGTAAGTCGTCATCTTCCTGCGTATCGGATTTTTTATTGCGAGAATAAAATCCAAATTGCGATCCGCTATAAACGGTGTTGTTGTCCCGGGTGTCAACCTGAACCTGCATGCCATCACCACCATTCACCGCTTTGTACGGGTATGCGCCGCTCGCATGCCAGTAATCACTTTCTTTATTTGTTGAAGGTCCCCACCACACGCCATTGTCCTGCAAGCCACCATATACATTATATGGTTTGGCATCATCAACCGTTACTGAATAAAATTGCCCGACGCTTGGTGAATTCGCCTTGAACCAATGTGCGCCATCATCATAAGTGATGTTGCAGCCGCCATCGTTGCCAATGATAAAATGATCGTCTCGTTTTGGATCTATCCAGCACACGTGATAATCTGCGTGCGTATTTCCTTTGTCAATTACTTTGAATGTCTTGCCACCGTCGTTTGAAAGTTCAATGTCAAATCCGGTGATAATGATCTTATCGTCGTTTGTTGGTGAGACGAAGACCTTTCCGAAATAATACCCATAAGTGTTGTAAAGGGACATGCCTTTTTGATTCATTTTTTTCCAACTGACACCACCATTATCGCTTCGGTATACTTCGCAGCCGACTATCGGTGTGTTGAATAATGCCTCGTTTGCGTCAAACAAATAATCGTGTATGGCCGTTGGTCTAATTTTATTTTCTCGAACGAGTTTTTTTACAGCTTGGGCCGTGTCCTTGGCAGGGAAGCGATTTTTCTTAAGAAAACTGTCTAGCTTATTGTTATCTAATTTTTCAAATTCTTCTTTTGAAATATTTTCAAAATCTTTCAATACATATTTCGAAGTATCTGTTTTCTTCTTGGCGGTGTCAGGTCTATGGAAATTATTATCAACAACAGCATAAACGATCCCCGGATCTTTTTGACAAACAGCAACCCCAATCCTTCCGATATGATCGCCTGTTGGAAATCCCGCACCCGGCTTTGTCATTAACTGCCAATTATTTCCCCCGTCGTTGCTCTTGTAGATGCCGCTTGTGCTTCCGCTTTCAACGAAATTCCATGCGCTGCGTGTTCTGTACCACATCGAAGCATATAATTCATTTGCATTTTGCGGATTAATATCCAGATCGATTGCGCCAGTATTATCATCAATGTACAAGACCTGCTTCCATGTTTTTCCACCATCAATTGTTTTGTAGACGCCACGTTCTTTATTGGGTGAATATAAATGTCCGAGCACGGCGACCCATGCAATATTATTATCCGTTGGGTGCAATAAGATCTTTCCGATATGCTGGGATTCGGGCAAACCTAGATAATCCCATGTCTTGCCGTTATTATTACTCTTATAAACGCCAACACCGGCATATGATGAGCGACTGCTATTCACTTCACCGGTGCCAACCCAAATCGTTTTTGATTTCCAGTTCACGGCGATATCGCCGATGGTAAGAATATCGAGTGAATCAAAGACCGGAGTGAAGGATTGTCCATTGTTCTTTGTGTGCCATAGTCCGCCAGAAGCATAGGCAACATAAAATTCAGTGGGATCATCGGGATTAACCTCTACATCAACGACGCGTCCGCTCATCACGGAAGGTCCGATGCTGCGGAAAGAAATATCTTTCAGTAAAGATTTCCTTTCCAATTCTTTTCTTTTTGCAAACGATGATAACCGTTCTTCAACGGGCGTTGGTTTCACCTGCGCAATGGTATCAACGCCAAATAATAATAACGCGCAAAAAATGAGTTGTAGTTTTGTACAAAACCAGTCTGATTTGAAAATCATAAATTGGAACGATTTTCGTTTTATTAATAAGACATCAAACTTACTAAAGATGCGCTATATTCTTGCCTTGCTATTATTGATTTCCGCGAATGCATATGCTCAATGCAAAACTTACGCTATCGGCGCCAAAGGCGACACGTTGAATTGCATAGATAAGAAAGACATGAAACAGGGGAAATGGGTGATCCATCATGACGAAGTGCGTGGTGAACCCGGCTTTGAAGAAGAGGGTTTGTATAAAGACGGAAGAAAAGAAGACGTATGGCGGCAATATAGCCTGATGGGAGACTTGATTGGCGTTGAATTTTACAAATGGGGAAATAAAGATGGGGTTTGTAAATATTATACCAGCTCCGGGGAACTATTGCGCGAAGAAAGCTGGAAGGCACTCAATCCAAACAAACAATATGACACTTTTGATATTGAAGATGTTGATCATTTGGATCATTATAAAACGGTGATCGTAAAAAATGAAGGTGTTGCCATTAGAAACGGGGCATGGAAATATTATGATCCGTCAACAGGAACAGTTTATAAAACTGAAAACTATACCATTGGACAATTAGAGATACCAAAAGCAACAGCAAAAATCAACAGCCCTGACTCAACAAAAAGTAAAATAGTTCCCAAAGAAGTACTGGATTATCAAAAAAAGAATGCGGGCAAAAAGAAAATAAAAGTACGGGACGGAACTGTTGGAAATTAGTTGCTGATAAAATAAAAACCCTGAAAATTTTTTCAGGGTTTTTACATTCTGGGGAGTCTGATTAAAATGCCTTCTTGTCTTTTTCCGCCGCTTTCTGCATTGGATTATTCGCATTGGGGATTGCCCGTTGTTGTGCTTGTCTTGCTTTAAATATCTGGAATTTACTTTGCTCTTCCACTTTTGGCCAGGTGTTATTGCTTTCATCAATATCGGCTGTTTCGCGCATCGGGTCAAGTTTGATGGAGGCAACCTCTTTATCTTTCATAAATACTTTTGTGAGTTTGTCCTCGCTCTTGCGCCAGACCTGTGCTGGAATTCGATCCACTTCTTTGGTTCCATCTTTATATGTCCATTCAATAATGATCGGCATTACCAATCCGCCTTTATTGCTGAAATGTATCTCGTAAAAATTTTTATTTGCAAATTTTTGCTTCGTGGCCTCATCCATGGGTTCATTATATTGCTCAACATGCTGCGCATATTTTGTTGTGTCATAAGGAGCAATTCCGCGATCATATTTCCAATAAAAATCACGGAGAGCAGTATCGGCATCAGTGAGGAAAGTAATGTTCTTGTCCTCGCGATTTCTTATTTTAGAAACATCCTCAAATGAATTCACCTGTGGCTTTGCGATACTCTGCATGCGAATGGTATCCACTTTCTTAGGAAAATTTTCCAGGTCGGCTTTGAACCATTTCACACTGTCTATCGCAATATCACAGGGCTGAATCCCATAAAACCATCCGCGCCAGAACCAATCTAGATTTTCGCCGCTTGCATCATCCATTGTTCTGAAAAAATCGGCGGGCGTTGGATGCTTGAAAGCCCATCTGCGTGCATATTCTTTAAACGCATAATCGAAAAGATCACGACCCATAATTGTTTCGCGAAGAATATTTAAACCTGTCGCAGGCTTGGAATAGGCATTTGGTCCGAACTGAACAATGTCTTCGGAGTTTGTCATTATCGGTTCCAGCTGATCCTTGGGTAACTTCATGTAGTCTGTAATGGTATAGGCAGGTCCGCGACGCACCGGAAATTTATTATCGTACAATTCTTCAGTAAGATATTCAACAAAGGTGTTCAGACCTTCGTCCATCCAGGTCCACTGGCGTTCATCACTGTTTACGATCATCGGGAAAAAATTATGACCTACTTCATGGATCACCACGCCCAGCATCCCATATTTTGTTGATTCGCTGTAGGTGCCGTCTTTTTCTGTTCTTCCAAAATTGAAACAGATCATCGGGTACTCCATACCGTTAGCTGCTTCCACACTTTGTGCAACAGGATAAGGGTAGGGTATCGTGAAATGAGAATATGTTTTGATCGTATGGGCGACGGCCTTGGTTGAGAATTTACTGTATAATCCATATGCCTCTTTCCCATAATAACTCATGCACATTACTTTTTTGCCTTCAACATTTGCGGGCATTGCATCCCAAACAAATTTGCGGCTGCTGCCCCATGCAAAGTCGCGCACATTATCTGCTTTAAATATCCAGGTTTTTGTCTCCTTGCTTTTTGTCTTTTCTTTTGCGGTTGCCTCGGGAAGATTTACAATCTGCAAAGGCTCTTTTGTTGTTTGCGCTTGCTTCCAGCGGGCAAATTCTGCTGGAGACAATACCTGCTGATAATTCTGGCATTCGCCTGTGGCGCCGATGATATGATCGGCAGGAACGGTCATCTGTACTTTGAAATTTCCAAAGGTTAATGCAAACTCGCCACGACTGGTGAATTGGTGGTTCTGCCATCCCTGGAAATCGCTATACACACATAAGCGCGGATACCATTGCGTCATGGTAAAAAGATAATTGCCATCTTCCGGAAAATATTCGTAACCACCACGGCCTCCAAATTTCATGCGGTCGCTGATGTGATAATTCCATTCTACTTTAAAAACAAATTTTTGGCCGGGCTTTAGTGGCTTTGGCAATTCAACCCGCATCATGGTCTTGTTGAGGGTGTAATGAAGATCAAGACCCGTGGAGTCTGTGAGTTTGGTAATGTTATCACCATAATCATTTTTCGCAGCTTGCCTTTCCATCATATCTTCTGCCTGGTCGCTAACGATTTTTTGCATGCGGCTTCCATCCTGGTAATTTGCATTGTTGGCTGAGCTGTGTTCATTTTCATCTAACTGCAGCCACAGGTACGTAAGCACATCCGGCGAATTGTTGAAATACGTAATGGTTTCTTTTCCGCTTAACCATTGTTTGTCTTCATCCAACTTACATTGAATATTATAATCGCAACGTTGCTGCCAGTATTTTGGTCCCGGAGCGCCGCTCGCTGTGCGGTATTCATTGGGCGTTGGCAGAATGGTCCCTAATTGTTCGAATTTGTTTCCGTGATTGGAACCTGGATTGTTTTGGATGTCCTGCGCCCACAATGCCATGGAAGCGAAGGAGCACAAGATCAGAAATAAAAACTTTCTCATTGTTATTCTATTTGGTTTTATACTATGGAAATCTTTCTACAGCCATTTTTATTGATGCGATCAGAATGACTGCCGACGCAATGCGCATCCACAAAAGCCTCCGCAGTTTTAGTAGTTGCACGAATATAAATGAAATTATAAGTACAATTGCTACCACTAATAATTGTGCCACTTCAATACCAACATTAAATGCAAACAAATGCAGCACCAATCCTTCCTTACCTTCCAAACTTAAAAAAGTATTCGCATATGCAAGCCCGTGAATCAATCCAAAAAATAAAGCAAAGAAATAGATCAAAGGCAGCTTTGCAGGATGTTCTATTTGATTTTTTCTTTGTAATAAATTATTAATAGCCGTTGCTACAATGGTGAGCGGGATAAAAAACTCGATCCATCTTGCCGGAAAATGAACAATCTCCAACGCACTTAATGCAAGCGTAACGGAATGCCCGATGGTAAATGCAGTGACCAGTACAACAACTTTTTTCCAGTCGCTTAATAGATAACGCAGGCACAATGCAGACACAAATAATATATGATCCATTGCCTCCCATGTAAGAATGTGTTGCGTCCCGAGTTTGAAATAAAGATTAAAGTCTCCCATTGCAATTAGAAGTTTCAAAATAAATCAGACTTTTGTGCTGAAAAAATATATTTGTTAAATGGCTACATCATTAGTTAAGTGGATGATTGCGGCGCTTATATTCAGCTTTGCGCAGAATAATGGGGTTTATTCATCCAATAACCATCCTTTTTATGTGAGTGTTACGGAGATCAATCACAATGCAAAAGACAAAACGCTGGAAATTAGTTGCAAGATGTTTACCAACGATTTTGAAAAAGCACTGGAAAAGGTCTTCCATACAAAAGCCGATCTGACTGAACCCAAAGATAAAAATGCCTCGGATAAAATGATCTTTGAATATATACAGAAACATCTGCAGATCAAAGTGGATGGTAAATTACAGCCCCTGCAATTTGTCGGAAGCGAAAACCAGGCGGAAGCAACCTGGAGCTATTTTCAGGTCAATAATGTGCCGGCCGTAAAAAGAATTGACGTTATGAATAATATATTATACGAAACTTTTGAAAGCGAGATAAATATTATGCATGTATCGGTGATGGGTAACCGAAAGAGTCTGGAAGTTACCAATCCGAACAGCAATGCGAGTTTTGAGTGGTGATTTGCGGGCAGGTTGTGACTTCCATCATCAATTATTCAGGCATCGCCATCTTCATCTTTGTCTTCCGGTTTTATTAACGTCACCAACACTTTATCGATTCGCTGCGCGTCCATATCGATGATCTCAAACTTAAAATCCTTCCATTGCAAAGTTTCGCCAGTTTCAGGAATGCGTTCTAATTGGTGCAGAATAAATCCTGCCAATGTATCAAATTCCTGTTCGCCTTCATTCATCCAGTCTGCTTTATCAAAATGGCTGAGAAAATCGTAAAAAGGAATTTGTCCGTCAACTAGAAAAGAGCCATCATCCCGCTTTTTTATTTCATAATCGGAAACATCTGGCTGTGGAATATCGCCGATGATCGCTTCCAGGATATCCGTTAACGTTATCATGCCAAGCATGCTTCCGTATTCATCAACAATAAAACAACAATGAATTTTTGTCTGCTTGAATTTTTCCAAAACTTTGTATGCGCTGTTATTTTCCGGCACAAACATCGCCGGTGTAGCAAAATCTTTGAACGGAATATTATCATCGGCAACATAGAGATCCTTGATGGAAACAAATCCTTTGATATTATCCAGATCACCGTCACAAATCGGGTAAAAAGAATGCGGTTCTTTTAGAATTTTTTCTTTAATGATGATTTCATTCTCATTGATGTCGAACCAGGTAATGTCGCTTCGGTGGGTCATCAATGAAGTAATGTTGCGATCCCCCAAATGAAAAACTCTTTCAATGATCTCCTGCTCCGCCTCTTCAATCGCCCCTTGTTCCGTTCCTTCATTGATGATGGCTTTGATCTCTTCTTCGGTCACATTGCTTTCTTTTGTTGGTTTTATATTCACCAGCTTAAAAAACAAATTGCTGGTCGTGTTGAGCAGCCAGATAATAGGATGTGCCACGGTTGATAATAAATTCATGGGTCGTGCAACAAATCGTGCAATTATTTCCGCACGAAACAAACCAGTTCGTTTTGGTAATAATTCTCCGAAAATAATTGACAGAAATGTCACCACGGTTACGATCAAGACCGTTGCAATATTATTGGCATAGGGCTTAAGAATCGTTATTTTTTCAATGTAGGGCTGGATGTAAGGACTGAATTTTTCCCCTGAATAAAAACCGGTAAGAATAGCTACCAGCGTAATTACCAACTGGGCCGTAGAAAGAAAAAGTTCAGGATTTTCTGCAAGATGCAATGCCGCTTTCGCTCTTTCATCGCCTTGTGACGCCTTATTCTCCAGCCAGGATTTTCTGGCTGAAACGAGTGCGATCTCGGCCATCACAAAAAGCCCGTTCAAAAAGATCAAAAAAAATAAAATAATGAAAGAGATCATGAATATTTATTTTACTACACTTAATATGCCAACCTGTTTTGTAAAAAATTTACTCATGTAATACCCGATCAGCGATCCGACGATGGCGCCGCAAAAAACATCCGACGGATAATGAACGCCGACATATACCTGTGCGTACGAAATCAAAGCTGCCCACAAGAAAACCAAACGCCACCATTTGCTTGTGTGTTTAAATGTAAAAAAAATAAACATTGCCATAGCAAAATGATTGCAGGCATGGGATGATGTAAAACTTGAACTCACCGGGCAGTATTTTGCAATGAATCTTACATAGGGCCCAATGTTTGGGTCGGCACATGGACGCGGACGAAAGATGACCTCTTTAATAATATGACTACTGATGATGTCACTTAATGTAACCGTTAATATAAACCCCAGGCACCACCATAACCCTTTTTTGGAAAAATTGAGTAATGAAAAAACAAGAAGAAATAAATAAAACGGATACCAGAATTCAGATTCGCGTCCAATGAGGAAAATGGTATCAAAAAAATGATTTGTCCACTGTTGATTGATGTTGTGAAAAAGCCCGTAGTCGAATTTCAGCATAATTGGATTGTGGTTGATAGTTCATGGTCGATGGTTCTTACAAATCTTAAAGCCTAATAATGAAAATTTAATCATATCCATTGCCCGTTACCTACCCTGTATCGGCAATGAACTCGGAACCATTCGCCATGAACAATTTTAATTGTTTTAATTTTAGCGCCAATTCAAAAAAACATGATATCCACGTTAAAGATACCTAAATTGATCAGATGGATTTTTTGGACAGGCATTATTTTTTTGTTGTGTATGACCCTGTTTCGTGTGGCGTTTTTCATTCTTTTTTCGGGAGAGGATAATCATCTCTCAAACTCAATACAGGCTTTTGTTCTGGGGCTTCGATATGATTTGCGCGATGTTTGCCTCGTTTTATTGGTATTGCTCATTATCGGAAGTTTTTCGAAGCTCAATCCATTTCAATCCAGATTGGGGAAAAGATTGGCTTTGATCATAACTGGTTTTACGGCCTTGGTGATTTTACTTTTTTATATCGTTGATCTTGCCCATTACAGTTACCTGTCGCAAAGACTTAATGCGAGTGTGCTCCATTTTTTTCAGGACGCAAAAATCTCGGCTCAAATGGTTTGGCAGACCTACCCGGTGATTAAAATAATTATCGCGCTGATCGTCGGTACCTGGGTAATCAATTGGTTCATCAAAAAAGTTTACCGCAAAATTCGCGCGGCGAAATCATCTTCGACAAAAAAAAGCAGGATAATATGGTTTATTGCATTCTTTTTATTGCTGGCTTTGGGAATTTTTGGAAGATTGAGTCAATACCCATTAAGATGGAGCGACGCTTTTGCGTCAGGGAGCGAATACAAAGGAAGTCTTGCGTTGAATCCATTTGAATCTTTTTTTAATACACTTAGTTTTATCCACGATAGTTACGACATCAATAAGGCCAAAGACGCCTATAAGGTTCTTGCACCTTATTATGGATTGGACTCGAACAATACCACGCATTTAAGTTTTGAAAGAGATATTTTACCCCGAGCAGGAACACTGACCACAAGCCCAAATGTTGTCGTGGTAATTTGTGAATCCTTTGCGGCTTACAGAAGTTCTATATTTGATAACCCCATAAACACAACGCCTTTTTTTGATGAAATGTGCAGACATGGGATTTTTTTTGACAGATGTTTTACCCCCGGATTTGGAACAGCGCGCGGAGTTTGGTCAGTGATTACGGGTATTCCGGATGTTTCCACGGAAGCTACATTCAGCAGAAACCCAGCAGTCGTTGATCAGCACACGATCATTGATGATTTTAATGGGTATGAAAAATTCTACTTTATTGGAGGTAGTACTAGCTGGGCAAACGTTCGCGGATTACTTAAGAATAATATTGACAGCCTGCATTTATACGAGCAGGAAAATTACAGCAGTGCATCTGTTGATGTTTGGGGCGTGAGTGATAAAAACCTTTTTCTAAATGCCAATCATGTTTTCACTCAACAAGCAAAACCATTTATTGCGGTAATTCAAACAGCAGATAATCATCGTCCGTATACTATTCCAAAAGAAGATGAAAATGAATTTCAAAGGATGATCGTTTCAAACGATTCCCTTCGCCTGAGCGGTTTTACAAGTAATGATGAAATGAATGCCTTTCGTTACACCGATTTCTGTTATAGAAAATTCATTGAAGCTGCGTCCAAAGAAAAATATTTTGATAACACCATTTTTCTTTTTGTCGGTGATCATGGAATTCCCGGTGATGCAGGCAGCAGATTCCCGAAAGCCTGGACTGAGCAGCAACTGACCACAGAACATGTACCGTTGTTGATATATGCTCCAAAATTATTGGCGCCACAACGGATCAGCGATCTTTGTTCCCAGGTAGATGTATTGCCCACGCTAGCCGGGTTGTGTAACATCCGTTATACAAATTCAACACTGGGCAGAGATATTTTAGATTCAGCACATATTAAGGGCAAACATTTTTCGTTTATCTATGGGGAGTATTTGTGCGTGGTTCAGGGTGATTATTTTTATCGCCGGCACCTTCAAACCGGCAAAGAAGAATTGCTTTCCGTTATCAATAATGATCCCGTTACCCTAAACGCAAAAACAGACGAAATAAAAAATAATATGCGCTTGCTAGCGCAATCAATGTATGAAGCTTCTCGGTTTATCGTGTTCAATAATAAAAAGAAAAAATAATTTCTTACCAATGCTGAAATATATTCCCTATTTCCTTACCGGCTTCGCCTTGCTGATATCCTGTAAAAATTCAGGACAAAAAATTGCGCTGCCCGAAAAAAAATACAGCGACGGATTTTCCAAAATTACCGCGATCTATAAAGAAAATGTGTACGACCTGAGCGGTTATGCAGATGAAGGTGCTGGCGATCCCTTTAATCTGTTTGATGAAAACGCTTTTGTTGATCCGCGCTCCGACGAGAGCAGATCATCAAATTATATTCCGGTCACCGATCCACAACCACATAACCATGCTGATATTTATTTTGCCGGAAAAAGAGGGAATCGCATCGTCGCCGATCTGCAGATTGATTATGATTTGTCAGATGTTTATATTTATGACAAAGCACTTGCCTCTGATAGCGTCTGGATCTACACCGGCGATATGCTTCATTGGAAGTTGAAATCAGCTTTTTTAACCAAAGGACTTGTTGGCTTAGCCGGCTGGAGAAAATTTTCATTGAATGATCATTCGCAGTATGTGATGATTCAGTTTGCCGCACAAACACCCAGCATTACCGAAATGGTTTTATACGGAAAACCAAAGGGGAGGATCCCCTCTGCGCCATCCCTAAAATATACCGGTCCATTATTATCAAAAAAACCGATGAAAGAATTTTTAGGAGCGAATTATTATAATGAAATTGATATGAAATGGGTGAGACCTTTTCATTATAGCCGCCTTTATTGTTACACTGCCAATTTTGATAATGACACGGTTCATGCATATCCTGACGCAAAATACAATGCTGTTTATTTTGGGTATTGGAACGGAGCCATAAATGATTATTATCTCTATGTGGAGAAATTGAAGAAAGAACTTAATGGTGTTGCCTGGTACACGCCGCAAGGCTTACCCGCATGGATGTCGAGAAATGGTTATGCGGATAAAGGTCGTGGTGTTACAAAATTGGGAATGGATACCGAAGATCCCTTAAGTTATGCGCGTCACGCGAATTTATTCTGGAATATCGCTGCTTTTATGGGTAGCACAAAAGTCGACACCAATTTATTATCGATTTCAAACAACCCTCGTTCATCAGGTCGTGGCTCTTTGCACTTATTAGAAAACGGAAATGAAGATGACGCTACCTGGGTTGGAAATAAATATTGTAACCCGGTAGAATATTTTGCGCAAAGCAGTGCTGATTATGACGGACATGAAAATGCATTGGGCAAAAAATGCGGAATTAAGAACGCCGACACCAACAGTAAATTAATGATGAGTGGGTTGATTGAACTAGATACCAATCATGTTAAAGTGTATAAATTCTTATGCAACACATTGAGAAAAGATAAAGCGTTCTTATGGGATGGCGGAATCCAATATCATCATTACTCTCAAAAAAATTTGCAATATGCCATTAGCCCTGAAGAGGATTCCTTGCGTTGGCGTTTGTCAAAAGTTCGCGATGCAACATATCGCATAGAACCAGGCGTGCCATGCATATTGGGAGAAAATGGTTACGATAAAAATCAGAAGTCAAGACAGGGGACGCCGATCATTCCCGGACTTTCCGCAGATCAAAGTCAGGGCATTTTCATCTTAAGATCCATTAACGCTACGGCATTTTCAGGATTTGATGCCTATATTTTGTATTGGTTGCAGGATTATGAGGATGAGACGAGTCCGAATGTTTACTTAACCAGTGGGGTGATAAAAGCAAATGCTGATGGAAGCATCAAGCCATATGCGGGCTGGTTTTATATCAGCGCTTTTGAAAATCGTCTGGCTGAATATGTTCCCGACAAAATTATTAATGAAACCGGGAATGTCTGGGTTTATAAATATCGCAATCAATCATCGCCTGACTCGGTTGCCTATTTTGTGTATTGCCCGACCCGCAATGGGACAAAAGTTGATAACTATAAATTGAATGTCGGGAAAACAGCAACTGGCAATGCGCAGGAAATTTATTTTGCGGATGATGCCGATAATGGAAAGGCAACAACCAAAAATATTTCAGCGAACACAGTTACGATGGGTGTTGAAGAAAGACCAAAATTGATCATGATCAAAGAATCAAAATAAGAATTTCAATGCTTAATCGTTACATTCCCAATTTTTGCCTTTTCCAAAAGGTCAGGACTGTGTGAACAAATAAAAATTCCCACAAGCACGTCACCAAGCAAATTTTCCATTTCATGTTCACCCACTGTAATAAACGGCATTCCTTCTTTTTCTGCGACGCGCATAATAAATCTTTTACCTTTTCTTTCTAACTGGACAATGCTGTATTTGTTTTTATTTTCCGGCGCGCGGATCTCATCCTCGGGATCGCGCATATTCATACCGGGTTTTACCCTCCATTGCAATACAGTCAATCCATCACCATGCACCACCGCGCTCACATGCACAGCGGAATCAGCCAGAGACTGCCTCACCATCCAACCGATTTTTCTATGCCCTTCTTTTGCAGAACCGACGAACTCAAAATTGGCGGTCAATATAAAGTCGCCATGCATCTTATTATAGGCAAACTGAAATTCATCTCGATTAAACCAAATGTTATAGCCGCCACCCTCTATATTGTAGGTTTTTGTTTTGGGATCATAAACGGTATTTCCTTTTATTCTTGGATCTCCGACATCAGTATGACCAGTGAAAACCCCCACTTTTTGTTGTGAAAAAGCAGACATAAAAATGAGTAACTGAAAAATGGTCAGCAATCTTTTCATATGAATGATTTGCGGTTTTATATTGATTCGCTTTTCAATCTATCATTTTCTTTGCAACCATTATCAATCTCGGAGAATTTTTTTTGTCGAATTCATGCAGGTCATAATCGCCAAACATTTCCTGAATATGCAAACCATATTTTTCAAACATCACCGAAAAATTTTCGGGTAATATTTTTGCAATTCTTTCGGTGTATTCGCAATGCTCATTAATGTTAGAATCTTCTATCATTATCCTTTTATAAAAATGAACTTCATCAAACCATCTTTTTATATTGAAGACGACGCCGTCAATTTCAATCTTTGATTCCGGCACAAGATGTTTTTCTACATGATCCACATTGATATAGTCAAGTACAAATACGCCATTTTCTTTTAATGCGCCTGCAATCGTGCGGATGGCATTTAAATGCTCACGCTCGGTTCTGAAATATCCAAAGCTGGTGAAAAAGTTAAAAGCATAGTCGTAATAATTTATCCAGAATGGCAATCGCATGTCATGGACATAAAAATGAAGGTGGTCGCTTTCAAATTGTTTGGCAAAAGCGATGCTGTCAGGAGCAATGTCAATTCCGGTGACATCAAAACCTTTGGCGGCGAGTGCTTTTGCATGGCGACCTCTTCCGCAGGCAACATCAAGCATAATTGCATTTTGTGGTGCCTGTAAGTGGGAAATCAATATGTTGAGAAATTTATTTGCTTCGTTATCGTCTCGATAATGATAAAGTTGGTGATAGTAGGGAGAATTAAACCAATCGCGGAACCAGTTTTGTGCCAGCTGCATAATCTTTTATTTCAACAAAAGTAACAGAGCTTTCCTATTTGATGAATATTTTGTTATTGTGAATATTTAACAGTGAATAATTTCATTTTTGGTGTTTTAGTTGTTATCATTGTGGCCGGGGTAACCCATGGTTCGTTTATTTTTTCCCATTCTTTTTTTGATAAATTCCAATTCCTGCGATTCACGTTGATGATGATGATTTGATACCTGTCAAAACCTTATTTTTGTAATAACATAAACCTTAGAAATTGTGGCATTGATAAAGAGCATTTCCGGAATCAGGGGAACAATTGGAGGAAGACCTGGTGATAACTTAACTCCGCCCGACATTATCAAATTTACAGCTGCCTTTGGCACATGGATAAAAGATAAAAACTTCGGTAAGAAAATTATTATTGGCAGAGACGCTCGCATCAGCGGCGAAATGGTTTCGCATCTCGTTTCCAATACACTCATCGCTTTAGGATTAGATGTTGTTGATCTCGGGCTTTCCACAACACCAACAGTTGAATTGGCTGTGCACCACGAACATGCTGCCGGCGGAATCATCATTACCGCAAGTCATAATGGGAAAGATTGGAATGCATTGAAATTGCTTAATCATCTTGGCGAATTTTTGAGTGCGGAAGATGGTGCGATCATTCTGGATAAAGCAAAGAACGATGATTTTAGTTTTGTCGCAGTTGACAGGCTAGGCATTTACGCTACCAATAAAACTTACCTGCAAAAACACATTGATGCCATTGTTAATTATCCGCTGGTAGATATGGCTTCAATAAAACAAAAAAATTATAAGGTTGTCGTAGATGCGATAAATTCGACCGGTGCATTATTTGTTCCACCCTTATTAAAAGCATTGGGCGTGGAAGATGTGATCGTATTGAACGAAGAGGCGAACGGCAAATTTGCCCACAATCCTGAACCGTTGCCGGAAAATCTTGCAGCATTAAGCGCTACGGTAATAAAATCAAAAGCTGATCTCGGTATCGCCGTTGATCCTGATGTAGACCGTTTATGTTTTATTTGTGAAGACGGCAGTGTCTTTGGCGAAGAATATACATTGGTCGCTGTAGCTGATTATGTACTAAGTAAACGTACCGGCAACACCGTCAGCAATATGAGCAGCACAAAAGCGCTGAAGGAGATCACCCTCAAACACGGAGGACAATATTTTCCTTCAGCCGTCGGTGAAGTGAACGTGGTCAATAAAATGAAGGAAGTGCAGGCAGTGATCGGTGGCGAAGGCAATGGCGGCATTATCGTTCCTGATCTGCATTACGGTCGTGATGCTTTGATCGGCATCGGACTCTTTTTAACGGCATTATCTCATCATAAAAATGGGATGAAATCTTTCCGCACAAGATATCCTGATTATTTTATTTCAAAGAACAAGATCGAATTGCAGAACGGAATTGACGTGAATTCGATTTTCGACAAAATAAAAAAGAAATACAAAAACCAGCCTGTTAATACTGAAGACGGACTGAAAATAGAATTTGATAATGACTGGGTCCATCTGCGCACGTCCAACACAGAACCCATCATCCGCATTTATGCAGAAAGTAATTTTGAAACCACTGCACGCAATATCGCCACACGCCTGATGCAGGATATTAAGGAGTTTATTTAGTATGTAGTTTAGTCCTTTGCGTTTATGATCTTCCGCCAGGTCTTATTCCTGATGGTAGAGTTATCCTGCCTGTACTAATCCTAATTAAATATGCTTCAGGCAAATAAGGCTTAAATCATGGTTCAGACTTAAACTCAAAACTCTTTTCTTATCTTTGCCCCTCTTTTTTCGTGATTAAACTTCTTGGTAATCGTATGCAGCGAATTTATTTTGACAATGCCGCAACCACAGCATTAGAACCGCAGGTGCTCGAAGTGATGATGCCCTATCTTACCGAAAAATTTGGTAATCCTTCTTCTATTTATTCTTATGGTCGTGAAAATAGAATGGCAATCGAAAACGCCCGCAAAACGGTTGCAAGAATTTTGCACGCACACCCGGCGGAAATATTTTTTACATCCGGTGGAACAGAAAGTTCAAACACGGCAATAAGTGCTGCCGTCTACGATCTTGGTTGCAAACATATCATCAGTTCTCCCCTGGAACATCATGCTGTATTACATACTATCGACCATCTTAAAAGAACCGGAGCGGTCACTGTTAGTCATGTCAAACTTCTACCTAATGGTCATGTTGATATGGATGATCTGCAAGAACAATTATCATCTGCAACAAAAAAAACATTGGTGAGCTTGATGCATGCCAATAATGAAATTGGCAACATGCTCGATATTGAAGCTGTAGGAGAATTATGCAGGCAATACAATGCCATCTTTCACTCTGATACAGTGCAGACAGTTGGCCATTTCCCTTTCGACTTAAAAAAACTGTATATACATTTTATCACCGGCGCCGGACATAAATTTCATGGTCCGAAAGGAGTTGGCATCTTGTATGTAAATGAAAATGTCAAAATTCAACCTTATATACATGGAGGTTCGCAGGAGCGCAATATGCGCGCGGGGACAGAAAATGTTTATGGGATCGCCGGTTTTGCAAAAGCCCTTGAAATGGCAACAGCAAATTATGCACAGGATAGTGCTTACATCAATGACATTAAGATGTATATGATGGAACGACTCAAGAAGAATATTGCCCAGGTTAGTTTTAACGGCGACCCTTGTGGAAAAAGCCTGTACACCGTTTTGAATGTCTCGCTGCCAAAGACAGAAAAAGCGGAAATGTTATTGCTTAATCTTGACATCAATAATATCTGCGCGTCTGGCGGAAGTGCCTGTACAAGCGGCGCTGAACAAGGCTCGCATGTCATTGGGGCGCTGAATAGTAACAAAGATAATATTGCGGTTCGTTTTTCTTTCTGCAAACACAACACAAAAGAAGAAGTCGATTTTGTCATCGACAAACTGCAGGAATTGATTTAGCGATCCGTCTTTTGCTGTTTCAAAAAAGCATTAACTTCCCGTAAATTTTTTTATGTTGAAACAATTGCTTTGCCCTTTCTTAATAATTATTTCTTTTATTTCCTGTAATTCTTCTGATCAATCGGATCAATCCAAAAAAGTTACTGCCGCTGCTACCGATACGCTGGTCGTTTCGCAACATCCGGATTGGAGCTATCAATCCAATATTTATGAAGTGAATTTGCGGCAATATTCTCGGGAAGGAACTTTCACCGCTTTTGAAGAATCATTGCCAAGATTAAAAGATATGGGCGTTGAAATTTTATGGTTCATGCCCATTACACCAATAGGTCTGGAAGGGAGAAAAGCCACGCAAAACGATTTGGGAAGTTATTACGCGGTGAAAAATTATTATGCGGTCAGTAGTGAATTTGGAACAATGGATGATTGGAAATCCCTGGTCAAACGTGCGCATGATATGGGCTTTAAGGTGATTATGGACTGGGTTGCCAATCATTCGGCGCCCGATAATTTTTGGATGAAAACACATCCGAATTTTTACAAAAGAGATAGCGCAGGAAAGGCCATCATTCCAAATGGTTGGGATGATACCAGAAAATTAAATTATGAGAATCGCGAATTGCGGGATACGATGATCAATGCCATGAAATACTGGATCGCCGGAAGTGATATTGATGGATTTCGTTGTGATGATGCAAGCGATGTGCCCGACGATTTTTGGAAAGAAGCCATTGGTGCTTTGCGTAAGATGAAAACCGTTTTTATGCTTGCCGAAGGCGATAAACCAAGTTTGCATGCGGCAGGATTTGATGAAACATATCCGTGGAGTGTAATGAACATTGCTTATGGTATCCATTCCCATAAAACAACCTTGAAACAACTGGATTCTGTTATCAATCATAACGACAGTTTATTTCCCAAGAATGCATTCCGGCTTTATTTCACCACCAATCATGACGAGAACAGCTGGAATGGAACTGAGTTTTCGCGTTTCGGTGACGATTATAAAGCGTTTGCTTTATGGGCATTTACGATAGGAAATAGTGTCCCATTGATCTATAGCGGACAAGAGATTCCCAATACAAGGCGGTTAAAATTTTTTGTAAAAGATCCCATCCAGTGGAGTAAATACGAGATGGCGCCATTTTATAAAACGCTCAATCAATTGAGGCGTTCTAACCCTGCATTATCTGCAGATGCTTCATTTATTAAATTGACAACGGGTAAGGATGAATTTGTGTATGCTTTCGCCCGCGAAAAAAATGGACATAAAGTTTTGGTGCTGATCAATTTTTCAAAACAATTACAGCAATTCACTATCGCAAATAATATTATCAACGGGCAGGCGAAAAATGTTTTTGGAGGTAATATTCAAAAATTGAGCGCAGGTAGCATAATCAGCATGTTGCCCAAAACCTTTTTAGTTTATAATTACGATGAGAATTGATAACGATATTAAATTTAAGGTATGCCAGCAATGAATCAGTCGCCCGTTCCATTGGCTTTTACACGGAAAGATGAATTGAAAGAAAAAACGATAACCGTATTAGCCGGTGATGTTGGCGGAACAAAAACAAATCTTGCCATTTTTCAGGCTACGAAAAATGCGGTAAAAGTCATCCTCGAAAAAAAATATCATTCCGCAAAATATAAGTCATGTATCGATATTATAGAACAATTTATCAAAGAAGAAAAACTGGCAAAGCCGGATAGAATTTGTTTGGGCGTTGCAGGGCCGGTGGTAAATGGAAAAGTGGAGATCACCAATCTTGATTGGTTTCTTGACATAAAAGATGTGATACAGCGTATTGGAGTAAGCGAAGTTTCATTAATAAATGATCTTGAAGCTACAGCTTACGGGTTGGCTGCATTAACCCCAAAAGACCTTATTACCATTCATAAGGGGAACGACGAGAACAAAGGCAACATTGCGATAATTGCACCCGGCACGGGTCTGGGTGAAGCCGGATTATACTGGGATGGAAATTTTTATCACCCATTTCCAACAGAAGGAGGGCATACCGATTTCTGCCCGCGGACAGATCTTGATTTTGCATTGCATCATTTTCTGCAAAAAAAATATGGGATCGTAAGCTGGGAAAAAGTTGTTGCTGGTCCCGGCATTCATGATATTTATCTTTTTCTAAGAACAAAAAAGAAAACAAAGGAGCCTTCCTGGCTTGCCGCCGCATTTAAGAAAGAGGACCCCTCATCGGTGATCAGTCATGCGGGCTTGCATAATAAAGATAAGGTTTGCGTTGAAGCGATGCAGCTGTTTGTTCGTTTTCTTGCTCGCGAATCATCAAATCTTGTTTTAAAAATGAAAGCAACTGGGGGATTATTTTTGGGAGGTGGCATTCCTCCAAAGATCGCCCCGTTACTGAAGAAAAAATTTTTCTTCGAAAATTATCTCAATTGCGACCGCATGCAAAATTTAGTAAAGGATGTACCGATAAAAATAATTGCAAACGATAAGACTGCATTATTGGGAGCTGCATATTATGGGGCATACAGTTCCCTATGATTTTTATTGATGGTAAAACTTTGCCTGCATAAAATATGTATATTTCAGGTGCTAAAACTGACTTCATGAATGCGCTCGCTGCAGATTCAAAAAAAAGAATTGACTCGATAGATATTTTGCGCGGAATTATAATGGTCGTCATGGCCATTGACCATGTCCGTGATTTTTTTCACATCACAGCGTCCACGGATTCGCCCACAAACCTTTTTACTACAACACCACCATTGTTCTTTACAAGATGGATCACGCATTTCTGCGCACCGGTTTTTGTCTTTCTCGCCGGCACTTCCATTTACCTGCAGGGACTAAGGAAAACAAAAAAAGAGTTGCGATCATTTTTAATAAAGCGAGGGATTTGGTTTATCCTCATTGAAGTGTTCATCATGAGTCTTGCCTTTACATTCGACCCATTATACCATGTCATTATTTTCCAGGTTATTTGGGCAACATCAATCAGCATGATATTATTGGGATTGTGCATCACGCTGCCATATCAATATATTTTGACGATCGGATTGTTAATTGTTTTTGGTCATAATCTTCTCGATTACCCGGAAGCGGCAAGAAACCAGCAGGTGGGATTCTTTTGGAATCTTGCACACCACGCCCGATTTGCGATCTACAGAATTGCTCCTCATCACTCTCTGGCGATTCTGTATCCTTTTTTTCCATGGGTAGGAGTGATGTTTTGCGGATATGCACTCGGGAAATTATTTGAGCCGCAGGTCGATGCGACAAAAAGAAAAAGAACTTTAATCATTATCGGACTTTCATTTACGGCTCTTTTTATTGTGCTTCGTTTTATTAATCTTTATGGCGATCCGAACCCCTGGTCAGAGCAACAAAATGACACTTACACATTTTTATCTTTTTTGAATACAACAAAATACCCCCCATCCTTGATGTATTTAGGAATGACCCTCGGACCTTCATTGATATTTCTTGCGTTTTTTGAAAATATCAGTAATAGGGTATCCAATTTTTTTATTGTGTTCGGCCGAGTCCCTTTCTTCTTTTATGTCATCCATTTTTACGCTATTCACATTTGGTGTGTCATTATTTTCTTTATCCAGGGTTATGGGGCTGCTGATATTGTCCCGAAGAGCACGCCGTTTTTGTTCAGACCGGATAATTTTGGATTTACTTTACCTGGCATGTATCTGATCTGGTTCTGCTTAATATTGGCATTATATCCATTATGCAAAAAATATAGCCAATACAAGCAAACACACCGGCAATGGTGGCTGAGTTATTTATAACTCAAAAGCAGATAATTCATTTGTCCTGGATATTCACCCCTTTTCGCCTACGATTGACCTAAATTCATACGTTATAGCTCATACTTATTTTGTACCTTTGCAGCCTCAAAAAAAGAGCTAATGATCAGGGTAAATAATGTAACGCTGTCTTTCGGAAAGAGAGTATTGTTTGATGAAGTGAATCTCACCTTCACAAAGGGAAATTGTTACGGGGTGATTGGCGCAAATGGCGCGGGGAAATCCACTTTCTTAAAAATATTATCCGGTGAAATAGATCCGAATAAAGGATCAATTGAGATTACTCCGGGTTTGCGTATGGCGGTGCTCAAACAAAATCGTTTTGAGTTTGATGAAAACACGGTTTTGGATACGGTGATGATGGGGCATGATAAAATGTGGAGGATAATGCAGGAAAAAAATGCCCTCTATTTAAAAGCAGATTTTAGCGAAGACGACGGGATCCGCGCCGGAGAGTTAGAAGCAGAGTTTGGAGAAATGGGCGGTTATACTGCAGAAAGCGATGCCGCATCCTTGTTAAATGATCTCGGTGTCAAGGAGAATTTTCATTCATTATTATTGAAGGAATTGACTGGGGTAATGAAAGTGCGTGTATTATTGGCGCAGGCATTATTTGGTAATCCGGATATTTTGATTCTTGATGAACCAACAAATGATCTGGATGTGCAAACCATCAGCTGGTTAGAAAATTTTTTAGCCGATTATGAAAATATTGTGATCGTTGTTTCGCACGACCGACATTTCTTGGATGCGATCTGCACGCATGTTGCTGATGTAGACAGGCACAAAATAAAAATTTACACGGGTAACTATAGTTTCTGGTACGAATCATCTCAATTAATAGCAAGACAACTCAGCGACAAGAATAAGAAAACAGAGGATAAACGTCAGGCTTTGCTTGAATTCATTGCGCGATTTTCTGCCAATGCATCCAAATCTAAACAGGCAACATCGAGGAAAAAAGCGTTGGAGAAATTGGTGATCGAAGAAATTGAACCATCTAATCGTCGTTATCCCGGAATATTTTTTAAACCGCAACGCGAAGTGGGGAACCAGGTTTTGAATATTGAAAAACTTTCTAAAACTGCAGAAGATGGAACGGTGTTGTTTTCCAATATCAGCTTTAGTTTGAATAAGAATGATAAAATTGCTTTAGTAAGCAGAAATCATTTGGCGCTCACTCATTTTTTTGAGATCATTAATAATAAGATTGCTGCAGACTCCGGAACTTTTAGTTGGGGAACAACAGTCACCACAGCTTACCTGCCCAATGACAATACGGAATATTTTCTGGATAAGGATATCAATTTGATGGATTGGCTGCGTCAATATGTTCCGCCGCATGTTACCGATGCCGATGAACCTTTCCTGCGCGGATTTTTAGGGAGAATGCTTTTTAGCGGCGATGAAATTTTGAAAAAAACCTCTGTTTTAAGCGGCGGCGAAAAAGTACGTTGTATGATCAGCAGAATGATGTTGCAGGATCCGAATGTGGTGATTTTGGATGAGCCAACCAATCACCTCGATTTGGAATCGATTCAGACCTTTAATGAAAGCATGGTCAATTTCAAAGGTGTTGTATTGCTCACTTCTCATGACCACACTTTCTTGCAAACAGTCACTAACCGCATTATTGAAATCACACCAAATGGTATCATCGACAGATTGATGAGCTTTGATGAATATCTTGAAAATACACGCGTAAAAGAATTACAGGATGAACTTTATGTAAACACTAATTTTGTAGGAGTTTAAAAATGTCATACAAGATCCCATCACAAACGCGAATCGGTCATGTCCATTTAAAAGTGGCCGACCTGGAAAGATCATTATCTTTTTACCGCGACCTACTGGGATTTGAAGAAACGCAACGTTATGGAAACAGTGCTGTATTTATTTCTGCAGGAGGTTATCATCATCATATCGGACTGAATACCTGGTACAGTAAGAACGCGCCGCCGGCGCCTGCAAACAGCGCAGGATTATTTCACACGGCGATTCTTTATCCAACAAGAAAAGCGCTGGCAATAGCTTTGAAAAGATTGATCGATGCAAAATATCCATTGACCGGCGCTTCAGACCATGGAGTTTCCGAAGCGATTTATCTGGACGATCCGGATAAAAATGGTGTTGAATTATACTGGGATAAACCAAAGGAAAAATGGCCTTTTGATCCAAATGGGAATTTACAAATGGTATCTGAACACTTGGATATTGAAGATTTATTAAGTGAAATCGACAACAGTTAATTTGACCCTCCAAAACTCGCTGACCACACTTTCTTCCAAAATAGTTCCGTATTAACAAGTCTTCCCCATGTAACTTACTGGTTTTCCCCAATTTAATACAATAAAAAGCTGTTTTTGGCATTTAATAAAAAACATCTTTGTTGTTCCTGAAACTGCTTATACTGATATTGATTTGCTGTGGCATGTTTTTTACAACAAAGGCGCAGCGACCGCAGTCAAAAATTCCTGCACCGCAGCCTAAAAATCTTTCTTCCAATCTTCATAAAAAATATATCCACGTAAAAAATGAAACTGTTCAAATTGATTCATTAAGCCTGATCCCGCATACGGTTATTATTGCGGGAATTGCTGATTCAACATATATCCTCGACTATGTGAATGCAAAAATTTCCTGGAAACAGATTCCCAATGTTGATAGCGTACTCATCATTTATCGAACCTTTCCTTATAAATTCAATTCCGTTGTAAAAAGATTGAACTACGATAGTGTTTCAGGAAACTTTATGGTCCGTCCTTACACCTTCGATAAGAACGGACAAAACCTGAATGATAATTTTTTCAACTTTGGGAACATCACCTATAACGGAAGTTTTGGAAGAGCCATAACATTTGGTAATAGTCAGGATGCGGTGGTGACCTCTAATCTTAATTTGCAATTGAGCGGATATCTTGCCGACAGCATACAAATATCTGCTGCGCTTACCGACAATAATATTCCCATACAGCCAGATGGCACCACGGCGCAGTTGAGTGATTTTGATAAAATCTTTCTTCAGTTCAAAAAGAAGAACTGGGCCCTGAGCATGGGCGATATTGATCTGCGGCAAAATCAACAATATTTTTTAAATTTTTATAAAAGGATGCAAGGCGCGTCCTTTGAAACAACAAATCAACTGACAAAAAACATTAGCAACAGAACATTAGTAAGCGGAGCGATCGCGAAAGGGAAATTCAACCGGAACATTTTTCAGGGACAAGAAGGCAACCAGGGACCATATCGTCTGCAGGGAACAAATAATGAACTTTATTTTGTTGTGCTTGCCGGGACAGAAAAAGTCTATATTGATGGACAAATGATGCAACGGGGCGAGGACCAGGATTATATCATTAATTATAACACCGCAGAAATCACATTCACGCCCAAGCGAATGATAACGCAGGATTCGAGAATCCAGGTTGAATTTGAATATGCGGATCAGAATTATTTGAATGTGAATTTGTATTTGTTTAATGAAACGCAATTTGGTAATAAGCTAAAATTCCGTTTCGGAATTTTTAATAATAGCGATGCGAGAAATTCACCCATCAATCAAACCCTCAATCCCGATCAGATAAAATTCTTAGATAGAGTTGGCGACAGCGTCAATAAAGCATTTTATCCTGTAGCGCCCCTGGATACCTTGGGTCCGGGAAAAGTGCTGTATAAAAAAATAGATACGGTCTATCATGCGGCAAATGGTTTGTACTATCACGATTCGGTGTACGTTTTTTCGGTTGATTCAACAGCAAAATTGTACAATCTTTCCTTTGTCGACGTCGGGATAGGCAACGGCGATTATATCCCCAACCTGAATGGAATCAATGGGAATGTCTATCAGTGGATAGCCCCGGTTAATGGTAAGCACCAGGGACAATTTCTTGCAGCGCAATTTTTGGTCACACCCAAAACACAGCGGATAATGAGCGTTGGTGCGGACTACAACATCAGTAAATCAACTTTATTTACGGTAGAAGGAGCAGGCAGCCACTATGATGTAAATACACTTTCTACTATTGATAAATCCAACGATGACGGGTATGCAATCAAAATGCAATTAAAAAATACCCATCCATTCAGTGGATCAAAAAGCGGTCTTCAACTGATAAGCAATATGACCTATGAATATGTTGATGCGAGGTTTAAGCCCATTGAAGTATTGCGCACGGTCGAGTTTTTAAGAGATTGGGGATTGCCACTGCAATTGGGTAGTGATAATGAAAGTTTATATTCTACAAGTTTTTTGCTTTCTGATAAGAAAAAGACTTCGATAAAATACCAGTTCGACAGTTATACGCGCGGCAGCGATTTCAATGGAGTTCGCAACACCATCATGCATAGCCAGCAAATTTCCGGATGGAATATTAATGATCAGTTTAGTTTAACAAACGACAATGGTATTTATGGAAAGGGTTATTATTGGCGACCGACAATTGATGTTTCAAAACAATTCACCAAATTAAAGAATTATACACTTGGCGCAAACTATGCTGTTGAGCACAATGAAATAAAAGATAAGATCACCGATACCGTCTCCGCAACAAGTTTTGCATTTGAAACATTTACGGCTTACCTAAAATCTCCTGCAAAAAATCCAAATCATTGGGCAATCAGTTATACTACGCGCGACAATTCTTATCCTCATGGAAAAGAATTGGTGAAAGGAGACAGAAGCAAAAGTGTAAATCTTACCGCAGATTTTGTAAAGAATAAACACCACCAGTTTCATATTACCGCAACCTACAGAACACTGCAGATCTCGGATACGGCTGTCACTTCGCAAAAGCCGGATAAAACTTTGCTTGGGAGGGCCGAATATGTCATTAATGAATGGAAAGGTTTGGTTGTCGGGAGTGTCTTGTATGAGGTCGGATCGGGGCAGGAGCAAAAACAAATTTACACTTATTTGCAAGTTCCAGCCGGAACTGGTCAATATACCTGGATCGATTTGAATGGCGATGGTATCCAGCAACTCAATGAATTTGTACTGGCGCAGTATGCAGACCAGGGGCAATTTATAAGGGTGTATACGCCGACCAATGAATATATCAAAGCGAATTACAACACATTTAATTACAGCATCAGCATTAATCCGCGTTCAATTATCAATCCATTTAAAAGCAAAGGCATTAAAAAAATAATTGGTAATATGAATTTTCAATCTTCCTTGCAATTGAATCAAAAAGTGCAGGCCAATGGGTTGGTTCAGCTAAATCCGGCAAAACATTTGCCTTTGACAGATACATCGCTGATCACCAGAACATCTATTTATACCAATACCTTTTCTTACAATAAGTCAAGTCCAAAATGGGGCTTTGATATTAATAATTCAGTTAATTCCGGCAAAACATTATTGACTTATGGCTACGAAAGCAGAATGACGAACGAATGGACATTCAGACCACGCATTGGTTTTTCCCGTTCTTTTGTTTTTAACGGAATTTTTAAAACAGGCATCAATCAATTATTCAGTTCAAGCACAGATATTGACAGCAGCGATTATAATCTTAAGCAATATTCATTAGAGCCTGATTTCAGCTATATAAAGGGAACCAAACTTCGCATCACCATGGGGTATAAATTTTACAGCAAAAAAAATGCAGCAACTTATGGTGGACAGGTTTACACTTCTAATTCGATCAACTCAGAAGTGAAATATAATATTCTTCAAAGCACATCAATGGATGGAAAATTTACTTACACGGGAATTAAATATTCCGGCGCGGCTAACACAACGGTAAGCTATACTATTTTAGATGGATTGTTGCCCGGTCAGAATTTTATCTGGAGTTTTGATCTTACAAAAAAATTAGGAGGCAATCTTGAATTGAGTCTTCAATACGAGGGAAGAAAACCTGGTGAAGGAAATATTATTCATACCGGGAGGGCATCGCTCCGGGCATTATTATAAAAAGTAAAACCCCGCCATAAGCGGGGCTTTTTATTTTAATCGGTTTTTCAGAGTAACTATTTAGAATTATATTATCCGAAAATTCCGCCTTTCTTCAGTTCTTTTGTTCCTTCTCCGATCTTGAATCCATTGTGATAAATCTGAATTGTATAAAGGCCTCTCTGGAATGGACTATCTTGTTTCCAGGCAAATTGAACTGATTTCTTTTTTCCAGCTTCGAAATCAACTCCAACTTTTGCAGTGAAAGGTTTGTCACCTTCATCGCGTGTTGTAAATGTTCCCGAACCTAAAGCGGCTACTGATACCGGCTTGCCATCAGGAGAAGTGATGCATACATATACATCAGTTTGACCTGTAGTAGCAATGCGATTGTCAACATCGAAAGAAATAATCAACTTATCAACTTTTTTAGCTGTAGTGGTCATTTTATCTTGTCCGTTACCTTTAGTATGAACAGGAGTAATCATGATGTTGGAAGCGTTCAACGTAGAGGCAATATCCACTTTCTTTGAAAGATCCTGGTTAGTTGCTGTAGTTGTCTGCAGATCCTGTGTCAATTTTTCCTTATCCTGAGTTAACTGTGTTTTGTCAGCAGTCAACTGCGTGTTTGAAGCGGTCAAATCAGTAACTTGTTTTTCCAGGTCAGTGATCTTGCCATTCAAATCATTGATAAGTGTTTTTGCTTTAGCGAGTTCTTCTTTTGTAGCATTGCTTTTATGCAAAATGCTGCGGATCTCTGCTTTTTTCTTTGCGATATCTGAATTACGGTCGTTCAATTCAGACTGCATTTTGTTGTTTGTTCCAGTCAAAGAATCAAGACGAACTAAAGCGTCGTCAAAATTTTTCTGAATCTGGCCTTTTTCGTCAGTTACTTTAGCAATTTGTGTTTGCTGTTGTTGTTGAACCTGGTCTTGTTTGTTGTTGTTATACAACACATAACCCCAAGTTCCTAAAAAGCCTGCTGCAAGTAATCCAATAACAAGATTCTTATAATCTTTTCTTGGTGGTTCGTTTTGCGGCATAGCTGATGGATAGTTGGTCGTACTCATGGTTTGATGTTATAGTTAAAAATTTAGGTTTTGCTGACAGCTTAAAATATATTCTGTTTCGGGTAGGTCTAAAACCGTGCCAAAGTTGTCCACAGATAGTCGTTTTCCAGGGTTAATAACATTTTTAGATTCTCATTATCAGCTCATTATATTAATTCCTTTATTTTCATCTTTCTGGGATTTATGTATTATTGCATTTTAAAAATCATTTTGTGACTGTTGAAAAAATTCTCGGCGACTGGAAGCAAAAAAGATTCAGGCCCATTTATTGGCTTGAAGGTGAAGAAGAATATTATATAGATGAATTGATGAATTTTGCAGAACATCATATTCTTTCAGAGGCAGAAGCATCATTTAACCTGAGTATTTTTTATGGAAAGGATGCTTTTTGGGCGGATATTATCAATGCATGCAGAAAATACCCGATGTTCGGAGACCGGCAGGTTGTATTATTAAAGGAAGCGCAGCAAATGCGGGAAATTGAAAAACTTGAACCCTACATTGAGAACCCGCTCGCATCAACCATTTTTGTTGTTTCCTATAAAGAAAAGAAAATTGACGGAAGAAGCCGCATGGCCAAATTGATCAAAGAGAAGGCCGAATTATTCTCCTCAAAAAAAATGTACGATAATCAATTGCCTGAATGGACGAGTGAGTTAATAAAATCAAAAGGGTATAACATTTCTGCCAAAGCCTTGCTATTATTGGTAGAACATATCGGGAATGATTTAAGCAGGATCAATAATGAGGTTGAGAAGATCCTGATAAATCTCGGTGCGCGCAAGAATATCAATGATGATGACATTGAACGATTTGTTGGAGTGAGTAAGGAATACAATGTTTTTGAATTGCAGGATGCACTGGTCAAAAAAAATCTCTCCAAAGCAATTCGCATCGTGCAATATTTTGAGGCCAATCCCAAAGCTGCTCCTATTCAAATGATATTACCCGCTTTGTACAATTTCTTCAGCAAGACTTATATGCTTTTCGGACAGTCATCAAAAGATGAAAAAACAATTGCAGCAAACATTGGCACCAACCCTTTTTTTGTGAAGGATTATATCGCTGCTGCTAAAGCCTATAACTATGAAGGCATTGAAAGCGCGATATTGCTTTTGCACGAATACAATCTGAAAAGTGTTGGTGTGAACAGCATTAACACCGAAGATGCATCACTGCTTAAAGAAATGATTGCAAAGATGATTGCGTGAAGCGTACGGAGATGATCAATAAAGTTGGCGAGAAAGGCATTTTCACATTTTCAAATTCATCGCTGCTTCTTTATCTTTTGCCAGTTGTTCTTTCAATGCATCGACTCCATTGAATTTTATTTCGCTGCGTAAAAATTTCTTCACAAAAACGCGTAATGTTTTCCCATAAATATTTTCATCAAAATCAAAAATATTTACCTCAATTGTTTTTTTTGTTCCATCAACCGTGGGACGAAAACCAATGTTCATCATTGCTTTTCGTGAATGGTGAGCAGCCAATGGTGAATCCAACGACAATTCATCTTTCACTATTGACGATTGCACAGCATATACGCCATTACCAGGCAATAATTTTTCTTCATCCTTAATGATTAGATTCGCCGTTGGAAAACCGATAGTTCTACCTAATTTATTTCCTTCAACAACAGTTCCCTCAAAAAAGAAATCATATCCCAATAGTTCATTGGCGCCTGAAATATCGCCCACAGCAATAGCTTCACGAATTTGCGTTGAACTTACTGATATTTCATTCAGAACATAAACAGGAATTTCTTTTAAGATATAATTTTCCTTTTTGCTGGATCTTTCCAATAAATGATAATCCCCCGAACGATCTTTCCCAAAACGATGATCGTAACCAATGATGATCGTGTGTGGATGAAATTTTTTTACTAAAAAATCGTGAATATAGTTTTCTGCAGTTTGCTGCGAAAATATCTCGGTGAAAGGAACGATGACCAGGTGATCGATTTCCTGTTTTTGGAGCAGTTCTATTTTCTCATCGAGCGTGTTGATGAGTTTTATTTCTTTGGCACCCACTATCTTTCGGGGATGCGGATGAAAGGTAATGATAACTGTTTCGCCGCCTATTTTTATTGCCTCTTCTTTTAATTGCTGAATAATTTTTTGATGGCCGGTGTGCACGCCATCAAATGTGCCAATGGTAATGACCGCATTACTGAATAGGGGAAGCGTATCTAGATTTCTGTGTACATTCATTTTTTAAAAGTGGTGCAAAACTAATGATAATTGAAAATTGATAATTGAAAACTGAATATTTAGTTTTGCAGGCTATTTCTTATATCGTACATCACAAATCTAACTACATACATGTCTTTATACACACAGCGCGGCGTTTCGGCTCAAAAGGAAGATGTTCATAAAGCGACAGAAAAATTAGATAAAGGGTTATTTCCCGCTGCGTTTTGCAAAATATATCCTGATTACTTGGGCGGGGATAATGATTGGGTGAACTTAATGCATGCAGATGGCGCAGGGACAAAAACCATTCTTGCTTATTTATATTGGAAAGAAACTGGCGACATCAATGTTTGGAAAGGGATTGCCCAGGACGCTGTTGCCATGAATTTGGATGATCTTTTGTGTGTAGGCATTTATGATAATCTTCTTTTTTCTTCTACCATTGATCGGAATAAAAAAAATATTCCGGGAGAAATTTTAGAAGCGATCATTAATGGCACGCAGCAATTTTTTGATGAATTAAAAGGGTTTGGGGTGAATATTTATTATCTCGGCGGCGAAACTGCGGACGTTGGCGATGTGGTGAGAACAATTGCTGTTAATGGAACGATGACCGCTCGCTGGCAAAAAGAGAAATTGATTACCAATGAAAAAATAAAAGCTGGAGATGTGATCGTGGGGGTAGCCAGTTTCGGACAGGCAACTTACGAGAAGGAATATAATAGCGGGATTGGCAGTAATGGATTGACCAGCGCCCGGCATGATCTACTACACAAAACCTACGGCGCCCAATTTCATGAATCTTATGATACCTCTCTTGATGATCATGTTGTTTATATCGGGTTGCATAAAATGACTGATGAGTTGATGGTGCATGGTTTGCCGTCTACAGTAGGCAAACTCTTATTGAGCCCGACACGTACCTATGCGCCATTAATGAAGATTTTATTGGAAGAGTATTTTGAGAAAATTAATGGATTGGTCCATTGTAGTGGTGGTGGGCAAACCAAGTGCATGAAATATTTGCCTGGTGATTTCAAAATAATAAAAGATGATCTTTTTGACCCGCCGGTTATTTTTCAATTGATACAGCAATCTTCACATGCAGATAACCGTGAGATGTACCAGGTTTTTAATATGGGCCATCGCCTGGAAATTTTCACAAATGAAAAAGAGGCAGAATGTATAATTAATGCGGCGAGGCAATTTAACCTTGATGCAAAGATTGTCGGAAGGGTAGAAGCGGGTAACAAAAAGGAATTGCTGCTCAAAATTGGCGATGAAGAAATTGTTTATTAGAAAGATTGCCACGGATTTGACTCCCAATCCGTGGCAAAATATTTTGTTATTTCTCCTGTAGTTTAAAAATGATCGGCTGTCTTTTGTAGGCTTTCACTTTTCGCCCGTTTTGCATGGCTGGCACCCATTTCCCGCTGTCCTTTATGACCCGAATGGCTTCCTCCCGCAAACCACCTTCAGTAGGACCACTCTCGGCCTCAACATTCGTAACGGTACCATCTTTGTCAACAATATATTTTACGATAACGGTTCCCTGAATTTGTTTTTTTACTGCTTCGTTGGGATATCTGAAATTATTCATCAGATAGTGTATCCATGCTTGTTGACCACCGGGATAAGTTGATTCTATTTCCACCTTTGTAAAAACGATATCCTCTTTATCTGCCATCCCTTGATCTTTATAATTTTTGTCCAGTATGACAAATAAGCTTGAATTATCTTTTTTATTAAAGATAGCAGCATTACCCTGGATAGAAATCTTTTTCAATTCAGTTGGATCAATTGTCATCAAAGGAAAACCTGCTTCCTGACCACTTCTGTTTATTTGCAATATTGTTTTATCCTTTTTATATATCATTATTGCTTTCTCTGTAACCTCAATTTTATCGATAGCATCGATCATTGATGAGTCTATTTTGAAATTCTGATTTTTACCATCGAAAAATATTGTTGGGGCAGTGGTATCCGCATTCGTTGAGATTGCGGAAGGATTTGCTGTATTGGGCAAAAAATTTCTTTGTGTTCCAGTTGGGGCTGCTAAAGTGCGATTCATCATTTTTATTCTCGTTCCAAAAGCGCAGAACAAAATAAATAATACCGGTAGCGCCATTACGCGGCTCAAATAATAATAGCGTTTGTTTTTTAATTGTGTGAGCATGGCTATACGACGTTTTATTTGGTTATGAAAAAAAGTGTTGATGATATTTATTTGCCTTGAATTCACGGTTTGCCAAACCAACAGTTCTGCGTATCCGTATCTATCGCTTACTGAGGCGGCATATTCATCGGCGAGAAATTCATGGATTACCTTTGTTTCTTTTCTTATCAGCAAGAAAAAAGGGTTGAACCAGAAAACGCACTTGATCGTTTCAAAGAATAAAATATCAAAGGAATGTTTTTTGCGAACATGATAAATTTCATGTCTCAAAATTTGATTTCCTGCATCGCTGCTGATATCCAATTCTTCATTCCAGAAAATATTTTTGAAAAATGAAAATGGAGAATTTGGCTCATGAGTATAAAAAAGTTTTATATCGTCAATTTCTTCCCATTGGTATATCTTTTTAATTTTTAAAATAGCGTGTACCCTTTTCATGAGTAATAAGATCAGCATGCTGCAAATAAGAATGTAAGCGGTGAATAGAATATTTTGCCAGTTTAGTAAACTGAATAGCCAGGGGTGATGGGGTGTAATAATAATAGCTTCTTCCCAGCCACTTACAGAAATGACGTGTATGATTTTTGTTGCGCCGTTTGAATCATTATTCTGAAAAGGAATATTGATCCATGGGAGAATTAAGGATATCAGTACAGAGAGGAGGAGATAAAACCTGTTGTATAGATGGAATTGTTTGTTTCGCAAAGCGAAGCAGTAATAACCGTAAAGAATGCCAGAAATGAAAAGTACTTTTCCAAAATATAAGATAAGGCCCATCATTATTGGTTTTTGGATGATTTAATTTGTTGTAATAGCTCTTCCAGTTCCTGTAAACTGATTTTATTATCACTCACGAACTGTGAAACAAGTTTTGCGGGAGAATTCTCGAAATATCCTTTCACCAACTGGGTTGCCGTTTTCTTGCCATAATCGTTTTTACTTATTTTGGGTTTATACAGGTTGTTTCTTCCCTGCACTTCATATTCTACAAAATTCTTTTCAACCAGGATCTTCAATATCGTCGCAACCGTGTTTGGGTGCGGCTTTGGTTCCGGAGATCCGTCGGTTATATCCTTCAAAAAACCCTTTCCCAATTTCCACAACACAAGCATTACCTGTTCTTCTGCCTTTGTTAACGGTTTCATTATAACTAAGTTTATAGTTGTTCAATCAAATATATAACTAAATTATTAGTTACAAAATTTTTTTAAAGAATTTTGAAATAATTTTTCAGCAAAGATCTGAAGTGCGGGCCAGCAACGCAACGATGCTCAATGGCAGTACTGGCATTGGTTTCATAAAAAAAGGATTACCTGTTTAAACGACACTTATTAACAAGAGGCTAATAACTTTTTATGTAAAAACCTTAATTTTTAGCCCAACCATTATGAACTTCGGATTTCGCGTTATAATTTTGCATTAGTTCCAGAGGTTAATTGGTAGAATAATAACATTCTTTTTGCAGCTTTCCCTGAACTCTTACCGTCTAATAAACGTTATTTCTGTACCCGACAATAATTTGTCAACTTTTTATTATTTGATATGAGGCAACTTAAAATTGCTACACAGATTACCAACCGTGATTCCCAGGCGGTTGAGAAGTATTTACAGGAAATATCCAAGATTCCGATGATTACTCCGGAAGAGGAGACTGTGCTGGCTCAGCGCATTAAAATGAGCGACCAGCGTGCATTGGACAAATTGGTACAGGCGAACTTACGTTTCGTGGTTTCCGTGGCAAAACAGTATCAGCACCAGGGATTATCATTGAGTGATTTGATTAACGAGGGCAACCTCGGCTTAATTAAAGCGGCACAACGCTTTGATGAAACTAAAGGTTTCAAATTTATTTCATACGCCGTATGGTGGATTCGCCAATCCATTTTACAAGCGTTGGCAGAGCAGGGCAGATTAGTCCGCCTGCCTCAAAACAAAATTGGCACTTACAACAAGGCTAATAAAGCTTACATGGCTTTTGAACAAGAACATGAACGTGAGCCAAGTACAGAAGAATTAGCTGAGTTATTGGAAATGAGCGAAACGGAAATCAACAACATCTTTCAAAGCAACACGCGTCACAGTTCGCTGGATGCGCCGGTGCATGAAGCAGAAGATGTTGCGATGGGCGACTTGCTGGAAGGGGCAGACGATACTGATGATGATGTGATGAAAGATTCACTTCGCGCAGAAATTCGTCGGGTGCTGAAGTCACTTAGCCCGCGGGAAGCAGAGATTGTCAATGCTTATTTCGGTTTGGATGGAGAAAATGGAGTTACCATTGAGCAAATTGGTCAGAAATATGATTTGACCAAAGAGCGGATTCGCCAGATCAAAGAAAGAGCAATCAAACGTTTACAAAAAGCTCGTTACAGTAATGCGTTAAAAGCATATTTGGGATAATTCATTCTGAATAAAATTTTCAAGGCCCCGATTTTTTCGGGGCTTTTTTTATGATTTTTTTCTATAAAGCGGTGCGCTAAAAAAATATGTTTTCTTGTCTTAGTTCTAAATTTGCTGCATGTTTAAATGTCTTTTGGGCTGGATTTTCCTGTGCATACTCATTTCCTCCTGTGAAAAGGCAATCAATTTTGATCTCAGCGCTTCTCCAACGCAATTAGTGGTTGATGCCAGCATAGAAAATAATAAGGAACCGGTCGTAATTCTTTCCAACAGCCTCAATTATTTTGGTAAGATCAATGAAAATGTTTTGGAACAATCCTTCGTGCATAATGCATTAATAACCATTTCAAACGGAGCTAAGACACAAACCTTAAAAGAATATCAGAAAGATAATCTTGCGGGAGCCGGACCACTTTATTATTATTCAACAAACGATTCTGACCTGGCAAATCTTTTTTTTGGTGAATTTAATACCAGCTATTCACTGAATATTACGGTTAGCAGTAAACAATACACGGCAAAGACGACTATTCCAACGATTGCAAAAAAGATTGATTCACTTTGGTGGATACCGGCGCCTCATAATACCGATACCACCCTCGTAGTGCTAAATGGTCGCGTCACCGATCCCCCGGGTTATGGAAATTATATCCGTTATTTTACCGAAGTGGATAGCGGGGGTTTTTTCCCTGGCCTGACTTCCGTTTACGACGATCAAATCACTGATGGAACTACCTACAATGTGGAAATAGACCAGGGCGTTGACAGAAACCAATCACTGGATATAAATAACTATTCTTTTTTTCACAAAGGTGATTCCATAACGGTAAAGTTTTGCAATATTGATAAAGCCACCTTTGATTTCTGGCGGACGATGGAATATAATTATCAAAGTATTGGAAATCCATTTTCCTCTCCAACCCTGGTTTTTGGAAATATCTCCAACGGAGCGCTTGGCTATTTTGGCGGATATGCAGCACAATACATTTCTTTAAAAGTGCCGAAATGATATTTCTTGTCAATGGTGAATGGACAATCGTTAATAAATTCGTCATTGACCACCCACAACTCACCACGTCATATAAATGACCTTTAATCTCCTGTTTTCCTTTTACATTTGTAAACCTTAAAGCTGAACAATGAGTAATAGCGAAAAAGTGCATTGTTTAATTATTGGCTCGGGCCCCGCCGGCTATACCGCCGCTATTTATGCTGCACGTGCAAATATTAAACCTGTATTATATCAAGGCATTCAGCCTGGCGGCCAATTGACAATTACAACCGAAGTAGAGAATTATCCGGGTTATGCAAATGGAATCCAGGGACCGGAAATGATGGTTGATTTTGAAAAACAAGCTGCCAGAATGGGCGCCGATATCCGGTACGGAATTGCCACTAAAGTTGATTTTTCACAAAGACCATTTAAAGTTTGGATCGATGAAGAAAAATCAATTGAAGCTGATGCCGTAATTATTGCCACAGGTGCTTCCGCAAAATGGCTCGGATTAGAGAGTGAGCAACGTTTGAATGGTTATGGAGTAAGTGCCTGCGCCGTCTGCGATGGATTTTTCTTCCGTGGAAAAGAAGTAGCGATCGTTGGCGCCGGCGATACTGCCGCAGAAGAAGCTTTGTATCTGTCAAAACTTTGCACCACTGTGCACATGCTGATAAGAAAAAGCGAAATGCGTGCTTCAAAAATCATGCAGGAGCGAGTCCAAAAAACTACCAACATAAAAATTTATTGGAACAGTGAGGCCGATGAAGTGCTGGGAGAAAATAAAGTTGAGGGACTCCGCATAAAAAATAATAAATCAGGGGAGAAGCAGGATATCGCGGTCAGCGGTTTCTTTGTTGCTATTGGTCATGAACCCAACTCCGCCATTTTTAAAGAGTGGATTGATATGGATGAAGCTGGATACATCAAGACCCTTGCCGGGACTTCAAAAACAAATGTAGAAGGCGTTTTTGCCGCCGGTGACGTGCAGGATAAGATTTATCGTCAGGCGGTGACTGCTGCCGGAAGCGGATGCATGGCTGCTTTAGATGCAGAAAGATACCTCGGAAGTTTGTAGTTTTATTTTTTATAATTTTTCATTATTGACTATTTACCATGACTACGGTTCATTTGCATGAAGTAATAATGTTTGCTAATCATGGAATTTACGACGCAGAAAAGATTTCCGGCAATAATTTCGAAGTGAATCTTGATGTGAAATTCAACGAAAAGAAAAGCAAATTTGACTCTATTAAAAACACCGTGAATTATGAAGCGTTGAATGAAATCGTAAAAGAGTGCATGAATGCGCCAACACCATTACTGGAAAAAGTTTGTCTCGCGATCATAAAAAAGACGATTGATCAATACCCCTTCGCCAAAGAAATAAAAGTTTCCATTTTTAAATTGCAACCTCCCATTGAGAATTTTGAAGGAAGAGTCGGCGTGAGTATGCGTAGAAAATTCTCATAAATATTAATTCAATTATCATCGCCGGCAAATAGTTCAAATCACCTTCTTCCGCCACCATCCGCTCCTGATATAGAAAAATGCCGGAACGAAAGTGCATATCCAGTAAAGCCATTCCGACATCCATCCATAAATGATGGATAATTTGTAATGTTCCAGAACGAAATAGACGTAGATGATATAAAAGATGATGGTAAAAATTTCTATGGCGAGATTAACCGTGGAATTACCGGTCCCGGTTACTGCGTTGAGCCAGATCGTTGCGAAGGACATCATTAACATGGCAATTGAAATTACGCGAACAACCGGTATTGCTGCCAGGATGAATGAATCCGTTTGCCCGTAAACGCTTAGAAAGATTTTCGGAAAAAGATTTAAAAGTATGACATAGATCAGGGTGAGGGAGAAACTGAGTTTGGCGATCTTATTTATTAATCCAATCACCTTGTCTTTCTTTCCCTGGCCGATGATATTACTAACCATCGAACTTGTGGTTGCGGCAAAAGCCCAGATAAATGAACCGAAAATTCCAAAAATATTTCGCATGATATTACTAATGGCCAGTGCCTGCTGACCGTGATGTTCAATAAGGATATAAAAAAATTCCCAGGTGATAATGCTGATGGCAAACTGAAAGACTAACGGCGATGATTGTACGATAATGAGCTTTGTATTTTGTGCGTCAAAATCAAAATGTTTAAAAAGCTGTAATTGTTTGGTAATGCCTTTTGCGTTTATAACAACGAAGATGACGACCAATCCTGCAATTTCAGCGATAATGGAAGATATGGCTGCACCATCAAATCCCATTTGTGGCAATCCAAAATGGCCGAATATCAAACTGTAATCAAAAAAGATATTCAGCGCTGCTTCTGCAAGTGCCCCATAAATCAAATATTTACTTTGATTGGTGCCGACAAGCAGCGCGTTGCGCATTTGATAAATGTATAAAACCGGTAATCCCCAGATCCTGATCTTTAAAAAGTGAATCGCCTGCTCTCTTATTTGATCGGAATGAATAGAGAACTTTAAAATTGCCGGTGCAAGGAAATAAGTGAGTAATATCCCCATGGATGCGCATACCAATGAAATGCGGATGCTTTGTGAGAAAAGTTTTCCGATCTCATCAATTCTTCCTTCTCCCGAACGCCGCGAAATGAGCACTTGCAATCCATTGTTCAAGCCATTGCCGATCACCGCAAAGATCAAATAATACACACCGGTAATGCCGGCAACCGCCAATGTTTCTTCCGTCAAATGCCCAAGAAAAATATTGTTGGTGATGAAATTGAGTTGCGGCACCAATATGGCAAAACTTATCGGCAACATCATGCTCAAGATCTGTTTGTTGCTGATGCTGACCTTAAAATTGCTCTCTATTTCGATTGGTGCTTCCATTAAAAAGGTCTGCAAAGTAAACTAAAAGACATAAATGGTAAATTGTCATTTTATTAACCATTGACAATAGAAGAATAGAATTGCCCTATGGCAAATGCATATAAAATAATTTGTAGTATTATTGCGCATTACAATCATGCAAAAACCGGTTCTGCATATACAAACTGAGGATGCTTTACAAGATCTTTCTCAAAGCCGTTTGCTCTTGGAAATAGATCACCGCTCGTTTTCTTATGTGCTGATCAATACCAGGAATTCGAAACTACTTGCGCTTAAATATTTTCAGCTCGGACATAATAAAGACAAATCACTGACAGAATCATTGCAGGAAATAATTTATGGCGATGATCTGCTGCAATTGCAGGTTAGGGAAACTATCTTGGTTTATAATTTTGAGGAAAGTAGTCTTATCCCGGAGAACTTTTTTAATCCTGAGACGGGAAAAAAAATTACAGAAATCATATACGGTAATCTTGACAAAGGATTAGTGGTCAGTGAAAAAATTCCCTGGTGGGAATTGTATAATACTTATCGAATTCCGGTGGACGCGCATAATTTGCTCACCGAAAAATTTATTGATAGTAAGAACTGGCATAAATATAGTTTGTTGTTAAAGAGTCACAAAATGTTTAACGTGCGCGAATATGAGAATTATATAAAAGTTATTTTTTATTCAGACAGAATCATTGTGTTGATATTTAAAAACCATCAACTACAGTTGGTTCAAAGTTTTTCATTTCAGGATGCCAGTGATGTTGTATATCATTTGCTCAATTGCTGTGAACAGTTCAATATGAGCACCGAAGAAGTGGTTTTGCAAATAAGTGGCTTGATCGATAAACAATCCGCCGTTTATAATGAGCTGGCAAAATTTTTTTTGAATTTTTTGTTTGATGAGATTGGCGATAGCATCAATGTTTCTGAAGAAACAAAGGATCAATATCCGGTTCATTACTATTCATCTTTTTTGAAAATGGCCGTATGCGTATAATTGCAGGGTCACTCGGCGGACGAAAAATACTACCGCCGGGTAAAATGCCTAACACCCGCCCCACCACAGATATTGCCAAAGAAGGACTTTTCAATATCATTCAAAATAATCTTGACGTTGAAAATTTAAAAACGCTCGATCTGTTTGGTGGAACTGGAAGCATCAGCTATGAGCTTGCTTCTCGTGGCGCCAGGGATCTTACAGTTATAGAGAAAGATTTTGCGATGTATGAATTCATCAAAAAGACCTCTCAGCAATTGAATATCCAGAATTTCAAAGTGATAAGAATAGATGTATTTAAGTTTTTGAAAGAATGTACTGATACATTCGATTTTATTTTTGCAGGTCCACCTTATGCATTGCTAACCATCGATGAGTTGCCGAAACTAATTGTAGAAAAAGAGTTATTGGGAAAAAAAGGATGGTTTGTTTTAGAACACACCCCTCGAAATAATTATAAAGATTATCCTTTGTTCGTAACGCAAAGAAATTATGGTACAACAATTTTTTCCATTTTTGTAAATCAATGAAACCATTAATTATAACAGGCATTGGTACAGATGTCGGCAAAACATTGGTTGCGGCGATAATAACAGAGGCCTTGCAGGCTGACTATTGGAAGCCTGTTCAGGCTGGTTATGAAAACGGGACTGACAGCGAATGGATAAGAAATATTGTTACCAATAAGAAAACGAGAATTTTTCCCGAAACATATAAATTAAAGTTAGCGGCATCTCCGCATATTGCTGCCCGTGAGGAAGGCGTGAGCATTGAGCTGAACAAGATTATTGAAGATTTTAAAAAGATAGAAGTCGGCAGTAAGAATGAAAACACGAATACGGACAGCGGAGGTCCGACATCCGATTTTCTCGTGGTCGAAGGTGCGGGCGGCCTACTTGTCCCCTTGAACGGGGAAGAATTTGTTGCAGATCTACTAAAAAAAATTAATGCGGGAATTATTCTTGTCAGCCGAAATCATTTGGGAAGCATCAATCATTCTTTATTAACGGCAAAGGTTTGTAAAGATTACGGGTTAAACGTTATCGGCTGGATATTTAATGATCAGTATTTGGATTATGAAGACGAAATTGTCCATTGGAGCGGCTTTCCAAAAATCGTGTCAGTCCCGTTTTGCAAAAATGTAGACAAAGGGTTTATTAAAGAACAGGGAGCAATCGTTAAACCTGCATTATTGAATCATTTTAGCGTTCATTCGCAAAAATTAGTGTAATTCGTGTCATGAATTTTAATTTTCCATTGTTAAGACCGATTCGGATTTTATTATTTCCACTTTCTATTGTTTACGCATTTATTATACGTATCAGAAATTTTCTTTTTGATAAAAATATTTTGTCATCGACAAGTTTCAATTTGCCTGTCATTTGTGTTGGTAATCTTGCCGTTGGAGGAACCGGGAAATCGCCGATGGTTGAGTTCTTGATAAAAAACTTGAAAAATGAATTTGCGGTAGCCGTTTTAAGCAGAGGATACAAACGCAAAACGCGCGGTTATGCGCTCGCTAATCCCATGTCAACAGTAATAGAAATAGGGGATGAACCAATGCAGTTTCACATTAAGTTTCCGGATGTCCCCATCGCTGTTGGAGAAGAACGAATTGTTGCTATCCCTCAATTGCTGCATGATATTCCTTCAACGCAGGCAATTATTTTGGATGATGCATTTCAACATCGTTCGGTGAAAGCTGGATTGAACATTTTGTTAACGGATTACAATAACCTGTTTACTCGTGACTGGTATTTGCCAACCGGCGACCTCCGCGATGAAAAAGTGAGCTATAAGCGGGCAGATATTATTATTGTTACAAAATGCCCTTTTGAAATCGACAATGAAGAAAAGGAAAATATTGCACGGGAAATAAATGTATTATCGCATCAGCAAATTTTTTTCTCCGCCATTCGTTATGGGATTCCCTATCATCTCACTCGTTTTGATGAAAAAAAAGTTTCAGAGGATACGGAAGTATTGTTGGTCACCGGTATTGCCAATCCGCGCTCACTGAAAAAATTTGTACTTGATAATTATAAAACGTACTACCAGCTTTCCTATAATGATCACCACATTTATACGATCGATGACCTGAAAGAGATCGTGCGCAGGTATAATAATGTCCAGGCGAAGGAGAAAATCATTCTTACTACAGAAAAAGATGCTGTCCGGCTCGCAAAATTTCATAATGAAATTGAAGAATTGCCTTTTTATGTAATTCCGGTGGAACCTGAATTTTTATTCGATGAAGCGAAAGCATTTACAGGCTTAATCACTAATTTCATTGCAAACTTTGAGAATGCAATTTGAAAATGGCTCAAAATAAGGTGAAAATCGTGAAATTAATGGGCGATTAATGATTGATGGCAGGGAAACAACTGCCAGATGATTAGTGCATCTATGAAATCAATTTGGTGTAGCGATTTGGAAATCAGAACAAATGCTGGTTATCGAAAATGGGAAATAAAAAAAAGAAAAATACGATTTTCAAAAATCGTCAATTTAAAATCTTAAATAAAAAAACTAAAATAAAAAAACTTAATGTCTCATAAAAATTCAAAAAAGAAGAATAAAAAAATAGTTTCATCTCAACTATATAAAGGTGTGCTCGAGGTTACGCGCTCAGGAATGGGTTTTGTTATTGTAGAGCATTTGGAAAAAGATATTCTCGTGCGACCCAATGATTTTAATACTGCATTGAACGGTGATAAAGTTAGGGTCAAAGTTATTAAGCGAAATGCGGACGGGAAACGGATGCAGGGCGAAGTGGTTGAAGTGGTTGAAAGAAAACAATCTGAGTTCTTGGGACGAATAGAACTGAGTGCCAACTTTGCTTTTTTTATTGCCGAAACAGATAAACCAATGCCTGATATTTATCTGCGGCTCGATAAACTGAATGGCGCACAGAATAATGATCGTGTCATTGTCCGCATTATTGAATGGGAGAAAAATAAAAAACCACAAGGCGAAGTAGTACAAGTGATGAAGAGTGAAGATGTGAATGATAAAGCGATGAAAGAGATTTTGTTGCAGAATGGATTTCCTGTTTTCTTTCCTGATTCTGTTTTGGAGGAATCTGAGCGATTGGCAGATATTATAGGGGCAAATGAAATCAAAAAAAGAAAAGACGTTCGCGGAATATTGACTTTTACAATTGATCCGGCTGATGCAAAAGATTTTGATGATGCCATTTCATTTAGAGTGCTTAACGATGGTTTGTATGAAATTGGGGTGCACATTGCAGATGTTAGTCATTATGTAGAACCCGAAACTATTTTAGATAAAGAGGCTTATTTGCGTGCAACCTCTGTGTATTTGCCAGACAGGGTCAATCCAATGCTGCCCGAAAGAATTTCTAATGAATTGTGTTCGCTTCGTCCTCACGAAGATAAATTGTGTTTCTCTGCCATTTTTCAGATCAATGCAAAAGCAGAAATAAAACAATATTGGTTAGGAAAAACAGTCATTCATTCTGACCATCGGTTTACCTATGAAGATGTGCAGAGCATCATTGAAAAAAAGGAAGGACAATATAAAGACGAGATATTGCTATTGAATAATCTCGCACAAAAATTCCGCAAACAACGATTCAAAAAAGGCGCGATCAATTTTTCATCGACTGAAGTGCGGTTTGTTCTGGACGAAAAAGGAAAGCCGATTGGGGTTACGGTAAAAGAAAGCAAAGAAGCCCATCAGCTGATAGAAGAATTTATGTTACTCGCTAACAGGACCGTTGCAGAGAACGTCTCGAAAATCAAATTCAATAAGAAACCAATCCCATTTCCCTATCGCATTCATGATAATCCGGATAAAGAAAAATTACTGCCATTCATTGAATACGCAAAAAAATACGGCTATCATTTCGACATAAAAACGCCTGAATCAATTGCACATTCGTTTAATGAAATGCTGGTGGCCGTTCAGGGAAAGCCTGAGCAACATGTGCTGCAGCAATTGGGAATTCGCACCATGGCGAAAGCGGTTTACACCTCCGAAAATATCGGGCATTACGGACTGGGATTTGAACATTATTGTCATTTCACATCCCCCATTCGTCGATACCCGGATGTTTTGGTGCATCGAATTTTGGAAGAATGTCTTGACCAAAAAATTGTGATTGACAAAAAGCTGGAAGAAAAATGCAAACATTGCAGCGAACGCGAGCGTGCTGCGATGGAAAGTGAGCGCGCTGCAAGCAAATACAAACAAGTCGAATTTATGCAAGAGTTTTTGGGCGATGAATTTGAAGGAGTGATCAGTGGCGTCGCTGCATTTGGATTTTGGGTTGAAACCATTGACCAAAAATGCGAAGGACTAGTAAGTTTGAACAGTTTGCTAGAATACGATGATTTCAGGTTGGTGGAAACGGATTATGCATTAGTAGGACGACGCAGCGGAAGAAAATTCAGCATGGGCGATAAGGTTACGGTGAAACTCATTGCAGCCAACCTTGCCAAGCGGCAATTGGATTTTGAATGGATACTTAACAGCACGGCGATTGATGATGACTCGGTTTCTATAAGAATTAAAAAGAAAAAGAAATAAAGGGCAGACTAACAAAGTGCAGTCCTTTAACTACAAACTATTTCCATGCTCAGTTTCGAAGAATTATCAAAACAATTTTTGACAAGATTTGATGTCACCCATTTTCCTGCTCAGCCAAAAACCCTATATGAACCTGCGGATTATTTTTTGCAATTAGGTGGTAAAAGAATACGACCGGTAATGTGTTTGATGGGTAACGAATTATTTGGGGAGATAAATGATGACGCCTGGGAGGCAGCGACCGCCATTGAGTTATTTCACAACTTCACCTTGATACATGATGATATTATGGACAAAGCGCCGTTGCGCCGCGGTATGCAGACCGTACATGAAAAATACGGCGACTCCGTGGCTTTGCTTTCAGGAGATGTGATGCTTGTTGTAGCTTATGATTATCTGAATAAGATTCATTCTTCTCATTTGCATAAGATCATTGACCTGTTCAATACAACGGCAAAGCAAGTTTGCGAAGGACAACAGCTCGATATGGATTTTGAAAAAAAGGAGAACGTTTCATTTGATGAATATTTATCAATGATAGAATTGAAAACTTCTGTATTATTAGCAGCGAGTTTACAAATGGGCGCTATTCTTGGGGGTGCAGGAGATGGCAACCAGCAACATTTATATGCTTTTGGGAAAAATCTTGGATTAGCATTCCAGTTGCAAGATGATTATCTAGACGCCTTCGGCGATCCGGCGAAATTCGGAAAGCAAATTGGCGGGGATATTATGTCCAATAAAAAAACATTCTTGCTCATTAAAACATTAGAGCTTGCAACAGATGCACAGATCCGAGACATTAAAGAATTAATGATCACAGATGATGTTAATAAAGTGAATGACATGATATCCATTTTCAAATCCTGCGGCGTTGATGAATGGGCGAAAAAGACCAAAGAAGAATTTATCCATAGCTCTTTTCAACATTTAGAAGATACCGCCGTACTTTCTTCACGAAAAAAACCATTACAAGACTTAGCCGATTTTTTAGTGAGACGGGAGCATTGAGCTGTTTTTGTTGTTTTGAAATATTTCAACCTGCCATTAGGCTTTCCAAATACTGAGCCTGCCGGTTCACTTTACTTCATGATAAATAGGAATATAAAATGATCTCCTGTCGGTTATTGGTCGCTTCTTAGTCCCTACCACAGAGAAAAATAAAAAAGCGACCAAAATTTTGATCGCTTGTATTTGATGAAAATATTTTATTTTATTGCTGAACGACCTGCGAACGCAGAGATTCTACGATTTTACCAACACTGATTAGAGCAGGAGTTGTAGAAGGAACACCTGCCTTGTTAGCACCTGCAAACAGGTCGACTTCGAAGGCATTGAAATCACCATTATCGGCTTTCCCGTTCATTCTTGGGTTTTGTGCGGGATCGTGAGCGGCAACCATTGATTTACCACCGTAAGTATAATCTTTTGCACCTGTTCCAACAGCAACAAAATCCGTAAGATTCTTACTCAGTGCCTGGAACCCACTCAAATTTCCCGAACCGACTTCTGATAATAAAACAGTGAAGTGCCCATTGATGGCAGTATCGCCGGCAATAACAAAAATGGTGCTGTCAATGATATTACGGATCAATAAACGACCTTTTTCGATCATCGTTCCCGAAGCCGCTGTCGGGTCCTGGACCATTGTTGTGCCGCCAAGGGAATCATATAATGTAGGTGGAGTGGTAGTTGTTTTGTTATCATTTTTTTTGCATGACGTCATTACCATTGTTATTAAGGCAAATCCGAAGAAAGCTGAAACGATTGCTGTTTTCATATTCATATTTAATTTAAAATTTTAAAAAAGATGTTTGAAATAACTATATACTTTATAAGTAAATGATGAGGCTACCGGGCAACTTCCTTTTAACTGATCTGCAGTAGGAATAAATCGTTTTGCATTGGGATAATTGAGCTCGGCAGTGAATTTTTTTGCGATCTCATTTCCGTTTGCCAGCATGGGGGAATAACTAAAGACCACCATTTCTGTTTTGGGATTACAAAGAACATGATCAACTCCTTTTTGCTGGTATAGCCATGCAGTGATTTTATCTGCATCTTGCTGCCCAACGGCCTGCTTGATGTCAATGCGGGCCATTATTCTTGTGTATGCGTCGACCTTTGGACGCGTTACCACATATATATGGACGAATAAAACGGCAGCTAACACAAGAAAGGTTATGATTGTTGTTCTCAGGATTTTTCGAATGAGTTTTGTTTTCATAAAGATTCTTTTGTCTTCATCATTTACGACAATACCGTGACATTAGATTTTTGTGAGTCCGGAAAAACTGATTTCTTTTTGCAGGCAAAAAAAATCTCCTTTTTGTTTAGCGATGAGCCATGAATAAATGCGAAAGCCTAAACGATACGATCATATTGGGGAGAAAATGCTACAGTTGTTAATTGATTTATTTGCGAGCGGCGACCTGAACTATTTTAATCTAGCGAATGATCCTTATTCTCAATAGAATTATCGGCACAAAACAGCGCAACACGGGGGTGCTTAATGGCTAGGGTGTGGTTATTAACTAAAAGGCAGTTTGCTTATCTGTATTAGCAAAGCGCCCCCTGCTCATAACTCATAACTCCCGCTTTTCGTAACCATATTTTTCTTAATTTCAACTCTAAACCAAAACCTGCATGTCGACTTCACTATTCAGAAAGAAATCCCTTTCAAAAATTATTGCGGATGCAGAAGCCGGTCTTGGCGATGCGCATGGACATGAAATGAAAAAAGTCCTCGGTGTTCGTGACCTTACTTTTATGGGTATCGCAGCGGTGATCGGTGCCGGAATTTTCTCCACTATCGGTACAGCAGCTTATCATGGCGGTCCCGGAGTCATTTTCTTATTTATTATCACTGCCGTTACCTGTGGATTTACTGCCCTTTGCTATGCGGAGTTTGCCTCACGGGTACCCGTGTCCGGTAGCGCCTACACCTATTCCTATGTTACTTTTGGGGAGATGATTGCGTGGATCATCGGCTGGGCGCTTATTTTAGAATATTCTATTGGAAATGTCGTTGTTGCGATCTCATGGAGCGCTTATTTCAACAATATTTTAAAAGCCATTGGCATTAATCTTCCTGACTGGCTCACCATCGGGCATCAAACGGCCAAGATGGCCTATGAAGAAGCGATAAGAGCGGGACAATCAGTTGCTAATTTGGTTTACACGAATGCTCCAACAATACTCGGATTTAAATTCATAATTAATCTTCCGGCATTTATTATTGTTGGATTGATAACCATACTGGCATATATCGGTATCAATGAAAGTCGCAAGAGCGCCAATTTTATGGTAGGGTTAAAAATTGTCGTGCTCGCCTTCATCGCTTTGGTGGGCTTTTGGATTATTTTTTCTACTGGAACAACTGCGAATTGGACACCATTTTTGCCGGAAGGAATGGGCGGTGTGTTGAAGAGTGTATCAGCTGTGTTCTTTGCCTATATTGGATTTGACGCGATATCCACGACAGCTGAAGAATGCAAGAATGCGCAAAAAGATCTACCCAAAGGGATGATCTATTCATTATTGATCTGCACCGTAATTTATATTATCACGGCTTTGGTGATAACCGGGCTGGTGAATTATAAAGAATTCAATGGCGTTGCTGATCCGCTTGCTTATGTGTTCGACAAAATAAATATGCATAAGATTGGATTTGTTATTTCGGTAAGCGCGGTTGTTGCCGCAACAAGTGTGTTGCTTGTTTTTCAGATCGGACAACCAAGAATATGGATGAGCATGAGCCGCGATGGTTTATTGCCAAAGCGTTTCAGTAAATTGAGTTTTCGTTTTAAAACCCCGGCTTTTGCTACATTAATGAGCGGATTATTGGTTGGCGTTCCGGTTTTATTTGTTGATGATAAATTAATGACCGACCTAACGAGCATCGGTACTCTATTTGCATTTGTTCTTGTTTGTGGAGGTGTTTTGTATTTGCCGAAGATGGAAAAGAAACCCGGGAAATTTCAAATTCCATATATCAACGGAAAATTTATTGTTCCCGTCCTTGTTTTATTATTCGCGTTGCTTTTCAGACAACGACTGACAGAGGCATGCAGTAATTTTAATTCGGAAGGTTACCAGGAAATTTTATTTATACTTTTTATTATCGCAGCAATAGTCATTGCATTACTCAGCTTTCTTCGCAATTACTCTCTCATACCCGTTCTTGGCGCATTGTGTTGTTTGTATCTGATGATAGAAATTCCTGCAAAAAGCTGGATGGTATTTTTTGGGTGGATGGCTTTCGGATTATTGATTTACTTTTTTTATGGATACAGAAAAAGTAAACTGAACGGGTGATTATTTTGCAGGCTTACTAAAATATAACAGGCTGCTATTTCCAAAAACAAAATTGTTCATGTTTGCCTGGTAAACAGAAACGCTCCATTTATTTTTACCGGCAACAATAGTCATATCCGTTCCGCTTAATGTAACGGTACATGGCAATTGTTGAGATGTTTCTCCCTGGTAAAAAACAATATACCCGCTGGCCGTATTTTCATTTACTTTATCAGGAATATTAAGCGACTTGATTAATTGCGCGTTATTATCTGTAGCTCCCGGTTTTGCCTGTCTTCTATAAATAGCCCAGCTTCCCAAAATATTATTAATGCCCACTTTTATTGGTGAACTATAATCATCTTGTTTCACTGAAAGCTTGCCCAATTTTTCATACCAAAATGTATCCACTTTCTTTAAACGATGAATAAATTTTTCATTATCATCAAGGACCATTTCATTATTGGTAAATGATTTTATCGTGTATTCATCTGCAGATACGGTGAGCGTATTATCTGCATCAATATCGGCGTAACCGTCCAGCACCATGCTAGTAATGATGCTTGTTCTTGTTTGTACTTTGTTGCTGTCGGTAAATTTCAATTGAATGCTGTCATTAAAAGGAACAATCGTATTTGTGTTGCGATCCTTTCTTTCAAATTCCTGCCATTTGCCTTTGAATTGCTGCAAGCTATAATCAGCCTTTTTATTTTTTGAAGTAGTTGTTGTGCCGCGATTGGTAAGCGTTTCACCTTTACGTTTGTATTGTGCATTTGACTGTAACACAAACAGGATTGAGATCATGAATAAAAAAGAGTATTTTTTTGCAGACATAATAATGATCATTTTTTCATTGATTGAACAAGGTTTTATCATAAACGCATCATAGAAACGATTCAGTTAAGGTTTTTAGTACAATCCGCCATTCAATATGTTCTCCAAATCTATTATTTATCTTTGCGATTCATTTTTTGCAATATGAATAAAAAAGAAGTTTATATTATCTCGGCGGTGCGTACACCCATCGGCAGTTTTGGTGGCGCATTAAAAGAGTTTTCCGCAACAAGATTGGGAGCGATAGCCATTAAAGGGGCTATCGAAAGAGCAAGCATTCAACCGCAACAGGTTCAGGATGTGTTGATGGGCTGCGTGCTGCAGGCAAATCTTGGACAAGCGCCAGCGCGGCAGGCGGCAAAATTTGCTGGTTTGCCAAATGAAGTGGCCTGTACAACGATCAATAAGGTTTGCGCAAGTGGTATGAAAGCAATTTCACTGGCGGCGCAAAGTATCATGCTTGGCGATGCTGATATTGTTGTTGCTGGCGGAATGGAAAGCATGAGCAATGTTCCGTTTTATGCGGAAACCATGCGTTGGGGAAATAAATACGGTAATGTGCTTTTGATAGACGGATTGGCCAAAGACGGACTGACTGATGTATACGATGGCAAAGCGATGGGCAATGCAGCAGAATTATGTGCAAAAGAATGTGGCATTTCTCGTGAAGACCAAGATGCATTTGCCATTGAAAGTTATAAACGCTCGCAGTCCGCATGGAAAGAGGGAAAATTTAATGATGAAATTATCCCCGTTGCAATTCCACAGCGCAAAGGGGAGGCGGTTTTATTTTCCAAGGATGAAGAACCGTTCAACGTAAAATTTGAAAAGATCCCTGAATTGAAATCTGCATTTCAGAAAGATGGATCGGTTACAGCGGCAAATGCCAGCACGATGAATGATGGAGCTGCAGCTGTAGTATTAATGAGTAAGCAAAAGGCGGAAGAATTAAAATTGAAACCGCTTGCAAAAATAATTTCTTATGCAGATGCAGAACAGGCACCTGAATGGTTCACTACTACACCATCGCTGGCTGTCCCCAAAGCCGTTGCCAAAGCAGGTTTGCAAATGAGTGATATTGATTATTGGGAATTGAATGAAGCATTTGCCGTTGTGGGTATTGAAAATACTCGAAGGATGAAGCTTGATCCTGCGAGAGTAAATGTCCATGGCGGCGCAGTTTCCATTGGTCATCCATTGGGTTGCAGTGGCGCACGAATATTAATAACGTTAATGTATATCCTAAAACAAAATAATTCAAGGTTCGGCGCTGCTGGAATTTGCAATGGCGGCGGCGGCGCAAGCGCCATGGTAATTGAAAATATCAGCTGAAGTTTCACTACCGCTTGATCATTATTAAACCGACAACAATTGAACGCTGTTACTATTCGCTTTGCGACCATTAATGATGCTGCCTTGATCGCTGATATCAGTCAGCGCACTTTTTATGATGCATTCGCATCATTCAACACAAAGGAGAATATAGATAAATTCATGACCAATGAATTTTACACAGAAAAACTGATCGCGCAGGTTGGCCAGCCAGGAAATATTTTTTTATTGGCTTATTATGAAGGGCAAATCGTCGGATATGTATTATTGGTTGAGACCAACAACCGGACTGAGTTTGGCAATGCCAACGCGATTGAGATCGCCAGGATTTACAGCGAACAAAAAACGATTGGTAAAGGAATTGGAAAAGCATTGATGCAAAAATGTATCGAAATTGCCAAAGAGAAAAGAAAAAAAATCATCTGGCTTGGCGTTTGGGAACATAATGAACGCGCCATCTCATTTTATACAAAATGGGGATTTGAAAAATTCGGCGATCATATTTTTATGTTGGGTGACGATGCGCAAACCGATTGGCTAATGAAAAAAGAACTATAAAAAATTAAGTATAGGGAACTGGCTCCAGGTTACAAACCTGATGAAGATGGTGTAACAAATGTCTGATATAGTCTTCCGCAAGCCACTTGATCGTGTGCGGGATATCTTTATTTGTTTTGCACATTCGCAGTAACGATTCTTCGGAAGTGTTCCCAAGAATAATGCAGATATGTTTGTTCAACAGAATCCACAAACTGATCAGGTCGGTGGTGGGATAATTTTGGTAATCAGAAATGGCGACCCATTTATCCTGGTTGTAAATGATAAATGGCGCTTCTTCATACTGCGCAACAACAAATCGTCGGATATTGCTTTGCGCCGAATCAATCAAATGCCCCAGGATTTCTTTCCTGCTCCATTTTAGCGGATCTGGTTTGGCGGCAAGATCATTTTCACTGATACCCATTAATTTTTCGGCGTAATCGCTGATGATCTGACTAAGCTGCTGTGTAATTTGTTTCATGATGGCAAAATGAATTCAAACTTATTTATTTTCTCTGAGCTTACTATTAAAATCAACCGCAATTTGCTCGTTTGGCAGTTTACCGATATTTTTGCAACTCATAAAAAATTCAAGGATGAGACAAATTGCATTCAGGGAAGCGTTACGTGAGGCGATGGTTGAAGAAATGCGCCGCGATGGTCGTGTTTTTTTAATGGGGGAAGAAGTTGCCGAATACAATGGTGCTTATAAAGTTAGCCAGGGAATGCTTGATGAATTCGGACCGAAAAGGATTATCGATACCCCCATTTCGGAATTGGGTTTTACCGGCATTGGCGTTGGCGCCGCGCAAAATGGATTACGGCCCATCGTTGAGTTCATGACCTTCAATTTTGCAGTGCTCGCTCTTGATCAGATATTGAATACAGCTTCAAAGATGTTGGCGATGAGTGGCGGCCAAGTTGGTTGCCCGATCGTATTTCGGGGTCCAAATGGTTCGGCTGGTCAGTTAGGGGCACAACATTCCACCGCATTCGAAAATTATTATGCAAATATTCCAGGTATCAAAGTGGTTTCTCCCAGTAATGGATATGATGCGAAAGGTTTGTTGAAACAGTCCATTCGTTATGAGGAAGATCCGGTTATTTTTATGGAAGGTGAAACGACTTATGGCGATAAATGCGAAGTGCCGGAAGAAGAATATTATATCGAACTTGGTAAAGCGGATGTAAAAAAACAAGGTAGAGACGTAACGATCGTCTCTTACAATAAAATGATGAAAGTGGCTTTGGGCGCCGCCGCCGAATTGGAAAAAGAAGGAATTAGCGCTGAAGTCGTTGATCTGCGCACTATTCGTCCGCTCGATTGGATGACCGTTTTAGAAAGCGTGAAAAAAACCAATCGCATGATCATTGTTGAAGAACAATGGCCTTTTGGTTCTGTTTCAACGGAGCTCACGTATAATATTCAAAAAGAAGGTTTCGATTATCTCGATGCGCCTATTCGCCGCATCACCTCTGCCGATGCGCCCTTGCATTACGCGCCAAACCTTGTTGCTGCTGCGTTACCCGATATTGGACGCACCGTAAAACTCGCAAAGGAAGTAATGTACATGAAAAAATAATGACTCAATGTGAAGATGGCTCAATTACGCATCTGGGCCATCCCTCAATTCTCACATTACCATACATTTTTTCTCCAGCCCCTGTAATCCCATTTTCAATCCCCGGGCCGTACTCTTCCGCGGTACGAATTCTGTTGAACAGTTGATATTAATAATTCCGCAGAATCATTTACATTTATTTTCTTTTTAAAAATTCAGTCATGAAAAAGCTATTGATTGCCATATTCATTATCACCAACTCTCTTTTTGTTTTTTCTCAAACCGGGTACGCACCATCAGCGGAAAATTTGCAGGCACGTAAATGGTTTGACAGCGCACGTTTTGGTATGTTCATTCACTGGGGCGCTTTCAGCGTACCAGGCGCTGGTGAATGGGTGATGAATAACCGCAACATCACTGTGGATGATTATAAGCGGTTGCTTAAGTTTTTTAATCCTGTGGATTTTGATGCACATAAATGGGTGAGTACAGCAAAAAATGCAGGCATGCAATACATCACTTTAATAACGCGCCATCATGATGGTTTTAGTGATTGGGATACCAAACAATCCGACTGGAAAATTACCAATACGCATTGGGGGAAAGATGCTGTAAAACTAATTGCCGATGAATGTCATAAACAGGGAGTAAAACTTTTCGTGTATTACTCACTGTTAGATTGGTATCGGGAAGATTATCCGCACGAAACAGGAAGAACCGGTCAGCATTCGGGCAGAAAAGGTCATGGTGATTATGCCAGTTATTTGCAGTTCATGAAAAATCAGCTAACCGAATTATTGACCAATTACGGAGAAATTGCGGGAGTCTGGTTTGATGGTTACTGGGATCAAACAGCACCCGAAGGCGCTGAAGATCGCAGCTCGCGCATTAATTGGAAGCTCGATGAAATCTATGCGCTGATTCATAAATTACAACCGCAATGCCTCATCGGTAATAATCATCACCTCACCCCATTTCCGGGAGAGGATTTTCAAATGTTTGAAAGAGATCTGCCCGGGGAAAATAAATCAGGATTAAGTTTCCAGGAAGTGTCAAACAAAATGCCACTCGAAACCTGCGAAACCATGAATGATTCATGGGGGTTCAGCATTACCGATGACAATTATAAATCCGTGAAGGAATTGATACAGTTGCTGGTTAAGGATGCCGGATTGGGTGCTAATTTGTTATTGAATATCGGTCCGATGCCTAACGGGGATATACAACCGGAGTTTAGTGAAAGATTGAAAGCGATGGGAGACTGGTTAAAAATGAATGGGGAAACCATTTATGGGACGAGCGCCGGATTCATCAGGCCGCAAAGCTGGGGAGCCGTAACAGAAAAAGGGAACAAAGTTTACCTGCATGTTTTTAAAACGGAAGGGGATAAATTATTCTTGAAATTTCCCTATAAAATAAAATCGGCAAAACTTTTTGCAGATAATAAACCGGTAAAATTTCAATTGCTTGCGGATGGTTATGTAATGTTCGACCTGAAAAATATTCAGATGGATGGAGTGGATACCATCATTGGGCTTGACGTAACGAAATAAAATTAATGTAAAGCTTTCACCACATTATTTACGATCATCAGAAAAATACCTACGAAACCTAATAGGAAAAATCCGAATACGGTGATCTTAAAAAAAATTTTTGAGGTGGGCGTTTCAGGAACTGGAATGTTGTTTTTCATGATCTTAGTTTTGAATATTGGATAGTCTAAAATTAATTTATAAAAAATCTGCGAGCAAGGAAAAACTACGAAGAACAACTACGCATTTTAATCGTATTTTATGCTGATGGTGGATAACTACAGTTTATCGCTGAATAAAGAACAAAATGTTAAAGTGTGCAGGGCAAGCAAAGCTGATCGTTGTAAATCCGTTTGGTTTATAATCCTTGTTCATAATTTCTTATTTTCGCTGCAACCAAAAGAAAACGATGTCAAATATTTTGATCATAGACGATGAAAAAGCAATTCGCAAAACGCTGAGTGAAATTCTTTCTTACGAAGGATATAAGATTGATGAAGCCGGCGACGGGGAAGAAGGATTGAAAAAATTTCGTGAAGTTGAATACGATGTTATCCTTTGCGATATTAAAATGCCAAAAATTGATGGTATTGAATTTTTGGAAAAAGCAAAAGAATCAAATCCTGATGTTCCTATAATTATGATCTCGGGTCATGGTACCATTGAGACTGCGGTGGAGGCAGTGAAAAAAGGCGCATATGATTATATTTCAAAACCGCCAGACTTGAACCGATTGCTTATTACGATTCGCAATGCAATGGATAAGACAAGTCTGGTCGCAGAAACAAAAGTGCTAAAACGAAGGGTGAGCAAGGTTCAGGAAATGGTTGGCGCTTCAGCACCTATCCATAAAATAAAAGAGACCATTGAAAAAGTTGCACCAACAGATGCACGCATATTAATAACCGGTGAAAATGGAGTGGGAAAAGAATTGGTAGCGCGATGGGTGCATGAGAAAAGCAATCGCTCAACGGGTCCTCTGATTGAAGTGAATTGCGCGGCTATTCCTGGAGAGTTGATAGAAAGTGAATTGTTCGGTCATGAAAAAGGTTCATTTACTTCTGCCATGAAACAAAGGATCGGAAAATTTGAACAGGCGAGCGGTGGCACTTTGTTCTTAGATGAGATTGGTGACATGAGTATGAACGCGCAGGCAAAAGTGCTGCGTGCCCTGCAGGAAGGAAAAATCACACGCGTTGGCGGTGAAAAAGATATCAGCGTTGATACCAGAGTGATCGCAGCTACCAATAAAGATCTGTTGAAGGAAGTAGAAGAGAAAAAATTCAGGCTCGATCTTTATCATCGGCTGAGTGTGATCATTATTCATGTTCCTTCGCTGAATGAAAGAAAAGATGATATTCCTTTATTGGTTGATAAATTTCTTGCCGACATCTGCGCAGATTACGGAATAGCCCGAAAGACAATTGATGAGGATGCGATTAAAACCTTACAACAGCATAATTGGACGGGTAATATCCGCGAGTTGCGTAATGTCGTTGAACGATTGGTAATCCTATCTGGAAAAGTTATTAAGATCGGCGATGTAGAAAGTTATGTGCTTCCGCAAAAATGATTTGATGCATCATGAAAAAAATTTATTGTATAAGTGGATTGGGTGCTGATGAAAGAGTGTTCCAAAATTTGCATGTTCCGGGTGTAAATTTTGAATATATCAAATGGCTGGTTCCCCGGAAGGGTGAAAGTATTGAGGACTATGCTACAAGAATGAATGCATCTGTTGAAGGTGATCATCCTGTTTTAATGGGCGTTTCTTTTGGCGGAATGATGTCCATCGAAATGGCAAAACAAAAACCGGTTCAAAAAATCATTATCATCTCAAGCGTCAAATCACATGAAGAGTTGCCACCATGGATGAAGATAACCGGCAAACTCCATTTAAATGCGTTGATACCCGAACGATCTCCTCAGTGGTTTTCTCAATTTGCAGATTTTTTTCTTGGAGCTGAAAATGAACAGGAAAAAATATTAGCCAAACATTTTCGCAATAATGTTTCGTCTGATTATTTGCATTGGGCAATTGATAAAGTAATTAAATGGCAAAACACGCAACAGCCCGGTCCGATTTTCCATATTCATGGAACGCTTGATAAAACATTTCCGATCAGGAACATTCAGCCAACTCATGTAATAAAAAATGGCGGTCATTTTATGGTAATGAATAAAGCCGATGAAATCAGTGCGATCATCGAAGGTATTATCTGATTCATTTCTTTGCCCAATCATACATTCCTGATTGCCCGATTTTCACATTGTCCTATTGGATGAAACTGCACACTCGAACCATCTTCACATAGAATTATCAATTATCAATTGCCAAATATCAATTATCATGGTATTTTTGCCCGAATTTTAAAATTCCCTTCATGAGCGCTCACCAGGTTTTTGTTCTTATTCTCATTCAATTAATCATACTGTTATTGCCTGCTTTCGGTTTAGCAAAAATGTTTGAAAAAGCCAAAGTGCCGGCATGGAAGGCATTCGTTCCATTTTATAATACATGGATAATGCAAAAGCTGGCCGACCGCCCAGCACACTGGGTTTTCTGGCAAATAATTCCGGTTGTGGGCTGGTTTATTTCCATGGGAATTTTTGTTGAGTTTGTAAAAACATTTGGCAAGTTCAGGTTTTATGAACACGCACTTTCCGCGCTTCTTCCAGTCGTTTATTTTCCTTATGTTGGATATAATAAAGATGATCGTTTTCTTGGGCCAGAAGTGGTGAGAAAGCATAAGAAAACAACGGCGCGCGAGTGGATCGATGCCGGTGTTTTTGCTGTGGTTGCTGCCGTTCTTATCCGCACATTTGTTTTTGAAGCTTATGTTATTCCAACGCCTTCCATGGAAAAAACCCTATTGGTCAACGATTTTCTATTTGTGAGTAAGTTCAGTTACGGGCCACGTCTTCCCAACACACCATTAGCGCTTCCCTTTGTCCATCATTCCATCCCCTATACCAATGCCGATTCCTACGTCGAATGGATAAAAATTCCCTACACCCGATGGTTTGCTTCTCCGATAACAAGAAATGATGTGGTGGTTTTTAATTTTCCCGCGGGGGATACCGTCATTAATAAAGATGAATTTCAATCGCTGGTAACTTATTATGCGGCTTGTCGTGAAGCAGGCCGTGGCAATGCAGACAGTGGAAGAAAAGTTATTTTAAGCGACCCTGATGATTTCCCCTTGGTGATGCGGCCGGTGGACAAAGAAGAAAATTATATCAAACGGTGTGTTGGGGTTTCCGGAGATTCCATTCAAATCATCAACGATGTGGTTTTTATTAATGGGGTAAGACAAGAACCGCCTCCAAACTCAGAACTGTATTATTTTGTAACTACAAACGGACAGCAATTTGATGCAGACGCAATGAAAGAGCAATATAATCTTGATATTGAAAAAGGCGATTATGCATCAACAGGCAGACAGAATGAATTTCGCATGTTGCTCACCAACGCTGCAAAAGAAAAAATGATCAAGGTGGGCTTTATTAAAAATATTCAATTAGATACCGCTTATAATAACGATCCATATGGCGTAATGCCTTACGATAAGTTTCATAATTGGACACGCGATAATTTTGGTCCCGTATGGATCCCCAAAAAAGGAGCAACCATAAAACTTACCCAGGAAAATTATGCGATGTATGAACGCGCCATCCGCACTTATGAAAAAAATAAATTGGACTATAAGAACGGCAATTTCTATATCAACGATAAGGAAACAAATCAATACACTTTCAAGATGGATTATTACTGGATGATGGGCGATAATCGCCAGGATTCACAGGATTCGCGCTACTGGGGATTTGTTCCTGAAGACCATGTTGTTGGAAGTGCATCCTTAATATGGATGAGTTTTGATCATGGAATCCGCTGGAGTCGCTTGTTTAATAAGATAAGATAATTGTATGTGATATGTAGTAGGGTTTCACCATTCGCCATCACTCACCATGCATAGAAGCGATCATATATTTTCATTTGATGTTTACGATTCAATCAATGAACTAGCCCCGGAGGATGCATCTTTATTGATCGAAGCGCAAAAGGCGACACGCTTTGCTTATGCACCTTACTCACGGTTTCGGGTAGCCGCAGTTGCAAAATTATCAAACAACAAAATCGTTACCGGAACAAACCAGGAAAACGTTTCATTCCCTGCCGGCATTTGTGCGGAAAGGGTCTTATTATCCTCCGTTTCTTCTCTTTTTTCTGATGGGATTATCGAAACCTTGGCTATAAGCTATGATAATGAACAGGGGGAAAGCGACCATCCTATTTCTCCATGCGGCATTTGTCGTCAATCGTTACAGGAATATGAGCAAAGGATGAAACACCCGATACGACTTATTCTTGGCGGAATGAAAGGAAGAATTTTCATTATTTCGAACTCTTCTTCATTGTTACCACTTGCATTTACCAGCACAGAATTAAAATAGAATTTATCAGCAGGTGTTCTATTTGCCAATATATTTTAATATTTTTATTTAATGAATTATTGGCGCATCGTTGTTTTGCTATTAATGATTTCCTGCTCAAAAAAGAGCCCATCCAACAGCAGCTTGCCTTCCGTTTTTTCTACCAGCCTGTCTCAAAGCAGAACAGACACGAACAGCATTTTTCGGTTCTATATCAATGTAAACAATGCCTCTTCAAAACAAATGTCAATCCAATATACAACACAGGATGGGAGCGCAATTGCCAATAAAGATTATTCTCCGGCATCAGGTACCTTAATATTTAATGCCGGCCAGACTCAGGGAAATGTTCCTATTACTGTATTTGGCGATAGTTTACGACAGGCGAATCAGAAATTTTATTTGAAATTTTTCAACCCTGTCAATTGCAATATTGCTGTAGATAGTGTGACGGCAACAATCCAAAATGATGGAACCTATCTGCCAACCGATAGCTCCGGTTATACATCCCCGTTATCTTACCCTGGTTATACTTTGATTTGGAGCGATGAATTCAACGCTAAAACCATAAATTCAAATTACTGGAATTTTGAAACAGGCGGCGGCGGATGGGGGAATAATGAGCTAGAATATTATACGGCGAGGACACAAAATGCTTTTCAATCATCCGGGAATCTGGTGATAGAAGCAAGAGCAGAAAGTTATAGCGGAAGCGATTATACTTCTGCCCGAATGACAACGCAAAACAAAGAGCAGTTTCAATTCGGGAGAATTGATATTCGTGCCAAACTCCCTGTAGGCCAAGGCATTTGGCCGGCTTTGTGGATGCTCGGTTCAAACATAACCCAGGTGGGCTGGCCAACATGTGGCGAAACCGACATCATGGAGCTGATTGGTAAAACCCCGCAGGAAGTATATGGAACGCTCCATTATGCCAATGGCAGTGGCGCGCAGGCAAGCCTGGGTAGCAACTATTCGATCTCAAGCGGAGATTTCTCGAAACAATTCCATGTGTTCAGTTTAATTTGGAAACAGGATAGTATTTCATTGCTCGTAGATGATCAGCTTTATTTTTCTGCGAATGCACAAAATATATCGAGCGGAACTTGGCCGTTCAACAGTACGTCTTTTTTTATTTTCAATGTGGCTGTAGGTGGCGATTGGCCCGGTTCTCCGGATGGGTCAACGATTTTTCCCGAGCATTTGTTTGTGGATTATGTGCGGGTGTTTCAATAGCATTCACGAATAAATGTCTATATTACATTAATAACTGCTCAACTTTTCTTAACCAACACTGCTTGTTATGGCTCAAAATCCAACTGCACCATCATTTGCTTCCCAGCGATTATATTCATTAGATGCTCTTCGTGGATTCGATATGTTTTGGATAATGGGGGCTGAGGAAATTGTTCATGGAATGGCTAAAGTTACCGGCAATTCCTTTTGGGAAGGTTTCTCCAATCAGCTGACACATCCGGATTGGAATGGTTTTCATTTGTATGATCTCATCTTTCCTCTTTTTCTTTTTATAGCTGGAGTGGCGACACCATATTCAGTAGGGAAAGAATTAGATGCCGGCGCAACAAAACAAAAAATATTATTGCGGGTGATCAGAAGAGGCTTGATCTTAGTGGTGTTGGGTGTTATCTATAATAATGGGCTGCATCTTCGCCCGTTCTCAGAGATTCGGTTTGGTAGTGTACTCGGACGTATCGGTCTTGCCTATATGTTTGCCAATATCATTGCATTGTACACAAAACAAATCGGGCAGATCATCTGGTTTTGCGGATTGCTAATCGGATATTGGCTAATGCTGAAATTTACTTCCGCTCCCGGCTTTCCGCGCGGGGATCTTACCATGCAGGGAAATTTCGCATCCTATATCGATCGCTCCGTAATCCCCGGTCATCTTTATCTGGGCATTCACGATCCGGAAGGCCTGGTATCAACTATTCCTGCTATTGGCACCGGATTATTGGGAATTCTTACTGGCACTTTTTTGAAGACAAGCCCCATCAAACAAACGGCAAAAGTTTTACGGTTATTCATCACCGGTATTATATTTCTTGCTCTGGCCCAGTTATGGAATCTTGACTTCCCCATTAATAAAAATCTTTGGACGAGTTCTTTTGTTCTCGAAGTAGGAGGATTGAGTTTGATATTGCTTTCTATTTTTTATTACATTATTGATGTGCTGGGTTATAAGAAATGGTCTTTCTTTTTCAGGATAATTGGAATGAACTCGATTCTTATCTACCTGTCAGGGCATTTCATTAATTGGGAGTACACAACAAACGGTTTTTTTAAATGGTTTGGCCAATTGGTTGGCGACCCATGGAATATAGTCGTGATGGCTTGCTGCTATGTTTTTGTAAAATGGTGCTTTTTATATTTCATGTATAAGAAGAAAGTATTTTTACGGGTATAAAGGCTATTTTTAAAAAATGACTATGCGATTTTTTTCGGGGTTAATGATTGCGATACTTTTTGTTTCGACAAACGCTAATGCCCAGAAAGTTCCGTTAAGTGCGGATGAAATAATGAAAGGAGCGTTGTTGCAGGCAACTAAAGAGAACAAAAAAGTGTTTATCATTTTTCATGCATCCTGGTGCGGATGGTGTCATAAAATGGATAGTTCGATGAATGATAAGAGCTGTAAACAATTTTTTGATGACAATTTTATCGTTCGGCATCTTGATGTTGATGAATATAAAGAAGATAAAAAGGCATTACAAAATCCGGGTGCAAATGAATTGCGAACAAAGTATCATGGAGATAGTGTAGGCATTCCATTTTGGCTGATCTTTGATAAAGATGGAAAATTATTGGCTGATTCTAAAATAAGAACTGATGGCGCAAGCTTCGACTCCGCCGGGGATAATGTTGGCTGCCCATCTGAAGAAAAAGAAGTTGTCTATTTTATCAAAGTGCTGAAATCTACGACTGCACTGACTCCGCAGCAGGAAGAAATAATCAGCAGGCGATTTAGTCAAAACAAAGAATAAGGCGGTTTTACCTTTAACATAATTTTCTATCCGCGATTTGTTGCTTTTGGGAATGTTTTGCGTCTAATAATAAAAGCAACGGATATGAAAACAAATTCTACACAACAAGAAGTTTTACTGGTGACCGGAACTAGTTTTGCTACTGGTCAGTTATGTAAAAATGACAATTCATCAAACAATAATCAACTCAACGATATCGAACAAATGGCTGAAGCCTGCTGGAACGGATTATTGCCCGAGTTACTTCCCGAAATTTTTAATAAAACACTGGTTGATAAAAAAACATATTTGTGGCAGATCCGCGAAGGAAATTCATTTCTTGAATTGGAATTTGCAGATTTCCCCGAGCAGAAAGATGATTTCTTTTCCATTGACCCCTACAATTTTTTGGCAACTGAATTTTATAACTAATAATAGGTTTAAAATTCAAGTTCAATATCAGTTTCTGCATAACCGACACAGGTAAGCACTAATCCATCCTGCAGGTCTTTTTCTGTCAGCACTTCATTAATACTCATTTTCACTTTTCCATTGGTGCATTTTGCTGCGCAACTCGAACATCTCCCACCGCGACAACTATAAGGCAATTGAATATGATGATCAAGCGCGGTCTGTAAGATACTTTTTGGGTAAGCAGCCTCAACATGAAAGATTTTATGCTGATAATGAATAGTGATTTTTTTAATTGATGTATCTGGGATCAACGGGGGCGGCGGAATAAAATCAACAGTAAAATTCTCTTTCTTTATCTGGGCATCTGTAAATCCCATCCATTTTAAGGTGAATTGCGACATCCGCATAAATGATGATGGTCCGCATAAATAAAATGATTGTTCTTTTCCTGCATTTATATTTTCGTCGATCAATTGCTCTAATAAAAAGTTGTTCAGTTTTTGTGAAAAATGATTTTTATTCGTAGGCCTGCTTAATAAGTTGATCCATTTGAAATGATCCGAAAAGCGGTCTCTTATTTTGTCCAATTCTTTTTTAAAGATAATATCTGCTTCATGATGATTTTGACTGATCAACACAACATTTGTTTTCGGCTCATCGTGTAATATTTTTTTCAATAAAGAAAAAATGGGAACGATGCCCGTTCCGGCCGCAATAAAAAAGAGCTGTCTTGAGAAATGTTCATTGGTGCTGATGGTGAATCTTCCCATTGGCTGAAGCCCTATTAATCTATCATTGACGGAAAGTTTGTCTGTAATAAATCTGGAGACCTCTCCATTGGAAACCCTTTTTACCGTTACACAAAAAAAATCATCAATGATTGGTGTTGAAGAAAAAGAATATGATCTTCTGATCTCTTGATCCTTATGTGAAAATAGAAATGTGATGAATTGGCCCGCTTCATAAATTATTTTTTTGTAATCAGCAGGTTCGAAAAAAACAGAAACAGTGTCATGCGTTTCGCGTATGATGTGAGTTACTTTCAATTCAATATGATCCATACTGAAAGTTAATTCAGACTCCTGAAGTTTTAAAAACTTAAGGATCCTTCATGTTAAGCAAGTATTTATTGGGGTGTGATCTTCGCCGGCTGGTAATCTTTCCATAGCCATTCCAATGCTTCGGGGAGTGTTTGCTGTCTTACTTTATTGTCCACATGCCAAGCGTTGCGGGCGAAAACAAACTGGTAAGGATAACCTTTTTCAGCGAGCACTTTTGCCATTTTTTCATTTGCCACCACCCAATCATGCATGTTGTCGCGCATAACATTGGGGTTTAGAAGATCCCTGTCGCCAACCTCCATCCAGATACGCAGTGGCTTTAAAGCGCTATTGGGAATGAGATGTTCATGAAATTCCCAGGCGCCATGTGGTGTTTCCGGGTTAAATGGCCATTGTTGATTTATATAAGTGCCCGAATAAGTGAGTACGCGATGATATAATTCAGGATGATACCAGGCCATGATAAGAGCGCATGAGCCGCCTGAACTCCCACCCATGGTAGCCCTGGCATCAGGATCTTTGCTTAGTTTGACATGGCATTTGCTTTCCACCAGGGGCAGCACTTCCTGTTCAATGAACTCGGCATAAAGGCCAGACATAGCATCGTATTCCAGTCCGCGTTCACTGCCCTGCGCATCGCCACTGCCGTTGCCAACGGAGATGGCGATCATCACCGGTACTTTGTGTTCGTCGATCAAATTGTCAAGTGCTGTGAACAACTGGTGATCTGGTCCATCTGCACCCACAATGAAAGGAGCCGCAGTACCGGCGATGTACTGTCTTGGAACATACACTTCCACATGACGAAGATAGGGAGCCGGATGGCTTGTGGTTACTATCAGTTTAGCATGGTCGGTGGAATCCTCGGTTCCAAATGTGTGCGGCTCGCGGGCGATACCAGGATAGATCTTGCTATCCTGCGAATTCATGGTGAACTGGTAAATTGTTCCCTGCGGAACATGAGCATTCAGGATCATCTCCGGTGCTGGATTGTGGGTAGGGCCAATAATAAAATTCCCTAAGGAGTCTGGTGATGGCACCTCACCGTCCGGTAATTCTTTGGCTGCAACATAACCTGCGGTATGCGGATCACGCGCCGGTTGGGCTTCTAGTGGATTGCCGATTAAGACCAGGTTCAACACCACTGCGAACAAAAAAATACGAAGAGTTGTTTTGGCGATCATCATTTATTGGCTTTTTTCAAAATAGGCAAGTCATAAAGACACAAAACTAACGGTATCGGATAGAGGAAGATCTTCATTGAGTTAAGAAACCTGCCGCAAGCGGATATTAACGAATCGTAAATCAAAACAATGTCTGTACTCCATGAGCAATTTTTGATTCATGTTCAAGCAGCCATTTTTTTCTCCAGATCCCACCGCTATATCCAACCAGGTCATTTTTAGAACCGACCACGCGATGACATGGAACAACGATGACGATATTATTCTTGCCGATGGCAGAAGCTGCCGCGCGAATAACTTTTGCATCACCCAACCTTCTTGCCAATTCCAGATAGCTGATCGTTTTTCCGAATGGAATTCCGATCAATTCATTCCATACTTTTTTCTGAAACTCAGAACCGCTTTGATTTAGTGCAAAATCAAAGAATCTTCTTTCGCCGTGAAAATATTGGATCAATTGCTCAATGCAATTGATAATGATCGGTGGCAATTTCTTTTTATGATCACCATGTGGTTTTTCAATATTATCAATAAAGACAATTTCGCTGATAAAATGCTCAGTTCCCGAGATTTTTAATAATCCCACCGGCGATTGATAATATGTTGAAAAAATTTCCGGCATAATGTTTATCCAATCCTCCATCCGTTTTTTACATGTTGCTGTGGCTGTAATAAAACTACTTCTTTTTTATCAGTATAAACGCCGAGTACCAGACACTCACTGAAAAAATTGGCAATTTGTTTCGGAGGGAAATTGATTATCGCAATAACCTGTCTGCCTACTAAATCTTCTTTTTTATACAGATCAGTTATTTGTGCAGATGATCTCTTTATTCCCATTTCGCCAAAATCAATGGTCAGTTGATAAGATGATTTTTTCGCTTTCGGAAAATCATTAACTTCAATTATTGTTCCGGCTCTTATGTCAATTTTTTCAAAATCAGACCAGTTTATTATCATTGTGATATTTTTTTATTGTCAATCGTCAATGATGAATAGTCAAAAACTCATCATTCATAATCTTTAAAAATTAAAAATACAAATTACATGAAACGTACAGCAACTGCCGTTTGGAACGGCTCAGGAAAAGATGGTAGCGGAAACTTAACCACTCAAAGTACAACGCTTAATAAAACGCAATACTCATATAAATCAAGATTTGAAGAAGGAGTGGGCACAAACCCGGAAGAGTTGGTAGCAGCGGCTCATTCAGGTTGTTTCGCCATGAAACTAAGTTTTGTTTTACAGGCTGCAGGTTTTACGGCAGATTCATTAGAAGTTACTTCGACCGTAACATTGGATGATGGCGCTATTACCAGTTCAGATCTTGTATTAAAAGCAAAAATTCCGGGCATCAGCCAGGAAAAATTTTTAGAAAGCGCAGAGGATGCAAAAGCCAATTGCCCAATCAGTAAACTGCTTAACACCCATATTACTTTGCAGGCTTCATTGGTATAATTTTTTAACTACTAACGGTCACGGCTATGTCAAAAAAATCAGTTCATTCATCCAGGAGAAATTTCATTCGTAATTCTTCGCTTGCGGCAGGAGGTTTTTTTATCGTTCCACGTCATGTTTTGGGAAGAGGATTTATTCCGCCAAGCGATAAACTCAATATTGCCGGGATCGGCTGTGGCGGCAAAGCAAGGGTAAATCTGCCATTCGCTTACAACAAAGGTTCGGATAATATTGCCGCGCTGTGCGATGTGGATGACCGCATGGCGATCCAATCAAGAAAAGATTGGCCGAACGCGCCGTACTATAAAGATTATCGCGTGCTTCTTGAAAAAGAAAATAAAAATATTGATGCGGTAATCGTTACAACCCCTGATCACATGCATGCACCGATCGCGCTTGCCGCAATGCAGATGGGTAAACATGTGTATTGCGAAAAACCATTGACGCATGATATTTATGAAGCAAGAATATTGACTCGTGCCGCCGCAAAATATAAAGTAGTTACCCAAATGGGCAACCAGGGCAGTAGCGGAGATGATACTCGAAAAGTGGAAACATGGATTCAGGCTGGGGTGATCGGTGATGTGCACACGGTGCATGTATGGACAAACAGACCAGTTTGGCCACAAGGCATCGCAACGCCGACTGGAAAATTTGATATTCCAAAAGAATTGGACTGGGACCTTTGGTTAGGCACTGCGCCGCAGCGGGATTATAATCCCGGTTATCTGCCTGCGATATGGAGAGGCTGGGTTGATTTCGGAACAGGCTCTCTCGGTGATATGGGCTGCCACTTTATTGACGTCCCGTACCGCGCGTTGAAATTGCATTATCCTGTTTCAGTGGAGTGCAGCGTAGGCTCGGTCTACACAGGATTTTTTGATGAAGCTGTTTTTACTGACAGCTATCCGCCTTCTTCCATTACTTATATCCATTTTCCGGAAAGAGAAGGAATGATCCCGGTGCAATTGATCTGGTATGATGGGGGAATGAAACCAAGAAGACCGGATGAATTATTACCTGATGAAGAAATGGAAAATATTGATGGCGGAATTATTTTTGAAGGGACAAAGGGCAAAATGATGGCTGGTTTATTTGGCGGGAATCCAACACTATTGCCAACGGCTTTAATGAAAACAGCCGTGCTGCCGGCATCGAAATTTCCTTTTGTTGAAGGCGGTCCCGCAGGGCATCAGCAACAATGGGTAAAAGCATGTAAAAAAGGATGGGGTGCCTACACCAGTTCATCATTTGATAAATCCGGACCATTGGCAGAAACCGTATTAATGGGCAATCTTGCGGTGCGGAGTTATAATTACAGTGAGAACGATGCAAAGGGCAATAAAAAATTCCTGGGCAGAAAAAAATTATTGTGGGATGGGGAGAATATGAAGATCACCAATTTCGATCCTGCCAACCAATTTGTAAAAAGGAATTATCGCGGCGGCAGCAAGCTGGAATTATGAAAAATAGTAATGAACTATTTGTGCTGAATGGTCTTTGCAAAACAAAAAGATTATTTATCTTCCTGCATTATTCATTTTGTAATCCTCAAAATTTTTTTATGAAAAAACTCCTGTTGCTGATCATCATATTCTTCTCAATAAGTGCGGTCAAACTCAACGCACAATCACTTATTAATACCACGTGGAAAGGGTTTTTCGGTACTCCGATAAATGACACGCTTGTATTGCATTATCAGAAAGACACTTTTTTTGTTACAAATGCAAATGGTGATATGTTGGTTCGTTCGGTATTGAAAATTGCCAACGATACCATGACGATAACAGATTTTGATGGACAATATATGTGCCCTCAATCTGAGGGCGTTTATAAATATAGTATTAATGGAGATATTCTTTCCTTTGTGATGGTAAACGATCCTTGCGAAGGTAGAAATGCGATCACCGACGTAAAATGGACGCGGGTTGCCCAGGCGACCATGAAATAGTTCTAACTCGACCCCGAAAACCTCGGGGTTTATTTTTATCCTTGATCAAAAAAAATAATAAGTGTCATTTCGACACAATTATTTTTTTTGATGATTACATCTTTAATGTAAATTACGGCTCGAATCCATTTTGTAATAGCCATAAAAAAGATTGCTTCATGAAAAAGAAAAATCAGGTAAATAACTCACGCAGAGAATTTCTAAAAAACTCATCATTAGCGACAGCAGGTTTTTTTATCGTTCCCCGTCATGTTTTGGGAAGAGGTTTTATCGCGCCAAGTGATAAACTAATGATCGCCGCCATCGGTGCTGGCGGTAAGGGTGCAGATGATATTGATCATTTCGATAAAAGTGGAAAAGCAACGATCGCTTGTCTATGCGATGTCGATGACAGGCAGATCGTTGATTCAGTAAAACGTTTTCCGAATGCAAAACGTTATAAAGATTTTCGCGAAATGCTTTCTAAGGAGGCAAAACATATTGATGCAGTTTCTGTTTCTACTCCCGATCATACACACGCTGTTGCTGCGATGGCTGCGATGCAATTGGGAAAACATGTGTATGTGCAAAAGCCGTTAACCCATGATATTTATGAAGCGCGCATGTTGACGCAGGCCGCCCATCGTTATAAAGTGGTAACCCAAATGGGCAACCAGGGTGCATCCGGCGACGGAGTCCGTCAACTGCAGGATTGGTATAATGCCGGTGTGATCGGAGATGTCCATACCATATATTGTTATACGGACAGACCCATCTGGCCGCAAGGCGTTGGCAGACCGACCACTTCTTCTCCCATTCCCGCAGGGTTGGATTATGATCTTTGGTTAGGCACTGCTCCAAAAAAAGATTATTTCGAAGGTGTACTTCCCTTTAACTGGCGCGGCTGGTGGGATTATGGTACAGGCGCACTCGGCGATATGGCTTGCCATATTATGGCGCCGGCATTTGCGGTGCTTAATCTTGGTTATCCAATTTCTGCTGAATGTAGCGTGGCGACAAAATACATTGAGAACTGGCACAAAGCGTATTATCCTGATAGCGGGCCGATCGCATCGCACATCACATTGACATTCAAAGGTCAGAATGGAAAACCTGATGTTGAACTGCATTGGATGGATGGGGGTATCCAGCCGACTCGTCCAAAAGAATTAGGTTCGAATGAAGTAATGGGTGATGGTGGGAATGGTGCTGTCTTTTACGGAACGAAAGGAAACATGATGTGTGGTACCTATGGAATTGATCCAAAATTACTGCCCACATCAAAAACCAATGAAGTGAAAGTTCCCCAAACAATTGCGCGTGTTCCCAATGGTGATGAAGGACATTATGCCGCATGGGTTGAAGCAGCCATTGCAGGTTATGGAACTGATAAAGCAAAAAATCTCAGCTCTAATTTTGATATTGCCGGACCACTCACTGAAAGTGTGTTAATGGGAAACCTTGCTATTCGCAGTTATGATATTCAAAAGAAAAATGGCAATGATATTAATTATCCCGGTCGCTTTATCAAATTATTGTGGGATGGGCCGAATATGAAGATCACCAATTTCGATGATGCTAATCAATTTGTGAAGAGGACCTACCGCGACGGATGGAGTCTCGGTGTGTAATAGATTTTCTCATTAATTAATTCCTCAAAAATGAAAAAGAAAAACCAAATCAATAATTCGCGTAGGGAGTTTCTGCGCGACACCTCATTAGCTGCAGCGGGATTTTTTATTGTTCCGCGTCATGTGTTAGGTCGTGGATTTATTGCGCCGAGCGACAAACTGAATATTGCCGGTATCGGCGCCGGTGGAAAAGGAGAAAGTGATCTTGCCGAATTTTCAAAAAGCCCCAATGCCAACATCATTATTTTGTGTGATGTCGATGACAGGCAAATCGGTAACTCCTTGAAACGTTTTCCCAATGCAAAACGATACAAGGATTTTCGTGAGATGCTGGATAAGGAGCACAAACACATTGACGCGGTCTCTGTTTCTATTCCGGATAATGTCCACGCAGTCGCCGCAATTTCTGCCATGCAACTCGGCAAGCATGTGTATGTTCAAAAGCCGTTGACCCATGATATTTACGAAGCGCGCATGCTGACTGAAGCGGCCAAGCGTTATAAAGTCGTTACGCAAATGGGCAACCAGGGCGCATCCGGCGATGGCGTCCGCTTAATGCAGGAATGGTACAACTCCGGAACTATCGGTGATGCACATACGATAAAAGTATGGACGAACCGCCCGGTGTGGCCGCAGGGAACCGGTTATCCAAAAACAACCGATGAAGTTCCCAAAGAATTGGATTGGGATCTTTGGTTAGGACCCGCACAGGTTCAGGATTATCATAAAGAATTTGTTCCATTCAGTTGGCGTGGGTTTTGGAATTTCGGAACTGGCGCATTAGGAGATATGGGTTGTCATCTTATCGATCCGGCGTTTAAAGTTACCGGACTTGGTTATCCTTCAGAAGTAGAATGCAGCACCGTAAGTATCTACGAAAAAATGTGGAACCCCGATTATTTTCCGGAAAGTTGTCCTGCTGCTTCTTCAATCAAATTAAAATTTCCGGGAAAGAATGGAAAACCGGATGTCAAATTGTATTGGATGGATGGTGGCATCGCTCCAGAACGTCCTGATGAATTAGGTCCTGATGAGAGAATGGGCGGAAGCGATGGCGGCGTCATTATAGAAGGAACGAAAGGCAAAATGATGTGTGGCACTTATGGCGCGGGTCCGCAGCTCCTGCCTACTTCGCGTACCAAAGAAGTCAGCGTGCCCCAAACGATTGCGCGCGTCCCGGAAGGTCATTATGTACAGTGGATAAATGCGTGCATTGCCGGGTACGGAAAAAAAGAAGTGAGCTCTCCATTTGAATATGCCGGTCCATTATCAGAGACCATTCTGATGGGTAATCTTGCATTGCGCAGTTGGAATATCAAAGGAGCCAATGGACGGGGTTTTCCCGGGAGAAAGAAATTGTTGTGGGATGCGGAAAATATGAAGGTCACTAATTTCGAGGACGCCAATCAATTTGTAAAAAGAGATTATCGCAAAGGCTACGAAGTAACCTGGAAATGATTATTTAATTGCTCGAGGTGAAAACGGCTCAATATCTCAATTCAGGGATTAGGCAAAATAAATTCTTACTTAAAGTGAAACCGTAAAAGTTTCACTTTTTTTATTTAATTCAATCAATATGTATTTTAAAAAAGATTTGCTTTTAATGGTTTGCCTTTTCATGTCAATGAAAATGGTTTCTCAGGTAAATAATATTAACCCTCGATGGGAAAATGGTTTTTGGAAAGCAAGATGGATAGCTCATCCCACCGCACCAGGCAATGACTTTGGCGTTTTTCATTTTAGAAAATTAATTGCGCTAAATGAGAGACCCGCTTCATTTATTATTAATATTTCCGCAGACAATCGATATCGATTATTTGTAAATGGCAAAAGTGTTTGCACTGGGCCTGCACGAAGTGATCTTGCCAATTGGAATTTTGAAACGGTTGATATCGCTCCTTATCTTAAACAAGGAAATAATATAATCGCCGCTACAGTTTGGAATTTTGGAGAATACCGCCCCTATTCTCAAATCAGTTATCAGACTGCCTTTATCATCCAGGGCAATTCGGAAAATGAATCGATCATCAATACGGACAGATCATGGAAGGTAGTTCAGGATTCTTCTTATTCCGCATTTCCGATCGACAGGAAAAAGATCCAGACCTATATTGTAACTGCCGAGGGTGAAAAAGTGGATGGCAATAAATATGTATGGAATTTTGAGCAATTGAATTTTGATGATAGTAAATGGCAAAATGCTGGACAGTTGGGCTATGCAGCCAAATCAAGAACATATGGAACGGACGGGAACTGGATGCTTGTGCCAAGAACCATTCCGCTTCCTGAAGAAACATTGCAACGTTTTGCATCAGTGCGCAGATCGGATCTTGAAAATAAAGATCAAAAAGATTATGATGCTTTTTTATCCGGCAGGTCATCATTAATCATTGCAGCAAACAAAAAAATAAAAATATTAATTGATCAATCCCATCTTACAATGCTTATCCGCAAATTGTTTGCAGCAAAGGAACGAACGCGGAAATAAAAATGATCTATGCAGAAGCATTGATTGATAACAAAAGAAACAAGGGCAATCGTGATTCGATAGATGGAAAAAGAATTGAAGGACTTGCTGATGAATTTATTGCTGATGGCAGTGATTATGAAATCTACAGTCCATTGTTCTTTCGCACGTTTCGTTATCTGCAACTGGAAATCGAAACAAAAAATGAACCGCTAATAATAAACGATATACGCAGCATTTTCACGGGGTATCCTTTTAAAGAAAATGCCGTTTTTAAAAGTGATAAAAAAGAGATTGACAAACTTTGGCAGGTTGGTTGGCGCACGGCACGACTTTGTTCTGTTGACACTTATTTTGATTGCCCATATTATGAGCAGTTGCAGTATGTTGGAGATACAAGAATCCAAGCGCAAATTTCATTGTATGTATCCGGAGATGACCGGTTGATGAAAAAAGCGATTGACGATATCGGTAATTCATTTATTCCTGACGGATTAACGCAAAGCCGATATCCGTCTCGCGATATGCAGCTGATCCCGACTTTTTCCTTGTGGTGGGTTTGCATGATTCATGATTACTGGATGCACAGAAAAAATGATTCGTTCATTCAATCTCATCTTGATGGAATTACCCGTGTGTTGGAATGGTACAAACAACACCTTGGGGACAACGGAATGCTGGGGAAACTATCATGGTGGCAATTTGTTGATTGGAGTTGGGACGGAATTGATAGCATTGAATTAGGTGGGGTTCCGCCGGGAGTGAGTCATGGCGGTTCAACAATCATCACTTTGCAATTGGCATATACCCTCAAACGCGCTGCACAGCTAATGAACGCTTATGGAAAGAAGCCATTGGCAGACGATTATGCAAAACTCGCGCAATCACTAATTGAAACGACCTACAAATTATGTTGGGATGACAATAAGCAAATGTTGGCCGATACCTATGAAAAGAAAAATTTCAGCCAGCATGCGAATATTCTTGGCATATTGACCGATGCAATTCCCGCAAGCGAGCAACAAAAATTGTTGTCGAGAATAATTGCCAACAAAGAGATCACTCAATGCACCTACTATTTTAAATTTTATTTGTTTGAGGCATTGAAGAAAACCAAAATGGGAGATGCGTTCTTGCCTTTGCTTCAACCTTGGTATGAAATGTTGAATCGCGGACTAACGACCTTTGCTGAACAGCCTGATCCGACACGTTCCGATTGTCACGCATGGAGTGCATCGCCTTTATATGAATTGCTATCGATCGTGTGCGGCGTCCGCTCCGCGTCCCCGGGATTTGAAAAAATATTGATCGAGCCTTATTTCGGGAATCTGAAATGGATTGATGGAACTATTCCTCACCCCAATGGAAATATTATTGTTCATTTTGAAAATGATAACGGTAAAATAAAAGGAGCTATTGAATTACCAGCAGGCACAAGCGGAACTTTTGTATGGAAGAACAAAACGGTTGAACTAAAAAGCGGTAAGCAAAACGTAATAATGAATAATGAATAAGGCTTAACGCTAATTATTATCCCGCTTTAAATGCTGGATGAAATTGATGAAGTGTTTCACGCAAATATTCCCTATCGAGATGGGTATAGATCTCAGTGGTGGTGATACTTTCATGACCAAGCATTTCCTGCACTGCACGCAGGTCTGCACCGCCTTCAACCAAATGGGTTGCAAATGAATGACGAAAAGTGTGGGGTGAAATATTCTTAGTAATGCCTGCTTTTTTTGCCAGATCTTTCAACATTAAAAAAATCATCACCCGCGATAATTTACTCCCGCGTCTATTCAGAAAAAGTATATCCTCGTTACCGGGTTTGATGAGTAGGTGTACACGAATTTCGTTTTTATAAATATTGATGAATTTAATTGCCGAGTCTCCAATGGGAACTAACCTTTCTTTATCACCTTTGCCAATAACACGAATGAAATTCACATCAAGATATAAACAGGATAAGCGGAGGTTAACCAACTCACTCACGCGTAACCCGCAGCTGTACATGGTCTCAAGGATTGCTTTGTTTCTTCCGCCTTCAGCTTTGCTTAGATCTATTTGAGCGATAATGCGTTCAATTTCTTCAAATGAAAGAACATCGGGTAATCTTCTTTGCAATTTTGGAGCTTCTAGCAAGACAGTCGGGTCCTTCTTTATAATATTTTCTATGCTACAGTATTTATAAAAAGAACGTATACCTGATATAATACGCGCTTGGGATTTATCGGATATTCCCAATTCGCTTATCCATTTGATGAATAGTTGAAGGTCTTGTAATTCGATCTCAGCCGGTGTTTTAAGCGAATCAGTGTGTAAGAGAAATTGTGTTAGTTTTTCAACATCAAGCAAATAGGCTTCAACAGAATTATCTGATAATGATTTTTCCAGTTGCAGGTAAGATTTGTAACCTTTCTTGTATGCTTCCCACATGCAGCAAGTTTAAAATTTAATAGCGGATTTTTAAAAATTTTCTTTGTTTCTAAATGGCTTTGAGGCATATTTGCTATTCATTTCAAACTTCTTCATGCAAGCAATCAACCTGCGTTCGTTCAAACAAGTTGTTCGTCACAATAAAAGACGGTTTCGTTCATTCTTAACCAGGCTCGAAAAAAATGTTCCTCGCGGATTAGACAATAAAGTGACGATTGCAGATAAAAAAGTTTGGGAACAAATAGATTGTTTGAGTTGTGCTAATTGTTGTAAAACGATGTCGCCTACCTATACAAAAAAAGATATTAAGCGCATTGCAAAACATTTAGACATGACCGAAAATGCGTTTCGCGAAAAATGGTTATATAAAGACAGGAGTGGTGATTGGATGAATAAGAAACAACCTTGTCAATTTCTTGATCTCAAAACAAATATGTGTTCAATATACGCCGTTCGGCCCCGCGACTGTGCCGGTTTCCCTCATCACACCAAACGAAAGATGACAGACTACATGCATATTTACAAACAGAATGTGGAATACTGTCCTGCAACCTACAGTTTAGTGGAAAAAATAATGGAGGGAGTCAATGCTGCCTCATAAATATTGATTCATCATTGTGGCCGCGAAATCAGGCCCGAAGAAAAGAAATAACCAATAGACTCCACACGGAAGCAAATACGGCAAGAAGGTATAATATGCTTATTGCTAATCCTTTTAAAAGCGAAAGCCAGATCGATTGCTGATACATCCTTTTCAATGCCGCTACCAGGTAAATAAATATCAACAAAATCGATAAGATAAATCCAATTACGCCAATAAATTCTCCGGGCGCGATCCATCCAATGATGATCATTAATAAAAAAATGAGAAACACGAATGAATGAAAATGCACTGAAAAGATAACATGCTGTACATAGAAATACTGCTTGCGGCTATAGAAAAAACCAACAAAAAAGGCAAATAATGGCAGCAGCACAAACATTATTTTTGGTATGTCATGCTGAACATTTTGTTCCAGCACAATATGGTTTCTGCCACCATGCAATGCTTTTTGCCGGGCATTATTGCGCAATAACCAGTTCAATGTTCCCTTATTTCTTGCTGAATCCGGTAGCATTTGCTGAATGGAATCATATTCTCTGACATTGTGATACTTGTTTTCTACAAGGTCAACAATGACTGTTCCGTTTTCACTAAAACGAATAGATACGGATTCAGAGCTGTCCGCAAACTTTGTGGTGTCGAGATTAGCGGCTAACTCTTTATAAATATTGTTTCGGATACTGTCAGAATAAGATAAAATTTGGTTTGTTTTTTCAGCCTTGCGCAAACTATCAGCCAATTGTTGTCTTGCAAGATTGTTGGCATGCTGATTATCATTTTCCAGAAGATCATTTTTTTCATTGCCGGCGAATAATGCAAGAAAAAAAACGGCAGATATGAACACATACATTCGGATAGGGTTGAGATAGCTTACCCTTTTGCCTGCAATGTACTGTTGTGTAAGAAATCCGGGTTTGAGGATCAGATCTTTAATGGTAATGAAAAGACCAGAATCAAAATGAGTTAAATCAGAAAAGAAATGAACGACCAGGTGGCCGAAGCTTTCTTTAGGTTCAAGATTTTCTTGTCCGCATCTTGAACAAAATCTTTCCTGCACGGTTGCACCACAATTCAAACAGGTTTTATCTTTTCTGTAATGATGATGGCTCACTATTTTTATCTAAAAAAATTAATTTAAAGGGATAAAACAGGAAATTAATATTTTTTGAATCGATTCTAAAATGTTTCTTGTTGCCATGTTCAAATCTTAGCCTGAACGATTGTGTATTTTGGGTTAGATTTATTGCAACATTTCAAAAACAAACCTGTCTAATCACTAATTGGGTAACATATCTGATAATAATCTAACAGACCAACAACTGGTAAACAAGGTATTGCGTGGTGACACGAATGCCTTTTCTGTGATTATTAAGAATACCGAAAGTCTGGTCGCTCAAATTGTGTTTAAAATGATTGAGAATGCCGAAGATCGGAAAGATATTGCACAGGATGTTTATTTGAAAGCCTTTAATAAACTTTCCGGATTCAAATTTCAGTCAAAACTTTCTACCTGGATTGCGCAGATATCCTATAATACCTGCTTAAGTTATCTTGAAAAGAAAAAATTGGTTTTCCCCGAAAAGAATTATCCCGAAAATGATGATTCTGATGATGCGTTGGCAGTTTTAAGTGCAAGATCCGGTGATATATTTAATAATGAAACTGAAGTAGCCGTTACTCAAAAATCACTTTCAACGATATTGAAAACAGCAACAGAAAAATTGCCGCCGGTTTATAAGACCCTCATCACCTTATATCATAATGAGGAAATGAGTTATGAAGAGATCGCGAGAATTACGGCAATGCCCGAAGGAACAGTGAAAAGTTATTTGTTCCGGGCAAGGCGAACATTAAAAGAAAGCTTGTTACTACAATATAAAAAGGAAGAACTATGACGACCAATCATCTTTCAGAAAAAGAAATTCAGCAATTCGCGCTTGATAAATTCAGTTGCCGAAAGGAAATCGCTGAGCATATTGATCTGTGCGAAAGCTGCAGGACCCAGGCAGCGACGTATCAATTGTTATTTGGTGAAATTAAAGAGCAGCAAAAACCAGATTTTGATTTTGATGTATCTGCATTGGTTTTGCAGCAATTAGCAAGGACCAAAACGGTTCCTTTATGGTATCGCTTGACATTATATCTTCTGTCATTGGCTGTCATAGCAGCTTTCGGCGGGCTGATCTATATTAACCGGGTATATATTTCTTATTTCTTTCAAAAATATATTGTCGGAGCAGCGTCCGGAATTCCGGTAGCGGTGATTGGTCTGATCTCCGCGCCGATAATAACCATTTTGATCTTTCAGTGCCTTGAAATGTATAGGAGGTATCAACGCAAAATGGAAGTGCTGAATTTTTATTGAAAAGTTTGCAACTAAGGACAAAGATGTCCGTCTTATCAATCATAATAACGAAAAAAATAAAAATGAAAAAAGTAATCAGCATCGCAACCGTCATACTGGCACCGATTGCATTATTTGCACAAGATGTTTATGTGCTGCCAAATGGTTCCCCTATTTCACGTGAGTTTGTTGAGACCCCGCTCATAATTTTGTCATTTACCCTGATCGGTATATTTTTTCTTACCATAATTCGATGGTTTCTTGATTTTAGGTTAAAATCCAAATTGATCAACAAAGAAGTTCCTGAATCGGTGATCAAACTGCTCATTGACACAGAAAAAAAAGACAGCAAAAAGCAGATTATGAAATGGTTTTTCATTTTGGCAGGGGTTGGATTGGGTCTGGCAATTACCTCAATCATGTTCAGGTCTGTTGGCATTCATTCAATTGCCATTATGGTCTTTTGTATTGCATTAAGCTTTTTGGGTTATTATCTATTTATCAAACGTTCAGAAAAATAAACATTCATAAACAAACATACAATGAAACAGATAAAATTTGTGATCGCTGCTTTTGGTCTGGTTCTATTTATTACATCCTGTCACCGGGGAAATGCAATTATAATCAATAATGGAGAGGGAGACCTTAGTATTTATTATTCAGGCGATATAAAATTCAATGATGATGAAACTGGAATCCAAAGCATTTCTCCGGATGGTTATGTTCGATATAAGAAAAATGGCAGAAAATTAGTTGCGGAAAGCGATTATCATGGTCAGATAAAATATGAATTGGATGATAACGGAAGAACATTGGAGATCAACAGCCAGGAAGGAAAAAGATTTTTGGCTGTTGCAATCAAAGATATGATTGATGTAGGTTTTGATGCGAAGGGAAGAATGGAAAGACTTTACAATAAAGGCGGGAATAAAGCTGTGCTGGATGAAGTCAACAATTTAAAAAGTGACTATGTTAAAGTGATGTACCTGCAATTTTTACTTTCATCCGACAGCCTTAATAAGGATGAAGTGAAACTAGTGCTGAAAAAGATATGCACGCAAATCGATTCTGATTTTGATAAGGGCAATATACTGAACAAAATCCCAACTGATTATTTAAAAGATTCGTTAGTGTCGAGTGCCTGGTTTGAAGCGGTTCGAACGATCGGGTCTGATTTTGAAAAATCCAACGCACTTAAATACAGGATCAGGCAACAGTTTACCAACGATCAGTTTGACGATATGATGGATGCAACATCCTCTCTTGGTTCCGATTTTGAAAAATCAAATATTCTTAAAGAACTCATCAACAAAAGTTCATATAATGAGAATTATCTGGACAAAACTTTGGATGCGGTCAACAATATTGGTTCCGATTTTGAAAAGATGAACATTTTAAAACTGCTCATTGAAAAAGATAAACCGACCGGCAAGAACTTTGATAAGATTCTTGACGTTGGGGATCATGTAGGTTCTGATTTTGATAAAGGAAATATAATTAAGCAATTGATTGAAAATGGAATTCCCGCAGATGCGAGTTTTGATAAATTGCTCAGTGTTATCAACCACCTGGGTTCTGATTTCGATAAAGTGAATTTGTTAAAAGATGTCGCCAATAAAAATATCCAGACAGAACAGCAATGGATCGGTATCATCAATTGTTCGGCCGAGATCAATTCTGATTTTGATAAAAGCAATCTGCTCGTTTCTATTTCCAAAAATTTACCAAAGAACGACAATATAAAAATGGCTTTTACAAAAGCGGCAAAAACAATAAACTCTGAACAGGAATATGGGAGAGTCATGAAAACGATGGAATAATTTAAATTCAAAATTGAAATCTGTATCTGTGACCAGAAAAATATTTTTTTTCAGCTTTATTTTCCTGGCTTACCAGATTGTTTCTGCACAAAAGAATTTGCCGGTCTTAAAAACTGATTCAACAACGATCAATATTAAAATTGATGGAGTGAGTGTTGGGTTTTGGCAAGTAGACGCAGATACAAAACCCGGAACTGATTTTGATGTTTTTACTATTGAAAGATCTTTCCGGGAACAAAAGGTAAGTTATACAAGCAATAAAGATTCTATTTCATTTAATGTAAAGCCAGGGGGAAAATATGATTTCATCATCTCATTTAACAACAAGTCTTTTCCGACAGAAATAGCGACCGCTAATGAACCGTTTTTTTTGCATAAAAATACCATTATTGTTGTTTCCTTAATATTAATACTGATCGCGTGGCTTCTCTATGCAGGAAGAAATTTTTTTAAAACCAAAGCATTACTTTATTTCGGAATAATTTCTCCCTTACTTTTTTGGATCATAACCATTGCCGGTGGATTTATTCATGGCAACTACAATCATTTGCATAATGTAGTGAGTGAATTGGGAGCTATAGGTACAAAATCAGAAATATTTATGTCAGCGGCGGAATTGTTGATCGCTGTTCTTAGCATATGTTCCGTTATCGGTTTTTATAAGGCAACCAGAAAAATTCATCTTAATCCTATTCCTGTCCTCACCATTCTTAGCTTGTCAATATCCATGTTTTGGGCTGCAATATTTCCGATGCATCATTCTTTACACGGCGCAATAGGTCCAATTCCACTGATTTTAAATTTAGGTGTTTTGTCAGCCATTGTTTTATGGCGAAAAAGAGAATTCTTTCCGATCAGGATCATTTCTTGTGCAAGTTTTATTTTAATGATGCTTATTTTGCTGCGCACCATTCCAAATCTTCGGGGCGCTTAAGAAGGATTGATCCAGCGATTTTTTTATTTCGGCTGGACCCTCTGGTCAATTTCATTAAGCTTATTTTTTCTTAAATCCTTTAAAGAAACAAATCAGCAAAGCAGTCTATAAGTCTTACTGCGCCCGCTTTCTGCTTCAAAAGAATGCAACACATTTTTCTTACCCCTATAAGGTCAATTTCATAATGAGAATCTCGTTGGTTTGCATACAATAGCTGAAAACCATTTTTCTGTAAATATTCTTTCAATATGCATTGTCATCTTGCCCTAATTCATCAGGCGAGGGCTTTATTGCGTTTTTTATTTTATTTTGAGGAAGAAATGATAACGAATGGAGCAGAATAATGGTAAAGTTTTCAAATTGCTTGGTAAAGTGCAGCATTATGCATGGGGCGGAAATTCCTTTCTTCCGGAATTATTGAAAATCCATAACCAGGAAAAGAAACCGTTCGCAGAATATTGGCTCGGCGCGCATAATAATCTTAGTTCAGAATTGATCATGGATGATGGAAAAAAAGAAAAGTTGAACGAACATATTGCCTCTTTCCGGGAAAAGCTTTTGGGAAAATCGGTAGCTGAGAAATTTCATCATCTTCCTTATTTATTAAAAATACTGGATGTAAAAGAAATGCTTTCCATCCAGGTTCATCCTTCAAAAAAAAGTGCAGAGGTTGAATTTGAGAACGAAAATAAAAGGAAAATTCCCCTTCATGCCCCCCATAGAAATTATAAAGATGATAATCATAAACCCGAATTGATGCTGGCTCTTGGAGAATTCTGGCTGCTGCATGGTTTCAAGCCGAAACAACAAATAGAAAAGATCCTGAAGGAAATTCCTGAATTAAATTTTTTGATCACTGTTTTCGCGAATGAAAATTATTATGAGTTGTATAAAACGGTGATGGAATTAGATCAGGATATTGTAAATGAAATATTAGAACCATTGCTTGAAAGAATTGTTCCCAAATATTTAAACATGGAATTGGAAAAGGATGATGAGAATTTTTGGGCGGCACGTGCGTCATTAACATATAATGAACCAGGAAGAATCGATCGCGGGATTTTTTCAATTTATCTATTTAATCTTGTTAAGTTGAAAATCGGGGACGCTGTTTTTCAGGATGCGGGTCTTCCACATGCTTATTTAGAAGGACAGAATGTAGAAATAATGGCTAATTCTGACAATGTTTTACGTGGCGGATTAACGCCAAAACATATCGATGTAAATGAGTTATTAAAGCATGTGCATTTTAAAGAGACAATTCCTCAAATCATTCATGGAACAGAAACGGAAAAGCATATTGATGTTTTTGAGACCCCGGCACCCGATTTTGAATTGTGCGAGATCAGATTGCCGCGTAATGAAATTTTCGAACAAAGGGCTTACTCAGTACAAATTTTTATCGTATTACAAGGAGAGGTTTTGGTAGAGGAAAAAGAACATTCTCCATTATTCATTAAAAGTGGTGAAGCATTCGTTGCATTTGATCAGGCATTGTTGCAAATATCTGCGAAGCAGGATTCGATAATATACAGAGCTGGCGTGCCTTTGCAATGAATAATGAACGCCGGCCAGTGGATAACAATCTAAAACAGCACTTATCCGCATATTGTTAATAACCAATAACGGTAAATCAAGTTTTTAAATTATTTTTGTAGCCCAAAGTTTAAAACATGAAACTTAATAAATCAATTATCTGGTCCATGATAATCCTGGTGGTTATCGCGTCGCTCTATCGCATCATTCCCGATCGTCCTTATGGTTTTGCACCGCAATGGGCAATGGCAATTTTTGCAGGCGCTGTGATAAAAGATAAAAAATGGGCATTGATTGTTCCGATTTTATCATTGTTCATCAGCGATCTTTTATACCAGGTATTATATTTGAGCGGGTTGTCAACGATACAGGGTTTTTATGAAGGTCAATGGCAAAATTATATTTTGTTCGGTTTATTGAGTTTTGTTGGCATGGCTATCAAAAAGATCAATGTCGTTAACGTTTTCATTGCATCGCTGGCTGCGCCCACCATTTATTTTTTATTATCGAATTTTATTTTGTGGGCCGGAACGGGAACGCGTGGTTTTGGCAGACCCAAAACCTTTGATGGTTTGTTGCTTTGCTACAACGACGGATTGCCTTTTTACAGAACAAGCTTGATCGCAACTATTATATTCAGCAGTATTATATTTGGAGCTTACTATCTTGTCAAAAGAAGTTCAGCAAAAACATTGGTTGCATAAATGATCAATGATAAATAATTGAAAAGGTCATGCATTAATGCGTGGCTTTTTTATTGGCTAAAAAGCACCAGGAAGTCGATAAACAACCTTGCTTCGCACACTTCAGCAATACTAGGTCTATTCAAACATCTTCTTAGTATTTTTGTTTCATCTTAGCAATAAACGTTTTCTTAGATTTATGAAATTTCAGATCGGTGATAAAGTGATCCTGCTTCATTCAAATGAAGAAGCTGAGATCATTGACATCATTAATAAAGAAATGGTAATGGTCGACGTGCACGGTGTAAAATTCCCTGCATATATTGACCAGCTTGATTTTCCTTACTTTAAGCGGTTCACCGAAAAGAAACCAGGACTTGACCAAAACAAAAAATATGTTGACAACATTAAGCAGGAAAAAGCACAATCTAAAAAGATTGCAGATGGAGTCTGGCTTACCTTTATTCCTGTCTTTGATATGGATGAGTTTGGCGATGAATTTGTAAAGGAATTAAAACTTCATTTGATCAACAATACACAATTAGGGTATCAATTCACATACTCCCTAAATTATCCCGGGAAAGAAGGTTTTGAATTGAAAAACCAAATTCACATGTTTGAAGATTTCTATTTGCATGATATTGATTTCGACGATTTGAATGATAATCCTGTTTTTAATTTTGAATTTGTATTGATCAGTCCTGATAAAAAAAAGGCGGACTACTATGAAACTTCCCTGAAGATAAAACCGAAGAATATTTTTTTGCGCGTTGAAGAAATGAAGAAAAAGAACGAGCCTACTTTTTCTTACAAATTATTTGTGGATTATCCGGATAAAGTTGTTGAAGAAAAGATTGAATTGAAAAATAAGGCAGCAAAAGATTATAAAATATACGAAGCTTCCCAAGCCCGCAGCCAGCTTGAGCCGGCAAAGCATGAGATAGATCTGCATATAGAAAAACTGACCGGCAACTGGAGCCACATGAGCAATTTTGAAATGCTCACTTTGCAATTACAAACATTCGAAAAATATTTTGATCTGGCTGTTGCACACCATTTGTCTTCAATGGTTATTATTCATGGTGTTGGCAGTGGGAAGTTGCGTGACGAAATTCATGAACTTTTGCGATTGAAAAAAAATGTGCGGTATTTTATTAATCAATACGACATGCGTTACGGTTATGGCGCTACAGAAGTTTTCTTTCAATATTAAGATGGTGGGGGATAAGGCAGGTTTGGGGAAATCTGAAAGTTGGGCAGTAAGAGGCAGTAAAAGTGAATATCACAACGATATTTAATAGAAATCCTATCGCTTCTTATATAAATGGCGAGATCTCATTGTTAATAATTATTTTTACAGCCGCTACCGACCGTGCTATCGTTTCGCTTTCGGGCGGGAAGGAAAGTCCGGACAGCACAGAGCAATGTACCGGTTAAGCGCCGGACTCCGACTTGTCGGAGATAGAAAGTGCCACAGAAAATAACTGTTCCCCGCTTTGCGCGGAATAAGGGTGAAAACGTGAGGTAAGAGCTCACGGTTTATATCAGTAATGATATATTCGGGCAAACCTTGCATGCTGTAATGCCACGTAAGCCGGCGATTGAGGACTGCTCGTCCGATGCCGGTGGGTAGGCAGCAAAATTGTAACAGTAATGTTGCAATAAGATAAATGATGGCAGTTCATGCTAAGGCATGATAAACAGAATCCGGCTTATGAGTCGGTAGCATTTTAATAACACGAATCAATACGAGGCAGAACAAGTGTTAATGCATAACTATCCTTGATGCATAACCGAAAAATTCCATCATCCAGGCTAATCCGAGATGAACGATCAATCCCCCAAAAATTGACCTGGTTCGGTAGGCAATAACGCCCAAAGCCAATCCGCCAAAATAAGATGAGATACATTCGCCAAGAGGTTTGCCAAAATGAATGGTGCAATAAAATGCAGCCATTGGTAAAATGGCATTTATTCCTGCAAAGCGAATGAAACCGACCACTAGAAAACCGCGAAAGAAAAGTTCTATCGAAACAAAATCGAGACTGTAAGAAATTTCATAGATCATTTTCCAAAGCCATGGCGTTTGTACTTGTCCATCAATAAAATTGATGTATTTTACTTTAGGATAAGCATGCAAAAAATCCGGCTGCGTTGCTGCTAATGCGACAAGTGGAATGAGAAAAAGCAGTATGATCAAATAGGGTTTTGGTTTGAAATTTTTAGTTGTCAAACCAAAAAAAGAATCGTTGTCATCATCAATCTTGCGGGCAAAAAATAAAATCATTAATGTCATCAATAATTTCAGCGGAAGCTGTAAAACCCTAGTCCAGTAAATATTCCATGGGAATTTGAGTACATTCGCAAAAGGAATTTGCCAATGAACCTGTTTTAGCGAAAAACCAATAACAGCCATGGAATAATAAATAATGAACATCTTTTTGTTGTTGAACGTTGGAGCCCGGGGATCAATAGATTGAAACCAAAAACCAGCTCCGAAAACAATTCCGTAAAAAAGAATAAAACTTATTAATGAAAATGGGAAATGCAGGGCGTAGATTCTCTTTTCAATACCAATAGAAAAATTCAGTGCAATAAGAATGGCCACAAACAAAGTTGTAAGCAGTAAACTTTTATATTGTATTTGCCTGAAATATTCTTTCAGGTAGTTTACGAAAATGAGCATTATTGAAATATGGCAGGAAGGTATTAATTAATGGTGAAACTCGCTTTCATTTTGCCCAGCAGATCGGTCGCGATCATTTTCTGTGCAACATCAATCATGTTTTTAAAAGCCCTGCCCTTGGAAATCCCATGACCGATGATCACCGGTTTGTTCACTCCAAGTACAGGAGTGCCGCCATAAATTTCAAAATTAAACTGATCGAAATATTGGTGGTGAATTTTTTTGTTTTGGGTTATCTCATAAAGAGATTCGGCAAGTTTTAAAATGATATTTCCGGTAAAACCATCGCAAACCATCACATCCGCTTTATCGAAAAAAATATCCCGGCCTTCAGTGTTGCCCACGAAATTTATCTGCTTATTTTCTTTTAGTAAGGGATATGCCGCTTGGGTTAATAAATTTCCTTTGCCTTCTTCTTCACCAACATTCATCAGTCCCACTTTCGGATTTTCAATTCCTAAAATATACTGTGCATATAATGAACCCAATATGGCAAACTGATTCAAATTTTCAGGTTTACAATCTGCATTTATTCCGACATCGAGTAATAAACCCGTTTTGCCATTTTCCTTTGGGATGATCGTAGAGATGGTCGGGCGATTAACTCCATCAATGGCTTTGATGCTAAATAATGCGCCTACCATCATTGCGCCCGTGTTTCCTGCGCTGATGAAGGCGTCAATTTTATTATTGGCCAATAAATAAAATCCTACAGCAATGGATGATTGTGGTTTTTCCTTGAGCGCTTTGGTTGGATGCTCATGCATGCCGATGACCTGCGGAGCATGGATTACCGTAATTTTTTGGGAAGAAATATGATGTTCTTTCAAAAGAACATTAATTTGGGTTTCATCGCCACTCAAAAATAAATGAGCGGGTGATGAAGTCTCATTGAAATATAATTGAAGACCTTTCACTGCTTCAAGCGGCGCTAAATCTCCACCCATCATATCTAAGCCAATATTCATAGTTATTGCTAAAAAATTAAATTCCAAATTCCAGTATTAATTTAGCAAATAATCTGGAATCTGGAATTTTTAAATCAGAAGTTATTCTGTAATTATTTTATCGGCGAGTTTTCTGAAACTACTTTCCCTTTGTAGTATAATTTGCCTTCACTCACATGTGCACGATGACGAACGTGCGTTTCGCCTGTTGCGCTGTCTTTGCTCAACGTAATTTTTTCTGCTTTATAATGTGTTCTTCTTTTAGCTCCACGTTGTTGCGAATGTCTGCGTTTCGGATTTGGCATAAAACAAAATTTACGATTTACTATTTATTTATTTAGCGACTAGCTGTATTACCTATTATTCATCAAAGCTCTTAAATTTCTCAAGCCCTTTCCACAATGGATTGGACGGCTTATCATTTTTGCTTTCCATTTTCTTTAGCATATTCAACACTTCTTTATTGCAATATTTTCCGCCGATCTCCTCTTCTTTACACATACGTTGCAAAGGTATACTCAAGTTTATGAACTCATAAAGCCAATCGCCAATGTGTAAATGACTTTCGCCTCTGGATATATAATAAACATCAGGATCTTCTTCCTGTCTGTTCATCAGTTCAGGCTCTTCCACTAATTTAACCAGGATATTAAATTCATCCCATAGTTCAATTGGTAAAGAATTGCCACAACGATCGCAGATCACTTCTATTTTTCCGGAAATCTCAAACTTAAGCAACATAAAGCCATTCTTCTTGTCGAGGGACAAATGAATTTTTACATCGCAGTTCTTAAAATCCTGCTGTTGATATGCCTCAAAGAACTTATCATTGATCTGATAATCAAACTCATGAATTCCCGGCTTAAGCCCAACGAACGGTATTTCAAACTCTCTTCTGGCGCTCATGAGTACTTTTTAAGAGTTTGCAAAGGTAGTAAATATTTGCAATTTCAGTGGTTCAATATGCTTTTTCTTTTACTTTCTTAGGCCTATGCCGAAGGCGGAGCTTATAAAGGTCTTATCCAGATATTCTTATAGCTAATGGGTTCACTTTTATCGCCATGTGCCTGCAATTTGATGGGGCTAGCTCCATGAGCTTTGTAAAAAGGTTTCCCAATGTATAATGTTTGCCCTGTAAGCTCATAATGATTTTGCACCAGGACCCCATTATGTAAAACAGTTACATAAGCCGGAGTTTTTAGTGATCCATCGCCATTAAAACGGGGAGCGGTCCAAATTACATCATAAGATTGCCATTCACCTGGTTTTTTACATGCATTTGCCAGCGGTACGGACTGTTTGTAAATGCTTGCTGTTTGTCCATTCGTGTAGGTGGTGTTATTATAACAATCCAGAACCTGTAATTCGTATCCACCATCGCCGGCACCTGTTGAGGCTAAAAAAACACCGCTATTGCCGCGGGCTTGCCCGGTCCCGGTAATATTTTCAGGGATACGCCATTCGATATGTAATTGATAATCGAGAAAGGATTGTTTTGTTCTGATATTACCGCCAGTTTTATTAACTGTGATAATGCCATCTGCGACCGTCCAGTTTGCAGGTTTGGTGGAATCATTTACAGACTCCCATTGATCAAGATTTTTTCCGTCAAACAAAATAATTGCATCGGAAGGAGCATCACTGTTTGTTTTGCCCGGAGTTACTATCGGTGGAACAGGCGTATATACTTCCGTAAGTTTTGGATCACCTTGCTGTGCGTGCAATAATTCAATGCTCATAACGGTAATGCATAATGTAAGAAATAAATACTTTTGCTTGCAAACAATCTTTAACATGGTTGAGAAATTAAGGATGATAAAATAGGAGAACAAGTTAAGATAAAAATTGAAAACCGATTGTTTAGAAAGGCAAAATGTATTACCGCATGGTTTATTATTTATTTGCTGATATTTTTTAAAACAACAAATGGCGGATTCTCTTTCCAGTTAATGGCTGATTTCATCATGATGGGTCCTACAGAAAAATTCCCCAAAATAATGTCAGGCTTGCCATCACCATCCAGATCGCCAACGTCCATGGTAAGCCATCTGCCTGATTCTCCTGCAGCCAATGTATGTGGTTCGAACTGGAAATTCCCTTTATTTTTTAAAAGGACAAATCCTTCTTCAGGTTGATTCTTATAATCTGCAAAAAAAGAAATTGTTGCAATATCAACATTCCCGTCACCATCAAAATCTCTTGCGATTGCTTTATAACAACCATTGATGGGGAAAAAATATTTTTGCGTAAAATTATTTTTTCCGTCGTTCAAAAAAATATATACCCCATGATATGGTTTCAATACTTTGGAATAATCGGCATTATCGCCGCAGGTATAAATTATATCCGGATAACCATCGTTGTTCAGATCGGTGAGTTCGAAAGAAGAGGATCCGTAAATGGGCGGGAAACGTAAAACTTCACGTTGTTCAAAACTTCCATTCCCTTTATTGGTGAAAAGAAAAATACCTTCTTCACCTTGCGCGAAAAGCGCCCATAGGTCTGGCAATCCATCATGATTATAATCGTTAATGTAAACTTTAATCGCACCAGGGAAAGAACGCAGCACGTGACGCTGGAATTTGCCATTCCCTACATTTTCCATCCACGATAATGCGCCAGTGAGGTTTCCGAATTCGCAAACAATATAATCCGGCTTTCCGTCTTTATTGAGATCCACTTCTGCAACCTCCACCGGTCTTCCTAAATTGTCAAAGAGCGGCGCTGGCAACAGCTTCATTTTTTTATTCTTGTCAAAATCGATGATCTCTGCATTCCCCAGTTTTGCATCATTGGGATTGATGTTCCCAATATTACAGGCTAGCCATTCATTCTTTTTAAAATTGATGTCTACAACCGGTCCACTCACTTTGAGTGTATCGATGAGTTCCAAATCTTTATTAAAGCGAAAAATTTTCTTATTATTGGCATCGCATAAAATGATGCTGTGATTTGTTGAGTCGATCCTTACGAAACAAGTTGTTGGAACTGGATATTTGAAACGTGGTTGTATTGCGGTGAAGATCTGCAGATCTTTTTTTATGGAATCTTTTCTTTGTTGATGAGGTAAGGAGTCAGGAGCAGTGGCCGTGTAATAATCTATGATATTCTGCCATTCTGTAAATGAAATTATTTGTTGGGAAGGATAATAACTTTTGCTTACGTTAGGATCATTTCTCTTTGCAGGATATATCTTTTCTCCATAGGCAAATATGCCGAGATGCGGACCCATTGCAGGCAGAACCCCATCATTCCAGCTTTTCTTATCCAATAATGATGGATCAGGCAGCATATGACAGCCCTGGCAATATTTTTCTGCAAGCAATTTCCCCTGTCCAATACTTTCGCCATTTGGCGTTCCGTCCTCTGTTTGCTTGCTATTGTTTGTGCAGGAATAAAAAAAAGTGAAGATGCCATTTAATAAAAATATACCCCATACTAGTAAATACAGCCTTCTCATAACAATTGGTTTTGTTTAAGCTCAAAAACTCTTAAGATTTTGCTCGATAATGGTGTATTTCTCCAGGTTTGCTATAAACATACGAATCCCAGCCAAAAAAGATTAGCCTTTTTTACCATATGCACTATTTCTTTATGGTTGGGTGAGTGGGATGTCTCATTTCATCGAATAATGTTCGAAAGAAATGTCTTTGAACATGGGTTTTTGCCTGGCGAACCTCCATAGACCATAACAGGTGAGGATTGAAGATAGGATCATACTTATGTAATAAATCAGAAACACTTCATCGGTTTCCGACTTTGAAGTAGCGAAGCCCAGAAAACTGAAAAAATAAAGAATGATAAAGACTCCATATGCGAATAATAAAGCAGAGTTGATGAACACCAACGCATTTTCAAAGCTGGTATGTTCGAGTTTGCTCAGATAATCTGCAATGCCAGCGATACTAAAAGTCAGCGCTGTAAATATATCCACCGCGATAATAATCGTGCTGGCATTGGTGTTAAATCCTTTGATAAGGATAACAATCAATTCAAAGAAAATAAAAAATATAAGGGAATAAGAGATGACCTTCTTTTTGCTTTTTTGGGCAGAATATAAAAAGAATAATAAAACCAGGGGACCATCAATAAGATTATTATAAACAAGATTAATGGTGCTTTGCAGACTGTTGCTTTCTGGTATGCCCAAAATGCTGGGCAAGTTTATTAAGCCGCTTGCCATCCAGTAAACACCAATAATGATGAATGGTTTTTGTTCGCGGAGTCTTTTCCACAAAACAAACAAAATTGGTAAGAAACATGCGACAATTGAAATATTGGACACTAATAGGTACATGATTGAATAGAATGTTACCTTCAAGGATAAGTGGTTTATATATAAGCGAATAAGTAGGGCTTTTATTATTGGTAAAACTACTCGGTTTTATTCTTAAATTACTAAAAACGATAATGAGCGTTTTTCCAATTCCATAGCAAAAAAAATATTTTTTTTCGGGATTTAAAAGCAATCTGGGTTAAATCTATTGATGTAATTTGCCTCAAATTCTTGGCTTGATTTCACAGCAAACCATACAACAAATTTTAAGCAGAATCGATATCATTGATATCGTTGGTGGTTTTGTCAAACTAAAGAAACGTGGGGCTAATTATCTCGGATTATGCCCTTTTCATAATGAAAAGACTCCTTCATTCACGGTTTCTCCTGCAAAAGAAATTTACAAGTGTTTTGGTTGCGGACGAAGTGGCAACACGATCGGGTTTTTAATGGAGCACGAAAAATATTCTTATGTTGAGGCTTTGCGCTGGCTGGCCAACCGATACAATATTGAAGTTGAAGAAACGGAAACGAGCCCCGAATTCAAGCAACAGCAGCAGGTTGCCGAAAGCTTGTTCATCATTAATAATTTCGCGCAGCAATATTTCAGTAATGTCTTGTTTAATGAAGAAGAAGGGCAGGACATTGGTTTGAGCTATCTTAAAGAAAGAAAATTTCGAGACGAGATCATTGAGAAATTTCAGCTGGGCTATTGCCTTGATAAAAGAGATGCATTCGCCACAACCGCAGTTGCTGCCAAGTACAATGCAGATTATTTGCAAAAGAGTGGACTGGTCGTGATGCGGGATAGTAGATTGGTGGATAATTATCGTGGCAGAATAATCTTCCCCGTTCACAATCAAACCGGGAAGATCATTGGGTTTGGCGCGCGCATTATCAGGAGCAATGATCGCGCCCCAAAATACATTAATACTCCCGAGAATGAGATCTATGTAAAGAGTAAAATCCTTTATGGTTCTTATTTTGCCAGAAGAGCGATCGATATCAATGATGAATGTTTGTTGGTTGAGGGATATACGGATGTTATTTCTTTACACCAGGCGGGGATTGAAAATGTGGTCGCCAGCGGCGGAACATCTTTAACACTGGATCAGTTGCGGCTGATAAAAAAATACACAAATAATCTGACCATAATCTATGATGGCGATTCGGCTGGCATTAAAGCGGCTTTGCGCGGATTGGATATGGCGATTGAAGAAGGTCTAAATGTAAAGCTCGTTTTAATTCCTGATAAGGAAGACCCGGATAGCTATGTTCAGAAAGTTGGAGCTGGTTCATTCAAGAATTTTATTGCAGAAAATAAAAAGGATTTTATTCTTTTTCAACTCGAAGTTTCTGTAAAAGATGCAGGGAGTGATTCCGCCAAAAAGGCAGCAGTCGTAAACCAGCTTGCTGAAACTATTTCAAAAATCAACAAGGCAGAAGATTTTACACGTCAGCAAGACTATATACGGCAATGTGCTGAATTATTAAAAATCGATGAGCAGGGGTTGCACAACCTGGTAAATAAGTTCATCAGAGAGAAAGTTCAACGGGAGGAACAAAAATCGCCGGACAAAAAGAATACTGGGCCTGCTTTAAATGAAACTATTGATTTTAGTGACGAAACTTTCAATGCATTATTTCAGGATGAGCTGCAAGAACGGGCATTGGTCAGGATCTTGGTCAATTATGGTGCTAAAGCTTTTGATGAGAAAAAAACGGTTGCTGATTATATTTTCGGGGAAGAAATTGAAGAGGATTTTTTTAAAAATAAAAAAATAAATGATCTACTGGCGATCTATAAAAGAGAACATAGCATTGGTCGAAATCTATCGGTGACCGATTTTACTTATCTGCCCGATAATGAAATTGTTCAATTGGTTATTAATGCAACAAATTATCCGTACGAAATGAGTGTAAGATGGAATGATGAAGACAGAGCTCATACAATTAATAAAAAAATCTGGGAACTGAATTATGAGGAATTTCGAAGTCAGATCTTAAAAGAAGAAAAAGCAAACGAGATTATTTATTTTCTCGGAGCTGATGAAAATTATAAAAATGAAGTTGAAGATGTGTTAATCTACCTGAAATTAAAAAAAGTGAAGCGACTCATTTTACTTAATGAAGAAGATATGAAAAACCCGCAGTCTGATCCGGAAACAATAAAGCATTACCAGGAAGTTCATATCCACCTGAAGCAAATGCAACAAGAATTAAGCGGGAAGAAAGGGACCGTGGTTTATCCATTTTAGATCATCAACGCCGATCTCTATTTTTCAGCCGGATTTTTCTTTCCTGCGATCAATTTATCTATAGCTGATTCAAGCCTTCTTGTTCTGGTGGTTTCCTTTTTTGCACCAACAATCCAGCTCACATATTCCTTTTTATTTGTGGTGGAAAGAGTATCAAAAAAATGCGAAGCAACCTTGCTTCTTTTCAATTGCTTTGAAAAATCATCTGGTGGGAGAGTAGCTATTTTGATTCTGTCTTCTATATCGCTTCTCGAAATATTGTTTAATCCATTAACAATATGTCTTGTCTTTTCGGTTGCGGGCTCCTTTTTTTTAAAACGAATGGCAGTCCAAACATGATCTAATGCAACCTGCAATTCACCTTCGTAACCAACTCCGGTAATACATTCCCAGCTGCAATCACGATTTAAAGTGGTCACAATTTTTGAAGCTTTCTTGGGATAGGCAACCCAAAATTTCGCACTGGCATGCAAAGCTGGTAACACTTCATTTACTATCCCTTCCAATTGTTTTTCATTAATGGCAAAAACCAAGGCAAAATCAATTTTTCGAATTCTGAGGAGTGGCGTTACATTTTTGGCAAATGTTAATCGGAAAAATTGTTTTTCAATCGAAGAAGGTAATCCCTGAATTAACAGGTTTTTTTCATCGGTTAACTCAAGTTTTTCCACCAAATTTTGTAGCATACCGGTTGCTTTTGATTTTAAAAAAAAGAAAAAGGGTTTAAATGGTATGGGACTGCAAATTTAAAAAATTCAATCGTGACAAGATGCAATTCCCTATAAAAAATATTATGAAAAACCACTAATGCAAGTAAATTTTGAGACAATAGTTGTCATTATATTAATTGTCATGGATTTAAATAGATATTTATATGGGTTACTTATCGTGATTATACTGTTTGCGATGGCGTTTTTTGTCACGATATTTAAGAATAGGAACCTTACTTTCGTTGCCTCTTAAAATCCTGCTTATGTTTTTTTGATGAGTCAGAATGACCAATAAAGCGACAGCCATTGCAAATGCCCGGTATAAGGGAACCTGCTCATTAAAAATGAAAAGAATCAAAACGGCAAATGCTACACTGGCAAGAATAGAACTTAAAGAAACAAAGCGGGTTAGATAAAGTACCAACAAAAAAACTCCAACACAACAAACAGCTACCAACGGTTGGATGGCCAGTATCATTCCGAATAAAGTGGCCACACCCTTTCCGCCTCTGAAATCAGCCCATATGGGAAAAATATGTCCGACAACGGCAGCCAATCCCAACCCCACCATTAAATTTATTCTATCCCATTCCGCGCCCAAGTGCAAATAGTATGGAACAAAAATATATAGACTTGTTGCCAGTAAACCTTTAAGCACATCAACGACCATCACAATAGTTCCCCATTTGGAGCCCAATACCCGAAAAGTATTGGTGGCGCCAGCATTTCCGCTTCCATATTCGCGGATATCAATATCAAAAAAATACCTGCTAATCCAAAGTGCCGTGGGAATTGAACCAATAAGGTACGCCAATAAAATAAGGAGAACCTCCGTCATTTTTCTGTTTAGTTAAAGTTGGTCCACAAAATTAATCAAAACTTGTGAACTTATTGTCCAATATTTTAGCTTTACCAACCTACTCTTTCGAAAATCTTAAGCAAATCCAGTTGTTTTTCAGGGACTTCGATAATATACTTAAATTATTATTGCGTGCCTGTTTCTCAACCTCGTCAAAGTCTTCATTCAACAATCCGCTTAATAATACAACGCTTTGAGGCTTTAATTGTTGTCGGATAAAGGGTAATTGGTCAAGGATAACATTTCTGTTGACATTAGCCAAAATGATATCGAATCGGGTGTTGCTAAAATTGATCCTGTCTGCTTGTTCAACGATTATATTTTTGGAATCATTGGCAATGATATTTTCCTGCGCGTTGATGATACTCCATTCATCATTGTCAATGGCGTAAATCTTTCCTGCTCCCAGTTTTTCAGAGAGAATGGCAAGAATTCCGGTTCCTGTTCCAAAGTCAAGAACTGTTTTGTGGGTAAAGTCAATATCGCGCATTGCTTCGATCATTAAAAAAGTGGTAGCATGATGACCTGTTCCAAAGCTCATTTTTGGTGCGATGATGATTTCATGTGCGACATTTTTTATGGGATGATGGAAGGCTGCGCGGATTCCGCAAAAATCGTCTACAATGATCGGGTCAAAATTTTTTTCCCATTCTTCATTCCAGTTCATCTGCTGAATTATTTTCTTTTCGTAGGACAGAGATAATGATGTAAATATTTTTTGAATTTCTCCTTCATGGAAATCTTTCTCAGCAATAAAGGCGCGCAATTCGTTTTCATTTTCTTCAAACCCTTCAAAACCATTTTCGGATAATAAGGCAATCAATATTTCCTGTTGCGCAGAATCTGCTGTAGTTGTAAGTTGTATATAATATTGCATAAAAAATAAAAGGTCTGCAGCATAGACCACAGACCTTTGCTTTATGATAATTTTTTAATTATTCATGCGATTCATTTGGCTGACTTTGTGGCTTGCCATCTGGTTTTGGCATCAATGCTTTTCTGCTCAATTTAAATTTGCCTGTTTTATGATCAATGCCGATCAATTTCACTTTTACCATATCCCCCTCATTTAATACACCTTCCATTGTTTCCAATCTTTTCCATGAAATTTCACTGATGTGCAATAGGCCTTGTTTGCCTGGTAAAAACTCAACAAATGCGCCATAAGGCATTACTGATTTTACTTTTGACTCATACACTGAATTAACCTCTGGCACTGCAACAATTCCTTTCACCCAGGCAACTGCCTTTTCTAAGCCTTCTTTTTGCGGACTGAAAATACTTACTTCACCATAATTGCCAACTTCTTCAAGGTTAATTGTAGTTCCTGTTTCACGTTGAATTTCCTGTATGATCTTTCCTCCCGGTCCGATTACCGCGCCGATAAATTCTTTATCAATAAATAATTTCTCCATTCTTGGTGCATGCGGTTTCACTTCTGCACGAGGAGCGGTGATACATTCGTACATCGCATCTAAAATGTGCAGGCGTCCTTTGCGCGCCTGTTCCAGGGCTTCCCGCATGGTATCCATGCTTAATCCATCAACTTTAATATCCATCTGCACACCACAGATGCCATCGCGGGTGCCGGTAACTTTAAAATCCATATCACCCAAATGATCTTCATCTCCAAGTATGTCAGTAAGGATTGCATTCTTTCCGTCTTCTTGACGCGTGATCAATCCCATGGCAACACCGCTTACATGTTTTGGGATCGGAACACCCGCATCCATCAAGGCTAATGAACCCGCGCAAACTGTCGCCATTGAAGAAGAACCATTTGATTCCAAAATATCACTCACCACGCGAACTGTATAAGCATAATCTTTTCCCGGCATCAATTGTCTTAAGGAGCGCATAGCAAGATTACCATGTCCAACTTCGCGACGGCTTTGTCCGCGCATCATTTTTACTTCCCCGGTACTAAAAGGGGGGAAGTTATAATGTAAAAAGAATTTTGAATCAATTGATTTAGCTGCGCTCTCTACTAACAGCTCATCCAATGGAGTTCCAAAAGTGACTGTTGTCAGAGATTGTGTTTCTCCTCTTGTAAATAAGGCGGAGCCGTGGGGAGTTGGTAATGGATCTATTTCCATAGCCAAGGGACGAATTTCATCCAGCTTGCGTCCATCCAAACGGATGCGATCATCCAATATCATGTTTCTTACAACTTCCCATTTCAGATCTTCAAAATATTTCTTAGCTAATTTTTTATTTTCGTCTGTCAGATCTTCGCCAAGACTTGCTATTAATTCGTCTTTTAATTTATCATAACTTTCGCTGCGCTCATTCTTTGCTGTTCCCGTTTTCGAGATTTGGTAAACCTTATCTTTTGCAAAGGCGATCACCTTTTGTTGCAATTCTTCATTTTGAAGAGGTTTTTTATAATCTCTTTTTTCGGATACACCTTTTTTTGCCTTGAGCTCTTCCTGCGCTTTTATCTGGATGCGAATTGCATCGTGCGCCAGCTGCAATGCATTGATGAGGTCTTCTTCGCTGCATTCAGCACTTTCGCCTTCAACCATCATCAGATTTTTATCTGTGGCGGCAATCATAAAATCCATGTCGGCTTTTTCTAAATCTTTACGCAATGGATTAACGACCATTTTACCATCAATTCTGGCAATCCTCACTTCAGAAATAATTTCCTTGATGGGAATATCAGAAATGGCTAATGCTGAAGAGGCTGCCAAACAAGCTAATGCATCCGGCATTACCTGTTCATCACTTGATACGAGTGAAAGCAGAACCTGCACCTCGCATAAATAATCTTCTGGGAATAATGGACGCAATGCGCGATCGATAAGGCGACTGGTCAGTATTTCATAATCGTTTAATCTTGCTTCGCGTTTGAAAAATGACCCGGGAATTCTTCCGGCTGCCGCAAATTTTTCCTGGTAATCAACAGAAAGCGGGAAAAAATCCTGTCCTTCTTTTGGTTCGGTATTGGCAACAACAGTTGCCAGAATAATGCAGTTCCCTTGCTTTACTGTAACGGATCCGTCGGCCTGCCGGGCTAACTTTCCGGTTTCAATGGTAACTTCATTGCCGTTACCAATATCAAATGTTACGCTAATTGGTTGTGTAAGCATATCGCTATTTACGTTTGTTGAATTATGGATTGGATTGAGGAATTGAATCCAAAATTCATTATTAAAAAATCTGTAAAATATTATATACAAAAAGATTCCCAACCAGTGTTGGGAAAATCATTCAGTAAATAATCGGTTATTTTCTGAGTCCGAGTTTTTCTATCAACTGGCGGTAACCCTGTAAATTTTGCTTACTCAAATAAGTAAGAAGGCGTTTTCTTTTACCAACCAATTGCATTAGTCCACGGTGAGTAGAAAAATCTTTGTTGTTTGCTTGCAGATGTTCAGAAATGCGGTTAATGCGCTCTGTGAGCAGCGCAATCTGTCCTTCAATCGAGCCGGTGTTTGCGGCTTTTTCGCTGAAATTTGTAAAAAAACTTTCTTTTTTCTCTTTTGTTAAATAAGGCATCTCAATTTTTTTTAAGGCATCCAATATTATTCTTCTAATTTCGGCGGCAAAGGTAGAGCAAAAATTCTGAATTTTGAAATTAAAATTGGCTAATGGTTTGCCGTTTATAGTATATAGAAACGATGCCATCCTAGAAATTCCGGATTGCCCGAGTTTGACCATGAACCATTAATTATGAACCAATAAGATGAATCATTTTGAGCAATGACCAACATTTATCTCACTGTTACCAATGATCTCAGTTACGATCAGCGAATGAACAGGATTTGTGATTCCCTGGCAAAGGCTGGTTATCGTGTAACCTTGATCGGCCGAAAACTTCCATTTTCGGTCCCGCTCGCTCAAAAAAGGTACAGGCAAAAAAGATTGAATTGTCTTTTTAATAAAGGAAGGTTTTTTTACGCTGAATACAATCTTCGTTTATTTTTTTATTTGCTTTTTAAAAAGATGGATCTGATCTGCTGTGTTGATCTTGACACGATCCTGCCCGCATTATTTGTTTCTAAGCTTAAAGGAATAAAAAGAGTTTACGATGCGCATGAACTGTTTTGCGAAATGAAAGAAGTGGTAACACGCCCCAATATTTATAAAGTCTGGAAAAGGATTGAAAAATATGCTGTCCCGGAATTTATCCATGGCTATACGGTGAGTGATCCGATTATTGATGAATTCAGCAAAATATATAATGTACAATATGAATTGATAAGAAATGTTCCATTTCTTGAAAACATAAGTGTACCCGAGAAAAATGAAAAATATATTTTATATCAGGGCGCGGTCAATGAAGGAAGAAGTTTTGAGACATTGATTCCTTCAATGAAAAATGTCGCTGCGAAACTGATCATTTGCGGTGATGGTAATTTTATGAACCAGGCAAAAAAGATAGTAACCGAAAATAGTCTGGATGATAAGATTGTTTTTACCGGAATGATCCCTCCTGAACAATTAAAAATTTATACACTGAACGCAACCATTGGTATTACACTGTTTGAGCCGGAAGGCAAAAGCAATTATTATTCTCTTGCTAACCGTTTTTTTGACTATATGCACGCTGCTGTCCCACAGTTGTGTGTTGATTATCCGGCTTACCACAAAATCAATGAGCAGTTTAAAGTAGCCACCCTCATTAATGATTTATCTTCGTCATCAATTGCCTTAGCGCTAAACAATTTGCTGCATAATGATGTTCTATATCAGGAATTGCATTCAGCATGTATCAACGCACGACAGGTTTACAACTGGCAGCAAGAAGAAAAAAAATTACTTGCATTTTATGAACGCATCCTCAGTTAATCAATAATGGAAAAGCACTTGCATATTATTTCTTTCGATGTGCCTTATCCGGCTGATTATGGGGGTGTGATAGATGTGTTCTATAAGATAAAAACGCTGAGTGAACTCGGAATCAAAATTCATCTTCATTGTTTTGAATATGGCCGTGGCATTCAACCGAAGTTGAATAATTTTTGCGAAGAAGTGCATTATTATCATCGCTCAGAAGGGCACAAAGGTTTTTCTCACAAAGTGCCATACATTGTTTGCTCCCGCTGCAATAAGGAATTGTTCGATAATTTACTTAACAACGATTATCCTATTCTTCTTGAAGGCATTCATTGTTCTTATTTATTGCATGACGAAAGATTTGCTGATCGAAAAATCATTCTCCGCCTGCATAATGTTGAATACAAATATTACCAGCAATTATTTTTGCATGAAAGATCTTTTCTAAAGAAGATATATTATTGGCATGAAAGCAAACTGCTGAAAAAGTACGAAAAGGATATTGCGGTAAGATCCCTCATCGTCGCTTTTACAGAAGAAGATGCGGAAGTTTATAACAATGAATTTGACGCCAATCAGGTCTTTTGTTTATCTGCCTTTTTGCCTTTTGATAAAGTTGAAAATAAAGTTGAAAAAGGATGTTTCTGCTTGTATCACGGGAACCTCTCGGTTGCAGAAAACGAAGCGGCAGTACTCTGGCTTCTGAAAAAAGTTTTTAATGATATTAATGTGCCCTTTGTCATTGCCGGGAAAAAGCCATCCGCTAATCTCATTCGAAAAGCCAACAGTAATGCACATGCGTGTGTGATATCCGATCCTTCTGCGGAGGAAATGCAGGACCTGATTTCAAAAGCACAGATCAACGTTTTGCCTTCTTTAAATTGCACGGGAATGAAATTGAAATTACTGAATGCCTTGTATAATGGAAAGCATTGTATTGTTAATGACGAGATGATAAAAGGAACCCCGCTTCAATCTGTTTGCCATGTATGTAATAATGCCGATTCATTCAAAGAAACAATTGAAGATCTGTATTGCAAATCTTTTGATATTGAAGAAGTATATAAGCGACAGGAAATTCTATCAGAACATTTTGATAATAAGAAAAATGCGGAGCGGCTTATTAAATGGATATGGTAGCATTGTCAATCACTCTTCCACGTTCTGTTCTGAGCATGCGTGCCTGAAATTTATTAATAACCATATAATCGTGTGTTGCCATAATGATTGATGTCCCATAATCTTTACCGATCTGGAAAAGCAATTGCATGATTTCATCAGATGTTTCCGGATCGAGATTGCCGGTGGGTTCATCGGCAAGGATAAGTTTGGGAGAGTTCAATAATGCACGGGCAATATCAACGCGTTGCTGTTCTCCACCACTCATTTCAAAAGGCATTTTAAATCCTTTGGATCGTAATCCGACTTTATCAAGAACATCATTGATCTTTTCGTTCATCAGCTTTTCATCCTTCCACCCGGTCGCTTTTAAGACAAATTTCAGATTATCATTCACGTTCCGATCTGTGAGTAATTGAAAATCCTGGAAAACGACGCCCAGATTTCTGCGCATATAGGGTACTTTCTTCCAATCCATATTGCGCAGATTATATCCTACAACTTCCCCTTCGCCTTCTCTTAATGGAATGTCTCCATAAAGCGTTTTCAATAAGCTCGATTTCCCCGTACCGGTCTTTCCTACTAGATATACGAATTCACCTTTATTCACCGCAGTATTTACATCTTGCAAAATGAGATTATCTCCCTGGTAAATATTGGCGTGCGACAAATTAACAATTACTTCTGGCATAAGATTGCAATATGAAGAACGAAATTAGGAAATAATAACGCGTTATTGGGGCAATAAACGGCCCTGTTGAAAACTTTTATTTTTGTTCAAATAATGATTTATTTTATTGAACAAAATATTAAGTGGCTTTCAACTCACTGATTGCTAACAGTAATGTATAGACGGGATAATTTATGATTGCCGGGATAGTAAAAATATGATCAATCACAAAATATGCGCAGAAACAATAGATTAGTATCTGTTTCTTTCTCTGCTGAAACCTCCACCGCCGCCTTTATAGCCGCCGCCACCGCCGCCGCGATTGTTTCCGCCTGAACGGAATCCGCCGCTATTGGGTTTTCTTTCTTCAGCAACTTTTACTGCGAGTGTTTTGTTTTCAAGAGACGCGCCATCTAGTTTTTTAATAGCGTTTTCTGCTTCGGTCGTTTCGGGCATTTCCACAAATCCGAATCCACGGCTTTTGCGTGTTTCCCTGTCGAGAATAACTTTTGCAGAACTCACTGCACCATAAGCTTCGAAAATTTCTTTTAATTCCTGGTCATCCATATCAAAAGGAAGACCTGCTACAAATAAATTCATTAATAAAAAAGTTTGGGCAAAAGTACGCTAACGTGGCAACACTTCCAATAACTTGTTATTAAATAAAAAAGATGTTTAAATTAATGTTTTCGGCGGAAAAGAATGGCAGAACTCATTTGCATGTCACCGCTGAATGTAATCTCGTTTCGATTGTCTCCGTCCTCAACGATCAAAAGCCCGGTATTCGGCGGAATGCTGCCAAGATTTTCTGCCACCATCGTAAATAATAATGAATCTCCCAATTCAGGCGTTGTATACACAACATAGCGGATAGCCTTTGTGGTCAATCCCTGATTGGCAAGGATTACCCTGCCATTTAAGACAATGCTTACCGTATCGCCATCGACTATTCCATTATCGTATAAACTTAAAACCAGGCTGTCCGCAGCAAAAAATACCGTTCGTACCACAGATGTTTTTCTTTCTTTGGCAGCAATAATGATGCTTTCCTTTAAAAGCGAATCCATATTTTGAGCCGGGAATGATAATTGATTTTTTGAGTCGGTATTAATCTTGGCGGGTTGATCAATAACCGAATTTTTAATATTCACTGGAGCAGCACTGACCATCTCTTTCTTATTTGCCGCGGCAGGTTCGGGATCTTCTTTTGAAACGATCGTTGCGATCGGTTCTTCCCTTTTTGAAATGGGGGAAAGAAACGTCAGACTGCCCAGCAAATTCAATTTTTCCAGCATGATCATCAATTTTGTTTTTGCGGTATTCGTTTGTTTGATAAGCTTCATTGTTCCGGAATACGATAAATTATCTGATGCCCTGAAATCCATTGCTTTTGTTTTGAAACTTCCTGAAAGCATCATTACAGAACCTTGCACCGTTAGTAATAAGTTGCTAAAAAGTTTAACCCTCTTGGGCGGGGTGGAATAATTATTATAAATCAACTCCTCATCTTCTATCAAAACATTTCCGTTCTTGATTTTTGGTTTGATCGATTTTATTCCTGTATTCTCCGCGCCATTAATGCTGAATGTCATTAAAGAATAGCCGGATAATTTATCCTTGTTTTGGCTGATCACTATCTCATAAGGCATTTCATTTCCGGCAGTTTGCACTGTTCCTGTCCAGATGCCGGTGATGTCTTGAGCACAAAGTTGAAATGGTGCAAAAAATATTATGAAAAATATTTTCATGATTGATTAATCAAATTTTAATGGTGGACTCAGGCAGGAAAGTGGATAGAAATATCAAAATACAAATAATTGGCTGATATTGGAATTCTTGGTTTGATAAATCAGGTTTTTATTTTTAATGGGAATGGCCGCGGTAATTTATTTCATTTTCAACCCAAAGAGGGGTTTAACGATCCTTATTCTTCTAATAATAAATTCATAAAAAATGAAACATCCGGTGACTGTAAATGCCAAAACCAAAATGAATTTCAGGTGCACTTCAATATCCAACGGAAAAATGAATAGAGATGCCAAAAACAAAAAAACCATATGCAATATGTAAACCGGATAAGCTGCCTGGCTTAAATAAGTCAATGCTTTATTTGAATGATTTAGATATCTGTGACCAAAGCCAAACACAGAAAATATCCAACAATTAGACTCGATGACCAACTGCACATTGGATTGAGGCATTTGAAAATGTAACAATCGAAATGTATATAGCAAAACAGCTATTGCCAAAAAAAGCCAGCGCCATTTTAGGATCATATTCCAAAAAGAAGTTCCGCTTAACACGAACACAAAACCAAAAAAGAAGGCAATCAACCCAAGAAAAAAACCATGCCATGTCAATGCATAGAGTTCGTATAAGACCGGATCGACCAATATTGATTCCAAGATAAACGAGGCCATGACCACAAGCAGCGCAAAAGGATTGCCGAATAATTTCTTTATCCAGTTAACCATTTTCCCCTCTTCATTTTTTTTGAGATAGAAGAAAAGGGGAGACAGGAGGATCACGTAAATAAAAATATTTCCGAGAAACCAAAGATGCGCAGGACCGGCGTTGTAGTTTAACTGCTGGTGATAATAAAGCTGCAAAAAATAAGTGCTAATGGGAGCGATAAGGAATACGCCAAACACAAAGGGTATGAAAATTCTTCTCGCACGCTCGGTAATGAGTTGCTTCCAGTTTCTGTTTTGAATAGCAAAATAAACACCCATTCCGGATACAAAAAACAACAGCGGAATTCTCCACACATTAAGCATTGTCATGGGAAACCATAATGAATCCCATGATTTGTTATTGGTAATGAATCCAATCATAATTCCCCAGGGCTGAAAACCGATCGATGTATGATATATCAATAGCAGGCCGATCGCAATCACCCTCAGCCAATCAATATCATATCTTCTGTTAGTAGTAAACATTTTGTTTTGTTTTTAGATCAGGTAATTTTATTTCAGCATTGCCGCTATTTGAGGCCTGGTTTTTTCAATGTATCCCAAATCCATTTTCAATCCCATCGGAGCGAGCATTTTCCCTAAATTTTCATAAGTGCTTCTAACCTGGTCAAATGGTGCTGATACGGATTCATAAGCTGTGCTTCCGTATTTATTTTTTATCATTTTATTAGCGCCCTTGACTAACAATATTTTGACAATCTCGGGATGACAAAAAAACGCAGCCGTAATGAGGGCGGTCGAGCCGTCATTATTCTGAAAGTTCAGATCCGCACCGGCGTTGATCAACATTTTAGCCATCTCTGGTTTATCAAATAAACAAGCACTGATTAAAGGACTTGATCCTCCGAGGGGATCTTTTTCATTTAGGTTACTACCTGCCGCAATATGTTGCTTAAGCGCTTCAATATTATTGGTAATAATCGCCGTATGAATATCAATTGAAGGAGGCTTGACATTGGTTTTAGAAACTGAATTGCTTTTTGTTTGCCCTTCACTGTCGTTGCATGCAGTTGTCATCAACAGCGTGCCCAAAAAACTAATCGCAACGATTAGTTTACTCAGATTGTTTTTTTGAATTTTCATGATTTGTAATTTTTAATTGGTGATGAATAAATGGGTTTAAAATTTTATAATGATTATTTTTTAAATGGTGCTCAACATTCGCAAAGCTTCGCCCTTACCTGTATTTCACAAGTGCGACAAAAGGGAATAATAATAAAAGTGAATAGCTTCTTAGTGGATTATTCTTTCTGATACTCCAACAAATCTCCCGGTTGACAATCCAGCGCTTTGCAGATCGCCTCCAATGTGCTGAACCGAATTGCCTTTGCTTTGCCGGTCTTTAATATTGAGAGATTAGCCAATGTTAAATCCACTTTTTCCGAAAGTTCATTCAGCGACATCTTTCTCTTGGCCATCATGACGTCGAGGTTTACAATGATTGACATAGTTTATACGGTTAATTCGTTTTCTTCCTGAATTTCGATTCCTCTTTTGAAAACCTGGGCAATTACAAAAAGGGTAACGCTCATGAACAACCACACGTCGGCGCCTCCCAAGTGCAGGTGTTGCGTGTCCGGCATTTTTATTCCGTTCTTAACTAACCATTCAGTATACTTCACTCCCATTTCCGTGAATAGACCGATCCCAAAAGTCAAATAGGATAGGTTCAAAATAAAAAGCCTCATTTCTTTACTAAATGGCTGAGACATGTTCAGTTTCTTTTCTTGCAGAATTATTACGATCAGGTAAAACATGATGGCTTTCATTACTTCAGCAATACTTATCAATAAGGTTACTGCGAAGAAATAACCCGCGTCGAATTTATAAAGACCTGATAAATCATTCCCGACCCAAAAAAATGAAGCGTTGACCGGATTTATCACCAGCGTATAGAAAGCGCTGAATATGCAACCGCCGGCTTCAACACATACGCCGACAAATATGATCCAGGAAAGAACAAGTAATATCTTCAGGATCTGTTTGGTAGTAATTTTCATGATTGTTTTTTTTAATGACAATGCAAATATAAATAAATATTTATTGAATAACAATAAATATTTTTCAATAAAAGATAAATTTATAAGGATCATTCACCAAAAGAATTAATTATCAGGCAGATCCGCCATCATAAAATATCAGAAGATTTTTGGATGGACCCTGAAAATGCGGAAAAATGAATTGGAGATCTATTTTGATCGGTTGGAGAAAAAGTATATACAGTATCCAGGACTGCTCGGTAATTGCCCGATTCACAGCAAAATTTTCAGGACTGGCCGCATTTAAAAGGATTATTTCATTTGCTCAATTACCTTTATCATCAATATAAAATAATGAAGTTTATGAAAAATGTAAGATATTCTTTGACTTGCATTGTCGCCTCGACTTTTTTTTGTGTCTTGTTGATCAGTTCAGCCATCCAATCAATAGCTCAGTCTACCGCAAAGGCTTGGCTTCTCGCACTTTCTAAAAGAGACCATGCTCTTGCGATCATTGATCCGGCCACACTTAAAGTGCTGGCAAAAGTTCCTGTGGGTGAAGACCCGCATGAAGTCATCGCTTCTGCAGATGGAAAGACAGCCTATGTTTCTATTTACGGAGGCGGCAGCCTGCATGAGATCAATGTCATTGATCTGTTTACACAAAAGGCTTTGCCGAGTATTGATACAAGACCTTTATTCGGGCCGCATGGTCTGGACTTTTCCAATGGTCAATTATGGTTCACAGCAGAAGGTTCCAAATCTGTTGGCCGTTATGATCCTGCGACAGGAAAAATGGACTGGAGTATGGGGACAGGAGAAGACAGAACACATATGATCTATGTCACCGACAAAGGAAAAAGAATTTATACAACGAATGTGGCTTCCGGAACAGTGAGTATTCTTACCGATACGCTGGTTCAGCCCGGAAGGATGGCCCCTCCGGGAGCAAAGGCGCGGGAAGAATGGGAGCAGACCATAATCCCGGTAGGTAAAGGATCGGAAGGATTTGATGTGTCGCCTGATGGAAAGGAACTATGGACAGCAGCCAGCGAGAGCGGAAAGATTTTCATAATCGATCTTGCATCAAAAAAATTATCTGAAACGATCGATGCAAAAGTAAATGGCGCAAACCGCCTTAAATTCACTCCCGATGGCAAACTTGTATTTGTTTCCAGTTTGGGCACAGGAGATCTTGCCATTTATGATGCGAGTTCCCGTAAGGAAATAAAGAGAATAAGTGTTGGTCATGGCGCAGCAGGAATTCAAATGGATCCTGATGGTTCAAGGGCCTTTGTTGCATGTTCTGCCGATGATAATATAGCTATCATAGATATCAAAACCTTATCCGTCATTGGTCATCTGGATGTCGGCGGAATGCCTGATGGTCTTGCCTGGGCGATAATACGATAGTCTTTCTGGCGCTGCAAAGAACAGATCAAAGAATTATCCTGTTCTAATAATGATATTGTTGCACGGCAGAGATCGTTTTCAATATCGCTGAAATCATAAGGTCAGCGAACAAGCGATTTTTTCAATGAATGCAAGACGTGGTCTTTAAACCTGGCAAAATGAAACTAGAGGAAATGCATAGGTTAAAAAAAGGAACTTCGGTTCAATATATTTCTATTCATCAAAAATCAAATTTGTAGCACTATAATTTTTGATAAGCATTTTTTCAACAAATTGTTTACGGATATACATTGACGTTAATCATCTGTTGATTGGCAGGAGAATCTATTTGTAAAGGGGAAACAAAAAGAATCTTGACAGGTCGGAAGAAAAAGAAATAATTTGAAAAAAATATGATCAGGACTTTTAAAGAAAGGGTAAGTATCCATACGGAGAGCATAAATTCAACCTGACCGATCTAAATACTAATTGTCAATATGGTTGGATACTATTTAAGAACCTAAAATTGTATGCCTTGCACCGGTCAGACCTTAATCATTTATCAGGTTTATAAATTTTTCATACTCACAAGGCAAAGGAATACCAAACTTCTTGCATAAGGCTAATATGTCGTGAAAGTCATTTTCGTCTAACTCATAGCCGGTGTGAAATTTTATCATCCACTCCGCTGAAATGCACTTTACGATCTGTCCATTTATTACTCCGCGACCAGTAAAGTGTTCAGGTAAATACGGTACCCCAAAAACATTATTTCCATGCTCGTCAAATGTGTACGAATGGACATCAATTTGATTGCCAGCCTTGTCACCCAAAACAAAATTGCAATCTCTGGTGTCGTCTCTGGGAATGTCAACATAGCCTTTCTCCTCAAGGAGCTCTCGCAATCTGGCTACATCCTTATGAGGGATCGCAATGTCTATATCATTATGTTCTCTTGTTTGTGTCCCCATCAAAGCGTCTACGCCCCAACCCCCATCGATAACAACATCAATATTATTTTCTTTGCATAATTGTATCAATTCTATAACATTTTCAGCTTTCATTCTTAAGAATTACAAAATATTCTCAGAACTCAAACGTCTACCATTATCGACAATCAACTATTTTGATGATGGAACCTATTTTAGGACCATATATCACGTTAATCTGCCTTTGCGGTTTATGTTCTTAGTTCTTAATTACTGATTTCCCAAAGCGCCAGCTTTCGCAACTTTTCTCATAAAAAGGAAAATAGAAAAATTCAAGCAGATCCTATCTCGCAGCTCCGCCATCAATTGTAAGGCAAATACCACTGACAAAAGATGCTTCGTCAGAAGCCAGGTAAAGATAACCATTGGCAATATCTTCCGGCATTCCCCATTTGCCAAGCGGTATATGCGGCAGACTTTGTTTACGTATTTCTTCAGGCATAGCATCGGTCATCGCAGTATGAATAAAACCAGGAGCAATGCAGTTAACAGTGATGCCATATCGACCAAGTTCTATCGCCCATACCTTCGTCATACCAATGACAGCCGATTTGGTGGCCACATAATTGGTTTGTCCAAAATTACCGCGAATGGCTACATTTGAAGAAGCCGAAACGATGCGACCATAATTTTGTTCTTTCATGATTGGGGCTACAGCCTGTGTGCAATTGAAAACACCAGTAAGGTTTACAGAAATAACGTCATCCCATTCCTGCTTCGACATTTTAAGTAGTGTCCTGTCTTTGGTGATGCCGGCATTATTGATGAGAATATCAATACGCCCGAAATACTTGCGGGCCTCTTCCACCGCTTTGTGCACTTCAACCTCGTTGGTCACAGATATTTTTTTAAAGATGGCTTCATGTCCTTCTTTTTTTAAGCGTTCCACCGCTTCGTTTCCTTTATCAGACAGATCCCATAAAATAATCTTTGCTCCTTCTTTAGCAAATCTTTCTGCAGTAGCAAGACCGATCCCGGCGGCTCCCCCCGTGATCAGTGCGATTTTTCCTTTTAATCTCATTAATAAATTGATTAAAGGAAAGATAAACAAAAAATATATTTTATTATCTATTTTTGGTGACCAACTATAAAGCTATGAATCGATATCCGATTGTATTAATTATGCTGTTTGCGTTTATCATTCCAGCATCTGCACAACAAAAATCAAAAACATTGACGGAGGCGAGCCCTGAAGCAGGTGGATTTTCTACTGTCCGGCTTGCACGTCTTGACTCAGGGATGAACGATTGGGTCAATAAGAAATGGGTTAATGGTTCTGTGGCCTTAATAGCACGAAAAGGCAAAATTGTTTTCTACAAAGCCTATGGGTATAATGACGTAGATACGAAAGCACCACTCGATAAAAACGGGATCTTTCGGATCGCCTCACAAACAAAGGCCATCACCGTAGTAGCAGTAATGATGCTTTGGGAAGAAGGAAAATTCTCCCTCGATGATCCTGTTTCCAAATTCATTCCTTCTTTTGCCAATGAAAAAGTGTTGGATAGCTTCAACTCCAAGGACACCACCTATTCTACTGTTCCGGCAAAACGACCGGTAACCATCCGTGACCTGCTTACCCATACATCAGGTATCGGATATCCTGCAATTGGTACTCCTGCCGAAAATGCTATTTATGCCAAGAGCTATTTAACCGGTGGTGTGGGGGTAAAAGGGCAAACACTTGCTGATGCAATGACCCGACTGGGAAGTCTGCCACTCTTTTTTCAGCCGGGAGAGCAATGGAAATATGGATTGAACATGGACATCTTGGGATATTTGATCGAGAAATGGTCGGGCATGACGCTGGAAGAATTTTTTTCAAAACGTATTTTTCAACCCCTTGGAATGAAAGACACTTATTTCAATGTCCCCGCTGAAAAAGCGTCAAGGTTGGCGAATTTTTTTATTGGCGACACTGCCGGGAGGATAAAAAAGCAGGTGACAACTTTCGGAGGAGCCCTAGACATGAACTTCCCTTTGCAAAAGACCAGTTATTTTTCTGGGGGCGGCGGACTTTCATCCACCATTTATGACTATGCTGTTTTCTTGCAGATGCTTTTGAATAATGGAGAGTATAACGGTGTGAGGCTTCTTGCCCGCAATACGGTGCGGATGATGACCATGAATCAAATAGGAGAACTACACCCAAATATTGGGGATAATGCAAGCGAGAATAAATTTGGATTTGGATTTTTCCTTGTCTCTGAAAATGGAAGCAGGCTCACTCCCAGTCAGGCAGGCAGCTACTCATGGGGTGGTGTGTTTTCAACTTCCTATTGGGTGGACCCTAAAGAAGAGATGGTTGTGTTGATATACCGTCAGATGTGGGGTCCTTTCGTCTCCAATACAGACAGAGCGTTCAAGCCCTTGGTCTACCAGGCAATAAATGATTAGATGGTTTCGGGGTGATCTTTGTAGTATTCGTTTCTGAGGGCAGATTTGAGAAATTTGCCTACTGAGGTTTTAGGAATGCTGGTGATGATCGAATATCCATCTGGAATCCAGAACTTGGGAAATCTGGTGGCAAGGAATTCATTTATTTCATTCAGTGAAACAGTCTTCCGCTCTCTGAGTACTATATACGCAAATGGCCGCTCGACCCATTTCTCATCAGGAACGCCAATCACAGCTGCTTCGAATATTGAGGAATGTTCCATCAATGCATTTTCAAGGGCAATAGAACTGATCCATTCACCGCCCGATTTAATGACATCCTTACTCCGGTCTTTTATTTCTATGCAGCCATCTTCGCTGATGGTAGCGATATCCCCGGTCTTAAGCCAGCCATCGTCAGTAAATTTCCCTGCTTGTCCGTCTTCTCCATAATAGGAATAGGCTATAAAAGGACCACGTACTTCCAACTCACCCATTGTTTTTCCATCCCAAGGTATAAGACCAAACTCGTTCCTTCCCCTTATCTCTACGAAAGGAACAGGGAACCCCTGTTTTATGGCATGATCAAATTGCTCATCTTTAGAAATTTTCTCCTGTTTGCTGGTCATGGTCGCCGTTGTTCCCAAGGGAGACATTTCGGTCATCCCCCAGGTATTTAGCACTTTAATACCATAACGTTCTTCAAATGACCTAACCAATAAACGCGGCGCTGAAGAACCACCAATCATTATAATTCGCAACCATAGTTTATGTTTCTGTGGGTCTGCATCCAGTCTATTCAAAATGCCCATCATGACGGTGGGAACACCGCCTGTTACCGTCACTTTTTCCGTCTCGAAAAGTCGAATAAGATTTTCTGCATCCAGGTGTGGTCCGGGAAAAACCTGCGTCGCTCCAACAAAGCTGCAATTGTAGGGGAACCCCCATGCGCTGGCGTGAAACATGGGAACGACAGGCAGCACCACATCCCTTTCAGTAAAACTCACCCCACTGCAGCCGGAAAGAGAGGACATCGTATGCAGTATGATGGAGCGATGAGAGTAGAGTATCCCTTTGGGTCTGCCGGTTGTCCCGGATGTGTAGCACATGAAAGCGGCTGCATATTCGTCTCCTTCAAAAGCTTTGAAAAGGGAATCGTCGCCACTCGCAACAATCTCTTCATAGTTTAAATATCCATTGTCCAAAGAATCAGAAGTTTGCGGAATAACAATGATCTTGGAGACACTTATTTGGGATCTGAATTTTTCAAATACAGGTAAGAGCACTTGGTCAACAATGATGATCCTGTCCTCTGCATGATTGACAACATAGGCCAGATCATCAGGGCTAAAACGCAGATTAAGGGGATGTATGACCGCACCCATGCAAGGAATGGCAAAATAGCACTCCAGGTGCTGGTAATGATTCCAGCTGAGGGTCGCCACGCGATCGCCTTTTCGAACTCCCAGGGCTTGCAGCGCCACCGCTAATTTTCTTACGCGTATCGCAAGATCGCGATAAGTATAACGATGGGTGGTTCTGTCCGGAAGATAGCTGATGATCTTTTTTTGTCCGAACAAAGATTCTGCTCTTCGTAAAATGGTAGGAAGAGTGAGCTGGTAATCCATCATTAAACCTCTCATGGGTGCTGTACTAATTTTTAATTAATTTACTTACTGAAAGGTAATCAAAAAAGAAAAAACAAGATGCAAAATGAGTCTGCCGGCAGCCTAGGGGTCAATAGCTCATATCGAAACTATGTTCTGGTCATGCTGACGATCGTCTATGTATTCAACTTTGTAGACCGGCAACTCCTTGTCATCCTGCAGGAGTCTATAAAAAAAGAGCTGCATCTTTCCGATACTCAACTTGGAATGCTCTCTGGTTTTACTTTTGCTATATTTTATGTTGCGATGGGTGTCCCCATTGCCCGGTTGGCGGATAAAGCGAATCGGAGAAATATTATTGGCATCGCTTTGAGTTTGTGGAGCCTGATGACGGCCTGCTCGGGGCTGGCGCGAAATTTCTTTCAGTTGCTACTGGCCAGAATTGGCGTCGGCGTTGGCGAGGCGGGGGGAAGTCCGCCAGCTCATGCTATGATTTCCGATTATTTTCCACCAGAAAAGAGATCCACAGCTCTTTCATTTTATTCTACCGGAATTTACATCGGAATGTTGGTTGGTTTTTTAATGGGTGGCTATTTGAATCAATACCTTGGTTGGCGAACAGCTTTTTTTGTTTTGGGAATTCCAGGTGTACTTTTTTCAATCTTATTTTACACTACGGTTAAAGAGCCTCGCAGGGGAGCAACAGACCTCAATATTACCCGCATCAGTCAGCCTCATTCTTTTGCCCAGGTATTAAGATTATTATTTTCAAAAAAGACCTTTGTTTTTCTGGCACTGGCAACTGGTTTCCATGCTTTTTGTATTTATGGATTGTTGAATTGGGCCCCGTCATTTTTGTCAAGGCTACATGGAATGGCAAAATCAGAAATAGGCGTCTCCCTGGGCTTGATCATCGGTATAGGCGGGGGATTAGGTTCTCTGGTTGGTGGATTACTTACGGACCGTTTTGGAAAAAAAGATAAACAACAATACCTAAGGATCCCTGCATATGCTATTATCATGTCAATTCCTTTTGTAGCGGGAGCGCTTTTTTTAAAGAATTCCTTTTCTTCATTAGTGTGCATCGGGGTTTTTAATTTTTTATACAGTATGTATTTAGGTCCCTCAATAACAGTGGTACATAGCCTTGTCCCGGCACATATGCGAGCGCTTGCCTCCGCCATTTTATTTTTGATCCTGAATCTTATTGGATTGGGTTTTGGCCCTTTGGTGGTTGGTATGCTCAGTGATTTACTTGCTCATTCTCTTGGCACAGAATCTCTGCGATGGGCAATGTCAGGGATAATCCCTGTCAGCATTTTATCAGTTGTACTGTTCTTTATTTCTGCCAGGAAAATGGCTTTGGATATGAATTTGAAATGAAAAAGAATTATCAGTATCCCCATCCATCTGAAAAGTTGCAGCCTGATTTTCCCAGATCTAATTAACTAACGTTAACGGATAGACGAAAAAAATAGAATTGACCAATTTATCCATCTTCTCGGAACCTTTAGATATTTATTTTTCAAAAATGAATAGAAGGCAGGCTACAGTAATAGAAGCCGGCAGGGTGAACCACTGCTTTTAACCATGACTATTTTTTATAAATCATTAATGGTGATGACTCATGGTATAATTCAAATCAACTTTGAGGATTGACTTATACGCTTCCAGTCTTGCCAGCAAACTCTTATTTTGTTCTATAATCTTTGCTTTTTCTGACTCGCCTGCGGCAATTCCGATATAATTGAAAATAGCATGCGCCTTATCCAGCACATCGCCGGTGCCGATGATAAATTGCTGGTGCCCCCCTGGTATCCAGCCTCCACCAATGTCTCTGTCGTCAACAAAGGGAGCATAGATCATATAGTGTGGCATCACCATGTTCGTTATCCCCTGGTCCAGGTGTGTCCTGAGTAAGGGCGAGAGCATATAACAGATGCCTGTTTTCGAAGGCGCTTTATAAGTTCCGTCCTTCACTCTTTTTATGACAAGATCCCTTATTTGCATGGCTGTATATTTTCCGGTAGCTCTCATGGCAGCCACATCAAAGAATACAGGCAAAAGGGATGAAGAACCTATTGAATCAAAACCCAGGGCAGCATAAGTATCGGAGACAAATTCCCCCCTTGCCCAATCGGTGCGTTCTACATACGCTGAGAAGCCATTGTTTCCTTTTCTTGCTAGATAATATCCCTTTGCCGGGTCGAGAAGATAAACCGTTGCTCCGTCCCGAAGACTAGGTGGGAGCGAGCTAAGCGCATAATCCATTTCCAGATCGGCGGGCATTTTATCAACCAGCCAATCCGATGGAGCCTGCGCTAAGCTTTGTGATGAACCTGTGATCATCCATGCAATGAACAGAAAGATCAATTTTTTGATATTTTTCATATTTGTTGATTTTTAGATTTTGACAAATACTGAATAAGTCTTTCCCCGGATTGCTCTAAGCCCCAGTCAACACCATATTCTTTGGCACACTGGATCAGGAATTCTTTGCTTTCAAAAAGCATGATCCATCTAATAAATGTCTTGTCCCCAACAGCTTCAAACTCAATGGTGGCAATGCATCGGAAATGATTCAATTGTGCGTATACGATCTTCTTGCATTTTTCAATCACCCTGAACACAATTTCTAATTCATGCTTTCTACCATCGGGGTTATGCATGACCACTACAAAGTCCCCGCCTGGTTCCACGTTCATTTTTTTTATATTATTGGTGACGCCATTTGGACCCCACCAAATCCCGATTTGGGCCGGATCTGTCCAGACTTCCCAGACCAGTTCAATGGGAGCATCCAGCAAACGGGAAAACTGCAATTGCCTTTCCCCAACATCATTTTTTACGTTTTGCATTCTTTTTTGTTTTTTGAATGGCGGCAAGATAGCTCTCCAGTGAATCCAATCTGCTCTCAAAATATTGTTTGAATTGTTCTATCCACTGTGAAACCTCGTTGAGACCCTCAAGCTTGGCCTCACAATACCGTTCCCTCCCTTTTTGCCTGATCGTAATAAGCCCGCACTCGGTCAATATCTTCACGTGGAGGGAGACCGCCTGACGCGTCATATCAAATCGCTCCGCCACTGAATTAAGATTATGGGGTTGTTCCGCTATCAAATTGATGATCGCTCTTCTAGTAGGATCGGCTATCGCCTGGAATACATCCCTTCTTGTTTCCATTATATGCAAGTATTTGCTTGCAAATATATATGCAAGTATTCACTTGCGCAAATATTTTTTTGCATAGGAGACCCAGTAACGGGCGTAGCCGGAGGTTTCATCTACCCTTTATTAGCCGGTCTTCATTTCTCGAGTATACATCGACGTTATTTAATGCCTTTGGAAATCTTTCCTAAATATCCATGATTTCATGTACACTACAAGATGCCATTTACCAAGGTCATTAGCCATATGAGAATGCCAATTAAAGATCCGGAATATTGGGCATCAAGATCATTACTGCCTGTCCTGTAAAAATGCATATACCCTATAATAGGGTCAATGTTTTTTAGATAATCATGATCAGCATTAGGGCTAACGAAAATCATCGTTTTAAACCTATCACTTAAATATTTTTGGTGAATGTATTTGTTAAAATAATTATTGGTGGCCATGGCAAATCTTTTGATAAAAAATCAAGTCTTTTTTGGCTGCCTATAATAAATAACGGCTTTCATTATTCTAAACACGTTAAATATTTTTTATGAAAAAGAACATGGGTTATACCGACAGATTAATTCGTTTGATCATTGCCTGTATAATTTTTGTATTGTGGTTTGAAGATTTTTTTGTCAAGGGCATACCTGGAGTCATTTTACTGGCAGCAGGCGGCATTTTACTATTAACCAGTCTTGTGGGTGCATGTCCCTTATATAGTTTGTTTGGCATTAATAGTTGTCCGAAAAAAAAGAAGGATTCTATTGCTGATTAAACCCAGGTATTGTATCGATACTGAGTTTGTAATTAACTTATTTGCTGAAAGCAAGTCATTGGAAACCTCATTACAGATTTATAGAAAATTCTTAAATCTAACTATCATATAGGTTCATGACCATTGTCATTGCTTTACCGTTAATTGAGAAATAGATTTGTAATAAGAATCGCTGATATGAAACACAAAGGCTGAAATATTTTTTTGATGATGAAAGCGCGAATATCAACAATTCAAAAGCAAGTATATGAACACATTTACGGAATATATTGTAAAGACAGGATTTTTTGCCTGGACGGCAGGGTTCGTTGCGCTGCTGCTTATAATAATATTTTTTAGCTATATCAAGAACTTTTTTATTTTTCTTCTTATGAAATTATACGAAATATTTATTGAGCATAATGACTAATGAATCATGATTATTGAAATAAACGATATTAATACTATTGGAGAGGTATGCAGAATTTTTTCCGAGCAATATCCTTTTCTTAAGATCGAATTTTTTGATGAAGCACACCATTGGCAGGAAGCGTCTTCTTTAAAACATTTGTTGCCGCACAACAGAACAATTGCTGAAGTGCGCAAACGTCATAATTCTGGCGCAATCGAAATACATTCCTGGGAAAAAACAGGAAGAGTGGAACAGCAGTTCCGGGAATTATTCGGATTGAATGTACAGATATTTCGTCGCCAGATAGATGGCTGGGTCCAAACAGTTGGCACAGATGAATTGGTCCTGGAAGAGCAAAACAAGATCGGGGAAAATGCAACTTTAGATATCTTCCATGGTACAGCTACAAAAAGGTAAAGCCAAAAATATGCTTAAAAATGATAAATAATTTTGAAGGACATGTGCAGGGCGATAAACCCGTAGTTGTTGATTTTTTTGCTGAATGGTGTGCTCCGTGCAAATTAATGGCGCCAATATTAGAAGAAATAAAAAGCAGAGTGGGAGAACGGGCTACCATTTTAAAAATGGATGTTGATAAAAACCCCGCTTTTGCAAAAATGTATGGAATACAATCTATACCTACCCTTATTATTTTTAAGAAAGGAAAGATTTTATGGCAGAAAAAAGGTGTCACATCTGCCAAAGAAATATTAATGCACCTAAATATGCATTTGACATGACCTACCATGTCCTGTCATTCATGATCTTGATTCACTCTTTCTCTAATCTTTTTTCTTATTATATCCGGTCACTTCCAGGGAAATATCAGCATTTTCATATTATGGCAAATAACTTTGCTCATTGATGAAGCGAAAGCACAGGCACATCGCTACGCAGGATAAATTGTTTTGTATGGCTCTTGTGCATTATCTTATCGATCAGGCGATGCCGCTTTGGCAAGACAATGAGCAAATCAATATGCTGCATTTCAATAAAAGTCATTATGCCTTCATCAACATCCTGGCTCGTGAGAAAATGATATTCCGGTTTTAATGAAATCAACATTTCTTGCATGAGTGCAGATTGGAAAACAATTTCAGGATCAAACTCTTTTTTTCTTCCCAGGTTGATCACATGCAGCTCAGCATGAAAATCATTGACCAACGTTTTGATTTCATTAATCGGTGTTGTTTCAACCACTTCATCAAAATCACAAGCGAATCCGATTTTCTTTATAGAAGAAAAAGAACTGTCCAACGGAACTGCGATCGCCGGCCATCTTAAATGCCGCATAGTATAAGCCGCATGAGCTCCAAAAAAAATACGTTCAACCCCCGATTTTCCCCGAGCACCGATTACAACAGCATACGGATCAATTTTTTTGCATGTTTCTTCCAGGTGTTCAAAGAACAATCCGAATGTGACTTCAGTACGGATATTCATTTTGCCATTCACTTTTCTGCTCAGCTCTTCTTTGAGATTCGCCATATTTTTTTCAGCATCATTAATCATTTCTCCTTCATTGATCACGATAGGAATTTCGCCGACGGCTGCAGGAATTTCTACAACACTTATTATAAAAATATCTGCACCCATGGCAATTGCCATATCCGTTCCATAATTTGCAGCGTTGGAAGCGGCAACGGAAAAATCAGTAGCGACCAATATTGTTTTCATACCTATTTTTTTATAAAGTTATTTGTTGCAATCACGATTGTACATGACCAAGATCAATAGATTAGCTGATTAATGATTTTTTTTCGTAGACCAATCGACCTTTTCCACGATCCAATCAATCGGGTGAATTCGCAAATAATAATGAATGCTGGAATGTATTATCTGGTCCTTAAGCAATAAAGAAAAGCAATATTTTGTGCTGCTTCGTGGAATCAAAAAGAATTACAAGCTGGTTCGCTTATTGGAGATAAATACCAGCACTCTGCTTCCAAGCTACAAACACAATTTCAATCGAATTATAGTCCGGATAAGAAATTATTAGCACCGAATTAATTGCTTGTCCTAAGAATCAGGAAGGCTACACTTGAAGTTTAAGAAGAATAAATAAAGAATATCAACAATGAAAAAGAGTAAAAGGGCAATATTATTTAATTCTCCCGATAATTGGAGCATGTGCGTTTATACCGGGGAATTTAAAAACCTTTCACTAACTCAGATAAAGGAAATTTTAATAAAAATGGTTGTAAATTAAGAACTAGGATTCCATCAGCAAAGTATGGTATGGAGAATTGGAGAAGGAACAATAATAATTAACCTTGCGATTGTGGGGTAATGAATCATAGTAGCAAACACTTACCATTAAACATTATAACCACTGGATTAATTCACCGTTTTGTAATTTTATAACGCTAAAAATTACAACATGATCACTCAAATCGAATTAAAGCTGAAAACCGGGTTTAAAAGTTTCATTGAATTCAGGCGGCATTGTTTCAACACTTCAACAATTGATGCCGGTATCGGATTTACAAAATATTATTATGACAAGAATAAAACCGTTGAGCTAAATATGAAGCCTGAAGAATTATTCATAGCGATTCAGGATGAAATATCATTAAAGCACTCTCCAAAAAAGATAATAAAAAGAAAGAATATTGTAAGCAAACAACATGATAAAAAAACCAAAATAAGAAAAACTCTAAAAACAACTTAACATGAACATTGATTTAGTATTTTATTTAATCGCTTCGCTGGTTGCCTTCATTATCGTTTGCTTTATCGCAAAGGAAGTATTCGGCATGACAAAAATATTAAAACATTCACGTGCGCAAACCGTCCTATTGACCTCAATAGCTGAGAAGTTAGGTGTAGATCAAAATGATGCGAGAAAGCAATACTTTACGGCTGAATGCAAAGGATACACGCCAATTGAAACTAAACCTGTATATTCTCCACCAAGTCGACAGGCATTACAACGATCATACCGGCAAAACCAATAACAATGAAAACCCTGATAACAACTCTCCTTAGAATAATACTCTCTCCAATCAAATAACAATTGCAATAACGGTAACCATAAAACTCTCGTTAGCTTAATCCCTAAATGAATAAGAATCTAAATCTATATACCAACATTTCTTTTACCATATTGGCAATAACCATAATAATTCCCATAATCTATTACTTAAGGATCAAATCAACTTTTCCAATACCTTTTCAAAGAATTCTAACAATATTATCACGGTTTAATTGGGTAAATTCAATTTTATTAATGATAGCCGGAATGTATTATCTTATCCATAGGCAATACACAAGAGGGATACTTTGTTTCGCTGCACCAATTGTATATTTTCTCATTCTATTTGCCGTTGTAGTTTATCTATAGAAAGGGGACACAATCAATAAAAGGTGGAAGAGTTAATGGCTTATTAGACGAGATAAATGCTACTGTTAAGAAAAAAGCTAATGAAGTAAGCGTACTTACTTCTTAACCTTTAAAATTGAATCTGCCTTGCTTTGCGAAGGATAAATGTCGTCCTTTGTATTTGGAATCGCATCTATTCCCGAAGAAAAAAGTAAATAGGTAGTATCAAAGCTATGATAGTTATAATCCACTGACTTATTTATTTTAGGGTTTCTGGCGCTTAGTGGATCTTTTATATGCAATTCTGGATATTCTTTTTCAAGTTGTTCTAAACTATCTGGATAATTTCCAAATTTTAGTTTAAAGTCTTTCAATTTTTGTTCAATACTATTTAAGTCATCAACTACTTCTCTTGAAAATAAAACCGCGGATTCTTTGCTATAGTGAAATTGATACTCCGCATCGTTTTTCAGCAAAATGAAAAACAGAACTGAAATTGCCATTTCGCCGAGAATAATCAAGATAAAAGATCTACTCTTAAATTCAAAAACTGCGAAAAAGATTAAAAATAAACCAATAATAAGTCCAAATCCAGGAAGTAAGCATAAAAGACTTGCATACTTATATTTTTGCAACCTTTTTTCCATTTTATTTTGAATTTAAAATATGAAAAATTACCCCGATTTCCTAGTTTATCTTGCTTCGATTTTTTGAGGTGAGGTCAAGATGAAGCAAAAACTTGGACAATAAAAAATGGCATATGCTATAAGCATACAACAACAAAGCCGCATTCTCTGCGGCTTTGTTGATTATTGTTTCCTAAAAGAATATCGCTCCCCGCCTTCCTCTCCCTTCCATACAAAAAGATACCAGGGCGGCTTGTTATCTAATATCCCTTTCTCCCCGGCAATTAATAATGGGAATGTGCAGGTTTTATCAACGCTAGTCTTGTCAAAATCTACAGATACTTCCCAATCAGAATTTCCTTTTCTGAACTCCCACTTACCGACGCCATCGAACTTTATATTCTGCAAGCTATCTGATGGCAAAAAGCCAAATTCTGTAGGTATTGATTTAGCTGTAAATGTTCCATTTTCATTAAAAATAAATTCAGATCCTTTGGCACTTTCCCATTTACCTGGAACATCCTTTTGCGTAGGCAGCTGGCCTCCACATGCCTGCAATAAAAAGGATAGTATGACAATTACATTTATTGTTTTCATTTGTTGTCTCCTTTCCATGTTATTGTTTCAGTTCATTCTACCGTTTGTGTTGTTGGCGACATTGCCACGCTTGAAAAATAATTGTTCAGAGGTTTGCCGATATTGTTGCTCCACCATTGCGTGTAACCGATAACAGGCAGGTGCGTTGCCGATTCAATAGTAGACGTGTTAGAAACCTTGATCGCAAAAACAATTTGCGCTACCGTAAATTTTGATTTTTTCATGAGCAATTTTCACATTTAAATTATGAATAATTACCCCGATTTTCTAGTTTATCTTGCTTCGATTTTTTGTGGGAGATCAAATCTCTTATAAAGTGAAATATGATTCGAATGGTAACGTAATAGATACAATAAGATTTAATTATAAATCAGAAAAATTCGAAACGATTTACGTAAAGTAATAAATTCAAGGTTAATGATTAAAATAATATGGCTTTTTTTAAGTTTTTATTTGCTCATGCTTGCACTCAATTGCTGCACCAATAGTTCGAGAACCATCTATTATCGGTTTCCTGACGGAAAAATTAAGACTAAGATAGAATTTAAGTCAGCCGAAAACGAAAATTACGATATCACAAATTTTTACGAAAATGGTAAAATTGCACAAAAAGCAAGTGTAATACGGAACAAATATATTGGCACTAAACTTATTTATTGTGAAAGCGGGAGAATTTATCAAATCGACAGTATTGAAAATGCATGCGATACCAGCATTTATAATTGTGATGGTAAGCTTATAAGATTTTATGAGAACGGTAAAATATCTCAGCGATTTACAGTGAAAAATGGAATGTTCAACGGTATTTGCGAACAATATGATACAAATGGTCTAATTGTTAAAAGATACGAATTAATTGACGATACTACTAAAATGGGAGAATATAAGGAGTTCTATATAAATGGGGTGACTAGTATGAGAACAAATTACAAAAACAATGTCATCGAAGGACTTACATATTTTTTTAATGAACGTGGGGATACTATAAAATATTATTATTCCGATTCTGGAAAAATAAAGCTGCCATACAAAACTTGGAAAGAAGATAGGAGTTCATTATTATTAAATTTCTCAAATACAAATAAAGACACCGTCATTTATCATTGGTTCAATGAAAAGGGCATTGAGATAAAATCAAAGAAAATAAGAGTCGAAGGAAATATAATATTGAGGCGGAATTAAAGAAAATAAGTTGGCTCCTCGTAAAGTCGGCCATTTAATAGTTTGCAAAATTGTTAACTTTAAATGAACTCTGACCTCCCCCCAAAAAATCGAAGCAAGATAAACTAGAAAATCGGGGTAATTATTCATAATTTAAATGTGAAAATTGCTCATGAAAAAATCAAAATTTACGGAAGCG
>JAJPKJ010000067.1 GCA_021323755.1 Chitinophagales bacterium | reverse complement strand
TCTACGTTAAAATTCTTTTTGTGGAGATTAAAAAATAAGCCGGCATTATTATTTTCATGGTTCCATTGGTCATATCAATTATACAATAGTTCGGGTTTAATTGTATTGCAGAAGGTAGAAAATTTTGAACCTGATTTTTCGTTTTATAAATCATTTTAATTACTCAAAACTTAAAAAAAAGCACGCTTTTACAAAGTACTGTATAAGAGCAAATTGAACGGATAGAAAAAATACATGAAAAAAAAACCAAAAATAGCGATAGTGGTATCTCATCCTATTCAACATTTCTGCCCCCAGTATGTAAGCCTTGCAAGTCTTGATGATGTTCAGGTAAAAGTTTTTTTTGGTTCATCGTTGGGTTTCAAAAGCTATGTTGACAAACAATTCAATAAGGAGGTGGTTTGGAATAACCTGCAATTGGATAAAATAGATCATCAATTTCTGAATGGGGAAGATGTTGTACCGGTAAACAGTAAATTGGATGCACCAATACTAGATGCGATATTAAATGATTACAAACCCGACATTGTTGTCACTTACGGTTATTTCCAACGATTACAGAGACGAGCATTCCGATGGGCATTAAAAAACAAAGTCAAATTGGCCTATATTTCCGACAGTGAAAGAGTGCATAAAAGGAATTTGATTAAAGAGTGGCTTAAGTATCCTTTTTTAAGATGGTATTTTTCCAGAATCAACTATTTCCTTTCTGTAGGAAATGCAAATGAAGATTTCTACCAGCATTATAGTGTGCCATTCAAAAAGATAATTCGCATGCACTTTCCGATTGATGTAAATCATTACGAAAAGAGTTATAGCGATCGAGGTCAACTTAACAAAATTATCAGGGAGCACTATAAGATTGATGATAAGGATATTGTTTTATCAGTAGTAGGAAAACTTGTTCCTTCAAAGCGGCAAGGGGATATAATAAGTGCGATGGTGGAATTGGAAAAGATTGGAATGATTACACATTTATTTGTACTGGGTTCAGGTGCAATGCAAACTGAATTGGAACAGAAAGCAGCATTATTAAAAAAGAGTAAAGTATATTTTACCGGATTTGTCAGCCCAGAAGAATTCTCCGCTTATTATGCAGCTACTGATATTTATGTGCACCCGGCTTCAATAGATCGTCATTCATTAGCTATTAGCGAAGCTATTTATATGGCTTGCCCGATAATTGTTAGTGATCGCTGTGGAAGTTATAGTGAAAATGATGATGTGCAGGAAGGAAGAAATGGATTTGTTTTTGCGTGCCGGGACATTCCAGAATTAACTCAAAAAATACAATTGTTAATTGCAGATGAAAAGTTAAGGAAAGACTTTAGCATCTACTCTCATAAAATCGCCGTGCAGTTTCAACAGCGTTCGCACGGCGGATATATTAGTGATCTGATTGCGCAAATTCACACGAATTAAGCGCACTAAAATCTAATAGTTTTAATGAAAATATTTTTAGTGGGCTCGGGCAAAGCTTATGCAATTGAAAACTTTTATACTTCATATATGCAAGAAGCGGGAGCTGAAGTTCTCCATTTTCCTGCATTGAAGATTTTTTCCGATTACTATTATAAAAGTCTTTACAATAAACTATTATTCAGACTGGGATTATCTTCCATCTATAAAAAGATCAACCACTTATTTAAAGAAGAAACCAACAAGTTTCAGCCAGATGTAATTTGGGTTTTTAAGGGAATGGAAATTTTTGCTTCATCTCTGGAGTGGGCAAAAGAAAAAAAATATAAACTCGTCAATTATAATCCCGATAATCCATTCATATTTAGCGGAATTGGAAGCGGGAATAAAAATATTACAGAATCCATATCATTATACGATATGCATTTTGCATACAGTCTTACCGTAAAAAAGCAAATCGAAAATGATTACCAGATCCCATCTTGTTTTTTGCCCTTTGGATTTGATCTAAGTGATCAGTTTTATGAAATTTGCTGCAAGGAGACCGAAATATCAAAAACCTGTTTTTTAGGAAATCCTGATAAGCAAAGAGCAGATTTTTTGAAAGGTCTTGCTGACCGTGGAATTCAGCTTGATCTTTATGGGGCTGGCTGGGACAAGTTTATCCGGCATCCCAATATAAAAACCTTTCCATCGGTAGTTTACGGAATTGATCTTTGGAAAATACTGAGGAGGTACCGTGTGCAGCTAAATCTTATGCGGGTGCACAATCTGGATTCACACAATATGCGCTCCTTCGAAGTGCCCGCCATCGGTGGAATTATGCTGGCTCCCGATACAAAGGAACATCGGATATTTTTTGAAAACGGGAAAGAAGTTTTTTTGTTCTCGGATATTGAAAATTGTTGCGGACAAATTAATAGACTCCTTTCTCTTGATGGCGCATCTATTGATAAGATCAGGCAAAATGCGAGAAACCGTTCTTTGAATTCCGGCTATAGTTACAAACACAGAGCCAATTATGCGCTAGCAGAAATTAAACGGTTACATGAAACGCCGGCTTCAGAAAAAAGTAGAGTTCGGTTCTCCGGCACTCCATAGATGCTGATCATGGAAAAAATATTTTTTTAGGATAAACAGTGAAGGTTTCTGCGATGAAAAAAAATCTGGTATGTGCACTATATAATCATCCCGAAGCTTATCCGCCTACTTTGAATGCGATTGGAGAATTAAGTAAAATATATGATAATATTTACTTGATCTATAGGCCAAACCTTCCTGACTTATGGGATTATCCGGAAAACGTTTTTTTGATTCGCAGTCAAAAAAAAATTTCAGTTAATGATCAGGCAAGTTTGAGCGCGGTCTCCAAATTTTTTCTTTTTTTTTCATTCACATCTGGGTTTCTGCGAGCTTGTTATAAATACAAACCACAAACAATTCTTGTGTATGACTCCGTGGCCTTATTCACTTATCATCTCATACGGAAAATGCTTTCATTCAAACATATTATTTGGTATCATAGTCATGATGTTGCTGATACAGCACAAATAAAAAAATACAGTATTGGATGGTGGGCGGCAAAAGCGGAGCAAAAAGCATTTAGGTATTTGCAAATTTTTTCGCTACCTGCTAACGAGCGAAGAAAATATTTTGATCTTACTGCCTTTAAAGGGGAATATTTTTTTGTACCTAATTTCCCGGCCGTTTCGTTTTACAATAAATTCAAAAAAAGCAGTGCACCTCAAAGCATTATTAAATTTATTTTCCAGGGAAGTATATCTGCCGGGCACGGAATTGAAGAACTGATGCAGTTCATTAACCGATCAAAAAGAAACCAGCAGCTGTTATTAATTGGTAATATTGAAAAATCATATCGGGACCATATTATCAATTTATCGCAGGAATTAAATATAGAAAGATTTGTTGAAATAGCAGCGCCGGTTAATTATGCGGTGTTGCCAACGATCACCGCTTCTGCACATATAGGGTTAGCAATCAATAAACCGGATAATATTATTTATTCAACCGGAGGGACTGCTTCAAATAAAATCTATGAATATGCTGCCTGCGGTTTACCGGTCTTATATTACGACAATGAACATTATAAAGAATATTTAGCAAAATACCATTGGGCTTTTGCTAATAATTTATCCATGGAGGTATTCGAAAGACAGGTAGAATTTATTGTTTCAAACTATGAAAGCTTGACGGAATCCGCGATAAAGGATTTTGAAAATGAACTGAATTTTGAAAAAGCATTTCATCCTTTATTGAGTTTTCTTCAAAGAAAGGAAAAGGAATAAAAGACAAATCATGAAGGAATATTTTTACGAAAAGTATGTTTCCTCCGGGCAAGCGGGCAACGAAAAAAATGAAATTGGCAAACAACCATATTTTGATTTTCTGTTTAAATGTTTCTTTAGCGAACATAAAAGAGATTCAAATATATTGGATATTGGTTGTGGAAGCGGCGAGTTATTAGTGTATTTGAAATCGAAAAATTTTATTAACCTTCATGGAGTTGATTTTTCAAAAGAGCAGGTCGCATTAGCGCATGAAAATGATCGCACCTACATTGAGCAAGGCGATCTTATGGAATATGCTAAAAATACCGGAGATGGTGTTTATGATGTTATCATTGCGAAAGACATTTTTGAGCATTTGCCGCTCCAGGAATTATTTTTTTTGGCCAAGGAATTAAAACGGATATTAAAAAAAGGCGGGACGATTGTTGGGCATGTACCGAATGCAAATGGTATTTTTGGAATGAAAATACGATATGGAGATTTAACTCATGTCCAGGCTTTTAATGAAAAATCGCTGAACCAATTATTCAGAACAGTTGGATTTGATCATGTCCGGGTTATTGAAGACAAGCCGAGATCATCGGGGTATTTTAAAACAATATGCAGAAGTTTTTTTTGGGAGTTGTTCACTTTGCAATTTCGCCTGCTGCATTATGTTGAAACCGGAGAAAAAAGAATCGCTTTAAGCAGTAATATTACTTTTTTTGTTTTATAGATTCTCCTCTTTTTTGGGCACAACAATTTTTGATCTAAAAAGATAATACAGCATAGATGCGCAATATCATCATCGCTACTTTATTGTTTTGCTTTTATCTTGCTTTCTTTACTCCATTTACATTTTGGGAGACTGCTTCCATAGGACTTTTCTTTTTTTTCTTCCTGGAATTTCTTTATCGCCTCGGTAACAAAGTGGTTGTTTTGGATCTGATCACTATTTCGGCAGTGTTCACCTGGTTGGTTATGCCGGCAATTTTTTATCATGTTTATCCCCAAGAAAATTTTCTTGCCCACCACTGGAAAAGATATATGCCGATACCTTCAAATGAATATTTTTCTTTTGCGGTTCCCAGCACGGTTACGATGATAATAGGTTTGCGTGTGCCACTCGGAAAATTGAGTGTAAATAGCAATCCTAAAATTTATATAGACAATGTTAAAAAAATATTACTGTTACAACCCAATACAGGACTGGTTTTAATCGCAACAGGGGTAATTTCAAGTTTCCTCGACTTCCTTTCGCCGGAGAGCCTGAAACAGGTTTTCTATCTATTGGCTCATCTTACCTATGTTGGTTTTTTTTACGTTTTATATTCACCAAATAAATACAAAAGAATTATTGTGCCTTCAATAATCGTATTGCTTGTTGCCCAGGCTTTGGCAACAGGTATGTTCGGAGATATGATTTACATGATGGCATTAATGTTCACGCTTGCATTGTTCGGGAAAAAAATCAGCTTCAATCGCAAGATATTTTTTGCCGTTATTGCGTTTATATCTGTCATTGTATTGCAATCTGTAAAAGCGGACTATCGGAAAAAAAGTTGGCAGGAAGGCAGCGGTACTGACCCTCTTTATTTTGGCCAGTTGATAACTGACCGGTTATCTGATCCCTCATTGCTTGCCGATCCAAACAAACTTTTTTTTGTGGCTGTAAGATTTAACCAAGGGTGGCTAGCTGCTTACACCATGAAGATGGTCCCTAATAAACATCCTTATGCGAATGGCGAAACAATTTGGCAATCTGTATTGGCTTCATTAGCTCCGCGATTTTTGTGGCCGGATAAACCCATTGCCGGAGGTAAAGAGAATCTAAAACGATTTTGGGGATATAATATCAAGGGGTATAGTATGAATATTGGTCCAGAGGCAGAAGGCTATGCAAATTTTGGCGTTACCGGGGGTATTGTATACATGTTTTTTTACGGCATCTTTTTTAATTTACTGCTTTCGATTATCCTCAAGCAAGCTGAAAAACGACCCTCACTTATCCTATGGCTGCCATTCATGTTTATTTATGTTATTTCAGTGGAGACAGATTTATTAACAACCATGAATGCGATCATTAAAACTTCCATTTTTACATTGATCGTTTTCAGAGCCTTTAAATCTCTTTTCAGAATTGAATTGTGATGAACAAGTTGACCTTTTTTTATCGCCACCCGCATTCAACTTACTTCAGCATTGAAAAGCTGTTTAAAAAAATTGCAAATGAAATTGAAACCAATCACAGCAAAGCATTTATTGTTGAAAAAAAATATCTTCCTTTTACGAGTAAGATGAATACGATATTCCCCAATTTTTGTTTTGCAAAAAAAAATCAGGGAAGCATCAATCATATTACCGGTGATGTTCATTATGCTATTCTCGGGTGTAATAAAAAAAATATTAACGTGCTTACTATTCACGACTGTGTAGCATTGCATAAATATTCGAAACTCAATCCAAAACATTGGTTCATCAAATTATTGTGGTACAATCTTCCCGTTAAAAAAGCCGATGTGATTACCGTTATTTCAGAAAATACAAAAAAGGAGATCGTTAAGGCAACGCATTGTAAGGAGGATAAGATAAAAGTAATCTCTAATTTTGTTGATCCTTTATTTCAATTTGCTGATTCGGATTTTAATAATAATGAACCCTCCATTCTTTTCATCGGCACCACGCCAAATAAAAATCTGGAAAGATTGATTGATGCATTGCAGGGTATTCCTGCAAGGTTGCAGATCATTGGCCCTTTGCATGATGCCCAGATAAAAAAACTGCAGGATAATAAAATCAACTATTCAAAATTTGAAAAATTATCTGATCAGGAGTTGTTGCAAAAATATCAGCAATGCGACATGCTTGCTTTTCCGTCGACTTATGAAGGCTTTGGATTGCCGGTAGTTGAAGCGCAGGCAGTGGGCAGACCTGTTCTCACTAGCGATGCCTCGCCCATGCGCGAGGTTGCGGGTCGCGGCGCATGTCTGATAGATCCATTTGATCCTTTATCCATTCGCACTGGATTGTTGAAAATTATTAATGATGCCGCCTACCGCGAACAAATAATAAAAGAAGGATTAAAAAATGTGCAGCGCTTCAGACTTGATACGGTCGTGAATGAATATGTGACCGTTTATAACGAACTTCTTTCAAGAAAAAATGTCTCTCAAAACCAATATTGATTTGTAGATGTGCGGAATTGCCGGCATAATGAATTTTTCTGATAACGCAATTACACAAAATGTGATTGAGAAAATGACAAATGCGTTATCTCATCGCGGGCCGGATTCAGATGGATTTTTCTCAGAAAATAAAATTTTGTTTGGGCATCGTCGCCTGTCGATAATTGACTTGTCGAATGCTGCTAATCAGCCATTCAAAGATAATTCCGGTCGCTACATCATCATTTTTAACGGCGAGATATACAACTACGAAAAAGTAAAACAATTAATAGACGATTATTCTTTTAATACAACAAGCGATACTGAAGTTCTAATTGCTGCTTATGGAAAATGGAAAACAGATTGTTTGCAATATTTAAGCGGCATGTTTGCTTTTGCTATCTGGGATAGGAAAGAAGAAGAGCTTTTTATCGCCAGAGACAGATTTGGCGTCAAACCTTTATATTATTTTATTGATGATGACAAACTGATTTTTGCATCCGAAGTCAGATCAATTCTTGCGAGTGGTTTGGTAAATAGGAAACTTGATACGGATGCACTGATGGAATATTTTACTTATCAGTCCGTCAGCTATCCGTATTCAATTATTAAAGGTATCCATCAGTTAGAAGCTGGTTCATGGATCAAAATTAAAAATAGGCAGCTTGAAAAAAAACGGTACTGGGATGTAACCAATACAAATGTTGATTTTGATTTTGCCGATGAAAAAAATATACAAAAAAATGTCAGAGCATTGATGCTACAGTCCGTAGAAAGAAGATTGGTGAGCGATGTTCCGGTAGGCGCTTTTTTATCTGGCGGAATTGATTCCAGCGCAGTTGTTGGATTAATGGCTGAAGCAGGCAGTGCGCAACCAAATACATTTAATATCGCTTTTGATGAAAAAGACTTTGACGAATCAAAATACGCAAACATCGTTGCAAAAAAATTCGATACGAACCACACAAGGATTTTACTGAAACCAACAGTTTTTTTGGACGAACTGCAAAATGCATTGATGGCTTTAGATACTCCAAGCGGAGATGGCATCAATACTTATGTCGTTTCAAAAGCCATCCGCAAAAAAGGAATAAAAGTAGCACTGTCGGGAGTTGGAGGCGATGAATTATTTGCTGGATATCCGATTTTCGATCAGTTTTTAAAACTGCAAAAAAATAAATGGCTTTGGAGTCTGCCAAACGAGTCAAGAAAATTCCTTGCAGAAATCATGCTGAGTGGTCAGTCAAAAAATCGCAGTGGAAGAATGAAGCAATTGATTGCAGAAGATTCTACGTCAATAGAAAATGTTTACCCTGTCTTACGCCAAATTCTTTCATCGAAATATATTAATGAACTTACTACTTTACCTGTTGGCGAAAATTATATCAGCGCCGTGCAAAAGGAGCTGATCAACCGAAAAAATAATTTACACAAGCTTCCATTGCTCAGCCAGGTTTCTGGCGCCGAATATCTTGGCTACACGCAGCATACATTGTTGAAAGATACAGATCAGATGAGCATGGCGGTCTCATTAGAGGTGCGTGAGCCTTTTTTTGATCCGGACCTTGCAGCTTTTGTTTTAGCAGTTCCCGATCGATTTAAAAAAGGAAATTTACCAAAGAAATTATTAGTGGAATCGCTGCAATCATTATTGCCCGATGAAATTGTAACGCGCAAGAAAAAAGGATTTTTATTTCCATGGAATTTTTGGCTCAGAAACGAATTGCGTTCATTTTGTGAAATACATATAAAAAGTATTTCGCAGCGTAGCTTTATTAATGAGAAAAACCTACTATCATACTGGAAACGTTTTTTAAGCGGAGATGAGAATGTGCGATGGAGTGAAATTTGGTTATTTGTAGTTTTGGAAAACTGGATAAAGAACAATGACGTTGAATAAAAAGAAAATTTTGTTATTCGCCGATTGGTATGAACCGGGATTCAGGGCTGGCGGACCAATACGCTCTTGCGTAAATTTTGTGAATCACATGCAGCATGAATATCTGGTTTGTGTATTTACTGCCGATCGGGATTTTGGTTCTGACCAACCTTATGAAAATATTGAGGTGAATAAATGGAATATTGTCTCAGAAAATGTCCAGGTATATTATTGTTCACCGGACAATCTCAACTGGAAAAATATTCGCTATCAATTGCTTTCCAGTAATGCGGATTTTATCTATCTCAACAGCATGTTCTCAAAATATTTCACCATTTATCCATTATTAATAAGAAGATTTAATAAAATAGAAGGAAAAACGATCTTGTCGCCGCGGGGGATGCTGCGCGATAGTGCCATTCAATTCAAGTCTTTTAAGAAGAAAATTTATTTATCTCTTTTTCGGATGTTTGGTTTTTTTATACAAATTTATTTTCATGCAGCGGACGATATTGAATTAAAGGATGTGCTGCATTATTTTGGATCTTCTGCACAAGTTGCCATGATCCCTAATTTCCCGGCGGTAATGGCAGACCGCCCTGCGTTCCTTGAAAAAAAGAGCGGCGAGTTATCAATGATTTTTGTTGGCAGAATTCATCCGATAAAAAACCTCGGTTATCTCTTATTTATCTTGAAAGAAATTCCGTCCGCCGTTTCATTAAATATCATCGGCAATCTGGAAGACAAATCTTTTTGGAATGATTGTAGTAAGATCATTGATGAACTACCGTCAAATGTTTCGGTAAAATATCTTGGTGAAGTTCCCAATCATCAGTTGCCTTACGTTTTAGCAAAGCATCATGTTTTTATATTACCAACCAAAGGAGAAAATTTTGGTCATGCAATTTTTGAAGCGCTTACGCATGGAAGACCGGTCATCATCAGCAATCAAACCCCGTGGAGAAATCTGCAGCAAATAAATGCAGGCTGGGATCTTTCATTAAAAGAACCACATTTATTTTTCGATGCTATTGAGCAGGCGGCTTCTTTTGACCAGCAGGAATATAATAACTGGAGTTACCATGCATGGAAATATGCACACGATTATACGATGCAATTGGATTTGGAAAGAGACTATCTAAAACTTTTTAATTAATGTACATTTTAGGAATTAACGCATATCATGCAGATTCTTCAGCAGCAATTTTTAAAGACGGTAAATTAATAGCGGCAACAGAAGAGGAGCGTTTCAGGAGAATAAAACATTGGGCAGGCTTTCCTTCGCAGGCGATCGAATTTTGTTTACGAGAAGCAGCGATTACATTGTCACAGGTTGATCACATTGCAATCGGCAGAGATCCTTACGCCAAGCTCACAAAAAAAATATTGTTTCTGCTGATGCACCCGGTTGGAAGTTGGAGCGCAGTGGCAGACCGGTTCAATAATTCAAAAAAAGTCTTGTCTATTGAAGATGAGTTTGCCTTAATTGATGATACGATCGATAAAAAAGAACTCAAAACTAAGATTCACCAGGTAGAGCATCACCGTAGTCATCTTGCATCCGCTTTTTTCGCGTCACCATTTAATGAGGCCGCATTGCTGTCAATAGATGGATCAGGAGATTTTACGACAACAATGACCGGTGTGGGAACAGGTAACAAAATAAAAATCCTTGATTCGGTAGATTTTCCGCATAGTGTCGGAATTTTTTATACAGCATTTACGCAATGGCTGGGCTTTCCTCATTATGGCGATGAATATAAACTGATGGGATTGGCACCATACGGCGAAGCAAAATATGTTGAGCAGTTGCGCGATGTACTGTCGTTTAAAGAAAATGGGTTGTTCGCGGTGAATCTGAAATACTTTCGGTCGGCTACAAGCGGAATCATTACTTATGGGGAAGATCATATTCCCAAGGTCGCTTCATTATTTTCGGATCATTTGGTAGAAAAATTCGGCGCAGCCAGAAAAAGTGAAGAACCATTAACGCAATTTCATAAGGATATGGCTGCGTCTGTGCAGCGGATTACCGAAGAACTGATCTTCCATTTAGCCGATCACCTGCAAAAAAAAACAGGCTTGCAAAATTTATGTGTTGCCGGTGGGGTAGCGCAAAATTCTGTTGCTAATGGAAAACTGACACGAAACACAACCTTCAAAAATATTTATATTCCTTCAGCGGGTCATGATGCCGGAATATCAATGGGGGCTGCATTATATGTATATAATCAAATTTTGAATTATCCGAAGATCGAACCCATCTATACAGCTTATACCGGCAGCCGTTTTTCTGGTAATGAGATTGAACAATATCTTCAATCCAGGAAAATAGCGTATACCAAATATGATAATGAAGAATTGTTTGAAAGAGCCGCGGATTGTTTGGTAAATGGCGGTGTTGTCGGGTGGTTTAATGGCCGCGCGGAATTTGGGCCGAGGGCATTGGGCGCTCGTTCAATATTAGCAGATCCCCGGAGAGCGGACGCAAAAGATTTACTCAACTCAAAAATAAAACGCCGGGAAAGTTTTCGTCCCTTTGCGCCATCCATTTTGCGTGAGTATGTTTCGGAATATTTTGAAGTAACGGATGATGTTCCGTTTATGGAAAAAGTTTTTCCGATTAAAGCTGAAAAACATAAACTGATACCTGCTGTAACGCATGTTGACGGAACGGGTAGATTGCAAACCGTAGATAAAAATGTAAGCCCTGATTATTATCAACTGATAGATACTTTTAGAAGAAAAACCGGAGTTCCGATTTTGCTCAACACTTCTTTTAATGAGAATGAACCTATTGTGAATTCTCCCGAACATGCGCTGGAATGTTTTTTACGGACAAACATGGATATGTTAGTTTTGGAAAATTGCATAATAACGCGATAATAAAAATGAAAATTTCTATTATTACTGCAACATACAATAGTGCTGCAACAATAAAAGACACATTGCAATGTATCCAAAAGCAGGACTATCCTTTTATCGAGCACATTATTATTGATGGCAACTCTGTTGACGAAACACTGAAAATTGTTTCTGAATTTTCTCACATAACTAAAGTCATTTCTGAAAAAGATAATGGCATTTATTATGCAATGAATAAAGGCATATCCGCAGCAACCGGCGATGTGATCGGCATTTTAAATTCGGATGATATTTACACAAATGATTTCATTCTTTCCCGGCTCGCAAGAGAATTTGCAGACGAAAGCATTGATGTTGTTTACGCTGACCTTCAATATGTAAAACATAACGATTTCGATAAGGTCGTACGCACATGGAAAACCGGGAAGTTCAACAAAAAGAGTTTTTATTATGGATGGATGCCACCGCATCCAACATTTTTTGTCCGAAAAAAAGTTTATGATAGAGTTGGGCTATTCAATACATCGCTTCGCTCCGCGGCAGATTATGAAATGATGCTTCGTATCTTGCTCAAGTACCAGATACCATCAAAATATATCCCGGAGATAATTGTAAAAATGCGTTCAGGAGGAATGAGTAATGCCTCTTTACGGAACAGGATAAGAGCGAACAAAGAAGACAGGTTAGCCTGGAAGCTAAATGGATTACGTCCTCATTTCTTTACTTTGTATGCCAAACCGATGAGAAAAATTGTTCAATATTTAAAAAAATAAAATGGCGAAAGTTGCATTGATAACGGGTGTTACCGGACAAGACGGCGCTTATTTGAGCGAGTTACTATTAAAAAAAGGTTATGAGGTTCACGGCATTAAAAGAAGGGCGTCTTCCTTTAACACGCAAAGAATAGATCATCTTTATCAGGATCCACATGAATCGCACGTTCATTTTCATTTGCATTATGGTGATCTGACCGATTCAACAAATCTCATTCGCATTATCCAGGAGGTTAAGCCCGATGAAATTTATAACCTCGGAGCGATGAGTCATGTACATGTGAGCTTTGAAACGCCGGAATATACTGCTAATGCAGATGGGATCGGGACTTTACGGCTACTCGAAGCCGTTAGACTTTTGGGATTGGCAAAAAAAACGAAAATTTACCAGGCATCAACATCCGAATTGTATGGTTTGGTACAAGCCGTTCCGCAAAATGAAAAAACGCCGTTCTATCCCCGCTCACCGTATGCGGTTGCAAAATTGTATGGCTATTGGATAATTGTAAATTACCGCGAAGCGTATGATATGTTTGCGGTGAACGGAATTTTATTTAATCATGAATCACCGCTGCGTGGCGAAACCTTTGTTACCCGAAAGATCACCCGCGCAGTGGCAAAAATTGCACTTGGATTACAGGAGAAAGTTTTTCTTGGCAATCTTGATGCGCGACGTGACTGGGGTCATGCAAAGGATTATGTAGAGGCTATGTGGCTCATGCTGCAGCAAGATGAGCCGGAAGATTATGTGATTGCCACCGGAATAACAACGGCGGTACGCGAGTTTGTTCGTATGGCCTTCTCTGAAGTTGGAGTGGAACTTGAGTTTAAGGGGAAGGACGAAAAGGAAACAGGAGTAGTTGTCAGTAGTAATAACCCGGAATTTAAAATTGCAAAAGGAAAAGAAGTGGTTTGCGTTGACGCAAAATATTATCGTCCAACAGAAGTAGACCTGTTGATAGGCGATGCAAGGAAAGCATACCAGCAATTAGCCTGGAAACCAAAATATTCACTGGCAATGCTGGTGAAAGAAATGGTAAATGCGGATGTGGAATTATTTAGAAAAGAAAAATTATTGCAGGAGTCGGGATTTAATATTAAAAATCAGCATGAATAAAGAAGATAAGATCTATATCGCCGGGCATCGCGGAATGGTTGGCTCTGCTATTCTAAAAAAATTGCAACATGAAGGATATGCAAACTTTGTTTTCAAAACATCCGCCGAACTTGATCTGCGGAATCAGGAAGAGGTGAATTCTTTTTTTGCGAGGGAAAAACCAGCTTATGTGTTCATGGCTGCCGCAAAAGTTGGCGGCATTTTGGCTAACAATATTTATCGCGCAGAATTTTTGTATGATAACATCATGATTCAAAGCAATATTATTGATGCAGCACATAAAAACAAGGTAAAAAAATTGATGTTTCTTGGTTCTTCGTGCATTTATCCTAAACTCGCTCCGCAACCATTAAAAGAGGAATATTTGCTTAGTGGTGAATTAGAACCAACCAATGAGCCGTATGCCATTGCAAAGATTGCTGGCATCAAAATGTGCGATGCCTATCGCGCGCAATATGGATGTAATTTTATTTCCGTGATGCCTACTAACTTGTACGGTGACAATGATAATTACGATTTGAATAATTCGCATGTGCTGCCTGCGCTGATACGGAAATTTCACGAGGCAAAATCGAATGATATCAATGAAGTTATTATTTGGGGATCCGGCAATCCGCGACGTGAATTTTTGCATGCAGACGATCTCGCTGATGCCTGTTTCTTTCTAATGAAAGAATTTGATGGAGCTGGTTTTGTCAATATTGGCTCTGGTCAGGATATCACCATTAATGAATTGGCAACAATCATTAAAAACATTATTGGTTATTCAGGCAAAACAACTCACGATATGTCAAAGCCTGATGGCACGCCAAGAAAATTGCTTGATATTTCCAAGCTGAAAAAGATGGGATGGTCCCCTAAAATAAGTTTGGAACAAGGAATTAAAGATGCCTATTATAATTATTTGAGTAAGTATTCTTAAAAAGAATTTCTTCATGTTTTCCTTTTTCAGAAAAAAAAATAACGATGTTGATTTCAGTGCGTTGTATGCAGACATGCATTCGCATCTCATTCCGGCAATAGATGACGGTGTGCCGGATATGGATACTGCGATAACCCTGATCACCGGCATGATGAATATTGGCTATAAGAAAATTATTACAACGCCGCATATTTATTGGGATTTGTATAAAAACAACAACGACATCATTCAATCCGGGTGGGAAGCTGTTAACAATGAAATAGAAAAAAGGAGATTGGCTGTCGATTTTTATGCGGCAGCGGAGTATTTGATAGACGATCATTTTGATGAATTACTAGAAACAGATGTTCCCTTATTGACGTTGAAAGAAAACCTGGTTTTGGTGGAATTTTCATTTGTACAAGGACCCATTGAATTGAAACGGATCTTGTTCAAGCTGCAGATAAAAGGATATACCCCGGTGATCGCGCACCCTGAGCGATATCTTTATTTTACCAACGATAAAAAATGGTACGATGAAATGAAGTCAGCTGGCTGTTTATTCCAGGTAAATTTATTATCGTTGACGGGCTTTTATGGGAAAGCCCCGGTTGAATTGGCTCAATATCTTATCAAAAAAAAATATGTGGACCTTTTAGGCAGCGATCTTCATAATGCGCGTCACCTCGATGCGCTGCGCAATTATCCGGCCACAGATCTCATCTCCAGGCTTGTTGATTCCGGCACGATTCAAAATCACCTTCTCTGATCTTTTTTAGCATTGGCATTTTTTTATTGGTTTATGTTTAATTTTTGGCGTAATTTATTAAACATAATAGCGATTTCTTTGTAATTATAACAATGAATGTTTTTAGCATAAAAGACCTGGAAAATCTATCCGGCATAAAAGCCCATACCATACGAATTTGGGAGCAGCGCTATTCTTTTTTAAAGCCAGCGCGCACACCTACAAACATCAGGTATTATACCAGCACGGAATTAAAAATAGTCTTAAACACTGCATTGCTGAATAAATACGGCTACAAAATTTCTCACATTGATAAAATGAACGAGAAAGAAGTTCAGCATAAGATCAGAACATTGACGCATGTGCAGGCGCAAAATGAAAAAACGATCAATGAACTGATCCAATGCATGATCGATCTGGATATCGATAAGTTTGAAAAAATCATTGATGATAATATCGCCACAATGGGTATGGATAAAACAATTATCCATTTGATCTTTCCTTATCTGGAACGTATCGGTATACTTTGGATGGCAAGTTATATTCATCCGGCGCAGGAGCATCTTGTAACAAATGTTATTCGCCAAAAATTAATTGCCGGTATTAATAATACCATCGTGAAAGGCAATTGCAACAAAAGAATATTATTGTTTTTGCCTGAAGGCGAACATCATGAACTCGGATTATTATACATTTATTATCTGCTAAAATCTCAAGGCGCAAAAACACTTTATCTTGGCGCCAATGTTCCGGTCAAGGATGTGCAATTTGTGTACGCCGCAAAAAAACCGGATTACTTATACACACACCTTACTTCAGTAACCGGAAGTTTTGATTTTAAAAAATTCATCAAACAGATCAATCAACTCATGCCTTTGGTGCCATTGGTTATTTCAGGTCAGTTGGCGCGAACCCAGATTAAAAAACTGCCTTCCTGTGTGCATTTAAAAAAATCCATCCCCGAAGTATTCGAATATGTCACCGGTTTGTAAAAACTTCATCCGTTCATCATTAATCGACCCGATACAAAAAGTTGAAATTCTTAACTTTAGATTTTTAATAAATAATTAAACAAATAAATAATTATAAAAGCGTTTTCTTGTTTAAATTACATATATAAAAAATTAAACAGAGTATATGTCAAGCTTAGAGTTTAACCAGCTTTTAGTGAAGAATGCTGAATTTTTGAAACCTTTTGCCATTACGCTTACCAGGGATACGGAAGATGCGAAGGATCTTTTCCAGGAAACAATTTTTCGTGCCTTAGCCAATAAGGATAAATACAATGTAGGCACTAATGTAAAAGCATGGTTGTACACGATCATGCGCAATATCTTTATTAATAACTATCGCAGGAAGGCAAAACAGAATACCATTTTTGATAAAACCGGAAATGATTTTCTGCTGAATCACAATCAGGCCGTAATTCCGAATACTGCAGAATCGAATTTGCGCATTAAGGATATTCAGGGAGCCATTAATAATTTACCTGAGATCTTTCGCAATCCGTTTTTGTTATATTTTGATGGTTTTAAATACCATGAAATTGCAGACATGCTACACGAGCCTTTGGGCACTATAAAGAGTCGCATCCACTTTGCGCGTAAGTTATTAAAGAATCAGATTCAGCAATTCTAACGATTGAGCATCGGGGTATTAAACCTCGCGACTAAATTTATTTTGGCGTTCATTAATGAAAATTAAATGATCAGATAATTTTTTGTATGGATCAACATGTGATACTCGTTAATGAGAATGATGAAGAAGTGGGGACCGTTGAAAAAATGGAAGCTCACCGAAAAGCACTATTGCATCGTGCATTCAGCGTATTTATTTTTAATGCCAAAGGAGAAATGCTTTTGCAGCAACGCGCAAAACATAAATATCACAGCGCCGGATTATGGACGAATGCATGTTGCAGTCATCCCAATCCTTTTGAAAGCACTGAAGATGGCGCATTAAGAAGATTACAGGAAGAATTGGGCTTTACAACTCCAATTAGAAAAATATTTGAATTTACCTATCGTTCGGCGTTTGATAATGGGTTAACTGAATTTGAATTTGATCATGTGTTTATCGGAGAATATAATGGAAAGATCAATCCCAATGCAGATGAAGTAAGTGAATGCAGTTTTATGAAGCTGGCTGAGATAGAAGAAAAATTATTATCACATCCGCAAAAATTTACTCCCTGGTTCCATATCGCTTATCCACGCGTGAAAAGCTGGAAAGAAAAAAATGATGCGCTCTGATATGCCGGTGGACAAATTGCAAAGCCGGGATTCAGAATAGAACGACTTAGCCTGTATTAAAGATCCATTTTTAAAAAAGTCCCATTATTAGAAAATAAGCGCCGGCAACAGTTAACAATATGCTGGCATACCATAATATTTTTCTTCGCGTCAGAATGGCAATTGCAGACATGGCAATGGCGATTTGAAATATGGTGACCGCCTTGGATAAAGTAACGTGCTTCACCAGATGTTCTTCCGAAGTTTTTTCAAATTCCTCAGCTTTTGTTTTTATTTCTTCTTTTTCTTTCTCATATCTTTCAACCGCTGCTTTACTGTCTGCTGCAACAGGCTTTGTTGAGAGGGTGCCTAGTATTTTATCTGTTGATGCAGCAATTTCTGATTTGATCCCTTTTGCCTGGTAATAACTCCATTGATCGGAAGATTTTATCTGATCTATTAATGCTTCATTAACCTGGTGACCGCCCAATAAGCCGGCAATTGCCGCCAAAACCGCCATGAACGCGGTTGACAGGGCAACATATAGGGTCCATCTTTCTTTTGCTTCTTCTGCTTTTTCATGAATGGCTTCCTGTAGATGTTCGGTTGGGATTTCCTGCTCTTCCATATTTTAAAATTTGTTCGTCAATTTAAGAAAAACCTGAGTGATTAATAATTATTTTAAAAATAAAAATCAATAATTTTATTAAGTTGGTCACGGTTTCTGAATTATCAAAACTATTATTATGAAATTTCTTTCCATCATTATCATCTTTTTTAGCGCATTATTTTTTTCCTGCGGACATGCTGATGATCCCCTTGCCAAAGCATCAAGAGAAAATAAAAATGGATGGATCTATGTTCATCTGGAAGGTTCTCCCCAAACCATCGGCTATCAGCACGGGTATTTATTGGCTGATGAAATTGACACAACTATTCAGGCAGTGGGTTATTGGTTGCAGCATGAAACACATCATGATTGGCAATTTTACCGCGATGCAGCTAAAAGTTTTTTGTGGGATAAAGTTGATCGGGAATATAAAGATGAGATCAATGGAATAGTGGATGGGCTGCATGCAAAAAATAAAAATTACGATAGCCTAGACATTACGGCGTACAATGCATTGGAGGAGTTGGCATTTTATTATGTTCCGGAACTAATGAATGCAGCAAAACCGGGAAGTGGCAATAATAAGGCGCCGGGAAATTGTAGCGCATTTATTGCAACGGGTAGTTACACAAAAGATGGAAAGATCGTTATCGCGCATAATAATTGGACCGAATATATTTGGGGGCAACATTGGAATGTCATTGCCGACATTGTTCCGGCTTCTGGGAATCACATCATGATGGATTGTATGCCGGGCTTCATTCACAGCGGTGATGATTTTGTGATCACTGCCAATGGAATATTGATTACCGAGACGACCATTACGCAATTTGTAGGATTTGATTCAACAGCAATTCCTGAATTTGTGCGCGCAAGAAAAGCATCGCAATACAGTAACAGTATCGATGATGTGATAAAAACTTTTACAACAGGTAATAACGGCGGTTACGCGAACGACTGGCTGATCGGCGACACAAAGACAAATGAAGTGGCAAAGTTGGAATTGGGTTTGAAATATAGTCGTGTGTGGAGAAGCAAGGACACAGCAATGATCGGCTCCAATTTCCCAAGCGACCCGACTTTGATCGAAAAAGAAACGACATTCAATATAAAGGACTCCACCACATCTCCCAATGCCAGAAAATTGCGAATGGAACAATTGGTGATCGTTGACCTGAAAGGAAAATTAGATGTTGAATCAGGAAAAGTGGTGGAAGCGGATCATAAGGATGCAACGCAAAATAAAAATGCCAATAACCGTTGTGTGATCTGCGGGCATATTGAGGAAGATCCATTAGGTTGTCCGGAGTGGGATTGCAAGCCATTCGATCCGATGGGAGCGGTACAGGGAAAAGTAACCAATGCTGATCTTGCAGCCAAAATGCAGTTCTGGGCTCACATGGGCCATCCGTGCGGCGAAAGTTTTATCGTGGATAAATTTTACAAATTACATCCGGAATATGAATGGCAATCGAAGTATTTAAAAAATATGATCTCTTATCCGTGGACATTGTTTAGCGCCAAATAATAAACCGCTGTTCGTTGCCCTAGTTGGTATTGTTGTGCTCATCAAAATACTTAATGATGATCTTTGCTTTTGACCTTCCAACAGCATTGACTAACTGTTCTTCATTAAGCAGTTTGATATTGTTGACTGAATGAAATTGTTTTAATAACAGATCGGTGGTGCTTTTGCCAATGCCTTTGATATTTTCCAGTTCATTCACAAATGTTCCTTTGCTTCTTTTTTTACGATGGAAAGTGATGCCAAAATGATGCACTGCATCGCGTATCCTTCTTATTAGCTTTAAACTTTCACTGTTATAAGGAAGTTTAATGGATTCGGTATCCCCCGGAAAAAAAATCTCTTCCTCATTTTTTGCAAGCCCTACCACGGTGAGCTTTCCTGTTAATTCCAATGCTTCAATACTTTCCATCGCTGCGCTCAGTTGTCCTTTGCCCCCATCAATAATGACCAATTGCGGTAATGGTTGCTGCTCCTCGGTCAATCGTTTATATCTCCTTAAAACAACTTCTTTCATGGTGGCAAAATCATTAATGCCCTTTACTGTTTTCACATTAAAATGGCGATAATCTTTTTTGCTTTCTACACCATTCTTAAAACAAACCATGGCAGATACAGGAAAACTTCCCTGGAAATTAGAATTATCAAAACATTCAATATGCACGGGCAGTTGCTGTAATTGCAGGTCTTCCTGCAATTGGTGCAAAACCTCTATTCTTTCTTCGTCTGTTTTTTCTTTTAGTTGCAATGTTTTTTTTCTCCTTAGTTCTTCACGGAAGTATTCAACGTTTTTTTGCGAAAGGTCGATCAGTTTTTTTCTGTCGCCGCCTTTTGGGACAGTTATCGTAATTCCTTCCTGGGGATATTCTATTTGAACGGGAACGATTATTTCTGTTGCCTTGCTGTTAAAAGTTTCTCTGAGTTGAGCAATACTAAGAGATAATACCTCTTCATTTGTTTCTTCCAGGTGTGTTTCTACTTCAATGGTATGTGTTTGAACGATTGTTCCGTTTTCGATCATGAGGTAATTCACATAAGCAGTATCGCCATCTCTTGCAATGGAAAAAACATCGGCTTCTGTAACATGGGTGCTTACGATAACAGAGCGTGACTGGTATTTTTCAAGATGTTCGATTTTCTTCCTTATCAGTTCCGCTTTTTCAAATTCCATTCCTTCGGCCATTGTTTTCATTTCATTTTTGAAATGACGGATCACCGGCGCAAGATTTCCTTTCAATATATTTTTTATCTGCACAAGACCCTGCTGATAATCTTCTTCGGTTTGCAAGCCTTCGCATGGACCTTTACAGTTCCCCAAATGATATTCCAGGCAAACCTTGAATTTACCTTTTCGTATATTGGTTTCCGTCAGGTTGAGCTTGCAGTTGCGCAACTGGATATTGGCCCGTATAAAATTGATCAGTTCGCGCACTTTTCCAACCGAGGTAAACGGGCCAAGGTATTCGGAGCCATCTTCAATTTTTCTTCTTGTTAAAAAAACCCTTGGGAATGGTTCATTCTTAATAACAATGAACGGATAACTTTTGTCATCTTTTAAATTGATATTATACCGCGGTTGAAATTGTTTGATCAATGAATTCTCCAGCAAAAAAGCATCCTGCTCCGAATTGACGATGGTGAATTCAATCTTATTAATCCGCTGAACAAGTTCATGAGTCTTATAGGTAGTAAAAGTCTTTGAAAAATAAGAGCTGATCCTTTTGCGTAAATTTTTTGCTTTTCCAACGTAGATCAGATCATTCTTGTCATTAAAATATTTATAAATGCCCGGATCAACGGGAATGGTGGAAGATATTTTCTGAAATTCTGCTTGCGTCATAGTATTATTGTTCACCAGCGGCCCAGGTAACTTTTATTTGACTTATTGTTTTGGCTTGATTGGGAGGTTGAATGCTGCTGACTATTTGAAAATATTTATTTGTTTGCCAGAACATCTTTTTTACAATAATTGTATCGGCTTTGTTTATTGTTTCCTGCAAAAAAATACTTTTTACCTTGCTGTATAATTCATCTGGCGTTGCCAACACGTCGATTCTTTGCAAGGCTGATCTGGCGTTTGTACTGGTGTAATTAAATGTTGCTGATTGGGTTGTTGCATCTACAAAAGAAGCCTCCTTGAATTCTTTTTCAAAATTATTTTGCTCAAGTTCAGGCAAGATAAAACCCTGTGCGATCTTGTTAAATTCAGCACGCTCGATATACAGCGAGTCGATCTTGTTATTCTGAGTGGTGATCTTAAGTTTGGCAGTGGGCAGTGAATCGGCATAATGTATTTGCCCTTTGAGAAAATCTGCAACCGGGAAAAAGCTTTTCTTCTGTTGCTGATCAGCGGGTAACTCAGCAGGCTTATCATTATGGCATGACGATAAAAAAAATGGTGCTGCAATAAATATTAGTATAAAATTCTTCATCCTCAAAATTACAGGTAAGCATGTAATAAGAAAAGCCACGACAATAATAAATCGTGGCTTTTAAAATAATTTTTTAAAATTTTACCAGATGTCTTTGCTGATACCTATTTTGATTCCGTATTCTTTTAAGTTTTCTTTTATCGGATAGCTGCTGCTGAATGTAGAAAGCAACTGATAACGGAATTCCGGACCTAATTGAAAACGTAAACCGCTGATCTTATATGAAACAAAAGCTTCAACACCGCCATCGATATTCCACCTTCTGAAAAGTGTTGGCGCTTTTACATAATTTGTATAATCGGTTGCCAGCAAATATGAATTTCTGTTCAGCAAGTAAGTAGGCTGGACCGTTGCTGCAAGGCTGAATTGCAATTTATCATTGCCCAGTATTTTGACTTCTAACCCCACAGGCGCCGCCAGTTGAAAATATTGATTCTGCAAAGTCTCTCTGGATTTGCCCCCAAAGTTTTGAACATTGGTGTATGAGGTAATTGCATTTTGCGTATAACCATATACCGAGTTCAAAGTGATTGTTGCAGGTTGGGGAATATAGGTAGAATACGCCTCAATTGTATAGCGGCTGTAATCGAACTGCAGTCCTGTTCTAATGGAAAGATTGCGGGTCAACCTGTAAACAACATTTGCCCCGAATTCAAAACCCATTGCCGGTTTGTGATCTACATAATCATTGGGGCTTCCAACATGTGACAATGCAATGGGAATATTTTGAACATTTGTTGAGGGAACAGTATAGTTGCCTCCCCCGGAAAGTGTACGATAACTGGCAGTCGGAGACAAATATTCCAATAATTGTAATCTGCCTTTTTTTATTATTTTAGGCAATTGATATCTTGCATTTTCCTGCAACCAATTGATCTTATTTAATTCTGCTATTGCAGCTGCATTTTCTGTCGGCTTCACTGCGGTTGAATTTGCAGTAGTCGTTAAATTATTATCAGAAACTGTCTTAGTATTATTATCGGCAGGATAATTTTCAATAATAAATGATTTGCTGCCCGGGACCTTTTCAAAATTTATTTTTTCAGAAGCAGTTATTGTTGTGTTATTGTCAGCGATCAAAATATCGTTATTGTTTGCCGGAGCGGTCTGATCCGGAAAATCATAGGCAATGAGCTGATCGTTCGATTGAGCCGATGCTTCTTTATTGTTTTCGTTGCCGTGTGCTCTGGCGGTATTATTCTCGGTGCTGAAAACAGGGAAAGCAGGTGTTGAGGTATTTGCCTTATTATCAGCTTCAGTGATCTCAGGCTGTTGCGCTGCAGCAATTGTTTGCTTCTTAACCAGGGAACCATTGTGTGGATCGCGGAAAATTAATTCTTTACCTGCTATAAAAAAGATACCCGTTATTAATAATGCCATTCCGGTAATAAACCATCTTCTCCCGGTGTGGAGAGAATCATAAATGCGCTTCCAAACTTTATCTGAAGGATATAGTTTGTATTGATCTGCTTTTTGTTTGATCAGCTCCTCAAATTCATTATTGTAAAAATCTCTTTCCATTACTCAATCGTTTTTAGGGTTGGATTTCATTGGGTTTTGGATTATTTTGTTTAGGTCATCTAACAGCAACCAGCCAGTCAGGTTTTTCTTTTGGTTTTTGAATGATCCTTTTCTTTATCAATATATCTTCAAGCATTTGCTTAGCCCTGGTATATTGCGATCTGCTGGTGCTTTCTTCTATGTCCAGCATTTCGGAAATTTCTTTGTGCGAATATCCTTCAATTGCGTATAAATTCAGCACGGTTCGATAACCGATCGGCAACATTCTTATACATTCAACGATTTGTTTAGCCTGCACAATGCTGGGTACACTTTCTTCTCTGGTCTGAATGCTGCTTGCATAAACTATATCCACGCTTTCGTTGAACCGCTTATTTTTTTTCAGGTTATTGATGCAGGTGTGCACTATTATTCTTCTTATCCATCCTTCAAAAGCGCCTTTATTCTGAAAAGTGTGCAACTGGGAAAACACTTTAATAAAACCTTCCTGCAACATATCTTCCGCATCCTCACGATTATGCCCAAAACGGTAGCATACAGCCAGCATTTTAGGACTGTAACGATTGTACAGTTCCCGCTGTGCTGCAGCATCATTTCTTAAACAACCTTGAAAAATGGCTTCCTCGGTCATATGAACCGTTTGTTGCCTGTAATTTAGACAATTTTCAGTTGTTGAAGCTGCTTTGTTCCTAAAAAATTTGGATAATCGGAGTACTGAAAAGTTGACTGGATGACTACAAGAAAGATCAGGACTTAGCCAATGAAGATTTGGTTATTCAACTGATCAACACTTCACCGGTCATTTCTTTGGGTATTTCTAAATTCATTATCTTCAAAATAGTAGGGGCGATATCCCCCAATTTTCCAGGCTTGATATTTCCCTTCCATTCATTATCAATAATAAAAAATGGTACCAGATTAAGTGTATGCGCTGTATTGGGGCTGCCATCGGGATTGATCATATAGTCTGCATTGCCGTGATCCGCAGTAAGAAAAACAGCATAATCGCTTTCTAATGCGGCAGTTACCACGCGCTCAACACATTTGTCAACCGTTTCCACAGCTTTAATGGCGGCCTGCCAGATGCCGGTATGGCCAACCATGTCTGCGTTGGCGAAATTCAAACAAATGAAGTCGGCGGTTTTATTTTTTATTTCGGGAATGATGGCATCGGTTACCTCGTAAGCACTCATCTCCGGTTTCAGATCGTAAGTGGCGA
>JAJPKJ010000009.1 GCA_021323755.1 Chitinophagales bacterium | reverse complement strand
TTTCCCGGGAAAACCAATGCTGATTACAATGGCAAAAGTTCATCAATATTCTTATCCCCCAAACTTAAATGCTGTCCATAACTAACGTTTATGGTTACCCGAATTCTGATTCAGCATTTTTGTTTGTCAAGTCTGCTTTGTGAGTTTTTTAGCACGGCTTCCCTGTCGCCTAAATCAAATGCTCTTCTGCCTTGCGGCTTTTTTATTACTTATCTTCCATTTGCCCGGAGAACAGTTATTTCCTTTTTATCATCATCGTCATAAGTTTTTTTCACAATGTAATGCCATTGTTTGTCGGCAACATCGACATAAAACACATCACCGGTCTTATGATTTTTTACAGCATCCTGAAATTCCTTTGGCATCATTTCTTCTCCAAAAAACCAACCTGTGTCGCCATGTGTGGTGTTTCCATCCATCGTAAACTGATCGGAAAGCTGCGTGAATGAAGTGCCATCGGCATATTTTTGTTGAATGATCTTTTTTATGCTATCAATTTGTGTTGGTGACAAAGAGGAACCATCCAGAAAAATATAATTGGCCCTGTAAGCAACTTTTTCAGTTGCCTCAATAACCTTGTAAGTCACATAACCTACAGAAAAAATATCGCCCTTATTCTGCCTCAATAATCTTTTTTCGATCAGTGAAGAATCTTTTTGCGAAGACAATTTTAGCAGCGCCGGCTTCAAAGAAGCATTTGCATCAATGAATTGCTGCGCTTCTGCGACCGTTCCTATTTTTTGAAATTTTTCTGTAACTGTTAGTTGTGAAAAAACGGATGAAGAAAGAAGAAGTAATGCACCCAAAAAAACATTTTTCATATTTTGATTTTTATACTGATTTTCAATTCAAAGAAAACAAAGATAATTAAACGATGAATGAACTGACTTTGATGATTTTCTTATTCGGTGTATTTAAGATTTTAATAGCAAATCCAGATCTTATTTCATTGCCCAAAAGTGGTATTCTCTGCTTTGTTCATAAATTGGATTTCTGTCGGAAATAGAGATTATTTCCATTTTATGGAATCAATATCTGTTCCAAAAAAACGATAATATATTGCTCATCAGTGCATTATATTTCTGGCACTGGAATTGAAATTAGGGTGTACCTCCCATATCTGTGATCTTCCGGTCTAACTATCCAAGAAAAATCATTTTTTAGTCATCAATCCCTTTAAAAATGAAAATGATTTTTACCCTTTTAAGAAAACAGTTTGCTGTCGCATTTTTGTCAATCAGCATACTTACTCTAACCAGCCCTGTCAATGCGCAGGTTTGTTCAAGTCCAGGCACAACCATTTATGGGTTAAACAGCTCTGGCGTTATATACCCGATCACATTATCGAATGCTAATGTTGGAAGCAAAATCAACACAGCAACCGGTTCACCCAACCAGGCAAATGGACTGGGTTATAATAATATGAACGGATTATTCTATTATTTCAATGCTAATCCTGGAACCAGTTCTCAGCAGTTTGTTTCATATGATCCGGTTCACAATACGTATAAAACGCTTGCCAGTTGTCCCACGACCAACACAGTTCATACCGGCTGCGTAAGTTTTGATGGAAGCGGTTACTATTGTATTGATGTTACAGGAACACTATATTACTACAGCATTTTGCTAAATATTTGGACAAAGATTACCACCACCATTAAAAATCAGTCAGGCACAAACATTTCAAGCACGGTAATAGCGGCTGGTCAAACTTCTGGTGATATTGCAATTGATGGATTAGGGAATTTATGGATAATAACTTCCGGAAGCTCCAATTGGGGTCTTTTTGAAATAGCTGCTCCCCTGCCTATTTTAGCTGGTTCGGTCACCGCAAAACAAATTATTGCGCCAACAACGGCAACTCCAAATGGTCAGGCATTTGAAGGAATTGCATTCAATTCATTAGGACAGCTATATCTGTCAACCGCTGATGATTATTTATATGAATTAAAAGGAGGAACTGCTGCGAGTCTTACCACGATTGCCAAATTCAATACAAGTGGTGTGGGGAATGATCTTACTTCTTGTAGTTATCCGATTAGTGTGTTGCCTGTAAGTTGGGTGAGTTTTTCAGCTTCTTTAAATAATAAATTGGTTTCTCTTGAATGGACGATCGCACAGTCGGTTAATAGCAAAGGATTTTATATCCAAAGAAGTTTTGATAACAAAACCTGGCAAACTCTGGGTTTTGTTGAAGATACAACAAACAACGATGTTTACGAAAGTGCTTATTCATTCAGTGATCCAAACCCCGCTCCGGGAAATAATTATTACCGGATTGAACAAGTCGATTATAATAATTCAAATAATTTTTCGGAAACAAAATTTGTATCGGTCAGTTCATCTGAAAAATTAGCTATCTGGCCCAATCCAGCCAAAGACATTATTTATGTTCAGGATAATGAAACTGACGGTAATTCAAAAATGCAGGTTTATGATCTAATGGGAAAAATGATTGCAGTGAATACTTTACATGCCGGAACGAATTCCATCAATGTAAGTAATCTCGCAACGGGAACATATATCGTTCACATTTTAAGGGCTGACGGAGAAACAGAAAATCAAAAAATAATTAAGCATTAATATTTAATTACATCAATTCTTTTCACCAAGCAATAAAGCCTGCTCCGCGCAGGCTTTATTGTTTTATAAATAACGTTGCATTGTTTGATAAAACAGATGAGCATTTGATAAAAAGGTATCATTACGCCATCCAAAAATTATATTTACCTAATAAAATTTTGCAACAACGAAAAAACACTTAAATTGAAAACTTGTAGCTATTCAAAACCAATTGTATTAATCAATGCCAAAACACTGCTTGTCGTTTACGTATATCTCTTTTTTTCTACTTTCTCTTAAACCTGTATCTGCACAGGATTCCGCACTAATCCCCTCTTCATCAGCAAATGCAATCGCCTTCTACAATAACTATATCGGTGAGAATTCTCACTTATATAACGGTACCGAGTACGTGGCATATGATTTCCGGATCAAGGGCAATCAGTACTTTCTTACCAATATTTTGCAAAATGGTGTGATTAATTACGATGAAGTATTGTATAGCAAAGTAAATCTGGCTTATGATATCGTACGTGATGAAGTGACAACAAACAGGTATAGTGAGAACTTCCGGATAAAATTGATAAGTGAAAAAATATCATATTTCATTTTGCAAAATCACTTTTTTATCCGCCTTATGCAGGACAGTTCCAATAAATCCATCATCAATACCGGATTTTATGATCAATTATATAAAGGCAATATGACCTTGTTGGCTAAGCGCCAAAAGAAAGTAAAGGAAAAAGTTACGGCTGAAGACGGAGATCAATTATGGTTTGAAGAAAATGATCAGTTCATTCTTATAAAGAATAATCGGTATTATTCTGTTCAAAGCAAGTCTTTATTATTTGATGTGTTCAAAGAAAGAAAAAAAGAGTTGAAGAAATATCTCAAGAAAAATAAATTAAAATTTAAAAAGGATCCTGAAAATACCATTATTAAAGCAGTTGAATTTTGCGATCAGTTAAAGAAGTAAACATGAAGCATATTTGCCAAAGATTTGCGTTGATTTTTATTTTTTCTCAGATTTTCGTTTTGAAAATATTTGCCCAGCAAGAGCAACTGATTACGGGCGATTTTACAGGAATGTCTTTTGGGCAATTTGTTCATCAAATTGAATCTTCCACTCCATACCATTTTTATTTCGACACTTCGGCAACAGCAAATATCTCGGTCACGCTCAATGTTAGTCAAAAGCCATTGAGAACTGTATTGCAACAGTTATTCAATAAGACCGATTTTCGTTTTGCTATTGATGATGACAAGAATATTTTTATTACTAAAAAAGTGGAGATCCAGACCAAATTACCGACCGGATTTTTCGATCATAATGCAGCAGCAGATACAGTTGCGGAAGCAAATGTCTTTTCAACTGATTATGCTGATGATGCTGAAAAAGAAAAACTCAACACCTCACTAGAAAATAAATTATTTGAAATCGGCATTCGAACAAATAATATCAAGCAAGGTAAAGCGACCATCGCCGGATACGTTCGCGATATGAGATCGGGCGAAGCATTGGTTGGCGCTGCGGTGTATATTGATAACCCGCACATCGGAGTGATCACCGACCAGTTTGGATATTTTTCACTCACGTTATCAAAAGGCAGACATGTTATTAAAATAAGCAGCGTTGGTATGAAAGACACCAAGCGGCAGGTGATATTATATTCAGATGGGAAGCTGAATGTAGAAATGCAGGATTATGTTCAAAGTCTAAAAGCGGTGATCGTCGCGTCAGAAAAAACATCAAATGTAAAAGGCTTGCAGATGGGTGTGGAAAGATTGAATATTAAGATGATTAAACAAGTGCCGGTTGTTTTCGGCGAAGCCGATGTATTGCGCACTGTGCTTACCTTGCCTGGCGTAACCTCTGTTGGTGAAGCCAGCACAGGATTTAATGTTCGTGGCGGATCATCAGACCAGAATCTTATTTTATTTAATGACGCCACCATTTATAACCCTTCGCATTTGTTTGGATTCTTTTCTGCTTTCAATCCTGATGTAATTAAGGATGTTGAATTATATAAAAGCAGTATTCCGGAAAAATATGGCGGAAGACTTTCCTCGGTGCTTGATGTAACCACACGCGATGGCAATAAGAAGAAATTTTCCGGATCCGGTGGAATCGGACCCTTGACCAGCAGGTTAACATTAGAAGGTCCGCTCATTAAAGATAAAACCTCTTTTATAATTGGGGCACGAACAACCTATTCAGATTGGATATTGAAAACAATTCCCAATAGTGAGTATAATAAAAGCAGCGCATCTTTTTACGATTTTAATTTGAATATTAATCATGAAATAAACAATAAGAACACCCTTTATATAACCGGTTATCTAAGTAATGATCAGTTCAGGTTAAGTAGTGACACCTCATACAAATACAGCAATAAAAATGCGAACATAAAATGGAAACACATTTTCAATAATAAATTTTATGGTGTGTTTATGGCAGGATATGATCGTTATCAGTATTCTGTGTCGAGTGTTTTAAATCCTGTTAATGCTTACAAACTTGCTTTTGATATTAATCAATCTGATTTCAAAGCGGACTTTAATTTAACCCCGAATGCAAATCATAGCATTGACTTTGGAATATCTACGATTTATTACAAGTTACATCCAGGCTCTTTCGATCCTGTAGGAAAACAATCATTGGTTGTACCTGATATGGTTCAACCAGAACAGGCATTGGAAAGTGCAATATATCTTGGCGACAAGTTTGAGATCAGCCCGCGATTTTCAATTCAGGGTGGCATCAGGTATTCATTGTTCAATTATCTCGGACCTCATGATGTATATACTTATGCGCCGGGGTTGCCACGGGACGTAAACACGTTGCAGGACACGCTTTCTTACAAACAAAATGCTTTTATCAAAACATACGGTGGTCCTGAATATCGGGCTTCCGCACGTTTTGTTCTAGGAGAAAATTCTTCTTTAAAGGCAAGTTATAACACCTTGCGTCAGTATATTCACCTGCTTACAAATACCACAACAATTTCGCCAACGGATATTTGGAAATTGAGCGACCCCAATATACAACCCCAAACCGGAGATCAGTATTCACTAGGATTTTATCAAAATCTAAAATCCAATACAATAGAAACCTCTGTTGAAGTCTATTACAAAAACATCTGGCATTATCTTGATTACAAGAGTGGCGCTGTGCTGGTCATGAATCATCATATTGAAACAGATGTATTCAACACAAAAGGCAAATCGTATGGTGCTGAATTCATGATCAAGAAATTAACAGGAAAACTGAATGGATGGATAAGCTATACCTATTCACGGACGCTTTTGAGACAGGATGATCCCTTAGCCGGACAAACAATTAACAATGGAAATTTTTATCCTGCAGATTTTGATAAACCACACAATGTAAATTTTATTGGCAATTACCGGTTCTCACACAGGTTCAGTATTTCGCTGGATGTAGTATACAGCACTGGTCGGCCAATTACTTTGCCCGTGGCTGTATATTATCTGGCAGGTTCGGAAAGAGTATATTATTCAGAAAGAAATCAATATCGTGTTCCTGATTATTTCCGGTCAGATCTGTCAATGAATATAGAAGGCAATCATAAAATTAAGAAGTTCAAACATAGTTCATGGACGCTTGGAGTTTATAATCTAACGGGTCGAAAAAATCCTTATTCAATTTATTTTACGGAAGAAAATGGAGTAATCAAGGGTTACAAGTTCTCCATATTCGGAACTGCCATCCCTTTCATTACCTATAATTTTAGATTTTAAGCAATGAAGACACGAATACTTGTTTTATTGGCTTTCGCTTTTTTTTTAATGACCATTTCACGGTGTAAGCAACTCTATAATCCGCCTGCACTGGAAGCAAATCTTGGATATTTGGTTGTCGATGGTGCGATCATTGCTGGTGATTCAACCATTATTAATTTATCGCGCACACAAAACCTTACCGACTCGACATATATTAATAACCCGGAAACAGGTGCGCAGGTTAGCATTATTGGACAAAATGCTGAATCGTATAATTTAATTGAGGAAAATCGCGGTAAATATGTAGTAGCTAATATCGGCTTGAATTTCGGAGAGCTGTATCGTCTTAAAATCATCACAAATAACGGTAAGCAATACCTGTCAGATCCCGTGCCACTGAAACAAACTCCTGCCATTGACAGCATTACCTGGGATACAGCGAATAATTTGTTTGTGCAGGTAAATCTGAACACGCACGATCCTCAGAACAATACCAGGTATTACCGCTGGCAGTATTCGGAAACATGGCAGTTTAATTCGCAGATTGATTCACATCTTATAAATGATAACGGGGTGCTGCGGATGAGGACACCTTTTGAAGATGTTCACACTTGCTGGAATTCTGCAAACTCAACGAATATAATCATTGGCACCTCTGCCAAACTTGCCCAGGATGTAATTTATCAGCAACAAATAGTCAATGACTCTATATATATATCATTATACCCTGTGAAACATCAATTGGTAAATCCATTTGTTTCGCAAAAATTTTCCATTGAATACAGTGTTTTGATCAAGCAATATGCCATGGGGGAAAATGAATATAACTTTTGGCAAAATCTTAAACAAAATACCGAGCAGCTGGGAACGATCTTCGCGCCACAGCCCGGTCAGGTCACCGGGAACGTTCATTGTCAAAATAATCCCAATGAGCCGGTTCTTGGTTATGTAGGGGCATGCAGTATTCAGGAAAAAAGGATATTTATCAAATCTTCTGATTTGTTTCCGGGGACGGTGGGGAATCCTGATATCGGTTGTTCAAAAATACTGATCACCCCAGCTCAAATCAATCAATATCTTGGTTATCCGACATTGTATACGCCGGTGGATAGTGTGTTTGCTCCTGGAACCAGTGTTTTTCTCGGAGTGGATTTTTCGTATAGTTTTTGTGCAGATTGCACGCAGTCCGATGGGCTAACAAATAAACCTGCATTCTGGCCAAATTGAATTTAGTATAACATGAGCAGCATTAACAGATATGGTGTTTTCTTTATTTTGGTAATGATTAATTTATTCTGTTGCACACAGCCTTACAACCCACCCAACATCAAAGGCAATTATAATTATTTGGTAGTGGATGGAATTGTAATAAACGGACCGACGCAAACAGTCATAAACCTATCAAGATCACAAAACATAAATGATTCATCTTACTATACCTTGATTCCGGAAACAGGTGCTATCATTAATGTTGTAGGTTCCTTGGGTGACACGTATGCGTTGCAGGAACAAGGTGCTGGCGCCTATGTGGCAGATAGCCTTAATCTCAATCCAGGGGAAACCTATCAAATTAAAATAGTGACTGCAAACGGCAGCCAATATCAGTCAGATTCATCAACACTGAGTTCCTCCCCACCTATTGATACTGTAAATTGGCAATTGACAAGCAATGGCTTGCAGATCTATGTAAACACGCACGATCCGTTAAATAATACACATTTCTATCTTTGGCAGTATGCCGAGACCTGGGAATATCATTCGGCTTATGATGCATCATTTGAATACGTTAATCAGTTGGTGGTACCACGGGATTCTGCTCAGCGTGTATATAAATGCTGGCAAAGCGATCAATCAACAAACCTCATCATCGGTTCATCTGCAAAACTGCAGCAGGATATAATTTATGAACAGCCGCTCGTATTTATTCCTTCCAGTTCAGAAAAACTAGGAGTAGAATACAGCATTCTTGTCAAGCAATTCGCATTAACCGAGAAGGCATATAATTTTTGGCAAACCTTACAAAAAAATACGGAACAGCTCGGGTCTTTATTCGACGCGCAACCATCCCAGCTCACCGGTAATGTGCATAATCTTAGCAATCCTAACGAACCAGTCTTGGGGTTTGTTAGTTTTTCATCATTACAGCAACAAAGAATCTTTATTTACAATAGTGAACTTTCCACGTGGGGGTATAATCATTTAGCCTGTGAGGAGATCGTAGTCGTTAATAATCCGGACAGCTTTGCATTTTATTATGGTGCAGGATATATTCCGGTAAGCGAAGATTATCCTCCGTCAGGTTTTGTCGGATATTATTCTGCATTATCAAGTTGTGTGGACTGTACTTTGCACGGAGGAACCACGCTTAAACCGTCCTTTTGGCCATAATAACTGACTAAATATTTTATAAACATGATCAAGCGTCAAACAAAAATATCAGCCAGGTTTTCGAGAAAAATATTCTGTTGTCTTATTTTATTTTCTATATCATGGAGCAAGATTTTTTGCCAGTCCGAAGTTTTGGAAAACATAAAAAATGCATTCGATAAATATCATAAAGATCTTAACGAAAAGATCTTCGTTCATACCGATAAATCATTTTATGTGGCTGGAGAAATTGTTTGGTTTAAATTATATAATGTTGATGCCAACGTCAATGTTCTTCTTAACGTGAGCAAAGTTGCTTATGTTGAAATCATAGGCAAGGATCAAAAACCTGTTTTGCAGGCAAAAGTTTTATTAAAGAATGGATTAGGCAGCGGATCTTTCTACCTCCCTTTTACAGTAGCGTCCGGGAATTTCAAATTGCGTGCTTATACAAGCTGGATGAAAAATTTTAGTGCGGATTATTTTTTTGAAAAGGATATAACCATCATCAATACTGTAAAAAAGTTAGGATTGAAACCGAGAATTGATTCAGTTGATTATGATCTTCAGTTTTTCCCCGAAGGGGGTAATTTGGTTAATGGTATTGAAAGCAAGGTTGCTTTTAGAATGGTGGATCGTTTTGGCAGAGGTGTTGATTTTGATGGAGTGCTCATCAATCAGCATAATGACACGGTGTCAAGGTTCCATCCATTAAAATTTGGAATCGGAACCTTTAGGTTCACTCCTTCTGATAGTAACCAATATAAAGCCATCGTTAAAATACCCGATGGCAAGATCGTGAATGCGGGATTGCCAAAAATATTCAATAGCGGCTATGTAATGACAGTGACCGACACAACCAATAACCGGTTATTCATCACTGTTAGTGCAAGGAATGTTGCAGAAAACCCGGCGAATTTTCTTATTATTCATTGCAAACAACAAATTCAGGTCGCACAAATGGAGAATGTAAGAGATAATAAAACAGCATTTACCATCAATAAAGATAGTTTGGGTGAAGGCGTTTCTTATTTGACCATCTTTGACGCAAGAAGACAGCCTGTTTGTGAACGATTATATTTTAAGAGACCGGCGCAGCAATTAATGATAGAGGCAAAGACAGAAAAGCAAAACTTTGAGTTAAGAAAAAGAATAAGTATAGACATTGCCTCTGCAGACAAGTCTGGCAATGCTATTCCCGCGAATTTGTCGATCTCGGTTTATAAGCGGGATTCATTACAACAGATTGATGAAAATAATATTCTCACTTATTTATGGTTGACATCGAATCTGTCGGGAAATATTGAATCACCGGCGTATTATTTGAAAGCGTCCGACTCTTTTGTCGATGAGGCTACTGATAACCTGATGCTGACTCACGGCTGGCGCAGGTTTCGTTGGGAAGAAGCTTTTCAGAACAAAACTCCTTCATTTGAATTTGCGCCTGAGTATGAAGGGCATATTATTGTTGGAAAAGTTATTGATAAAAATTCCGGCCGGGCGGGTATTGATATTGCCACCTATCTGGCAGTTCCTGCAAAAAATTATCAATTGGCAAGTTCTGTCAGCGATGCTCAGGGGGTCGTAAAGTTTGATATAAAGGATTTTTTTAGCACCGATGGAATTACCATTCAAACAGCAGAACTGAAAGACACCAATTACAGCATTGATATTTTAAACCCTTTTTCTGAGAAAATTTCTGCTGATAAAATTCCCGAATTTGATCCGGGCAATAATAATGAAAAACTGTTATTACATCATAGTGTTAACACCCAGGTTCAAAATGTTTATTCCGCTGCCGGACTTCAAACTTTTGATGCATTTCAGACAAAAGATACAACTGCATTTTATGGGAAGCCCGATCAAAAATATTATCTCGATGATTATACACGGTTTAATACTATGGAAGAAGTGATGCGCGAATACATTGCTGATATTACCGTAAGAAAACATGACGGGCATTTTCATTATAAGGTGTTGAATTATCCCTACAAATTATTTTTTGAATCCGATCCGCTTGTATTATTTGACGGAGTGCCGGCAACTGATATTAATAAGATCATGGCATTCGATCCATTAAAAATCAGAAAGATCGAAGTGATGAATCGCAGGTATTTTTTAGGACCTCTGGTTGCGGACGGGATAATAAGTTATAGCACATATAATGGCGATCTTGCCGGTTTTCAGTTTGATCCGAATGTTCTTGTGTTAAAATATGATGGCTTGCAATTGCAACGGGAATTTTATTCCCCCGTTTATGAAACGCAGGACCAGCTTGACAGCAGGTTGCCGGATTTCAGAAATGTTTTATACTGGTCGCCGAATGTGAATACCAATGATACAGGAAAGAAACAAATTTCATTTTATACATCAGATCTGAAAGGAAAATATATTGGAGTTATTCAGGGAATTACTGCTGATGGAAAAGCGGGCGTCCAGACATTTTCTTTTGCTGTAGGGAATTAGATTCTTATTTATCTCAATTCAATGCCAAGTCCGGGTCTGTCAGAAATAATGATCTTTCCATAATCGTAATCAATTCCCCTTGCGATATCCTCTGCAAGTAAAAGCGGTCCATCCATATCAACATAATCCAATTGTGGTAGAAAATGCGCTACGGCTGCGCTTCCTATGGTACTTTCATTCATGCAACCCATCATCACCCGCATATTTAAACTCCTTGCTTTTTCAATCATTCTTAGTGCGGGTGTTATCCCGCTGCATTTGGTCAGTTTGATATTAATGCCATGAAAATGCTCAAAACATTTTTCAACATCATTTTCTCCAACACAGGACTCGTCTGCTATCAATGGCAATGAGGATTTCTGAAATAATATTCTCATTCCATCCCAGTCATCTTTCGCTAAAGGCTGTTCAATCAACTCCACTCCTGCTTTTTGTAAATAAGGAATTTTTTGCAATGCTTCCTCTGTTGTCCATGCTGCATTCGCATCCACACGAAAAACGGCATTTGTATTTTTTCTTAGCGCTTCAATGATTTCAAGATCATGGGTTGTTCCTAATTTTATTTTATAGATGGGCCATGGTTTTTCTTTCATTTTTTCAATCATTCGCTCAATGGAATCAATGCCGATCGTATAATCAGTCAAAACATCTTTTGTAAAAGCGGTTTGCCACAATTTATAAAGTGGTTTTTGTCTTAGTTTACCATAAATGTCCCAGGCGGCAATGTCCAATGCGCAAACTAAAAAAGAATTTTTTGGAAATAAATGATGCAGATAATGCCAGAAACGAGATGGGTCATTGAATGCAAATTTTTCTACAAATATTTTTTTGCTTTCAAGATCTTCAATCATTTTTTCAACAGGGATATCATAATAACTTATTGCAGGAGCTTCCCCATAGCCTATAATTCCAAAATGTTCAAGGGCTACAACAAATGTCGGTTGGTGTGTTTTTGTACCCTTTGAAATGGTGAATGGGTGTTTGAATGGCAGATTATATGACCAATACCGGACTTTCATGCGTGGATAATGAAGTCAGCAATCAGCATTCCGAAGCCTGGGGATGGATCTTTTTTCATTCTTCATGGTTGATTAATGGACCAATGGCTACCTTCCCGATGCATGTACATAATCTTTCAATTCTTCGTTGAATTTCTTCTCGCTTATCAAATCTTCAAGGAACAAGTGCATTCGGTATTTCCAGAAATTTTTTGGATTAGCCGGAACATTGATTCTTTCATCAAAGGGGTTTTCTCTTCGCAAATCGGCATTCATTCCCAACAGATCCTGCAATTGAAAAATGCTCCACATTGCCGGTGAATATAAATGTTGTATGATGATGGCTTTGTTTATCCAGGGCTCACAAAAAAATGGTGCATCTCCCCATTGACCTAATTCATAATTAAAAAATTGCTGCGTTTTTGCCCGGTCCTCTTCCCACCAGCCTCTTATCGTGCTCATGTCGTGGGTTGATGGTGTCACGACGGATAAATAGGGCGCATCTGCAGGATGGAAAAATTCCTTTTTCGGATCTTTCGGCATTCGCTGAATTTCAAGACTCAGGATCCCGGTTTGTTTCATCACATCCGGAACGCAATGCGGAACCATTCCCAGATCTTCACCGCAAACCAGCATATTTGTCGCGCGTTTTAACGCCGGTAATTTTTTCATCGCTTCTTCCATCCAGAAATGATCCTGGCGTTGAAAGAAATAATTTACATACAGCTCTTTCAATTGTTGCTGAACGTGCCAATCAAGATAACGGAATGAAAAAGTTGTTTCCATGGAAAAGCGAAAATGAAATTGCTGACCCTGCGAACCAGGGACTTCAAACAAGATCACATTGGAAACGAGATTAAATAATCCGTATTTTATTTTATTATTAAGATCGGTTTTTTCCTTCGTCAAAAAATGATCCTCTAATTTTCGCTGCGTGTCAAAATTTTCTTTCAATTCATAAAAACCGTTGTTTGTCGAATTAAGATATGTTGATTTTATTTCTTCAGCATCATGTTCAAAAACCTCCCACAACACAGCGTCATTGACAAAGGGTTTTATGTAACGATGATAATTGAATGGAATATTTCTCTGGCTGAATTCATTGATGTGAACAGGAATCGCAGAAACAAAATATCCAAGTATTCCTTCCACAGCATTCATCGGGATACTCCAGATCCGAAAGAACCCCAGGATATGATCAATGCGAAAAGCATCGAAGTAATGCGACATTTGCTCAAGTCTTTTTTTCCACCAGCTAAATCCATCTTTGGCCATTTCTTCCCAATTGTAAGTGGGAAATCCCCAATTCTGCCCTTTGACAGCAAAGCCATCAGGGGGCGCGCCAGCCTGAAAATCCATATGATATAATTCTGGCTCGATCCAGGCATCGCAACTGTAGCGATAGATGCCAATCGGAATATCGCCTTTTACAATAATGCCGTGTTTGTGAGCGTATTCTACAGCATCCCGTAATTGACAGTGCAGGTGATATTGCGTGAAATAATGAATGGTGACAGAATCATAATGTCTTGCTTTTGGCGAAACAAATTTTTCTATCGAATCTTTATTGTACTTGCTTTGTTGTTTCCATTTGGTAAAATCGCAGGTGCCGTATCTGTCACGAAGGCAACAAAACGCGGCATAAGGAACAAGCCAATGCTTATTCTTTTCAAAGAACTGCAGATAATCCTCATTATCAAAAAAACTCTCTTTTTCTGTAGCGAATAATTCTTTGATGACTGATAATTTCAAATTGGTAACACGCGCATAATCTACATCCGGTAATTCATTAAGCTCTTTGTATTTTTTGTGCAATGCTTTTATTAACCCGGCGTTTTTTTTGCCTGCAAGGTCTTCGAGGTTGATATAGATCGGGTGCAATGCAAAGGCCGATATTGCAGCATAAGGATAAGAATCAATCCAGGTATGGGTGGCAATCGTATCGTTGATCGGTAAAAGTTGGATGAGTTTCATGCCAGTCTTGGTTGCCCAATCAACCAATAATTTCAAATCGCAGAATTCACCCACACCAAAAGAATTTTTGCTTCGCAAACTAAAAACCGGAATGGAAATGCCCGCGCCACGCCAGTTATTATTTGGCAATTGTGCAAAGCCATCATGCACAATGGTGATCTTGTTTTCTAAGGCATCCCCATAAACTATTCTGTTATCACCACTTTCGAAATGCAGAAATTTTTTTTCTTTTGCGCTGTATACGCCATATTTATAAGCAACAGGAAAAGATTCTTTTGGAAGATCAACTTTGCAGGTCCACCAATTATCGTGCAGGGACATTATTAAGACTAAATCCGTATTCCATTCACCCAAAGCTGTATTGCTGCCTGCAAGGCAAAGCGCTTCATTCTTTTTTAATAGCGGCGCTTTTACTTTGAAGATATGCGTGAAGTGTTTTACTGCTTTTTGTTTCGCCGTTTTTTTATGGTGCTTTAATAAGGTTTGTTGAAAAGGTGCGGTAAAAAATACATTCTCAAATTCACCGGCATGGTTCCAAGTGTCAATGGTTTGAATTTCTTCAACACCTGATTTTGAGATATCAATAACGCGGTCATTACCCCATTCCATTACAATGGTACCGTCTTCGTTCTTCAATAAATAGTTGTATTGAACTTTTGGATGAAGAGCCGAATCTGTTTCCAGCGATGCTACCCAAAAATCATTATTAAGATATTGAAGGGGAAAAGCCTTCTCCACTTCACCGTTCCCCAACTCTTTAATATTACCTGTAATAAATAGATTCTGTCCGTTTTGTGTATGAAACCTTAAGTAAAACTGTATTTTCATCTAAAAGCAATTATTTGTGTAAACCAAGGCCAATGATAGCGTTAGTTTTACACAATCTTTCGGGCGAATTTAATAAAACCTTCTTTGATTGCAGATAATTTATTTGATTTTAATCTTTTTGGCGATTAACATCGTAATCTATTTTAAAAGAATATGCCTGCGATATTCATAACCGGCGGCACCGGCTATATGGGGAAAAGATTGATAAAGATTCTACTGCTTAAGGGATACCCGGTAAAAGCATTGGTGCGAGCGGGTTCTGAAAGAAAATTACCCCCAGGCTGTGATTTTGTAATTGCCGATCCTTTTGATGAAAAGACCTTTGCAGCAGCAATTCCTGCTCAATCCATATTTGTCCAGTTACTTGGTGTACCGCATCCCGGACCCCGTAAAAAGGAACTGTTTAAAACAGTTGACCTTGCCTCTGTAAAAACAGCTGTAAAAGCTGCTCATCAAGCGGGAGTCGCTCATTTTATTTATGTGAGTGTGGCCCAAATGCCAACTAAAATAATGCGCGATTATCAACTATGCCGGGCGCAAGGGGAAGAATCAATAAAAGAAAAAGGCTTGCATTATACTTTTATTCGTCCCTGGTATGTAATTGGACCAGGACATTATTGGCCATTATTAATGACTCCATTTTTTCCCATATTGGAAATGATTCCTTCAACCTCCAAGACTGCAAAGGCATTGCGATTGGTTTCTTTAAAACAGATGCTGCATGCATTATTATTTGCCATTGAAAACCCGGCTGCAGCAAATAGCGTTCTTGAAATCGAACAAATAAGAAAATTTTAAATAGAGAAGAGAACTGCTTTGTTGATTAATTCATTTGCCCTAATTTCGTTGAAAATTTTGAAAATGGAAGAAACAAAAAAATCAACCGGGCTTTATTGGATTCTTTTTATTTTATCTGTTATTGCCTTTTTTTGGTTGTACACAATCATTGGTGGAGTTTGTATTTTGACGCTTCCATTTATATGCACCTTTTTCGGAAAAGCTTTAGATATCATTTGATCATTCAAACATATTGTAAATAAAAATGCTACCGCTCGCGGTAGCATTTTTATTATAGAACAATATTTATTATAAAGAATTTCTTTTAGAAATTTTTCTTGCAGATTTCATGTTGCGTTGGATATTCCAAAGGTCAACGATCCCAAATGCACGGTTTTGATTTTTTGCGAAATTTACGTCCGTTGCAATAGTTTCTTTTACGTCTGCTGTTGATAATAATTGTTCTAATACTTCTTGTTCCATTTTTACAATGGAAGGCATAACATTACTGTTCATAATCTATCTGTTTTTTATTAATTACGATTATATTTTTTGAGCAACCCGAGGGGAACACGTAAGAATCGTAGAAAGAAGTGTTTCAGTTAAAGACCCTGTTGTAAGTACTGTACAAATGCTCAATTTGACGCTGCAAAGGTACAACAAATTTGCCTATTTGCAAACTTATACCTTAATGAAATGTTAAAGAGACATTTATTATTTTACAACTTAGTGTATGCTATACTGTTAGTGAGTAATGGCACCCAGTAGTTATATGCGGCCTTATCGGGAAAATGTTTTCTTCGCAATTTATTTTAATTGAAAATGAATGTATTAATAAATCCTTTCATCGATGGTGACGCCAATGAAGATCATCATGTTCAATAGGCATTACGAAATAAAAAAGCTCTCTAAAAGGTAGAGAGCTTTGAGAATATATTGAGGGTAAAATATTATTTTACTTCTTCAAACTCTGCATCCGTTACATTTTCAGAACCAGTACCTGCATTAGCTTGTTGTCCTCCTGCATTGGCATCTGCATGTGGTTGTTCACCACCGGCAGCTTGCGTTGCTTTGTACATTTCTTCACTAGCAGCTGTCCATGCATTATTCATTTCAGCGACTGCTGTATCAATAGCATTTACATCCTGGCTTTTATGTGCTTCTTTCAATTTGCTTAATGCATTTTCAATCGGTGCTTTTTTATCAGCAGGGATCTTATCTCCGTATTCTTTCAATTGTTTTTCCGTTTGGAAAATCAAACTGTCCGCCTGATTTACTTTGTCCACTTTCTCACGGGCCGCCTTATCCGTAGATTCGTTTGCTTTTGCTTCTGCTTTCATTTTTTCAACCTCGTCCTTGCTTAATCCACTGCCTGCTTCAATCCGTATTTTTTGTTCTTTGCCCGTTCCTTTATCCTTTGCGGTAACATGTAAAATTCCATTTGCATCGATATCAAAAATCACTTCGATCTGCGGAACCCCGCGCGGAGCTGGCGGAATGCCATCGAGATTAAACATTCCTAAACTCTTATTTTGATTTGCCATCGGACGTTCACCCTGTAATACATGAATTTGCACCCCAGGTTGATTATCGCTCGCTGTTGAGAATGTTTCTGATTTTTTTGTCGGGATAGTGGTGTTGCTATCGATCAATCTTGTCATTACGCCTCCCATAGTTTCAATACCTAAAGAAAGCGGGGTGACGTCTAGCAACAATACGTCTTTCACTTCACCGGTTAATACTGCACCCTGAATTGCTGCACCAACGGCAACTACTTCATCGGGATTAACTCCCTTATTTGGTTTCTTGCCAAAAAATTTCTCAACAATTTCCTGCACTTTCGGAATGCGTGTACTTCCCCCTACCAATATCACTTCATCAATTTGTGATGCGTTCAAGCCCGCATCTTTCAATGCCTGTTCGCAAGGCTTCAAACATCTTTCAAATAATGTATCTGCAAGCTGTTCAAATTTTGCGCGCGTCAATTTCTTTACCAAATGTTTTGGAACACCATCAACCGCCGTAATGTACGGGAGATTGATCTCTGTTTCGCTGGAAGATGATAATTCGATCTTTGCTTTTTCAGCGGCCTCTTTCAAACGCTGCAATGCCATCGGGTCTTTTCTCAGGTCAATATTCTCATCTTTCTTGAATTCTTCCGCAAGCCAATCCATGATCAGCTTGTCAAAATCATCACCACCAAGGTGTGTATCACCATTTGTTGATTTCACTTCAAATACGCCATCCCCTAATTCAAGAACGGAAATATCAAATGTTCCGCCACCCAAATCGAAAACGGCGATCTTTTCATCCTTATGTTTTTTATCCAATCCATAAGCCAAAGCCGCTGCTGTTGGTTCATTGACAATTCTGCGAACATTAAGCCCGGCAATTTCACCAGCTTCTTTTGTCGCCTGGCGTTGTGCATCATTAAAATAAGCCGGAACAGTGATAACTGCTTCGGTCACTTCCTGACCCAGATAATCTTCCGCCGTTTTCTTCATTTTCTGCAAAATCATTGCAGAAATTTCCTGTGGCGTATATTGCCTGCCGTCAATGTCAATACGGCAAGTATTATTGTCACCTTTTACTACGTTATAGCTCCAGTGACTGATCTCATTGGTCACCTCATCATATCTGCGACCCATAAAACGCTTTACTGACATGATTGTGTTCCTCGGATTGGTGATCGCCTGGCGCTTTGCCGGATCACCGACCTTGCGTTCCCCATTCTTAAGAAAAGCCACGACAGACGGCGTAGTGCGACGACCTTCATCGTTTGCAATCACCACCGGTTCATTGCCTTCCATGACGGAAACGCAACTATTGGTTGTCCCTAAATCAATTCCTATAATCTTACTCATATATTTTTCTCCTTTTTGGTTGGTATAATGTGTACAGATGATTGTCAATCATTATGCCACGCAGAATAAAATGAAAAATTGTCAGAGTTCAGACCGGGGCTGCCCGATTAAATTAATTACCTTTCTGCGTAAAATGCCAATTATGAAAAAGTTCATATTTCTATTCATACTTACCAGTTTGTGCAGTGCTATTCATGCACAACCTGACCAGCAACAAAAAATAGATTCGGTCTGCCAGCTTGTGAGAAAATTTTTCAACGATAAAAATGTGGACCAGCTTTATTCGCTCAGTGGAAAATTGTTTAGAAAAGAACTTTCACCCGATGCGTTCAAAAATGTTTGTGAAAACAACTTATTTCCTCTCGGAGAAATGAAAGAGGTGACATTCGAAACTTTTGCCAACGGTATCAGCGATTACAAAACAGTATTCAGTTCCGCCACACTTTCCCTTTTCATCAGTCTTGATGATATGGATAAGCTGCAAACTTTTCTATTTAAACCCTATGTTGATTCAAAGGCAAAAAAAGACTATCAAGTTCCCTCAACCAATAATCTGCAGTCTGCGTTGGATAAAAAAGTTGATTCAGCAGTACAGCCCTATATTGATCTAAAAGTAACAACAGGATTAAGTATCGCCATCTTAAAAGACGGGAAAGTTTTTTATTATGGTTATGGAGAAACAGCCAAAGGAAATAAGCAAATACCAAATGACCAGACAATATTTGAAATAGGTTCGATCTCAAAAACATTTACCTCTATTTTGTTTGCTGAAGCAGTCAATGCCGGCAAAATGAAATTAGACGATCCAGTAAATAAATACCTGCCGGATTCTATTCCGCAACTTATCTATGCAGGAACGCCGGTGACGCTGAAGACCTTGTCTAATCATTCTTCCGGAATCCCAAGGATGCCAACAAATTTTCATCCCGCAGAAAATGCAAATCCTTATAAGGATTATACCGATAATGATCTATTCAGCTTCTATAAAAATTTTACACCAACGCGTAAGCCCGGCGATAAATATGAATATTCCAATCTTGCTGCCGGCACCCTGGGGGTAATACTGGAAAAACTGTACAAGAAAAGTTATGAGGATCTATTGGTGGGAAATATATGCAACCCGCTTGGCATGAATGATACCAGGCAATTTATAAAGAAAAATGACTCCGCACGTTTTGCAAAAGGATATACCGAAGATGGCAGCTACAGTTCACAATGGGATTTTGATGCCCTCGCTCCTGCCGGTGCCATTCGGTCCACGGCTGCAGACCTGGTAAAATATGCAGAAGCAAATTTGGGAGATGCGCCGCCGCCTTTGAAACGCGCAATAACACTTACTCATGAAATTACATTCGACAAGAGCGGAACAAAAATTGGACTGGCATGGCATTACATAAAACCCGGAAATGATCCTGTTCTTTTTCATAACGGGGGAACCGGCGGATACAGAAGTTATCTTGCCATCAATCTAAAGAAAAAATTTGCTGTGATCATTTTGTCAAACACCTCTGTTGGCGTAGAAGAACCAGGGAACGCTTTAATGAAATGGCTTGAGACCAATTTTTGAAATCTTTGAATCTGCCATTATTTAAAAGTATCAAATCCTTCAATTTTTCTATAAGGGTTTTTAAAGAAATCCCTGATGAGCGGGTTGAATTGATCTTTTTTAAATATTGGCGTTGAATGACCGGAGTTGGGTATTATCCATAAATAAGACTGCGAAATATTTTGAGCGATCAGCACTGTATGTAAAACAGGAATTGCATCATGATCTCCCCCGATTACCAATGTCGGGCATTTTATGGTATGCAGTTGTTCCAAACTGATGTGCGGCTGGAATAGATCAAGATCAGAAATTTTTAAATCGTTTTTTACTTTTTGTGTTTGTTCTTTCTTTCTCAATTCCGCGCTTCCATTTTTTATTAAATTAAAAACAAATGGGGTAAGTCCGGTCGTGTCTGGCCAAAGATTGGCGCCGGTAATGGCCAGTTTTTTTACCTTGTCCGGATGACGAATGGCCAATAACAATCCATTTATGCCACCATCGCTCCAGCCGATCACAAAAGCACTATCTGCGTGCAGCGAATCGAGCAAGGCGTTGAAATCATCCGCCATCATTTCAAAAGATAATGAATCATTATTGTCAACAGATTTTCCATGTGCCCGACTATCAACGGCAATCACTTTATAATAATGAGCGAAATAAGGTATGTTATTTGAAAAACTTGCCAGTGAGCCACCGTTACCATGGATAAAAAGTAACGGTGATCCCTGTCCGTAGACTTCGTAATATAAATTTATCCCTCTCGTGCGCAAGTAATGGCCAGCAGCTTTATTATCGCCATAATTTATTTTTGGGCTTTGCTGGGCTTTTATATTTATACAGAAGAAGCATGTAAAGAGCAAGGAAATAAAGATGCGCATGGTGTTGATTTATTGATTTTAAAAATACTTAACTTTAGGAATATCGCTGCTTATGAGAAATTATATTTCAATATTTCTTGCATGGCTTTTTTGTTTATCTGCCTGCAAAAAAACGCAGGATATACACTCCCCTCAAATTATAAGCATTAGTCCCGGTCAGGGTCCGGTCAAATCATTTGTTTACATAACGGGACTTTATTTTGATTCCGTTGCCACTGCTGTTACCGTAACATTTAATGGAGTGCAGGCCACAATAGCGTCTATCAATGACAGTGCAATTACCGTGATCGTTCCCAATAACGCCACTACAGGAAAGATTACCATAACCGTGCAGGGCAGAACAACCACCAGTATGCAGGACTTTGTGATATTGGATCTTCCCGGGGCATGGTTACAGAAGGCCAATATGATCAGGGGCAATACCTATATCGGTACGGCCTATTGTTGCGGAGCGGGATTTGATATTGGTAGTTACGGCTATGTTTGTCTTGGATATAACGGCGGAGGCGGCACAAATCAACTGTTTCAATATGACCCCGGCTCCGACACCTGGACCCAAATGGCCAACGCACCGGTCAGTCGGTATCTTCCGAATTGGTTTGTCATCAATAATATTGCCTATGTCGGATTGGGCGTGAATGACCAGCAGGATTCGACATCGAAAAATATCTATGCTTATGATCCAAGTACCAATACATGGAGCCAGAAAAGCTCATTTCCGGGAATTGTGCTAAACGGCAATGCAAATTTCGCCATCGGAAATAAAGGGTATTTGGTCGGTTTTCCATCCGGGTCCTCCGGTCCATCTTCCGCTCAAGTATGGGAGTATGATCAAAACGCTGATGGATGGACTCAAAAGAATAATTTTCCCGGGTCATATCTGGATCCGATCGTTGCCTTCTCGATCGACAGTCTTGCTTTTCTGTGTGGCTGGACAAAGGATCAAAATCAAACTGGGGAATGCTGGCAATATTATCCTTCCACCGATTCCTGGCTGCAAAAAAATACATTTCCCGGTACTTACACCTATCCTCCCGTAGCGATAACGATCAATAAGCACGGATATGTAATGGGAGGTGATAACTGGCAATACGACCCGGCAAGCGATACCTGGGCACGCATGGCTTTTTTCACTTTTTTCAGGAATGGAGGATATGGTTTTACCATTGATAATAGAGGTTATTTTGCAGCCGGCCAGGGTGATTATGGATTTGATTGTTTTGCTTGCTCAGATCTATGGCAGTTTACACCTCCAAACTAAAACCAATTTTCAACATGGATATTGCAACAGAAGTCTATCAAAGAATTGTTTCGGCAAAGATTTTCATTGACGAAAATTTCGATCAGCAACTGGATCTTGATATTATCTCGCGCCAATCATGTATCTCAAGATTCCATTTTCATAGATTGTTCACGCGCATTTACCGCAAAACTCCCCATCAATACCTCACCAAAAAAAGAATTGATAATGCGAAACTGATGCTGGCTGATGATGATCTGTCCGTAAGTGAGATCTGCAATAATGTTGGCTTTGAAAGTATCGGTTCTTTTAGCATCTTATTCAAAAGACAAATTGGATTTGCACCCCAATATTATCGCAACCTTGCGTTTGCAAAAAAACAATTGGCTAAAAAACAGCCGAAAGCCTTCATTCCGCATTGTTTCATCGAAACATACAAATTGGACAGATAAAAGCAATTTTCAATAAATTTTTTTGCGCGCTCTTACGTATTTTAGTGAAAACGAATTCTCATGCCAAACGAGATCAGCCAAAAATTAAAGATCAGGGATGACTATACTTTGCTTATCATTAATGCTCCATCCGATTTTAAGAAAAATCTTGAGCCCGCCCCACGCGGGTTAAAAATTTCTACAAGCACAAAAAATTATCAGCAATTGCATTGGTTTGTTGCCAATAAAAAGCAAATGGATGATGAATTGGAAAAAGTTTTGACATTAATGAAAGATGATGTTGTGTGCTGGATCTATTATCCAAAGGGAACTTCAAAAATGCAGACAGACCTGACCCGGGATAAAGGCTGGGAAAACCTGTTGAAGCATGATGAATTGCAATGGATAAATCTTATTTCATTTAATGAAACCTGGTCTGCTTTTGGTTGTCGTTTGAAAACAGAAGCCGACAAGAATAAAACATCAGAACCCAAAGTAAGAGAGATCTTCAAATACATTAATGCAGAGAAGAAAACCATCCGCTTGCCTGAAGAATTGGCTGCAGCTCTAAAGAAGAACAAAACTGCTGAAGCATTTTTTAACTCACTTTCTTTTAGTAATAGAAAAGAATATGTAGAGTGGATCGTTACCGCAAAAAGAGAAGAAACAAGATTTGAACGAATAAAAGGGACCATCGAACGATTAAACAAAAAATGGAAAAACCCGAGAAACATTTAGGTTTTCAGAAAAGCAATTTTCGAGAATTGATTTCTGCTCATTAAAAATAGATTTGATCAACTAAAATATTTTTTATGGTAACAAAAATGTCACATGTGTCTTTATTTGTAAGCGATCAAAATAAAGCGTACGATTTTTATGTCAACAAACTGGGTTTTAAAGTTAACACAGATGTAACGATGGAAAATGGAATGCGCTGGCTTACATTAAATCCACCGGAACAACCCGATCTGGAGATAGCCTTGCTGGATGGAAGTAATGCAATGTATGATCAGGATGAGGAAGTAGGTAAGGCATTAAGATTGCTACTCGATAAAGGGGTGATGGGCGCTGGAGTTATGTACACTCCTGATTGTCGCGCAACCTATGAAGAACTAAAGGCAAAAGGTGTTGAGTTCAAATGCGAACCACGGGAACAGTTCTATGGCACTGAAGCGATCATTACCGATGGCGTGGGAAACTGGTTCAGCATGACGCAGCCAAAAGAAGAGTTTTAATGGAAGATCCAAGATAGGTTTGACCATTATCCGTTATTGGTCTCTACTTTAAAAGTGAATTTTTTTTGCGTCAGATAACTGAATGTCACAACGATCAATGTGGTGATGACCTTTGCAATGGTCGGGTAAATATGAAACTGTTCAACGAATAATTTTATAAAGAAATAATTCAGCACTATACAAATTATCACCAACACAAAATACCGGAATAACTGCACTCTTCTGTGTAATGTTGATTCGGTAAAAACCACATTGCGCATCAATAAAAAGCCAACGGGGAAACTTACACAAAATGCAATGATGAATGCGGCGATATGCGGTTTAAAAACAAAAAGTCCCAGGTCGAGGTTTTGTTTATCCAGAATATAATTATAGCTGATAAAAAAAATAAAAATATCAAGCAAGGTGTTCGCGCCGCCGCAGGCAGCATAGCGGAAGGTCTGCAAAGGCATCAGCTTTCTGAAAGGCGGATAAAAAAAATCTATAAACGATATTATATTTTTCCTGACCATCTTAAAATAGCCGCGAAGATAATATAAACACTTGTTGCGTGTTCGTTAAAAATATCATTTCACTAATTTTTTATTGCCCAGCTTTCATAGCTTACTTTTGCGCCAACTAAAATATTTGAATGACGGTTATTGATCAAATAGAATCTATTGCACAACAGGCGCTTAAAAATTTGTATTCCTTGGACGCTGTGGGGAAAAATATTCTCATCAACGAAACAAAACCTGAATTCGAAGGCGATTATACGATTGTATTGTTCTCCCTGGTGAAGCCATTAAAAAGATCTCCTGAAATTATAGGAAAGGAATTGGGGGATTTTCTGATCAATGGACATCCTCAATTTTTTTCTTCTTACAATGTTATCAAAGGGTTTTTAAATCTGGTTGTCGCCGAGAAGGTGTGGACAAATTTTCTTTTTCAAAATTTCAACAATGAAAATTTTGGTAATAAGGAAAAAACAGGCAGGAAAGTAATGGTTGAATATTCATCGCCCAATACCAATAAGCCCCTGCATCTGGGACACCTTCGCAATAATTTTTTAGGATGGAGTGTTGCAGAAATTTATAAAGCCAATGGTTTCGATATTGTAAAAACATGCATTGCCAACGATCGGGGCATTCATATTTGCAAGAGCATGATCGCTTGGCAGCTTTTTGCCAAAGGTGCTTCGCCACAGAGCACAGGAATAAAGGGCGATCATTTTGTTGGGGATTATTATGTGCTGTTTGGCAATGAACTAAAAAAACAAGTGGATGAAATGGTCGCCAACGGCGTCAATAAGGAGCAAGCAGAAAAAGAGGCGCCATTAATGAAGGCTGCGCAGCAAATGTTGATTGACTGGGAAGCCGGAAAGCCAGATGTCCTTGAATTGTGGAAGACAATGAACAGCTGGGTGTATGCCGGCTTTGATGAAACATACAAAAGAATCGGTACCGATTTTGACAAGATATATTATGAGAGTAACACTTACCTTCTCGGAAAAGACCTGGTAGAATATGGGTTGAAAAAAAATGTTTTTTTTCAAAAAGATGATGGCAGTGTCTGGATCGATCTGACAAAAGAGGGATTGGATGAAAAAATAGTTCGTAGAAAAGATGGAACCGCTGTTTACATCACCCAGGATATTGGTTTGGCTCAGCAAAAATATGAACAATATAAATGTGACTTGAGCATTTATGTGGTGGGTGATGAACAGAATTATCATTTTAAAGTATTGAAACTAATTTGTGAGAAGCTCCAGATCCCTTCGGCGGAGAATATTTTTCATTTGAGTTACGGAATGGTTGAATTGCCCAGTGGACGGATGAAAACAAGAGAAGGTTCTGTCGTTGATGCGGATGATCTGTTGGATGAAATGCATAACGAAGCTGAAAAGAAAACAAAAGAACAAGGAAAAACAGAGGGATTCTCCAACGATGAGTTGAATGAACTTTATGAAACCATTGGTGTTGGCGGATTGAAATTTTTTCTTTTACGCGTTGATCCTAAAAAAAGAATGCTATTCAATCCGGAAGAATCAATCGACCTGCATGGATACACGGCCACTTTTATTCAATATGCTTATGCAAGACTGAAAAGTATTTTGAGAAAAGAAGCGGCGAATGTTACAAGGTCAATGACCGATGACACTGAAAACACGTTGTTCCCGCTCGAAAAAATGCTGATCACGATTGCTGAAAAATATCCCGTAATCATAAACCAGGCCTGCGAAGAAATGAATCCTTCCGTAATTGCCAATTACATCTATAATCTTGCGAAAACTTTCAACTCGTTTTATGCAGAACATTCTGTTGCCAATGCTGAAAGCCAGGAGAAAAAAACACTCAGACTGCAATTGTGCAATCTAACGGCAATAACTATACGAAACGCTATGACATTACTGGGAATAAAAGTTCCGGAGAGAATGTGATAAGGATCTATGACTTTAGATGCCGGCTGGATAATATCGTTCTCAAAACGCCCAGTACCAAACCACTTACCCCAAACATCCAATCACATATCCATCTTTATTTCGTGTTTGAGATTCTTTAACGAAGGATCCATTTCAATGGCTTTATCACAAAGCTGTCTGCCTTTGTCTGTATCGCCCTTCTTTTGATAAGCCATACCGATCATATAAAGCGCCTTTGCATTGTCTTTATCATAAAATAAGATCTTATCCCAATAATCGATCGCTTCCTGGTATTTTTTCAAGTGATAATAAGCATCAGCAACGCTATATAATAAAACAAGATCTGCAGGTTTTTTCTCCAGGACCTTCAACATTAACTCCACCCCTTTTTCGGGTTGACCAACGGCGATGTACGAATCAGATAGATTCTCCCAATAGTCATTATCGGTTTTATATCCTTTTTGTGCTGCCAATAAATAATATTGGATTGCAGATTTGTCATCAGGAATAGTTGCATAGGTTAATGCACATTCGTATGTCCATTGAAATTTAGTCGAATCCAGCTGTATCGCACGCTTAAAAAATGCGATCGCTGCTTTATAATTATTCATATCAACAAAACTGCGCGCCTGCAAATAAGGGATTTCTGCATTTGCCGTATCATCTTTTGCTGCAGCCTGCAGGTATTTAAACGAGTTGCCGTAATCTTCCTGTTGATAATAGCATTTGCCAATTATATAATTCCAGTTTTTTCCTGCATTGAGTTGTTGTGCTTTTTTTGCATATTCAATCGCTTGCGGCCATTGATGCGTCCAGAAATACAGATTCGCCAGATTTTCGATCGCAACAGCATCGTCTTTTTTTATTTCTTCCACTTTTTGAAAAGCAATCTCCGCGTTATCATATTTTTTCAATTCAAGCGATGTCAGGCCCAGCGCCCGTTGCGCATCTACATTATCACCTTTGAAAAAAGTCGATTTTTGCAGATCGTTAAATGCAACCATGTAAAGCCGGCTATCTTTTTCTGCCATGCCTTTCTGATAATAAAAAGCGGAACTATCATTTGTTTGTGAAGTAGCGAGCTGAATAAAAAACACAGAGGAAACCAGCAAGAGTACGTTTTTCATAAAATTGGAATTAGGACTTGTCAAATTTACACAATGTGTGTCATTTTTCAAATGGCGTTGACAATAAAAAATGCAAGAAAAAAAGTAAGTAAATACCCGTATACTCTTTATTTCAACACTATAGCTCCTAACGCTGGCAGATGAACATTTATTTCATACATCTCTTCTTTTTTATCTACCAGTTTTACTTCCGGATCAGGGTTAAAAACATCACCAGTTCCCCAATATTTTTTGTCATCACTGTTAAAGATCTCTTTCCACGATGTTTTGCCATGCGTGTACACTTTCCAGTCACGACGAACGATCGGGGTCATATTCAGGATGATGAGCACATCATCTTTCGATTTTTTCCCTTTGCGGCGATAAACAATAACACTTTCTGCACGATGATTCAGGTCGACCCATTCAAATCCATAAATGTTGAATTGGTTTTGATAGAGCGCCGGCTCATCTTTTAATAAATGGTTCAGATCACGAACACAATCCTTTAATAATCGATGCGGATCGAACTTCAGCAGATCCCATTGCAATTCACTTTTATAGTTCCATTCGCTTGTTGCGCCGAACTCATCACCCATAAACAGCAATTTGCCTCCGGGGTGTGTAAACATATACGTATATAAAAGACGAAGGTTGGCAAATTTCTGCCATTCATCTCCGGGCATTTTATACAGCATCGGCGATTTGCCATGCACCACTTCATCATGGCTTAATGGCAACATGAAGTTTTCATCATAGTAGTACATCATGCTAAAACCAAATTTATCCTGATGATGTTGGCGATGAATGGGATCAAGTTTGAAATAATCAAGGGTATCGTGCATCCAGCCCATCATCCATTTCATGCCAAATCCCAAACCCCCTGCATAGGTCGGTTTGCTGATGCCCGGCCAATCTGTTGCCTCTTCGGCGATGGTCTGTATGTCAGGAAAATCCCTGAACAATGTTTCATTAAAATCTTTAATAAACGCGATGGCCTCCAAATTTCCATCACCGCCGAATTCGTTTGGTTCCCACTGCCCTTTTTTTCTTGAATAATTCAATTTTAATATTGAACTCACTGCATCAACGCGAATTCCGTCGATATGAAATTTATCCATCCAAATTCTTGCGCTGCTGATGAGAAAAGATTTTACTTCTCCTCTTTTATAATTGAAAATATAGCTATTCCAATCCGGGTGAAAGCCTTTGCGCATGTCCGCATACTCATAGGTGTTGGTTCCATCAAACATGAACAGTCCATGGGCGTCATAAGGAAAGTGTGAAGGAACCCAATCCAAAACAACGCCGATGCCTTGCTGATGAAATGCATCAACCAATGCCATAAACTGCTGCGGGTCACCAAAACGAGAGGTGGGTGCAAAGTAGCCTGTTCCCTGGTAGCCCCAGCTCCCGTCAAAAGGGTGTTCCATTACTGGCATTAACTCAACATGGGTGTATGCCATTTCTTTTACATAAGGGACTAAATTTTCGCGAAAGAAATCATAAGTATTATAAGTCTCTTCATCATTCTTATCGGGTCGCATCCAACTGGCGAGGTGAACTTCGTATACGCTCCACGGCGCGTCAAGAGAATTATTCTTCTTTCTCGTTTTCATCCACTGGTCATCATTCCAGCTATAACCAAGTTCCCAGGTAATGGATGCTGTCTTCGGCCTTTTTTCCCAAAAATTTGCGTAGGGATCACCTTTATCCAGTTTTGCTCCCTTGTAACCGTGAATATGATATTTGTATGCTTCACCTTTTTGCATGTTAGGAATGAATCCCTCCCATATGCCCGATTTATCGAGCCTCACAAATAAGGGATGCGATGTTTTATTCCAGTCGTTAAAATTCCCGATGACCGAAACAAAAGTGGCGTTGGGGGCCCAGACAGAAAAATAATAACCCTGTACGCCAAGTACCTCGCGCTGATGAGCGCCGAAAAAATGGTACAAACTATAGTGTGTTCCGTTTTGAAAATTGTGAACATCGTCATCAGAAAATAATGAGTAATTCCAAACCGGTTTGGTTGAATCTACAAAATGGATCTCCTCGTAACGTTTATGTGTATCCACAGTTTTCTTTTTTATTTTGTCGGCTTTTTTCTCCGATTCACCGATTTCTGCTTTTTTTTCTTTATCAAGATTTATGGATTTTTTTTTGTTTTCACTCATAACGCAATGGCTTTATCAATCGTTGAAGAAAATTCTCTTTAACGTAAAATTAAGAGTTCATCACTGCATATTCATTATTTTTTAATTGACATTTGATATGCCTGAAGATTCAATATCCCTGCATCAAAGATTCAACGTCACATTTAACCCTGACTAATGCTAAAACTAATCGCTTCATTCCTCCTGTTGCTTATTTGTTTTCATGGTTCTTTTGCACAAACCGCCGTTATAAAAGGAGTGATCAGCGATACCATCGAAAAGAAAAATCTTTCCAATAGTGTCGTGATGGTGCTTCGCCAAAAAGATTCCATAATGGTGGGGTATACCCGTTCGGACAAATCCGGGAATTTTAAACTGAATAATCTTCCCTCCGGCAAATTATTGATATTGGTAACATATCCGAAATATGCAGATTATGTTGATCAGATTGAACTGAAAGATTCTTCAATTCTGGATCTTCATCAAATAATGCTCACCTTAAAGAGCCAGTTATTAAAAGCATTTGTTGTAAACGGAAATGCGGCTATCCGGTTAAAAGGCGATACCACGGAATTTAAGGCAGATAGTTTTAAGGTGCAACCAAATGCCAGTGTGGAAGATCTTTTAAAAAAATTGCCGGGGATACAGGTTGATAAAAATGGAACCATTACCGCACAAGGGGAAACGGTGCAAAAGGTGTTGGTGGACGGCGAAGAATTTTTTGGAGATGACCCTACCCTGGTAACAAAAAATCTGCGCGCCGATATGGTTGATAAAGTGCAGGTGTTCGATAAGAAAAGTGACCAGGCAGCCTTTACGGGCATCGATGACGGGCAAAAACAAAAAACGATCAACCTGAAACTGAAAGACGATAAGAAAAACGGATATTTCGGGAAACTCAGTGTGGGCGCAGCTACCGACGGTTATCATGATAATCAGCTCATGTTCAATAAATTTCAAAAGAAAGAAAAATTATCGCTGTATGGAATTGTTTCAAATACCGGAACGGCGGGGCTTAACTGGCAGGATCAAAGCTCTTTTGGCGGAGGCAATGGAATAGTTTCTGTTGATGCAAATGGAAACATTATCGGCGCAGACGACATCAGCGGATGGAACGGTAATTATAACGGTCAGGGATATCCGTTGGTGCAAACCGGCGGTGTTCATTATAATAATAAATGGGATAATGATAATCAATCTATCAATGGCAATTACAAAATAATGCAGCTATTTGTGCACGGAAACAGCGCCACCAATTCGGAATACATTCTTCCTGATTCATTATCCTCCTATTATCAAAGTCAAAAGCAAAAATTTACCAACCAGGTATTGCGGAGCAAACTTTTCGGGAATTATGAATTGCAGTTCGATTCTTCTTCTTCTTCAATAAAATTTTCATTTGACGGCACCCTGGTCCACAAGATCACCAACAACATCGACAGCACACAGTCTTTGTTGGTCCATGACAGTTCAATGCTTAATAATGGCAATAATAAAACGACGACGACCGGTGATAACAATTCATTTAATAGTGAATTGCTCTGGAAGAAAAAATTAAAGAAGAAAGGAAGAACCATTTCTGTAGATGTAACTGAAAATTATGCGAAGAATATCTCTAATGGATTTCTTTTTTCAGCGAATAACTTTTTTACCAATGACACACTTTCTCTTGCACAAATAACCGATCAATACAAAACCAATAGCAGCCAAACTTTTACACTCAATACGAACGCAACATATACTGAACCATTGTCCGCGGCTTCATCATTAGTAGCAAACTATGGGGTTATTATCAATAACAGTGCTGCAGATAAACTATCGTATAATAAATCGCAAGGCGGCAAATATGATTCGCTTGATAATATTTACAGCAGCAATTATTCATTCAACACCTTTACACAAAAAGGCGGATTATATTATTCACTCACCAAAAAGAAGTATAGGATTTATGCGGGAACCAATGTCGGACTCACCGATTTTAAACAAACCGATTTGTTTAAAGACACTGTTGGCAAGAGAAATTTTGTGAACTGGTATCCGCAGGCACGTCTGAGTTTTGATATTGCTCCGCAAAACTCTATTTATGTTCAATACAACGGCTCAACCATTCAACCCACATTACAGCAAATTCAGCCGATCCAAAATAACGAAGATCCTTTGAATGTTGTAGTGGGCAACGCCGCATTAAAACCAGCATTTCAAAATAATATCCGGCTGCAATATTTTTTCTTCCGGGCCCTCACGGGTAAAAATCTTTGGACCAATGTCAACTACACCTTTACGGAAAATGCCATCAGCACGAGCAGTTATGTTGATACGATCGGGAGAAAGATCACCCAATCAATCAATGTAGGCGGAAATTATAGTTTATCTGCGAACATCAACTATGGATTCAAATGGAAGAAACCGGATATTTTTATTAATGTTAATGCAAATGTTGGTGAAAACAGAAATAACAGTATTGTAAATAATGAAATGAACACCACCAACAGCGGTGATTATACTTTTGGTTTTTACGTGGGAAAATATAAAGAAAAGAAAATTGATTGCAGCTTCAGGGCTTCTGCCACTTACACAACAAGCACATCTTCTATTCAAACCGATTTCATCACCAAATACTGGTCCTATAATTTGCATCCTGATCTGGATTTCTTTTTGCCCTTAAATACACAGATCCACACCGATCTGGATTACACATTTCGTCAGCGCACATCAGCTTTCGACAATAATACCAACGTGGCTTTGTGGAATGCTTGGTTTGGAAAAAAGTTTCTTAAAAATGATGCATTGTTGATAAAGGTTTCTGCCAACGATATCCTGAATCAGAACAAAGGCATTACGAGAAATGTAAGTTCTAACTTTATCTCTCAAAACACCTATACAACCATTCAAAGATATTTTATGATTACGGCAGTTTGGAATTTCACAAAGGCAGGAACAAAAGCTCCGTCGGGTGGAGGAATGATGTTCATCAGTAATTAAAATGAAATAAATCCATGAATCGTATCGAGTCAATCATCATTTGCTGCGCATTATTGTTTTTTCAAAATGCAAAAAGTCAAAACACCGTTTTTATCACACGGGGTAAAATTGAATTTGAGTATAAAGTAAATATCTATGCCCAGATGCAGGATTTCAATGATGACGGATGGAAAGATTGGGTAAAGAAGAACATGCAGCAATTTAAGACAACTTACTTTGATTTGACCTTTGATAATAACAGGGCGCTTTATCGGCCGGGAAGAGAAAACCCCGATAATAATAAAATGTGGTTTGGCAATGACGTTGCAGATGGGAACGTTGTTTATTCCGATTTTGATAAACAGCAATCCATTGCTCAGAAAAAAGCGTTTGAAAAAATATTTCTTGTCCAGGATAGCCTTCGAAAAATAAATTGGAAAATAACAAACGAAACAAGAACGATCGCCGGCTTTGAATGCAGAAGAGCAAATGCATTGATATTGGATTCAATTTATGTGGTTGCCTTCTATACTGATGAGATCACTACGCCGGGCGGACCTGAATCTTTTAGCGGATTACCCGGCATGATACTGGGCGTTGCCCTTCCTCATCAACACGTGACCTGGTTTGCCACAAAATTAGAAACGGAAGCGGTAAAAGAAACCGATCTCAAAGCGCCAACCAAGGGCAAGATCACCACAAATGCTTCTTTAAAAGATAACCTGAAAGAAAGCCTGAAGGACTGGGGCAAATATGCAGATAAGTATGTTTTACAGATCCTGCTATAGAATTCTTTTCTCATTTCCAATCGTTAATATTAGTTCAAGCTTCTGTCAACCTGTCACAGCACATCATTTTTGCGTATATTTGCCATCCGAATTTTAAACAAAAATGCTGGATCTGTTTATCGATAAAACGCATGACGAAAACCGACAGGGTGAGCGCTTTATGTCCACTTCTACGGAGGAGATCGTTTATACCAAAAGGTTCTACATAGAAAGCTATGGTTGTCAAATGAATTTTTCTGACAGCGAAATTGTTGCCTCTATTCTAAATAAGAGTGGATTTGGCCCTACAAGCAATTTTGAAGATGCCGACGTGGTCTTGTTGAATACCTGCTCCATCCGCGAAAAAGCGGAGCAAACAATTCGCAACCGACTTCAAACCTTCAGACAAATAAAAAAGCAAAAACCGGCTATGCTCATTGGTGTTTTAGGTTGCATGGCCGAAAGGTTGAAGTCGAAATTTTTGGAAGAAGAAAAGCTGGTTGATATTGTCATTGGACCGGATGCATACCGGGCTTTACCTGCCCTGATCGAAGAAGCAGGAGAAGGTCAAAGAGCGGTCAATGTTTTATTGAGCCGCGAAGAGACCTATGCCGACATCTCTCCTGTTCGCTTGAACAGCAACGGCGTTACAGGCTTTGTAAGCATCATGCGCGGTTGTAATAATATGTGTTCATTTTGTGTGGTTCCGTTTACAAGAGGCCGGGAAAGAAGCAGGGATGCTCACTCTATCATTAATGAATGTGCGGAACTTTTTAACGATGGTTATCGTGAAGTTACCCTGCTGGGTCAAAATGTGGATAGCTATTATTGGATTGACGAATCAAAAGATGAGATTGTGACATTTGCAAAATTGCTGGAAAAGGTTGCGCTCATCAATCCGTTATTAAGAGTTCGTTTTTCCACCTCGCATCCGAAAGACATCACGGATGAGGTCCTGTTCACCATTTCGAAATACGAAAATATCTGCGACTATATCCATCTTCCGGTGCAAAGCGGCTCAACAAGGATTCTTCAGTTGATGAACAGAACCTACACCCGCGAATGGTACCTGGCTAAAATAAAACGCATTCGGGAAATAATCCCTGACTGTGGAATTAGCTCAGATATAATTACCGGTTTTTGCACTGAAACTGAAGATGATCATGGTGATACCTTAACATTAATGGAATATGCACGTTATGATATGAGTTATATGTTTTTTTATAGCGAGAGACCGGGAACATTAGCGGCCAGAAGATATGCAGACGACATTCCCGAAGAAACGAAAAGAAGAAGATTAAGCGAAGTGGTGAAATTGCAAAATCAACTTTCGCAGGCTAGCAATAAAAATGATGTCGGAAAGATTTTTAAAGTATTGATAGAAGGCGACTCAAAAAAAAGTGATGAAAATTGGATGGGCAGAAGCTCACAAAATAAAGTAGTGATTTTTCCCAAAGCCGAAAATGATTTTAGAAAAGGCGATTATGCCTTTGTGAAAATAAATGATTGCACCGGCGCAACATTGATCGGCAGAACAGTTTCTACAATTTAATGATTAAGTAAACCAATCAAACGCTGTTATTGTTTTAACGGCAAACCAGTTTAGCATGGCAGATATTCAGGCAATAAAAAATCGTTTTGGAATTATCGGTAATTCTCCGGCATTGTCTTATGCATTGCAGGTTGCCTCCCAGGTTGCCAACACGGATTTGGCCGTATTGATCATCGGCGAAAGTGGCGTCGGAAAAGAGGCGTTCTCACAAATCATTCATGCATTGTCCGCACGCAAACACAATCCCTTCATCGCGGTGAATTGCGGCGCAATTCCGGAAGGAACCATTGATTCGGAATTATTTGGTCACGAAAAAGGTTCTTTCACAGGCGCAGTTGATTCACGAAAGGGATATTTTGAAACTGTAAACGGAGGAACGATTTTCTTAGATGAGATCGGTGAACTACCTCTTGGCACCCAGGCGAGATTGTTGCGCGTTTTGGAAGCCGGTGAATTTATCCGGGTGGGTTCATCCAAGGTTCAAAAAACGGATGTTCGCGTAATAGCCGCTACCAACAAGGATTTGCTCGAATTGACCGATAGGGGCAGATTTAGAGAAGATCTTTATTATCGTTTAAGCACCGTTCCGATTCGTGTTCCGGCACTCCGCGACAGGAAAGAAGATATTCCGTTATTATTTAGAAAGTTTGCCGTTGATTTTGCAGAAAAATATAAATCCACACCAGTCCAATTAGATGAAGAAGCAAGAAATCTGTTAATTAACTATTCATGGCCGGGTAATGTTCGCGAATTGAAGAATATTGCAGAACAGATTTCAGTGTTGTCGCAGGATAAACAGGTAACGGGCGCCGAGATCAGCAGATTCATTCCTGCCGGAAATAACAATCGTTTGCCAATGTTGATTTCAAATAATAGTGCAGCTACGACAAATGGTCACGAATTTGCAAATGAACGTGATATTCTGTACAAACTTTTTTTCGACATGAAAAAAGACGTTACGGAATTGAAAAAGATGTTTGTTGAAATCTTGAAAAACCCTTCGCTCACTTCCACTTTGCAACATTCAACCTTCGCCAATGAATTGAAAGATTTACAACCTCAGGAAACCTTTCAACAATCTGTATTGCAACCGGCGATCAATAATGCACAGCCAATGGTTTTGCATAATCACACGCCGATACAAGATCACGTGGAAGTGGAAGAATCGTTGAATATAATGGATAAGGAAAAAGAGCTTATCATCAAAGCGCTAAAAAAACATAAAAGCAAAAGAAAGGATGCGGCCTCCGACCTGGGCATCAGTGAAAGAACATTATACCGCAAGTTGAAAGAATATGATATTGAGGATTTATAATCGGTAATGATAAACGAAATAATGAACAATGAAAATTGAAGAATTAAAAAGAGAAAAGGGATCTGTCTTAAACATATTCACTGTTTTTTGCTTTTCGCTTTGCATTTTTTTCTTCTCCGCCTGCGGCGTTTATTCATTTAAGGATGTGTCCATACAGCCACCCAATGCAAAAACAATTCATATCGGTTATATTGAAAACAAGGCACGCTACGTCAATCCGCTTTTAAGTCCGCAGTTGACCGATCAGTTAAAACTAAAGATCAGTAGCCGAGTTTCAAAACTTACACAACTGCCCACCAGCGATGCCGATTTTGATGTGAGTGCTTATGTTACCGGCTACGATCCCAGTACCTCGGGTGTTTCCGGCCAACAGGCTGCGACCAATCGTTTAACGGTGACTGTTCATATTGATTTTAAGAACAGGCTCGATGATAAAAGAAATTTCTCGGCAGACGTTACGCGAAATTTTGATTACTCGGCAACACTTACTTTAAGTCAGGCGGAAGGCTCTTTGCTTAGTACGATCGTAAGCAATGTGACTGATGAAATGTTCAATCGTATTTTTTCTAACTGGTAAGATTTTCATTAATGGATAATAATATCAACAATATCGTTCAAAATATTTTTCAGGTAGAATCTTTCGAAGATCTTTCTTTAAAACAATTGCGTGAATTTGCCGAACAATATCCTTCCTTCAATTTCGCGCATTATATGCTTACAAAAAAACTGCAGTTGGAAAATTCAAATGTGCTTGAAAACGAGATCCATAAGACGGCTTTGTATTTCACCAATCCTTTCTGGCTAAAATGGTTGTTGCAGCAACCAGATAAAAAACCTGAAGCCGGTGAGAAAAAAGAAGATCCTTCAACGCCGGAAAATCATTTCGTTGAGAATATTACCAATAAGACCGCGGAAGTAGTTGCGACAGAAGAAAAGGCTGAACCCATTGTCAGTAAGCAGGAGGAAGCCATAATTTTCGAACCTTATCACACCATTGATTATTTCGCCTCACAGGGAATTAAAATTACGCAGGAAGAAAATCCGAATGATAAATTCGGTCGACAGTTAAAAAGTTTTACGGAATGGCTTAAAACAATGAAAAAGTTACCACGGCAAACAGCTGAAATTGAAGCAGAGCCCGAACAGGATGCTGCAATCGAAGATTTCGCATCCCATTCCATTGAAGAAAAAGAAGTGCTTACAGAAACAATGGCTGAAGTGTTGGTGAAACAAGGCAGAAATGAGCGTGCTATTGAATTATATCATAAATTAAGTTTGCTTAATCCCGCTAAAAACGCTTACTTTGCAGCCAAAATTGAGCATTTAAAATAGATTGATATGGTTATTCTCTTTGTTATATTATTATTTGTGGCTTGTATCTTTTTAGGATTGATCGTGCTTATACAAAACCCTAAAGGGGGTGGTTTGGCTGGTAATGTTGCTGGTTTCAGCAATCAGTTCATGGGTGTAAAACAAACAACCGATGTGCTGGAAAAAGGAACATGGACCCTGGCTATTATTGTTGGTGTGTTGTGTCTGTTTTCTGCTTTGTTTATCCCGCGCGCTTCAGCAATTCAGGTTCGTGATGTAAAGGCAAACAGCAACACTTCTGCACCATTGCCTTCTACCAATCAACAACAAGCGCCAACAACAAATCAACCGACCCAACAACCTGCCAAATAAAAAATTATTTGTTTAAAATTCATTGCCCTGTCTTCTTAATGACAGGGTTTTTATTTATTTTGATAGCCCAATATGTTTACCTATGAAGAAGAAAATCTTTCTTATCGTTATCATTGTGATTTTTGCCACTGCGGTCACCGCAGCATGGGCGTTCTTTGGTTCCTGCACCACATTCAAAAGCGATGAATACTATCTCTATATTAAAACGGGAATGACCTACCCGCAAGTCGTGCAATCCCTCGATGAAAATAATGTGATCAGAAACATTTCATTTTTTAAGTGGATCGCAAAAAGAGTTGATTATCCCGCAAATGTAAAAGCGGGAAAGTATGAAATAAAAAAAGGGATTAACCTGGTCGAGTTAATTCGTATGCTGCGTAATGGAAGACAGGTCCCTGTCAATCTCATCATTACCAAATTGAGGACCAAAGAAGATCTGGCGGCACTTGTAGGAAGGCATTTTGAGTGTGATTCAATTTCGTTCCTGAATTTCCTTGATAACAATGACTCCTTGAAACATTATGGACTTGACTCCAATATGGTGATGACTGCTATCTTCCCCAATACGTATACCTATTTCTGGAACACCACTCCAACAAGAATTTTCAAGAAATTTTTCGCAGCCTATAATGAATATTGGACCCCTGAAAAAAAACAATTTGCCACAGAACATAAATTGACGCCGGCGACTGCTTATATTCTTGCTTCCATCATTGAAGAAGAAACAAATAAGCAGGAAGATAAAAGCAAGATTGCAAGCGTTTATTTGAATAGACTTGATAAAAAAATGAAACTCGCTGCCGATCCAACAATAAAATATGCGATGCACAATTTTGAATTGAAGCGTATCTACGATAAATATCTCTCCTTTGAGTCCCCTTACAATACTTATGTTCACGAAGGATTGCCACCCGGACCTATTTGCACGCCAAGTGAAGAAACTTTAAATGCGGTTTTAAACGCGCCAAAAACAAACTATTTGTACTTTGTGGCGAAACCGGATTTCTCTGGCTATTCAAATTTTTCCGAAACTTTTGAACAGCACATGAAATTTGCAAAACAATATCAAGAAGCGCTAGACAGCGAAATGATAAAAGCGAAAGGTCTGTCAAAATAATAATGGCAATTCATTTTTTCAATGACAAAGTTTGAAAGATTTTTTTACGATTCATCAATTGTCCGATTTGCTGCTGCAAAAAGCAAACAGATCATTTTGCCGGGCTTTGATCATGTCCCTTTGTATGATGTGGTAAAATTTTTTATTAACCAGGTAAAAAAGGTCGGACTCAATGATCGTGCGCGTTCCATTTCGTTTAGTTTTTTGACAGCAATTCCTGCGGCGGCCATTTTCCTTTGCACCCTGATTCCGTATTTCCCTATCTCAAAAGAAATTACCAAACAATTGCTTCTGCTCACCAAAGAAATCACGCCCAATCAAAACACCTATGTAATGGTGAGCGATTTTTTGAAAGATTTCTTAAATAAACCCAGAAGTGGATTATTATCCTTTGGCTTTGTGCTGGCGATATTTTATTCTTCAAACGCAATGCTGGGCATCATGCGCTCATTTAATAAATCGCTTATCTATAATACAAGACAGAATTTTTTTCAAACAAGATGGATGGCCATAAAACTTACGGTGCTTGTGGTCTTGCTGGTCATCGGTTCAATGATCATTCTTGTTACACAAGACGAAGTGTTGAAGAATCTATTGGAATGGCTGAACATAAAACGACATAATGCGCGATGGCTTTTCAAAACATTTCGATGGGTAATCATCATCCCGTTATTTTATTATTCGATCGCTTTTATTTATAAATACGCGCCTGCTGTTCATAAACGATGGAAGCTATCTTCGCCAGGGACGATCCTGGCAACATTCCTGATCATTCTCACCACCTTATTTTTTTCTTTTTGGGTGAATAAATTCGGGACCTATAATAAAGTGTATGGTTCCATTGGGACGATTTTGATCCTCATGCTTGTTATGTATTTTAACTCGCTGATCTTATTAATCGGGTACGAATTGAATGTCAGCATTCACCATTTAAAAGTGGTTGCGGATGAGCGAGCGACTGAAAAGAAATCCCAGGATAAGCATACCAGACCGCTTAAATAAAAGAGATTCATATCTGCCGAAAAATATTTGTCCGGCATTTTTTTTGCGCAACCATTTAAAATGAATTTTATGAAAAAATTACTTTCATTCTTTCCGGTAATCCTTTTCGCTTCTTCATATGGAGTATTGCCGATCGGTTCTTCTATTCCAAAAGCGGCGATGAAATTAAAAGATGTTTCTGGCAAAGAAATATCCTTGGGTGAGGCAAAAAAAGATAATGGATTATTGGTGATGTTCAGTTGCAACACTTGCCCGGTGGTCATCAGGAATCAATCGCGTACAAAAGAGATTTGTCAATATGCATCGGATAAAAAAATCGGTGTTGTTCTTTTAAATGCAAATGAAGGTGATCGTAGCGGCGGAAATTCCTTTGAAGAAATGCAGTCATATGCGCATAACCAGGATTACCATTGGTTTTATGCGTTAGACAAGAACAGCGAGCTCGCTGATGCCTTCGGCGCAAATAAAACACCAGAATGTTTTTTGTTTGACAAGAATGGAAGATTGGTTTATCATGGCGCAATTGATGATAATCCCGGCGATGTTAATCATGTAAAACGTCATCATCTCCAAGAGGCGATCAATGAAATTGTTGCAGGCAAAGAAGTGAGTGTTAAAGAAACGCGTTCAATTGGATGTTCAATAAGTCGCGCCAATTAGGATTATAAAGGCGTCTATCCCCAATGACAGGGGTTATATTATTTTATCAAGGCTTTAATATTTTCTTCCACTTGTGGTTCGGTTAATTGGCGTTCAAAGAATTTCCGATAATGCGTTTTGTTATTAATAAAAAGCGTTGATGGAATCCCTCCTGTCCATTGCTTATCAATTTTCGGACAAAAATAATCTGCGTTCGTTTCATTCAGCCAAACGATAGACGCTGAAAAATTTTCCTTTTTTACAAAAGAAGAAATCCTGGCGGGATAATAATCTGGCAGATCCAGGCTTACCAACATTAATTCAACTCCATCATTTTTATATTTCTCTGCGTCAGTTTGAAAATATGGAATTTCATGGATACACGGAACACAATAGGTTGCCCAAAAATTTATTATGAGAGGATGGTCGCTTTTTTCAATATAATTCTTCAATTCGTCGATCTTCATTTTTTTAATTTCCTGTTCAAATGAATTGGTATGGAGAACCATCAAAGAGAAAAAGCAACAAAAAAGCTTTACCATAAAAACATTTATTAAATAATGCTAATCATCGTTATTGATACTCCATTTCGTGAACAGGCTTTGATAGTGCTCGGATGAAATGCTTCTGTTATCATAATGTCCGACCAATTTTTTTTGCCTGAACGCTTCGTACAGAGTAACAGCGCATGCAACAGAAATGTTCAGCGATCTGATAATACCCACCTGTGGAATAATAAAATTCCCATCGGCTAAGTTCCTTATTTCTTCACTCACGCCTTCATGTTCGTTGCCAAATACAAGCGCCACACTTTGGGTAAAATCAATTTCGTACAAGCTCATTGAATCATGGCCAAGAAAGGTGGTGAAAATTTTTTCGTATTTATTTCTTAAAGCGCTATAACAATCTTTCACATCACTGTATTGATGGACAGTAAGCCATTTTGCGGCACTACTGCTGCTTTTTGTGCCCCATTTTTTATGACGGGGAATCCTTGTATTCAACACATGAATTTCCTGCACGCCAACGGCATCGCAGGTACGCATCACCGCTGAAATATTATGCGGATCAAATACATTTTCAAGCACAATGGTGAGATTGGGTTGGCGATTGTTCAATACATACCTTAGTCTTTCTTCTCTTTCCGGCGTCATTTATTTTTTGATTGTGAGCGAAAGTAATTAAGATTTAGGTGCGATGGATTTATTCATTACCGGAAATTATTTCCGCTGATGGGAAAGATCTTTGCGGTGCCTTTTTTCAAGAGTATTAATAACCAACCAATTACATTAGTGGCATCTTATTCGCAATAAGACAGGCAGGATATGTAATCACTAAACCCTGAAACGCAAAAAGAATTGGTAATAAAATGAGATGGTAAGATTTGAAAAATTGAGGGCCATCAATAGTAAAATATATTCCTCATTTTATCACCGAATTGTTGATCAAAAAAGTTCTCTCATCGCAGAGAACTTTTTTATTTGAAGCAGCATAGTTATCTGATTAATACAGAAGTTCCTTTGAGGAAAAATCTCTTTCCCGTATCCCCATCGGTATATTGCAGTGTCCAGACAAATGTTCCGCTATCCTGCGGTTTGCCATTTAAAGTTCCGTCCCATTTTTTGGTCCAGTCCCTGGATTCAAAGATGAGTTGCCCGTAACGATTATATACCCTGAATTCAAGATTGGTTGCCTTAAAGGCATTTAACGGGTATAGATAATCGTTATGTCCATCGCCATTGGGAGTGAAACCAGTCGGGACAGTAATGTAACAGCTTACCACTTTTGTTATCACTTTTGTTGCGGTATCATAGCAACCCAAATTGTTCCCGATAATTAGTTGAACGGTATATTTTATTTCCTGGTTAGTGGTAGTGGGAAAAGTATGCTGTACCGGATTTTGATCAGTAGAATTTGTACCATCGCCAAAATCCCAATACCAGGAAGAAATATTTCCTGAACTATTATTTTGAAACAACACCTTATCAGTTGGACAAATATTATCCGGTGCCGTGAAAGCCGCATTGATTGCATTATCTAAAGAGACCGTTGCGTTTGACGTGTCACTGCAAACCCCATTTGTTACAATCAACTGCGCATGTTTGTCCCCAAATACCGAATAAGTTTCCAGGGGATTTTGTAAGGAGCTGGTGCTGCTATCAAATGTCCATTGCCATTGATAAATGCCATTTCCACCAGCATTGGAAAATTGGATGCTGTCTGCTTTACATCCTAAAAAAACCTGGTAATTGAACTGTGCAGAAACCGTATCCTTTGTCGAGAAATTGACCGTTTGCCCTGCTGGAGTCGCCTGGTTACATTGATCAATAATTGTATTCCGGTCATTGCCGGTTACTAATTTGATTTGATAAGAACCTGTTGTAAGAATGGGTGAATTTAATTTTACAAAAATGATGTTGCTTTCATTATTATTATCGCAATTGGCAAATGCGGATTGAATAGTAACCGGCGTTGATCCTGTTATTACAAAATCACTTCCGTCAGCAGCAATGCTGCTGCATTGGATCGGCTTTCGAAAAACCAATTGCAGCAACCCGGGCGCGCATCCTACAGGCGCAATGCTATCAAATGGCGTTGGGGCTTGCGGAAAAATAGTGAAAGAAACATTGGCTCCGACAGGCAGACTATTATCACAATCGTCTAGCAGAGTATTACCATCAGTGCCTATTTTCGCCGTAACCGAATAATTGCCCGGCGGCAAAGGATTGTTCAATTTCAAAATTATTGAATCAAGATCAAAAGCATTATTGCAATTAACCCCTACGGCAGAAATCACTGAACTCAGCGGGGATGAAATGGTAAAATCGCTTCCATCCAAAGCAAGAGAACTGCACCTTACCTGTTTGTCCAATTTTATTGAAATTGTTGCATCATCACATTGTATGGCGGCACTTTTTAATCCGGGAGTTATGGGGTTGTTGATACTTGCAGTTCCGCCACCAAATGATAATTGATATCCGCTTTGCGATTGCGTATAATGACTTACGAGTAGTAAATAAGTATGCCCTTGAATGATCTGCGGCATGCTATCGATCGTCTGAGCATCGGTATATGGTGGAGGCCCTCCCAGCTCCATCGGATTTGTTGCACATGCAAAATCGATTGTACCCGCTGGTGAGGCGCCTGTTTTGCCGGTATACCCTCTGCTGCTCTCCAGAGATGAATTTCCTGACCAATTATAACTGACCACAAAACTGCTGCTATCGTATACATTAACAGGATTGCGATTGGTAATATCAAACAATTCCCAGTCATAATCATCATCAAGGTTATTCGGGGTTATTAAAAAACCAAGCGTTCCACTTTTATAACAGGTGAATTGATACCAGAAAGGATTTGTGTCCGGATAATAGCCGCAATTGCCGGCAGGTAATTGTTTATTTACGCATTCCGGTACTGTTTTCTGACTAAAAATAGTGGTGCCGCATATGGGGAAAGCGGTTGATGGCGTTTGCCCAATTGTCGTGCATGTTGATTGAGATTTGACATCATTCATTAGCAACAAGACAATAGATAAAAAAGATATAATCTTCACCATCATTTTTATTAAGACGGAAGTATTCATCACTTCGTTGCAATAGTAAAAAATAAAACTTATGTTGATCAATTAATACGGCAATATTAATAAGATAGAAGTGAAATTCAATCTTGCAATTTTTTTCCAATTCGGGGAAGAAAAATCGAAGGCAAAAAAACTTTAAATTTTGGTAATCAATATTTTAAAAAATCGGCGTGTTGTTGGGACAAGATACCCTGAATCATAATTAATCCGTAACCTTACCATTAGTCATTACAGCCTTATTCAAGAGTTGATGTATTAATTGGGTAAGCTGGAAGAAGAATTTTTTTCACGGGTTATCAAAATAATGCAAAAGCAAATCCTCCTGGAAGAGAGGATTTTTTTATGTCATAACGCTACCAAAATAATGGCGATTCATTTTCCTAATAAAAAACCAATGGGAAGCGGCGAATGTAAATTGTAATAATGAGTTTCTTTTCTTAGATTTTTGGCTGTTTTACCCTATTTTTGCCCTCCCTGAAAATTTTATTCAGGCACTAAGCTTATGGACAAATTGATATACCTCGTTCCTGTTACAGGAGTTATCGGCTTGCTTTACACTCTTATTAAATTTTCATGGGTATCAAAACAAGATGCGGGAACCGAACGCATGCAAGAAATAAGTAGGTACATTGCCGAAGGCGCCATGGCTTTCTTAAAAGCAGAATGGAAAATACTTTCATATTTCGTAGTGATTGCTGCATTGTTTCTCGGAATAATGGGCAATAGCAATTCGCATTCGCATTGGTCAATTGCCATTGCGTTTATTCTTGGCGCTGTCTTAAGTGCGACAGCAGGCTATATCGGCATGCGCAGCGCTACAAAAGCGAATGTGCGCACCGCGCAGGCTGCACGTACAAGTCTTAGCAAAGCACTATCCGTTTCTTTTACCGGCGGTTCTGTTATGGGACTTGGTGTGGCGGGATTAGCAGTATTGGGATTGGGAGGATTATTTATCATCCTGAAATCCATATTCGCATCTGGAGCAGCAGTAGATTCCGATGAAATGGTCAGGACGATCGAAGTGCTCACCGGATTTTCACTGGGCGCAGAATCAATCGCATTGTTTGCAAGAGTGGGTGGAGGAATATATACCAAAGCCGCTGATGTGGGAGCTGATCTGGTTGGAAAAGTAGAAGCAGGCATTCCCGAAGATGACCCGCGCAACCCGGCAACTATCGCCGATAATGTAGGTGATAATGTTGGGGACGTTGCAGGAATGGGAGCCGATCTTTTTGGCTCTTATGTTGCCACCGTTTTAGCGACGATGGTCTTGGGACAGGAAACAAAATCTGTTGATCATTTTGGAGGACTGGCTCCCATTTTATTACCCATGCTTATTGCAAGTGTTGGAATCATTTTTTCAATCGTTGGCACTTTATTCGTTCGGGTGAGCGATTCTGCAGCCATCAATACTTCCAGTGTGCAGAAAGCCCTTAATATGGGTAACTGGGGGTCGATTATCTTAACTGCGTTGGCCTGTATTGGTCTTGTTTATTATATCCTTCCTGATACGATGGTACTTCGTCATCATGAATTCACAAAATGGGGAGTACTGGGGGCCATTGCCGTTGGATTGTTGGTCGGGACCTTAATGAGCATCATTACCGAATACTATACGGCAATGGGAAAACGCCCGGTGTTGACCATTATCCGGCAATCCTCAACCGGTCATGCTACAAATGTGATCGGTGGTTTGGCGATAGGCATGGAATCTACCTGCTTACCCATTCTTGTGCTGGCTGCCGGAATTTGGGGCTCGCACGAATGCGCAGGTTTATATGGGGTGGCTATCGCTGCTGCAGGAATGATGGCAACTACTGCCATGCAGCTGGCAATTGACGCTTTTGGTCCAATTGCTGATAACGCAGGCGGTATTGCCGAAATGAGCGAGCTGCCTAAAGATGTCCGGGAAAAAACAGATGTGCTGGATGCTGTTGGAAACACCACCGCTGCAACCGGAAAAGGTTTTGCCATTGCTTCGGCTGCGTTGACCGCATTGGCATTATTTGCAGCCTTTGTTGGCGTTGCCGGAATTGGCGGAATCGATATTTATAAGGCAAAAGTTCTTGCCAGTTTATTTGTGGGTGGCATGATACCGTTCATTTTTTCTTCATTAGCTATTCGTGCTGTTGGACAGGCAGCGATGGCGATGGTAGAAGAGGTAAGAAGACAATTCAAAGTGATTCCGGGTATCATGGAAGGAACAGGAAAACCAGAATACGATAAATGTGTCGCCATATCTACTGAAGCATCGATTAAAAAAATGATCTTGCCTGGCGCCATCACCATTTTATCTCCTTTGATTATTGGTTTTTGTTTGGGGCCTGAAGCCCTGGGGGGATTCCTTGCCGGAGCAACAGTTTGTGGCGTGTTAATGGGCATGTTTCAAAATAATGCCGGAGGTGCTTGGGACAATGCAAAAAAATCCTTTGAAAAAGGCGTTGAAATAAACGGACAGGTCTATTATAAAAAATCAGAACCGCATAAAGCTTCCGTAACCGGCGATACTGTTGGCGATCCGTTCAAGGATACTTCCGGACCCTCAATGAATATTTTGATAAAATTGATGTCGATCGTTTCTTTGGTGATTGCGCCAACGCTGGCCAGTTTGTATCATACAAAAGGGATAGCACAGGAAGGAAAAATTGTTGAAATGAAAATTACAGCCAGTGCCAATGATAAGGATAGTTCGAATATTGATCTAACGATCAATGGCAATAAAGCGGAAGAAGAATTTAAAGATTTAATTGATGCGTTGAAGAAAGATAAAATGGATAATAATGGAAATCTTTCCGTGGAATATAATAACGGCTCATTAATCATTAATGGGAAAAAGCAATCTGAAGATGTAGAAAAAAAGTACCAGGAATTTTTCGGGGACAAAAAAGAATTTAATTTTTCCATTCGGATAGCAGAGAAATAATTATTTTAGCAACAGAACTAATCAGATCCAAATACCTTAAGTCCCGATGTTTCCACATCGGGGCTTTTTATTTTTAGTATAAATAAGATGGCAAAATTCCGTTCAATTTATATTCCGGTGATCCAAACTGCCAAGCCATGATCAGGTCATGAAATAAAAATGATGGTTAAAAAATACTTTGCTCAAGTTTTCTGAATAAGCCACTTGTAAATATTTTTCTTTTTTTAACTTTTTATTACGAAAATCATCGTAAATTGGCTGAAACATTTTTTTATGTCCGTAACTAAGTATATAAAACCAACTGAAAGTGAGTTGGAAATTTTGCAGGTTTTGTGGAACAGAGAAACCGCAAGCGTTCGCGATGTGCATGAAGAACTGGCAAAGACCAAAGACGTTGGGTATACCACTACTTTGAAATTGATGCAGATAATGCATGAAAAAGGATTGGTAAAACGCGATGACACTTTTAAGACGCATATTTACCAGCCTTCGGTCAGTAAAGAAAAAACCCAGAAGCATTTATTGAGTAAAATGATTGATAATCTTTTTGGCGGTTCATCAACTGAACTGGTGATGCAGGCTTTGGGAAATCATAAGGCCTCTGCACAGGAGCTGGAAGAAATTCAACAGTTGCTTAATAATCTTAAAAAGCATTAATATGCAAATGCTGGCACAATCTGCATTCCTTAAAGCATTAGGCTGGAGCTTGCTTAATAGTCTTTGGCAAATGTCATTTTTGTGGCTGGTTTATTTTGTAATAAATTTTTCTTCAAAAAAGATCACTGCAAATGCAAAACACAATCTTGCGGTAGTATTGTTGTGTGCAGGCTTTGGGTGGTTCTTATTTTCATTTCTGAATTATTATATCCAATCAGAAAATGGTGTTTCATTTTTTACTTTTTCCGTTATGGGTGATGGCAATTTGCCCGCGATCTTTTTTAATAATGTAAAGATCTTCGTTGAGCAGGCCTTGCCTTATCTTACTTGTGTTTATTTGGTGGTTCTTGCTTTTCAGCTTTCCCAATATTCAAAGGATTACCTGGCATCAAAAAGATTAATGAACGATGGGTTGCATAAAATAAATGCAGACCTCAGACTGTTCTCACAGGAAATTGCCTATCGCCTGGGCATTAATAAAAAAGTAAAAATCTATTTATCTTCTTTGGTCGATAGTCCGATGACACTTGGATTCTTTAAATACATTATTCTTATTCCGCTGGCAACAATAAATAATTTGTCAACGCAACAGATAGAAGCGATCTTATTGCATGAACTGGCTCATATAAAACGCAACGATTACCTGCTGAATCTATTAATGACGATCGTTGAAATAATATTTTTCTTCAATCCTTTTTCCCGGTTATTCATCAACGTTATCAAAAAAGAAAGAGAGAACAGTTGTGATGATTTGGTGATGCAGTTCAATTACGACCCTCATCTTTATGTGATGGCATTGCTGTCTCTTGAAAAATCGAGACATACAGCTCATCAGCTGGCCATGGCTGCCATTGGGAAAAATAATAAACTCTTGCTGCAAAGAGTCAAAAGAATAACGGGACAAAAACATGCGCAGACGCCTGTTAAACCAAAATTATTTTTTTTCTTTTTTATTTCAATTGTCCTTTGCGGTGTCGTGCAATTTAAGGTTTTGCAAACAACGCTTCAGTCCACCATTACAAAAGCATCGAATAAAAATGGTTTGATTAATACGGAAACGCAGCAACCCGTTTTTTTTAGTGCTTTGTCGCTAATGAATAATAAAAGTGATAACCTGCCGCCAAGGGCAAAGACCAAAAATAAATCTGCTGCAGTAAATAAGGATGACGCAAATGTTTCGGAAGATGATCAGACTATGCCCGGTGAGGTAAGTCCTGATCTTGCAGAAGATCAGCAATCAACTGATAATGCTGTTGCTGTTGCACAATCACAGCCTGTAGCAATGGATTTCTCAATTCAAACACAAAAGCCAAATAATATCGCTGAAGAAAATATTGTTCAGTCTCAATCCGATTATCCATATGTTCCTTCAGCGAGTTTTAGCTATCAGGCCATACAGGATACCAGCCTCGTGAAAGAGTTTAGTGTTAGCCCGAATGATATGGGGGAAGGGAATTCAAAGACGACCACAATAAAAATCTTAACCCCGAACGAGTGGAAAAAAATTGAAAAAGAGATGAAAGTAAATAGTAAAGATATTGTGATCAATCTGCATAAAATAAATACTGAATTGCAAAAGGCCGTTGGTACCATAGATTTGGAAAAAATAAACAATGAGGTGGTATCATCTTCCAGTGAACAGGAAGCCAATCGCATAAAAAATGATATCCAGGTTCAGGTGCAAGCGCTGGTCAGTGTGAAAACAAACCAGTCGCAATCGAAAAAATTGTTTGGTGAAATAAAACTGAACCAATTAAAGCTCCAACAAAAGTTTATTCAGCAGCAACAAGAAATTCTTAAAAAGCTCAAAGAAACAAAGCGCAGGTCGAAAGTGATCTATATCTGATAAAAAAAGCGGAGATTATATAAAAAGGGAAAGCACCAAGTTTTGTTTTTTATACACTTGCCTGATTGCTCAAACTCATGTACTCTTACTAACCCGATGCTTTCGACATTGAGTCACTTCCATCTTTTTACGGACTTCCGTTTCTCAATTGTTGTACAGTGAAGATACGTTTATGAAACAGGCGAATCCAAATTTTTTTCTATTTTGTTATTAACGCGTTTTGCACTTGGTTATCCACAATCATTTTGTCCAGCATATCCCCAATGCTTTTTAATATTTTGGTTTTGGCTCCGGGGTAATGATCTCCCAAAATTGCTCAACCCTAGATGCCCATGTGTTTTGACGGGCTACTGCGATTCTATCTTTTATTTTTTCATCATTGTTTTCTTTGATGGCAATATCTATGGCTTTCAAAAACTCATTATTATCTTCAGCAACATAAATTACATTTTTAAATGAATAGATGTCCTCAGAAAAATGTGTGGTAATAACAGGTTTGCCAGCTGCCAGATATTCGTTGATCTTTAAAGGATAGATGCTTTTGGTAAGAATATTTTTTTTGAAAGGCACGATCACGCAATCAAAATATTGTAAATAAGAAGCGAGTTCATTCACTTTTTTCGGGCCTGCAAAAATCACATTATCCATTTCGTGTAATCCCACTTCTTTGTAATCATTTCCATGTACAGGTCCTACAAAAAATAAAATTTTGTCCTGGTGGTAGGTTGCTATTTCGCGCAGCAATTCGAAATCCGATCTGTATTCTATGCTTCCCATATACCCGATTATCTTTTTACTGATATTGGCCATTTCTTCCGGCTTTGCTAATTTTTCGGTAGCAGCTTTTACAAAAATATCAATATCGGCACCATTGGGGTGGTAATGAACATTGGGTGAGAATGGCTGCTTCAGCCTGGTCAATTCTTTGGAAGTGCATAATGTATAATCGCTGTTGCGGATCACTTCTTCTTCCAGTCTTTCTCCATGTCTTCTTGAATACTTTACTTGTGAAATATCATCCATTGATTGATATACTGTTCGCAATGGTTTTATATCAGGGGGCAATTGTTGAATGAAATACGGGTCAAAAAAGTTTATGTAAATAAAATCCTTTACTGCATAATCCTTTATAAGCCTTCGAATGACCTTTAAGACGATCTTATTGTTGAAGTGCAGGAACTGGTTATATATGAAGCCTGAAGGCAAAAAATTGATCGGAAGGGTGACACCTGGGGTTACGATGGTAATATTGGCAGGCAAAGAAGCTGGATTACTATAGATGTTCTTGCTATGTAATAAGGCTTTCTTACGCGTTTGAACGAAGGAGGTATCCCGATAAGTAAGAAAGTCTTTCCATGAAAAAGGATGTTCTACGTAAAAAACCCTGTTTGTTTTGGCAAATTCCTTCACAAGCCACAAGGATGGAGAAGATATTTCCGAATCCCACCTGGAAAGCGCAAAACAAATGATGTCACAATCTTTTTTCATCCCGAGCAAATTAACATATTTTGTACCAAAAAAAACAGCACAGCTAAACTTATTGCTTTATTTATAATTATCTCGCCCACAGCCCGGTAATACTGCTCTATCTAAACGGCTTTTTTTCAAAATTATTTATTACCGGTCCGTAAATCAACATAATAACTTTAAAATAACTAAAAGTTCAAATTAAACTTTCAATTAACTTTGCGCCCTATGACTCAAGAACAAATCAAGACTATGAGGGATCGCGTTGCCGTCCTGAGGAGGTTTCTTTGACGTTGAGAATCGTCAATATAAAATTACTGAAGAAAAGCAATTATCAGTTAGCCCGGGGTTTTGGAATGATAATAAGCGGGCGACCGAGATACTGAAAAACATTAAGCTAAACGAGTATTGGGTAAAATTATTCGATTCGGTGCAAAACGCCGTAGAGGATTTTGTTGTATTATTTGATTTCTGGAAAGCGGGCGAAGCAAGCGAAGAAGAGACTAAATCGGCTTACACCAAAGCGTTAGATTTGATTGAAGAAGCAGAATTCAAAAGCACACTGAATCAGCCAGAGGATGAATTGCCAGCCGTTTTGCAGATTAACAGTGGTGCGGGCGGGACCGAAAGCCAGGATTGGGCGGAAATGCTGATGCGCATGTACAGAATGTATGGCGAAAAACATGGCTGGGGCGTTACCGAACTGGATATCCAGGATGGTGAAGGCGCAGGGATAAAAAGCGCTACTTTACAATTTGACGGACCCTTTGCTTATGGTTTCCTAAAAGCAGAAAGTGGAGTTCATCGGTTGGTTCGGATCTCCCCTTTTGACAGCAATGCGCGCCGGCATACGTCCTTTGCCAGTGTTTATGTATATCCTTTGGTTGATGACTCGATTGAAATTGAAGTAAGTCCGGCAGACCTGGAATGGGAGTTTTATCGCAGTGGGGGTAAAGGCGGACAAAATGTAAATAAGGTTGAAACTGCCGTGAGGCTGAAACATATTCCCAGCGGCATCATCGTCGAATGCCAGCAAGCGCGAACCCAGGGTGAGAATCGGGAAAAGGCGCTGAAAATGCTCAAGAGCAGGCTGTATGAAGAGGAATTGCGCAGGCGCGAAGAAATTAAAAATGCCGCCAACTCTACCAAGAAAAAAATCGAATGGGGTTCTCAGATACGCAGTTATGTTTTTCATCCTTATAAGATGATCAAAGATCACCGAACGGATTATGAAGTAGGAAATGTGCAGCCGGTGATGGATGGCGAATTGGACGGCTTTATCAAGGCTTACCTGATGAATGAAAAAGAAACCGCCTGATTAATCATTTGCATTTCTTCATCTCCCAGTTTATAAATGATGTAACGAATACGCCGCATGAACGTATAATATCAAACCCTTCTCATGCATCGGTTGAAACTCTTATTCTTATTTTCATTTCTCTTTAGTACTGGTTTTTGTCAACGTAATAAAGAGCTCCATGGTATTGTCTTAGATAATCACTCCAAAGCGGTTTTAGCGGGCGCAAGCATTCTCCTTTATCATTCAGGGAATATAACCGGACTGGTAGCAAACAAGGAAGGAAGATTTGAAATTGGCGGCACAGCTCCATTTGATTCAATTCGCGTTTCGATGATCGGTTATCATTCTGCAGTTCTTTCTTTCGAAAATTTGAATAACTCCGATTTGTCGGAAATTTTGTTGGTCGCTGCTCCTTCCCTGCTGAATGAAGTCGTAATAAAACCCGTCAATCCAATTGAAGTAGTCAAAAAAGTGATAGCAAATATACCTGCTAATCAGCCTCAGACTAATTTTGAGAATAATGGTTTCTATCGTGAGATCATTAAAGACAAAGAAAATTATTTTTCGATTGCGGAAGCCGTTTTTCAATCGCAGTATTTTCCTGCTGCAAAAAATTATAAACTAAAACTCATTCGTGGCAGAAGCAAAGAGGATGTTTCCTACACCCGCTTGTTTGAAGACTTTCATCCCGGCGGTGGACCACAGGCAGTTGCCGGAAGTGGTTTTGTAATCAATGTTCCTTCATTCCTGAATAATAAAGACATCAATAAGTTCAATTACAAAATTGATTCCGTTGTTGAATTTGATGGCAGGCAATTATACCATATTAGCTTTGATCAGAAGGATGGCGTGAAAGAAGCACTGGACAAAGGTTACATGTTGATCGATATGGATGATTATGCAGTTGTATGTTACGAAATACATAATAGCCCGGAAGGAACTCCCTACATCAAGAACCTTACCGGCACCGACAAGATCTTTGCAGCGCTTTTGAATATTGATCTTAAAAGGAAAGGATGGCATACCCGTGTTGATTTCACGAAGATTGATGACAAGTGGATAATGAGTCATGCAGAAACAGAATACGCCATCAGTTATAAACAACCCAAAAAACATCTTGATCTTGATCTCACCGTTAATATTGAACTGCTGTATACCGATCTGTTTAAAACTGTCAATAAAGAAATATCAAAAGAGGAAGAATGGAAGAAAAAAGATATTGTTGCCGATTTGCCAACTGCATTTGACGAAACGTTCTGGGGAAATAAAAATATCATTTCACCAACACAAAAAGTGAAGGATATTATTGCTGCAATCTCAAAAAACAATAATGATCTTCCGGTTGCAAATACATTATCTGACTGGAAATACCTTAACCCAAATCTTTTCCTTACCTATAAACAAAATGATACAATTATATTGATTCCAATAATGAAGTGTTACTGGAAAGATGAGGCTCAGGGGGGAATGATTTTTCATGAATTGGATGATGACTTTGTTATTGAATCAAAAATCACGGTAACAAAGAATTCCGCCGATAGCGATCTTCCAGACAGAGGTTTCCAGCAGGCAGGCATTATGGTGAGAAGCGCCGATGGTCCCAAAGAAAATTATATTATGCTTTCATTGGGGACAGGAGGTAATTCAAATCCAAAAATATTTTTAAAAAGAACAAGTGATAGTAAAAGCAAAACAGAGGTTAATAAACTCGACAATATGACTGAATGGTTACGCATAGAAAAATCGGGGAATAAAATAACCGCCTTTTTCAGAGCCGAAAATGATATGAGGTACAAAAAAATAGATGAGTATGATTTAGCATGGTTAGGTGGAAAATTGGAGGTTGGATTGGCCACTTTTGCGGCTTTTTCAGGAGACGGACCCAAAATGAAACCCGATATGAAAGCAGTCTTCTCACAATTCATTATTCATGCAAAGTAAAATTCCTGATTTGATCATGCGGTTCAACTGAAGATGGTAAGCTTAATAGTGATTATCTTTGCACCCTAAAATTTTACTATGAGTATTGGTACGTTTTCATATCCTTTGCCGGCTAACGAACCTGTCTTACATTATATGCCCGGAAGTGCTGAAAAGAAGAGATTAAAAGAAGTGGTTGCGGAGCTAAAAAAGCAGGAAGCCGATATACCTATGTTTATTGGAAATAAGGAAGTAAGAACCGGTAAAAGAACGGCAATTCATCCGCCCCATGAAATTGCACACACACTTGGATATTTTCACGAAGGCAATGAAAAACATGTTCAGCAGGCAATCGATGCTGCGTTAAACGCAAAGAAAAACTGGGAGAACCTAAGCTGGGAAAATCGGGCAAATATATTTCTAAAAGCCGCTGATCTGATCGCCACAAAATATCGTCCTTATATGAATGGGACAACCATGCTCGGACAAAGTAAAAACGCATACCAGGCGGAAATTGATTCTGCATGCGAGATAATAGATTTTCTTCGCTTTAATGTTCATTTTCTCAGTGAAATATATAAACAACAACCGATCAGTGCTACGGGCATCCATAACCGTATGGAATATCGCCCGCTCGAAGGTTTTGTCCTTGCCATTACTCCATTTAATTTCACCGCGATCGGCGGTAATTTGCCAACTTCGGCGGCAATGTGCGGCAATGTTGTTGTGTGGAAACCCGCACATACACAGATCTTCGCGGCTCAAATGTTCATGCGTATTTTAAAAGAAGCAGGATTGCCCGATGGTGTCATCAATTTAATTTATGTCGATGGACCCACACTCGGTAATATTTGTTTCCGTCATCGTGATTTTGCAGGAATACATTTCACGGGGTCAACAGGCGTATTCAACAATATCTGGAAAACCATTGGAGAAAATATTCATCTTTTTAAATCATATCCGCGGATCGTCGGGGAAACAGGCGGAAAAGATTTTGTCCTTGCTCATAAAAGCGCCGATGTTGATGTTTTAGTAACAGCATTATTGCGGGGCGCTTTTGAATACCAGGGACAAAAATGTTCTGCTGCCTCACGCGCATATATCCCGTCCAATATCGCGGAAGAAGTGAAGAAGAAATTGATTGCGGGAGCAAAAAGTTTTAAGATGGGTAATGTTGAAGATTTCTCCAACTTTATTAATGCCGTGATCGATGAAAAAAGTTTTGATAAGATCAAAGCATATATCGACGCCGCGAAAAAAGACAAAAAGGCTGAAATATGGGTTGGTGGCAAATGTGATAAATCGAAAGGATATTTTATTCAGCCAACCGTTATCGAAGCCAAAGATCCAAAATATGTGACCATGTGTGAAGAAATTTTTGGACCTGTTTTAACTGTATATGTCTATCCTGCAAATGGATTTGAAAGGATAATGGATATTGTTGATTCAACTTCTTCTTATGCATTGACAGGTTCAATAATCGCGCAGGATAGAAATGCCGTTGAACTTGCGACGAACAGACTTCGCAATTGCGCCGGAAATTTTTACATTAATGATAAACCCACGGGCGCCGTTGTCGGACAACAACCTTTCGGCGGGGCAAGGGGAAGCGGAACCAATGACAAAGCGGGCTCAATCCTAAATTTATATCGCTGGCTTAGTGCAAGGACAATAAAGGAAACTTTTGTTGCCGCTACTGACTATAAATATCCCTTTTTGATGGAAGATTAGACTACCCATTAATGTAGTGAATTTAAGTGAATGTAGCTTAAATAATTACCTGATTGTACTATTGTTAATACGAAAAATGAAGCATATCTTAGCGCATCTTTAAACCAAAAAATAAAACTTATGAAGAAGCTATTGTTGATTCTTGCCGTTTTTACCACTTCAATTATTTCTGTTAATGCTCAATCAAAAACAAGCGATGGTGTTGTTTTTGGAGGAGGTGTAAATTTAGGACTTCCTACAGGTAATTTTGGTACTTATTGGTCACTTGGCATTGGAGTAAAACTACAGGCTGAAAAAATGTTTACTGATCAAATTTCCGGGGTTGGATCTATTGGATATGCTGACTTTTTTGGAAAATCATATGGCGACGGAACGGGTAATGCGCCAAGTGTTGGACTTATTCCTATTTTGGTTGGTGCAAGATTTTATCCTTCTGAGAATTTCTTCGTCGGGATTCAATTGGGATACGGAGTTTTTACCAATACTGGTAGCAGCAGTGGCAATAGTGGACTTGATTATTTTCCGCAAGTTGGATATAATGCAGATAAATTCCAGGTAGCTCTTGGGTATAACGGTGTTTCAGTAACGGGCGGAAGTCTAAATCATCTTGATCTTTCCTTTATTTATAAATTTAATAGCGGCAAGTAATATTTAAGAAAATAATTTCAGGAGCTGATATATTCTCATATCGGCTCTTTCTTTTACAACTACTCCGTTGTAATAATATCAAAATCACGCTTAACTTTTTTTATTCCTAACACAAAAATATGACTTATGAAAAAATCAATTTTATTGTTGATCGCAGCCATTTCATTTTCTCTCACCCAAGCGCAGGTTAATTTTGGTGCAAAAGCCGGTTTTAATCTCGCTAATCTCTCCGGTTCTGATGCATCTGGAAACTCGATCAGAGTCAGTTTCCATGTAGGAGCATTGGCTCAATTTTCCGTTACAGATGCATTTAGTGTTCAACCAGAAGTTTACTATTCTGATCAAGGTGCAAAATTTAATCAGAACAGCGAAACGGGTGCATACAAACTGGGATATATTAATGTGCCTGTCCTGCTGAAGTACACAACATCCTCCGGCTTTTTCGTTCAGACAGGTCCACAAATTGGGTTTTTATTAAGCGCTAAAGCTGAATCACAGGGTGTAAGCGTTGATCTCAAATCACAAGCCCAATCCGTAGATTTTTCATGGGCTTTCGGTGTTGGCTTTTTAACCACTGCAAATGTTGGTATTGATGCAAGATATAATCTTGGATTAACCAATATTGAAAAAACCACAAGTGGCGGAAGTACCGGAACGCTAAAGAACGGGGTTATCCAAATTGGGTTATTCTATTTATTTGGTCAATCGAAGAAAAAATAAAATCACCTGAATTTTTATTGTATTGTAAAAGCTGCTATCCAATAGCAGCTTTTTTATTTGTTTATATTAAAAGCGTTTGAATTATTTTTATACAAATTTTCATTTTTGAAAACCATTCTCAGCGAACAACAATTGGCTTTTACCATTCAGCGGTTAAGCAATCAATTGCTCGAAAATCATATTGATCTTGCAAACACCGTCTTAATCGGGCTTCAGCCAAGAGGAATATTTTTTTCTGACAGAATTGTCGCAGAAATAAAAAAACAACTGCCTGGCGAAAAGATCTGTTATGGCAAATTAGATATCACTTTTTACCGTGATGATGTGCGACAGGGTTTGCATAATGTCAATCAAACCAATATTCCTTTTTCGATCGAAAATAAAAATGTCATCTTAATTGATGATGTATTATATACGGGCAGAACCATCCGCGCGGCGCTTGACGCACTGCTCGATTATGGCAGACCATCCAAAGTTGAATTGTGTATTTTAATTGACAGAAGATTTAGTCGCCAATTACCCATACAGGCAGATTATATCGGCAAATCCATCGATTCGATCATTTCACAAAAAGTAAAAGTCTTTTGGAAAGAAAAAGATGGAGAAGAGCAGGTGGCATTAGTATAAAAAAATCATGATTGCCGGTTACCGGTGACCAGCATGCAGAAATGGGCATCTCCCGACTTTTGGGTAGTGACGCATTTTGAAATTATCCAGCGGCAAACCGAATGTTGTGCGTTCGTGCTTTTCTTCATTCATTTCCGTAATTAGTTTGTAATAAGGAAAGCAGTTTTTTTGTTGCAGGGAGGTAATAATTCGCTACCCAATCTAATATAACCAGATTCAAGGTATAATAGCGGTTAAGACGAGCCAGATACTGATTAAAATCTTTTGTGTCGAACTTGGTAAATGAAGGGTTTCCAGTGATGGTTAGCAATTTGTACGGTCTCTTCTGCTTTGTTTGAAAAAGAGTGTAACTGTCGAAAATCAGGTATTCATCTTTTATCAATTGTTCATGAGTTCCACTAAAAAGGGCTCTAAATTCATCGAGCCTCCTGATGCTATTATAATAATTCGTAATTGCATTTGCTATTGCTGCCTTTCGTATGAGCGTGAGACTCCCTGAATTTTTCATTTGCTCAAATGTGCGACTATTGTAAAATGGTAGAGTAATATTGCGAGTAGCTACTCTTTCCAGATTATAGATACGTCCTGATTTATTTTTAATATCGGCATTAGTTAATAAGGCCACCAATGTATCTATCTGGATTGTGTTTCCATACCAGTTATCAATGTTTTGGCGAAATATGATAGTATCTGACTTCAAGTCTTCAATCATTGATAAAATAAACTGCTTTTCCTTATTCTGTTCCACTAAAGATTCGCGTATATTCTCTGCAAAAAAACCAAGTGTCACAGCAAGAAATATCATTAAGAATTCTAATAGATATTCCTTCCATTTTTTGGGTCTATGATGCAGGTCAGGGTGGTGGTGTACTTCCATATTCTAGTTTCTTGTTTTGGTTATTTGTTGGTGTGTTTATATTTATCTCTTTTCTTAGATGCTTCAATAACAACTAAGTTAGCAATATTGTATCGACCCCTTAATTCTTGGACAGAATTAGGTTAAAATTTTCGGCAAATTCTGATAATTTTTCAGTTCTATTGGGTTCGAGTTAGCGCCGGAGGACCTTGACCACCTGGCGCCGATTTGCATGATCATGATCCGCCGGAAGTATTTGACCACAATAAATAGTTAGTGCCCATCATTTACATAATTAACGGAAATGCGTATCCCCATTCAGGTTTTGAAATAAGAATCAATTTTTGATATGCAGTCCCTCTTTGTAGAAGTAGATATCAACTTCTTCTCTGCTTTTAATGTAACCGCTTTTTATCGCCCAATCGATATAAAAAATTGTTGTGAGAGTGTCAACTTTAAATTGGTCGAGCTTAATCCCTTTTCCAACTCCGGAAATCTTCTGTAATGCAGAAAGCTTACAATAGTTCACGGTCATTCCCTTAAACCTAAAATCTGTCGACATTCTCGGGTCTAAGATTTTCGTTAATAATAGTTTCACCGCGGCAGTATCCTTTATTTCTCCCAACTTAAAACAAGCATTATCAATGAGGTCTTTGTTATCAGAAAGCAAATCTTTTCTATATGCACGCAAGGAAAAACAAGTATTGCACAAAATTCCAACTGCTACTGGAAGTGAAGCTAAAAATAAAATTGTCATTTTTTTCAGTCGCATAGTTTCCGCAACATAGATTTATTGATAGAATGACAGAAGGAAAAATTGTTTCCTTATAAAAATTATAACATCAAAGCGCTAGTTGAATATAGACTAATTCTATTCTGCCTAAAATACAGGCAGTTTTTTCTTAAAAGTAACGACTTTTGAAGATATTGCTAACTTAGTTCCAGTCGAAGCGCCTAATAAAAGAGGCTCATACAAGAAAATAAGTGAAACTAAATAATTGCTAACTTTAATTGCCACATTTAACCAACCCGACAAAATATTGATCTATGAGGCGATTCCTTATCCTTATTATTGTTGGCATTATTTGGTTTGGGTATTGGGTGAATCGGTGGGGTATAGAACGTGCTCGAAACAAATCATCATTCGAACAAACTCATCTTATTTTTTCGGGTGTAATAACAAAGATTATAGAGATTCCCAGCAACCATAATTATGGCATTCTTAGATTAGAGATTCTGAATTCGAATGTGCAAAATTATGATCCTAGAGATTCTGTAGAATTTTATTTCTGTATAATTAAAGGCAAGAGTGCTGAAGTCTATGATTATGCCTCCCCAAGAAAACTAGGTGATACGCTAAACATCAATGCATCTCAAAGTATAGAATGGGTAGGAAGCAAAGGGCATGCAAGAGACTCCGGCTCGGCCGGCATAAATCCTGATCGCGGATATTATGACTATATCAAAGAACATACAATATTTAAAAGGTAGACGAACATATTTCAAATAATTTCAAAACGCGTCATTACCGACTTTTGAGATTTTAAAATAAATTCAATCTTTTCCCCTAATTTCGCTTTTTAATGCAACTAAGCACCAGACATCTTCTTGGCATTAGAGATCTCGCGCCTACCGATATTCAACTCATTTTAGATACTGCCACTCAATTCAAAGAAGTTTTACAGCGACCGATAAAGAAAGTGCCAACCTTACGCGATGTGACCATCGTAAACTTGTTTTATGAAAATTCCACGCGCACCAGGATTTCTTTTGAGTTGGCTGAAAAAAGATTGTCTGCAGACACGATTAATTTTACCGCATCTGCATCGTCCGTCTCCAAAGGCGAAACATTATTGGATACGGTGAATAATATTTTATCCATGAAAGTGGATATGGTGGTGATGCGCCACAGCGCAAGCGGCGCTCCCCATTTTTTGGCCAAACACATTCCTGCAGCCATTGTAAATGCCGGCGACGGGATCAATGAGCATCCAACGCAGGCATTGCTCGATGCATTCTCCATTCGTGAAAAATTAGGAACGCTGGAAGGGAAAAAAGTAGCGATCATCGGCGATATTATGCACTCGCGCGTGGCCTTAAGCAATATTCATCTGCTAAAAAAAATGGGTGCTGAAATAACTGTTGCCGGACCTCCAACCTTAATTCCCAAATATATTCAGCAGGCTTTTGATATTCGCGTAGAATACGATCTTAAAAAAGCTTTGGAATGGTGTGATGTTGCAAACGTATTGCGCATTCAGTTAGAAAGACAAAACCAGGTTTTGTTTTCTTCACTGCGCGAATACAGTCTGGCATATGGTGTTAATAAGAAATTGCTCGATAGCCTGAAAAAAGAGATCATTATTATGCATCCTGGTCCGATCAATCGTGGTGTTGAATTAGATAGTGATGCCGCCGATAGTAAACAATCAATAATTTTGCAGCAGGTAGAAAATGGGGTTGCCGTTAGAATGGCTGTCTTGTATTTGCTTGCCGGTGGAAAAACGGAAAACTAACGCAGAATAGCTGATTTTTTTTTCATATTTCCGGCAATTGTTGCCTAAACGGTATCGTGACCAACGCTGCCGAAATCGGGACAATGGTTGACAATAAATAAATCAATGATTAGCAATTAAGAATTTGTGGGGTTAAATCGGAAACCAGAGATCACATACCTAAAATCGTAAATTAAATCGCATGCGCATTGCATTATTTCCGGGTACTTTTGATCCGATCACGATCGGGCATTTGGATATTATAAATCGTTCCCTTCCATTGTTCGATAAATTAGTCATCGGCATCGGACGAAACGCAAATAAGCAGGCTATGTTTTCGGAAGAACAAAGATTGGGATGGGTGAAAGAGATTTATAAAGACAACCCGAAAGTGGATGCCATAGTTTACGACGGCTTGACGATCAATGCTTGCATAAATGTTGATGCTCATTTTATTTTGCGCGGCATCCGTTACGTGAATGATTTTGAATATGAAAAAGCAATTGCAGATATGAACAGGAGTTTGAATAAAAATATAGAAACAATCTTTCTCACCTGTCTTCCACAATATACCTCGGTGGCCTCTACCCTAGTGCGGGATGTACTGCGTAATGGCGGCGATGCTTCTCAGTTTCTTCCAAAAGTTGTTGCAGATTCTTTAAACAAAAAAAGCTGAACATGTCAATATGGTTTGATAAATCGATAAATACAGAACAACTTCAATCATTCGGCAACCAAACCATGATTGAATATATTGGTATCAAATTCACCGAAGTCGGTGAAAATTTTTTAAAAGCAACAATGCCCGTTGATAATCGTACAATTCAATCCTATGGCTTGTTACATGGTGGCGCTTCTGTAACACTGGCAGAGACGATTGGCAGCATTGCCTCTGCATCGGTCGTTGATAAAGAAAAATATTATTGCGTGGGGTTGGAGATCAACGCAAATCATATCCGCAGTGCAAAAAGTGGTTTTGTGGTTGGCACTGTTACCCCGGTTCATCTCGGTAATAAAACACATGTCTGGGAAATAAAAATTGTTGATAATCAAGAAAAGTTGGTTTGCATCAGCCGGCTGACTGTTGCCATTTTACCGCGTAACGAAAATGATCATTTTAATAATAACCCCCGGCGATCAGCACATCTATAATTGAGGGGTAGGTATTTTTTAAAAGCCCGGCGATCTTATTTTCGGTTACCCATTGCAGTTGGGTTATTTGCTCTTCCTGTTGTGGTACCAGCGACTGCTCCCCTCTTGTTGACATATTGAACCAATGCGATTCTTTCAAACAGTGTTTTCCATTTTCGTTATAAGTGTGATAAGTTACTGTTAAATTTTTTTTCAGTTTGATATTTTTCACTCCTGTTTCTTCCTCAACCTCGCGCACAGCACACTGCTCTAATGTTTCGCCCTTATCTAATTTGCCTTTTGGCAGGTCCCATTTGCCTCTTCTGAAAATAAAAAGCAATTCGCCTTCTTCGTTCTTTACCAGTCCTCCTGCAGCCTGGATGATTGTAAATTTTCTCCAGAAAGCATTTTGTAATTTTTTTAAATTATTATGATATAAAACGCCCGCATGAATTTTTGGTGAACGCATTTCGTGAATGATAGAATTGATGGCAGGCGAAGAGAATTCATCAATAAAGATGGCATCGTCATGATGAATATATTGATTGATCTCATCAGTAATTTCATCACACAAAAAAAGCGGACGGTTGTCAAAATAAATTTTCACTTGCATAATATCAGACAGCAGTTAGATGATAAGACACAAGGTACAGGATTCAGTGCAGAAGAGAAAAGGGCAAACTAAAAAGGCAACGCAATAGAAAACGAAACGACTTTTTGATTCTTGTACTTTGTTCTTTGAATCTTTATCTTCGCAGCATGACAAACGAAAAGGCAGTAGCTGAAAAATTATTGCAGATCAATGCGGTAAAATTAAACCCTAATCAGCCATTCACCTGGGCTTCGGGCTGGAAAAGCCCGGTGTATTGTGACAATCGCAAAGCGCTTTCTTTTCCTTACATACGCGATTTCATCAAATCCGAAATGTGCAATGTTATCTTTGAAAAATTCCCGGAGGCAGCATTGTTGGCTGGCGTCGCAACGGCGGGAATACCTTGGGGCGCGATGGCAGCCGACCAGCTAAAATTGCCGTATATATATGTGCGCTCAAAACCAAAGGAACACGGACTGGGGAACCAGGTTGAAGGCTTTTATGAAAAGGGACAAAAGACGGTCGTTATTGAAGATCTTGTATCTACAGGGAAAAGCAGTTTGCAGGTTGTTGATGTTTTAAAGGAATCGGGATTGGATGTTATCGGAATGGTTTCTATTTTTACATACGGATTTGATGTAGCGCAAAAGGCTTTTGATGAAGCGAAACTTGATTACGCGTCATTAACAAACTATGGAACATTAGTTGAACTGGCGATAGAAAAAGGAATTGTTTCTGCAGAACAGGAAATGATCTTACTAAACTGGAGAAGTAATCCGGCGGCATGGCAAGGCGTTTAATGCTTTTAATTTTAAAATAAATATCATGAAAAAGATAAAACTGTTGATTGTGTCACTCTTGTGCATGACCTTTTTTGCCTCCGCCCAAGTAATCAAAACAGCTACCATAAAAGTTCCTACGGTTCAATGCCAGGAATGCAAAGAAAGAATTGAAAATTATTTGCAGAAAGAAGATGGTATTCAAAAAATAGTTGTTGATTATAAAAGAAAAACAGCAAAAGTCACTTATATCACCGACAGGATTAATATCGAAACAATAAAATCAGACATTGCCAATGCAGGTTATGATGCGGATGATGTAATTGCTAATCCTGAAGCCTATCAAAAACTACCAACATGTTGTAAAAAGCCAGAGGATGGCGGTGGTCATACAAAGAAGAATTAATACCTATTGATCAGGCCTTCTTTTTCTTTTTTACTTTCGATGATTTTGCTTTTTCATTAAAGTCAAGACAAAGATCTACCCAGAAATCAAAATCTTTTTTTGACCTGAATCCTTCTTTACTTACAAATAAAAATCCATTCATTGTTTTGCCGCGCATGATCATGGGTCTGACGCCATTTCTTTCCATGGCTTCATCATATTTCTCCGGATCGATCCTGCACATCAGATCATCCCCACTAACGCAAATGCACATCTTACCCTTAACCATAAAGCAGACGCCACTGAACATCCTTTTTTCTTCAACTTTTTTTATGCGTCCAAGCGCTTCTCTTATTTTGTTGGCCAATTCTTCGTTATAAGCCATGGTATCTTCATTTCAACAAATTTCTTAAAATTATTGATGTTGAACGCAGGAAGAATAAAATAGAGAAGATAGCATTAAGGCAATGGCTCTTCCTTGCGCGGCGTATTCTTAAAATTGGCAAAGATGAATTTGTATCCAATAGAAGCGCTGAGTGAGAATATTCTGCTGGTACTGTAAGTAATACCGCGAAAATCGTTCAAGTATTTGATATAATCCTTCATCGCTGTGCTCCTGATTGGAACATAAACAGTTACAGTAATATAGCCAAACTTTGAATTACCGGGACGAAAATCAATGCCTGCACCCACAGTGGCTCCATAAAACACCTTACTCCATTGATTATAATTGGGAATTAACACCGTTGCATTGTATCCATACATGCCAACGAGAAAGGGCATGAACTTATATGCAGATTGATCCGAAACGATTCTTAATTTAACCCCTGCGTTATAGCCAAAGCCGGTCAGTGGATAACCAGCGCCGAAAAAAATGCCAACACCCCGGGTGGCATAATAAGTTACATTTCCCCCTATTCCCCCGAATTCATATCCGCCGCCTACCCCTACTGAAATTTTATCGGCCGGGATACTGTCGGAATTATTGCTCAGATCTAAAAAGGAACTGTCCTGCGCACTTGCGGCAATGGAGAAAAGCAGTGTAATGGTAACGATAAGAAATTTGCTCATAGAAAAATAAAGATAATTAACAAACTTAGTGTCAATAGTTAATTGAATGCAAAATTATTTTTTTGATTTTTTATCAACGCTTAAAGCGATAAAGATACACTGACTGTCCAAAACGATAAAACAATATTCATTCACCAACAAACCTTTAATTCTTTTATGCGTATGTTTTTAAAAGGATTTGCTGACTATTAAAATTTCAGTTTATGAAAAACAAGTTTGCTGCTTTTTCGGGCTGTATAATATTGGTGAGTTTGATTTCCTGCGGTAAGACAAATTCAAACGCTTCATCGAATATTCCTTCCACGACGGTAAATTATGCCGGGAATTTTATGAAAACTGATTCTTCAACTACATCCGCAAATGGAAAGGTTAGCGTTGTTTTTAATCCTTCTACATTGACCTTATCCTACACCATAACCTGGCATTCGTTGAGCAGCGAGCCAATTGCTATGCACTTCCATGACAATGGGCCCGTTATCGTTAGTATTACTGGTTATCCTGTGGCCACCGATCAAACTTTTTCCGGTACGGCAAAATTTACAAGTACACAGGCCTCCGATCTCGCTTCCGGTTACATTTATGTAATGATCCACACCACAAAATATTCAGGGGGTGAAATTATGGCTCCCTTATCAAAACAATAAAATTCCTTAAAATTTTATATTGATAAATCTACTTCATTAATACCTTCGTATTATTGAATTGTAAAGTTATCAATCAATTTTTATGAAAAGGACCCATATTCACCTGCTCCCTTTATTATTAATATTCATCGCCAGTTTTAGTTTTGCTCAAACAAAAAATAAAAAATATCCCGATCCTCCTGTTGGGGATAGCAAAACGGTTTATCCAATGAAATTGACGGATGCAGAATGGAAAGAAAAATTAACAACAGCACAATATTATATTCTTCGCCAGCAGGGAACGGAAAGATCTTTTTCGGGAAAGTATGATCATTTTTATGAAAAAGGAACTTACTATTCTGCAGCTTCCTTGCAACCGGTTTTTAGCTCTGAAACAAAATTTAATTCGGGAACTGGCTGGCCGAGTTTTTATGCGCCCATCACCCCGGATGCTGTGCGATTGGTGAAAGATAATAGTTATGGAATGGAAAGATGGGAAGTTGTTGATAGCAAAAGTGGCTCCCATCTCGGTCATGTTTTTGATGATGGACCTGCTCCAACCGGCAAGCGATACTGCCTGAATTCCGATGCATTGATATTTGTGCCCGAAGGCGGAAAACCACCGACAAAATCTAAATAATTACAAAAATGAGATCTTATTTTTTTGCTGCTCTCTGTTTTATGTCATTGATGTCTTGTGCCCAAACATCGCCGGTGAAAATTCCCTTGGGCGTAAAAGGGAATGCGTCAAAAAATGAAGCTGTTGCAACCTTTGCAGAAGGATGTTTTTGGCATTCAGAAATTGTTTTTCAAAGTCTGGTTGGCGTCCGCGATGCGGTGAGTGGTTACGCTGGCGGAACCGACGCTAATCCTGACTATGAAAAAGTCTGTACCGGATCCACCGGTCATGCAGAAACGGTGCAGGTCTATTATGACCCTGCTAAAATATCATTTCAAACCTTGGTTGAAGCTTTTTTTGCCAGCCAGGATCCAACGGAATTAAATCGCCAGGGTAATGATGAGGGCACTCAATACCGTTCAATTGCATTTTACAGGAACGCACAGGAAAAACAGATCATTGAATCAGAGATAAAAAAATTGACCGATTCAAAAAAATACCGTGATAAAATTGTGACCGAAGTTATTCCCTTCACTAAATTTTATCCGGCGGAAGATTATCACCAGGAATATATATTCCATCATCCCGATAACCCATATGTGGCGCATGTTTCCATTCCGGATTTCTTGCGCTTCAAAAAAGAATTTAACGGAAATTTTAAACAATAAGACGCTGGTCAATAAATACAAAAGCAGCATTGCCATGCTGCTTTGTACATTGGAATATTCCATTACAACTAAACCATGCTCATTTTTCCAATTTGATTTCACCCGCATCGGCAGCTTGTCCGTCATTAACGGTCACATTTTCTTTCGCAGCATTCCTGTATGGCGGTTTTGCTTCAATAATCACCCGGTAAGAACCAGGTTTTACATTAGTGATTTCATAACTGCCATTGATTACATCAGCCTTTAAAGTATCTGATGAAGATTCAGCCCAGGCACGCACCGCACCATCTGAAGGTGAAACCGTTCCTTTTATTGAACCCGATTGTAAACCAGTAAAAGCAAATAACCCCGCAGCCATAATGCCTAATATAACCATCCTGATTTTAGATAATTTCATAAATAAAATTTTAAAGATTAAATAAAAACCTGCTTCCTTAATTGATATCAGGAAAACCACGCATTAGAGAGGGGAACATTTTTGTTGATGACAAGTACTGTGCCATTTTTTTTGATGAGGGTGTGTAAATTATTCTACATTCAAAACCTACGTGTGCGTATTACTGTTAGTTTTTAGGATTTGTTTTATTATTCGCGATAAAAAGATTTAATTATATTAATTTTAGCATTCACAAACTTTTATTATGGATAATACATTGTTCGAAAATGTCGACAAATATATCGGCGACCTGCTCGCTGTCGAAGACAGCGCGCTAAAAAAAACCATACAATCTATCTCCGATAATGATATACCATCCATTAGTGTGTCGGCAAACCAGGGAAAGTTCCTGCATATCATGGCCTTACTTTGCCACGCAAACCGCATCCTTGAATTAGGCACACTTGCCGGTTACAGTACCATTTGGATGGCCAGAGCTTTGCCGGTAAATGGGAAACTGGTCACCGTTGAATTTAATGAACAGCATGCAAAAGTTGCGCAAAAAAATATTGACGGAGCTGGATTGACCGCCAGAATTGAATTGCGCGTTGGTAAAGCTGCAGATATATTGGCCAAAATGATAGCGGATAAAGAAGAAGCTTTTGATATGATCTTTATTGATGCCGATAAACCGCCTTATGCCGAATATTTCGGGTATGCATTATCATTGGCAAAACCAGGCACTCTGATCATTTGTGATAATGTAATTCGTGACGGGAAGATACTGGATAAAAACAGCACTGACGAAAATGTAAAAGGCGCACAACGTTTTAATAAGATGCTTTCTCAAAATGCAAAAGTGACCGCAACCATTGTGGCAACCGTTGGGGTAAAAGAATTCGATGGTATGGCGATTGCCGTGGTTAAATGATCAGCGCGATAATGATCCGCTCCACTCGCTGCGCAAAATGCTGTACACTACTGTATTTCGCCTGAAGCCATCCGGCATTAATGTGTGACTCCTTAATCTGCCTTCAAATACTCCGCCGATTTTTTCAATGGCAGTTCTTGACTGAATATTTCTTTCATCAGTTCTGAATTCTACCCTTTCTACTTCCAGTTTATTAAAAGCAAAATCGAGCAATAAAAATTTGCAGTTCCTGTTCAATCCTGTTTTTTGGAAATTTCTGCCTATCCATGTAGATCCTATTTCAAGCCTGCTGTCGGCATTGGCAATATTCATGAAACTGGTGCATCCCCCATAAGCATTTTGCTTTTTATCGAATATGATAAAGGCATAACGAATTCGTTTTGCTCTTTCCTCAACAGCTTTTTCGATATATTCCCGCAATAATTTCTCTGAATGAATTTGTGAAGGCGAATATTGAATCAATTTTAAATCTGCTAATGCAATGCCCAGGAGATTTTCAAGGTCAGTAGTTTGCAAAGCTCTTATATGCGCTCTTTCATTTTCAAGAATAATATCTTCGGCAAAAGGGAAGTTCATGGATGTCATTTTCTATTATAAAAATATCGCATTACTGCTTAACCTGTACTTGCAAAGAATATTGTTTTTTCTTTAATAACTTTTCCCTGAGTTTTAAAAAAGGTCTTTCAATTGCTTTATTCATTAATAATGCGGCGAGGGTGGCAATAACGATGCACAAAATAAACATCAATGTTCCATCTGTGGGGATGCCCAACTTTACCAATTGTTGTTGCGCGACATGAATGACTCCTTTATGCGTAAGATAAGTTGCGTATGACAACATGGCCAGGTTCGTGGTAATTTTAGAATTAGTCTTATACAGGAAAGTAGACGGGCAAATTGCCGCAATGACAATCAACCCGTAGGAAATAGAAATTAGTGGAAAGCCAAAAACGGATGCGATAAAACTTTGTTCATGAATGCAAATAAAATAAGAACAGATTAAAAGAATAATGCCCGCAACAAAAAAAAGCATTGCATGGTCAGTGATCCATTTTTTCATGTTTGGTCTGAATTGGAAAATTGCGGCAATGCTAACGCCCGTCAAAAGCCCGTCCAGCCTGTTATAGGTTGGATAATAAATAAATTCATCCCAGGCAACCCAATAATTTTCGGAATCATGTAATGGATTAACCAAAAGATACCAACTGGCTATTCTGGCTATGAAACCTGCAACAAATAAAACAATTAAAATGATGTAGCCTTTTTTAATTTTCTTAAAATAAACCAGCCCTATCAGTATCAGCGGAAGTAACAAATAAAATTGTTCTTCAATGCATAATGACCAGGAATGAGAAAATGTTCCGCGAGTACTTAAATCAAGTCCAAAATTTTGAGTAAAGGTTAAAAATCGCCAGAGCGGAGAAAGCGCCTCTCTTTCGTGAAATGCAGGAACACAGAAATAAATAATAACAACAACGATATACGCCGGTATTATCCTGAAAAATCTTTTAAGAAAAAATTCCGGAAAGGAAATTTGGTTTCCTTTTGCTATTGCGAAGAATAGTTGGGAAGCGATAAGATAGCCACTCAATACAAAAAAAAGATCAACACCTGTCCAGCCAAATTTGCCTGCTGCTTCGATCCATTTCGGGTGACTGAATATCTGATAGTGAAAAAGAAGAACAAGCGTAATGGCCAGCGCACGAAGATGATCAAGCCCATAAAGTTTTTTATCTGGAAGATCAATTGATCCGGGCTGTTGGTTCATAAAAATTGGAAGTCAGATTATATCCAGGTGAAAGCATTACCAGATGCGATGTGTGTGACCTTTAATTCAGGTATCTTTGGTTGAAGCCAATCCACGAGCCATTCCATTCCAGGCTCTTCGCTTTGTGAATGACCCAAGACGATCAACGAAGTCTTCTTGCCGAATGCCAATGAATCGCGAATATATTCCGCAGTTTCCCATTCCCGAAGCTCTCCTACTATCAATACATCCGGTTTTTCTTTTTCAACCAAACCTATTTGCATTTCAGCGCCGGCGGCGCCAGGGATCATGATGATCCGCTCGCATGATTGGTTCAGATTTCCTTCTACCTGGACCTGCTCGATTCCCAGTGACGATTTTAAATGCGCAACAATTTCTTTCAAACTCGCTGTGGGGATCTTCATCACCGGTTTTCCCGGTTCATAATATGGCAGCCAATTGGCATTTTTTAAAACTCCATGTAAAATTCCATCTGGTTTGTAAACATGCCACCCATCGTGAAAGCGCCATACCGTAATATTGTGTTGTTGCAACAATTGTTGCTTTTGTTTCACTACCTCGTTGTTGGGAACAAAATTGATATTGTCCTCATGATTATAGAATATAGGCTCATGCGCAACGATGAAATTTGCATTTAGTTTTGCTGCCGCTTCGATTACCGGAACGGTGGTAAACATGGTGGTAACAATTCCTGATACTTTGTTATTCGCGTTTCCACTTTTTATCGTATCCACGGTTCCTTTGAAAGGAGCGCCCGGAATTTCTTTCAAAATAATGTCAATAACATCCTGCACCGTATAATCTTTTCGGATAGCGAAGACCGCAGCGGCATTACTGAGATGCGGAAGATTCAAAAGCGCGGCCGATCCCGCGAGTTTTAGGGAAGTGTTGATAAATTGTCTTCTTCCATTTTGTGGAGGTAATAAATCTTTATTCATCAATAATTTTTAAGGATGAATAAATGTATCATTTTTTCTTTGAGCAATAGAAAAGAAAAACCAGATAATTATAAAAGAAAACGGTGGAACTTTCAACTTTTACATGAAGTCGGTCTTATCTATTTTTTTGGAAATGCGCGATACGGCATTGATAAGGCCGACATGACTATATGTTTGTGGAAAATTTCCCCATTGCGATCCGTCAGTAGTTACATCTTCACTAAAAATTCCGAGATGATTACTGAATGTAAATAACTGCTCAAGGTTTTTTCTCGCGTCGTCGACTCTTCCTACACAGGCAAGCGCATCTACATACCAAAATGCGCAAACTAAAAATGTACTCTCAGGAAAACCAAAATCATCGTAATGTTTGTAACGATAAAAAAGTCCGTGTTCTGCGAGTAATTCCTTTTCAAGGGCGGCAATATGATTCTTTGCTTTTTCCGAATCGTGATCAAGGTAATCCATGGTTATCATTGCCAAAGTGCTTGCATCAAGATTATTGCTGCCAATGGCCTGGGTGTATAGTTTTCTTTCCGGGTCGTAAGCTTTATCAATCAGGGCATCTGCAGCAGCAGCAAGTTTTTGAGCTTTCTCCATCAATTCCTGATCATTGAACATTGATCCGATCTTGTAGGCCGCCTTCGCCCCGGCCCAATGAAACAATAAGGTGTAGGTATGAACCTGCACATGGCTTCGAAATTCCCACAGCCCCGAATCCGGTTCATTCATTGTTCGCTCAATTTGTTTTAATAACCACGGAACAATTTGCTGATAGCTGTTTTTCTTGGTAAATATTAAACGTTTGTCTGTATACAATGGTAATAAACTCACCAATACCTGACCATATACATCGTGCTGCAATTGAATGTAGGCTTTATTGCCAACGCGCACCGGTTTGTTCCCCATGTAGCCATTCAAACTCAACGTGCGTTCAAATAATTTTCTGTCGCCGGTAATGGAATAAAGCGGCTGCAAAAAATCTTCAGCATTTCGAAGAATATTGTGGATGAAATCGAAATATTTTTCGAGTTCCTGGAAATGCCCGATCTGATTGAATGCCTTCAAGGTATAATATGCATCGCGAAACCAGCAATAGCGATAATCCCAGTTACGGGTACTGTCGTGAAATTCAGGAAGACTTGTTGAGCCCGAAGCGATGATCCCGCCTGTATCTTCGTACTGATGCAATTTTAAAACCAATGCAGATCGAATTACTTCATCCTGGTAAATATCCGGTATGTAAGAACTTTTTACCCAGTGCTGCCAATACTGAACGGTTTTTCTAATGAATTCTTCGGCGGTCTCCTGCAAAGCTGCTTCCAAGGGTTCGCCATAGGCCAAAACAAGATAGCGATCCTGATCGAGGATAAATGATTGTTCTTTCTGAATATAGGTGAGCGGGACATCCGTGGTGAGGCGCACTTGCTGACCAAGATTAAGATAACGGATATGGTTACTTGCAATTACGGTTTCCGGAATAATATTGCCATAATCTCCACGCGGGCTGCAATTGATTTTTATGGCAGGGGCGCCACTTAATAATTCAATTTTACGAACCAGCATTAAAGGACGAAATTGTCTTTCATAAATAAGCATCCGCGGTGCGCAGTCCTTCACTACAAAACTTCCATCAGAGGCAGTGAATTCTGTGCATAATACATTGGTGTTGGGAATATAATATTGATGTGAGCTGTATTGTTCTGCAGTAGGGCTGATTGAAAAATGACCGCCATTTTCCTCATCTAATAGTGAACCAAAAAGAAAACTACTGTCGAAGCGCGGAAGACACATCCATTTAACATCAGCTTTTGTGTCAATATAAGCGAGGTAAGAACAGTTGCCGATAATGCCGAGATTATATTTGTGAGGCTGCATATTTTTTTTCGGTTAGGTGATTCAATAATGGTAAGACCTGTGCTTGCGAAACGATTGTATACTTTGCTGTTGTCGAACCATAACCAACTTTAATGGTATATGCTTTTGATTTTTGTTCAAGTGCCTTGAACATATCTTCGTCGGTAATATCATCTCCAATGCACAAAATAAAGTCCGGCGATAGTTCATTTATGATTTTCAGGGTCGTTGCACCTTTATCAAATCCGGATAACCTGACCTCGATCACTTTATTGCCATCAATTACCTGCAGTGATGTGTTTTGTATAAGTTGGGTAAGGTTGTTCAACAACTCTCTTGAGCGGGTAAAGCCGAGCCCGGCCTGCGTGTTACGATAATGCCAGGCAATAGTGTTCTTTTTTTCTTCGATAAAAGAACCTGCGCAACGGCTCACAAAAAATTTTAATATAGGGCGGATCTGCTCTTTCCATTTATCTGATGCAGAGACTTCCAGTTTCCATTGCTCACCTTTTTTCCTGATGCTTGCCCCATGTTCTGCAACCAAGGTCAAAGGCATATTACCAAACCATTTTTCAAGAACGTCGGCCTCCCTCCCACTGATAATGGTTACATTATTATTATTATCTGCGGCAATGCGATTCAAAAAACTTAATAATTGTGCTGAAGGAATGGCCTGTGAAGGTATTCGCGCAATCGGAGCCAGCGTGCCATCGTAATCCAACAGCAAACATCTTTTCTCAGATTCTTCGTAACGCTGTTTCAACATCTCGATGATCTTTTCATCAACCATTCTTACTTCAAATTTCTGCTGTTCGCGTTTTATGGCATATAACTGCTCCAGAAAATCATTGACCCATTTAACGACATCATAATCCTGCAAGCGTTTTTGCATTATCGTTATCCGGTTCTTTTGTTCTGCAATAGGCATGATCAACGCCTTGTTGATTGCGCCGGCGATATCAACTATATCGGTTGGATTGACGAGTAATGCTTCATTTAATTCGCTTGCAGCGCCAGCCAATTCACTCAAAATTAAAACGCCACCATTGATGCAGGTGGCAACATATTCCTTGGCAACAAGATTCATTCCATCACGCAGAGGCGTTACCAACGCTGCGTCAGCAGCCTGAAACAATGCCATCAGTTCATTAAAGGCAAGATGATTATAGCGATAAACGATCGGTTGCCAGCTAATGGTTGAAAATTTTCCATTAATGGTTCCCACCCTTTCTTCAATTGCTTTTTTTCTCTCATCGTACGCTTTTATCGTATCCCGTGAAGGAACAACATTCAATATGAAAGCCACTTTTTCGCGCCATTGCGGATATTTATCCAAGAAATATTCTATGGCTTCCAACCTCGACATTAATCCTTTTGTATAATCCAACCGGTCAACAGAAAAAATGATCTTTTTGTTTTCGAAATTCTTCCTCAGATCGTCGCGCATTTGAATGATCGATGGATCATTACCGGTGGAATGGAATTTTTTGAAATCAATTCCGATAGGAAACAGATCAACCTTGACTAATCTATCCTGGTATTGAAGACTTTGAAAATAATTATCAACTCCCAGCACCATTTTCACGGATTGAATAAAATGCTGAACGTAATCGTGGGTGTGAAAACCGATAAGATCTGCGCCCATTATGCCTTGCAGCAAGGTTTTTTTCCATTCAGTTGGCAACAATCTGAATATTTCATAAGATGGAAATGGGATATGCAGAAAGAAGCCGATGCTTAATTCAGGATTTTCGCCCCGCAATAATTGCGGCAATAGCATGAGTTGGTAATCGTGAATCCAGATGATGTCATCAGGATGTAGCATCGGCGTCAACTGATCGGCAAAAAACAAATTCACTTTCAGGTATGCTTCAAAATAACTGGTTTTATATTCAGCCAGGGAAGAAAAATAATGAAACAGAGGCCATAAAACGGAATTAGAAAAACCGTTGTAATAATCCTCGTACAACTGTTTATCATTGAACGCAAATAAGGGCAGCACCTTAAAATCGCCGCGTTGGTTCTGTTCTTCTTCTACTGCCTGCCAGTCTTCTTGTGGAAAATCCGCCACACCAACCCATAATTTTTCAGTGATGATTTTTTCAGAATCATGCGTATTCTCAAAATAACTTTTGATAGCCGATACCAAACCGCCGGAACTCTGGCGCACGCTTACTTTGTCTCCGTCCCGATCAACCGAAAAGGGAAGTCTATTAGATATGATTATCAGGCGCGCCATTAATTTAGGATTTAAAAGGTCAGTAACCGACTGATTACTCACGAAAACTGGGCCACATTTTTATAAAACGCGCATATATTCTATTTAGTGCAGTAAATGTGAATTGTTGTGGTCAATGGATAATCCGAGACCCCCCACTACTCATTTTTTGGCTACCACCGTTAATGTAATGGTAACATTATCTGAAACGGTGCTGGAGCCGCCGACATGAAAATCCTTACGATTGATTTTAAATTCACCCTGGAAAACATAATCAGCATTGGATTGTACGACGGTAAATGGAAAGCTTATGTCTTTTGTTACATCTTTGATCGTAAGTTTCCCTGAAATGATGAACGAGCCTTGTTTTGATGTTGATTTGACATTCGTAGAAACAAAATGAATGCGTGGATATTTTTTTACATCGAAATAATCTTCCTCGCGCAAATGATTATCACGCATATCAATACCCGTATTTACGGAATTTGCATCGATGCTAACGTCAAAACTTGCGGTGGCAGGATCGTTTTCTTCAAAATGAATATTACCCTGCAAACCTGAAAAAGTTCCGCCGGTATTGAATCCAAAATTTTTTAGTTTGAATTTAATCGAAGATCCATCATCAACAACCTTATAATCCTGTGCAAAGGCGGTCATCATACTGAAAAGAAAAAGAAAAGAAAAGGTAATTTTTTTCATGCTGGGATGTTCCGTCAAAAATAAATACGTAGAAATTGACTTGTGGTATTTACAATGTTAAATTTATTAAGCGGCTTCAATGCGTTGCTGTAATTTTTTTACATCCAGAAAGCAAATTTGCTGGCGGTTGTAGGAAACGATTTTTTCGTGCTCCAGTTCATTAAGCATTGTGGTAACTGTTTGCCGGCTTGAACCAATTAGATTGGCAATATCTTCGTGAGTCAGGTAATTGGGAATACAAAAGCCTTCGGGCATTGATCTGCCTAATTTCTGTTCGACCAGTTGCCACAAAAAATTTTCCAATCGCGTTTTTACATCTTTATTAAGCAGGTTGACCAACCGGTTTTCAATATTGCGCAATTTCGCGCCCACCTGTTTACTGTATTTCAAAGCCAGGTCTGGTCTGCGTTTCAGCAATTTTTCAAAATCGTCAATGGTAAAAGCACAAATGCTTACTTTGTTTTTATATGCCTGCGCAAATTCTCCGTGCAAATTATTTCTCTCCAAAGTAAATTGCCCGAACAGTTCACCTTTTTGAATAATTTCTTTCACAATTTCCTTTCCTTCATTATCAATATATCCGATCTTGATATAACCATTCTTTACAAAATAAATCTTATTATGATTCTGCGCTTCAAAATAAATGTATTCACCCTTTGGCACTTCCATATAATGATGCTCTATTTTCAGATCCGCATATTCTTCATCACTCAAATGGCACCAGAGATCGTAATTTCTTACCAGCAACATTTCGTCTTCAATAGCCATATTCGTTTTTTTGTGAAGTTACATAATGTTGAATAGAAAACTAAAGCGCCCGAGTACGATCCAGCCAAAAGTGCAATCTTAGCAGTAGGGTTTTGTGCATAAAAAAAAGAAAAATCAACCCACTTTAAAACTCCTAATGCCTAAATCTTAAAGTCCTTAACTTTACCCAAACTCTATCTCATGGTCGTTCGAACAATGGCTGAATTTGCTGCAAGCGGTGAAACACCTGAAATTTTATTTTGGGTTGGTTGCTCCGGAAGTTTTGATCAAAGGGCTCAAAAAATTACCAGGGCTTTTGCCAGTATTTTGAATAAAGTCGGTATCAAATACGCCATTCTGGGCAAGGAAGAAATGTGTACCGGTGATCCTGTTCGTCGCGCCGGTAATGAATTTATGTTTCAGATGATGGCGTACCAAAACATTCAAACCTTAAATAATTACGGCATAAAAAAAATGGTAACAGCATGTCCGCATTGCTTTAACATTTTTAAAAATGAATATCCCGAATTAGGGGGAAACTATGAAGTGCTTCATCACACCGTATTCCTCCAACAACTTATTGATGAAGGGAAAATAAAACTAAAGGATGGCGGAGATTATAAAGGCAAAAAAATAACCTATCATGACAGTTGTTATCTCGGCCGGTCCAATAATATTTATGAAGCGCCGCGAAAAGTTTTGGAAGCCCTGGATGCGGAATTGGTAGAGATGAAACGCTGTGGAAGTAAAGGTTTGTGTTGCGGGGCGGGCGGAGCCCAAATGTTTAAGGAAGAAGAAAAAGGGGCAACACGGATAAATTTTGAACGAAGTGATGAAGCGATCGATACGGGAGCAAATATTATAGCGGCGGCCTGTCCGTTCTGTAATACGATGCTAACCGACGGTGTAAAGCATAAAGAAAAAGAAGACCAGGTTAAAGTGATGGATGTTGCGGAACTGATCGCAGCATCAATTTAACGTTATCTTTGTCCCTTATTTACGTTTTTTATTACAACAATCTTATACCGCCAATTGTATGGATCTTTACAAAATGACCGGGAAACTTTAAAAGAAATGAATTCGTGTAATTAGTAATTGTTTGTGTCACCCATTTTTAATGATCAAATGAACTTAGATTATAAAGATTTACTCCCCTTAGATTTTGCAGAGGATAGTCGTGTCTGGATCTATCAATGCAACAGATTATTCACCATCAGTGAGGTTTTGCAGGTTGAAGATAAGCTGAATGAATTTGTAAAGACCTGGAACTCCCATGGGACTCCGGTCAAAGGATTTGCCACTGTATTTTTTGGTCAGTTTATTATTTTAATGGCAGATGAGACGGCAAGTGGGGTGAGTGGTTGCAGCACGGACAGCTCTGTTCGATTGATAAAAGAAATTGAAAAACAATTTTCAGTAGCTCTTTTTGACAGACAATTGCTGGCATTTGTGATAAAAGACAAGATTCAATTATTGCCATTGTCACAATTGAACTACGCCGCAGAAAATAATTTTATCAATGAAGAAACTTTGTACTTCAATAATACCGTTTCAAACAAAGTGGAATTGGAAAATCACTGGATCATTACGGTTAAACAGAGTTGGCTTTTTAAAAAGATAATCCTTGTGCTAAAAAATAACCTAGCACAAAAAGATTAGTATTTACAAATTATCTTACATTCATTCCCTAAATTATTTTATTATGAGAAAAACACTTTCATTATTGTTTGCTTTATTCTTCTTAACGATTGCAACAAACAGTTTTGCACAAACTTCAGCTGCCAAAGATTCTGCAAAAGCTGCAAAAAAAGCTGCGCGCGCACAGGAAAAAGCAGAAAAGAAAGCTGCAGCAGATGCAGCTAAGGCAAAAGATGTAAAAAACCCGACAACAACGACAACAACACCAACCACAACCACTCCTGCCACTCCAAAAACAACAACACCGAAAACACAGCCTGTAAACAAATCTGCTGATAAAGCGGTAGGGACGGATGCAAAGGGAAGGACCATTTATGAAGGGCCTCGCGGCGGACGATATACTTTATCGCCAAGCGGAAACAAAGAATATATAAAGAAAGAGAAGTAAGATCTTTGGGGAACTTAGAAGATGGAATTTAAAGAAATCTTTAAATCCCATCTTCTAACTCCTGTTTTTCATAATAAGCGGCAGTAGCTCAGTTGGTAGAGCATCAGCTTCCCAAGCTGAGGGTCGAGAGTTCGAGCCTCTTTTGCCGCTCTCCTCTAATATATATCTAGATAAAAGGCTAATCTGCCTTATTATCTGCAAGTTGAAGAAAAATATTTTTGAGAATTTAATCATCATCTTGTAAATAAGAAAGGTTAATCACATTTCTTTTAATTAACTTTAGAAGCCCAGCAAATAAACCCTGCCTATCTAATTAAATTGAAAATTATTCCCTCCTTATTTGAACTCAAATCATTTCAACAACCCTTAATTATCGAAATTTATGAGTTCCATTTCAAACATCAGCACAGTGCCTGTCGGTGGCGCAACCTACTATTTGCCAAAAAATATTGATGAACTGACCGCACTTGTTTCGGATGCTATTACCAACAATAAAAAAATAAGCGTCCGGGGTTCAGGGCATTCTTTCCCATTGACCACTTACCAGGAATCGGGTAATTTTGCTGCCTGTACTTATATCTTATTATCGTATTTTAATACGGTTAGCTTCAACGACGCCAACAACCAGGTGACTGTTGGAGGCGGCTGCCATCTAGGGTATGATCCGATGGACCCGACTCCTGAATCCACTGGCGTTAAATCAACAGATGCCAATAGTTTGTTTACCCAGGTTTGGGAGCATAAATGGTCTATTCCTGAAATGGGTGGTATTAAGCACCAAACGGTGGGTGGATTTCTGTCAACGGGCTCATCGGGGGGGTCTTTGAAATATTCCTTTGATGAAATGTTGCAAAGCATTACGGTAATGACAGCAGAAACTACGCCGCAGCTCCGCACTTTTTCAAAGTCTGATGCAAATACGGATAATTTCTATGCTGCAGGAATTGCGATGGGCATGTTTGGAATTATCGTATCGGCAACATTCAATTGTCTCCCTACATTTAATATTCAGGGAACCGAAACAACAACCTATGCAAAAGACTGTCCTATTGACCTGTTTGGATCAGGATCAAATAACATTCAGAATTTCTTTCAGAATGTAGATTATTCCCGTCTGTTTTGGTATCCACAACTCAATGTTCAAAAGGTGGTGGTTTGGCAGGCTACAAAAATTGAGGCAGAGCCGGGATTTGTCAGGCACCCTTATGAAGAAGTTCCACCATTATTAGGTTCGGAAATGCCCGCAACAGTGGGCGCAGATATTCTTTATTCAGCGATCGGTTATTGGCCGGATTGGTTTTTAAAAGTGTTTAAAGACTGGGATGGCGCAAAAACAATTGCCGACCTGATCACAGCTGCTTTTTATCCGGTTATTCTGCCCGCGATTCTTTCTCAGTTTGTGACGATCGGAGAAGATCAGAAGTTCCAGGATTACTGGTACACCGGACTGTGCATGGATAATAATATCAGCGATAAATTATTGCCGATGAAATTCACAGAAATGTGGATTCCGATCGATCAGGCACAGCAAGTAATGTTAGCATTACAAAACTTTTATGGAGTGAATGGAGAAAATACAGATCATACCGGTTATTTTAATATCGAAATTTATGGAGCGAAAGCCAGCGACTTCTGGATGAGCCCATCGTATGGCAGCAATAATATGATCCGTCTGGATGTCCTTTGGTTCGCCAATACGAATAAAGATCCGGTTCAGTCCCTGTTTCAAAATTATTGGAACGCTTTTGAAAGTTTTAATTTCAGATGTCATTGGGGGAAATACCTTCCTTTGACAATAAATGGAAAACCAGGCGGAACATATCTCCTACAACAATTTCCGAATTTTGACAAGTGGAATGCGATTAGAAAAACACTTGATCCCAATAATGTTTTCGTTACTGAGTATTGGCAGAATCAATTGAGCCCTTTGTTATAAATTGCTTTTGTAAATACTAAAATGAGAGCTTACATGTCGCAGAAACGCAATATTGTTTTCGTATTTCCATTAATTATTTCTGTGCTGAATTGTTTTGCGCAACCGGTCATTGTGCCGGAAGCAGCGCAGCAAAACATCAATATCGGGAAAATGATCTCCGTATTCTCCGATACTTCATCGCAACTTTCATACGCAGCTATTTCTGCTGCGGGTTTTCAAAATAAATTTGTACAAAGCAATCAAAATGTCCCGGATTTTGGTACGGACTCTACTCCGGTATGGTGCAGGTTCTCCATAAAAAACAGCTTCGGTGAAAAGCTTGCGCTTACAATTGAGAATACCGAACTGGAGTGGATTGATCTGTATATCCCTAAAAAGGATTCGCTTATCATCAAATCACTTAGCGTTTATAACCCCTTTAGGAAAAGAGAGATTTCTGTAAATGAGAATTTATTTCTTCTCGATATTCCCAAAGACAGTATTCAGCTATTCTATCTCAGAGTAAAAACGGCAACCGGATTGCAATTTCCGATGCATGTTTCATCACTGGAGCTTTCGCTGAGTTCGATTCAACATACCAATATTCTTTACGGGATTTATGTTGGATTTATGATCCTGATGATCCTATACAATTTATTTATTTATGCTTCACTTAAGGATTCTGCTTATCTTTTTTATGTTTTGTATGTTACCTTCATTACACTTACAAACGTAATCGAAGAAGGGTTGGCCTTTGAATATCTTTGGCCCACCGTCCCGCACCTGAATCATTACGTGAATATAGTTGCCTGTCTTGCCGGCAGCTTCGCCATTATGTTTTCTGCTTCGTTTTTGCATACCAGTGAAAATGCAAAACGCATGCACCGGTTTTTTTATGTTTTGATCTCCTTTTACATCGCCAGCATCATTACCATCCTTATTGGCTACCGCTTTTTAGGAATGATCGCTACGGAAGTTGTGTCACTTGTTTCAATTATCCTGCTTTTTATCACCGGCGTGTTTGTATACAGCAGGGGATTTAAGCCGGCAAAATATTATCTCATTGGCTGGGCAACCTTGCTAATCGGCGTTTCGGTCTTTATATTAAAGGACTTTAATGTTGTTCCCTACAATCAGCTTACGGTAAATGCGCTGCGTATTGGCTCGGGCATTGAAGCATTGTTGCTATCCTTCGCTCTTGCCAATAAAATAAATATTTACCGGGAAGAAAAGGAAGAGGCAAAAGCCGAAGCCTTTAATCAGCTCAAGGCAAATGAAAAACTGGTCCTCGAACAAAATGTGATATTGGAAACAAAAGTGACTGAACGCACCAAAGAACTTGAACATTTACTTAAAGAATTGAATGAAACACAAGCACAGTTGATCCAAAGGGAAAAATTGGCTTCGCTTGGTGAGCTTACCGCGGGCATTGCCCACGAAATTCAAAACCCGTTGAATTTTGTAAATAATTTTTCTGAAGTAAGCAGGGAATTAATGCATGAGATGAAAGAGGAAATTGATAAAGGAAATACCGATGAAGCAAAAACAATAGCCGGTAGTATAGAACAAAATCTTGAAAAAATAACACATCATGGCAAACGCGCCGACGCTATTGTTAAAAGCATGTTGCAGCATTCGGGATCGAGTGTTGGACAAAAAGAAGAAACAGACATCAATGTTTTGGCCGATGAATATCTGAAATTGTCATATCGGGGAATATTAACCAAGCACAAGGATTTCAATACAACCATACACCTGGATTTTGACAGATCAATCGGAACGATAAATATTATTCAGCAAGATATCGCGAAAGTGATTCTGAATATTTGCAACAATGCGTTTTATTCCCTTTCAGAAAAACAAAAAAATAGTTCGCAGGAATACAAGCCAGTTATTGTGGTAACTACCAAAAAACTCGCGGACAAAAATGAGATAAGCATTAGTATAAAAGACAATGGGTACGGTATCTCAAGAAAAGTTATGGATAAGATATTTCAGCCTTTCTTCACTACAAAACCTACGGGACAAGGAACCGGATTGGGACTGAGTTTGAGTTACGATATTATTAAAGCACATGGCGGTGAAATAAAAGTAAATAGTGTTGAAGGAGAATCTGCAGAGTTTGTCATTATATTGCCAACAAGTAATAATTAGCCATTCAATTACTTCAACTCGAGCACCCACAAGTGTTTTGAAGGGATAGTAATTTTTTCTGCAATCTTATAAACCGTATTATCCACGATATTTTTTGCGGTCGCAAATCCCTTTGTTCGTTCTGCATATTTACTAAAATCAATTGTTTTTTCGTCATCGGCAGAGTTCATGATGCACATTAAAGTTTGATTCTTATCATACCGAAAATAAACATACACCGCATTGTCCGGAACAAATTGCATGAACCTGCCTGATTTGATCGCCGAAGAATTTTGTCTGAAATGCGCTAAGGTTTTTACATAATTGTATGCTTCGTTTTCCTGAGCTGTTCTTCCTGAAGCGATAAATTTATTGGCAGAATCTTCTTTCCATCCTCCTGGAAAATCTCGGCGCACTTCTGCATCACTGGGATTCTTAAAATTCTTCATCAATATTTCCGTTCCATAATAGATCTGGGGAATGCCGCGCTGGGTAAGTAATAAGGCGATTGCCATTTTGTATTTATCAAAGTTTTCGCCGATCACCGAATAAAAGCGATCCTGATCATGATTATCCAAAAATATTTCGTTACGCATTGGATCTTTATACAAAATATCCTGAATCAATTTGTTGTACAAACGATTCACTCCATTGCTCCACCCGTAATTTTCATTCAATGCGGCAAGCGCGCCGCCAAACCATTCGTAATCAGTAACGCCTTGCAAATTGCTTTTCCAGGCCACGTTCAGATTATTCTGCATGAAATAAGCTTGTTCCGTCACAGATTGTGTTGTGGTTTCTCCAAAAATGCTGATATGGGGAAACTCATCATATAACGCTTTGTTGATTTTATTCAAAAAGTCGCGGTCACTGTAATAGTAAGTGTCAACGCGCCACCCATCAATTCCAAATTCTTCAACAGCCCATATCGCATATTGAATAAGAAAATTGGCTACATATGGATTACGCTGATTGACATCCGGCATGAATGGGGTAAACCAACCATTCACCGAAATATTATAGTCATATTTTGATGCATATTCATCAACCAGCGGTTGGTCCTTATAAGTGGTGTTGGTATATTTTGGCCATTGATTGAACCAATCCTTTGCCGGCGGGTCAAGAAATAGAAAATGCTTATTTCCGAAATGATTGTATACCGCATCCTGAATGATCTTCAGCCCATGACCATGGGCTTCGGTGACGAATTTTTTATAGACTTCGTTGCCGCCAAAACGTCTATCGATTTTATATTGATTGGTGAATGCATAACCATGATAAGCGCTGCGCTTGGCTCCGCCTTCATTTGTCAGGAACTGGTCATTTTCAATTACCGGGGTGAGCCATAATGCAGTGACGCCAAGATCATTAAAGTAATCAAGATGATTAATGATACCCTGTAAATCGCCACCATGGCGTAGAAACGGATTATTACGATCGCTTGCTGTATCATTCATGTCAGCAAATTTATCGTTGGAGGGATCGCCATTGCTGAAGCGATCTGGCATGATGAGATAGATCAGATCTGCAGCCGTTACCCCTTTCGCATACTCATTGCCGTTAGCCTTTCTTCTTTCCTTTAATTCATAAGTTATTACCGTATTTTTATCGTGCTGATGAATTTCGATTTTTATTTTGCCGGGTTTTGCGGCTGACGAAATCACCAGATTCAAAAAAAGATAATTTGGGTTCTCTGTTTTGTCTGTTTTTAGCAATTGAACTCCTGGGTAAGATAAGTGGACGTTTGCCTCGGTAGCAATATTCTTTCCACGAATCAATACCTGCACTTTATTCCATTTCATTCCGACCCACCAATGGGTGGGATATACCTCAACGCTGGATTGAGAAAATGAGAAATAGGAAATAAAAAATAAGAAATTAAAAAGTATAAATATCTTTTTCATTTTATTGATGATTAAACTGAACGTTCTCCTTCAATTTCAAGAAAGGCAATTTTTGCGTCGTCACTACTCTCCTGTTTTTCACTCACTATTAAATAGCAGATCACGGCTGCGAGTATCATTAATCCGCCACCGATCTGCACGGCAAGCATCCGGTTATTATTTAACAAATGCTCCATTATCCATCCAAAGAATAATGAGGCGATTATTTCCGGCAGTACGATAAAGAAATTAAATATGCCCATGTACACGCCGATCTTGTCTTCTGGCAAAGCCCCGGCCAGCATGGCATACGGCATAGAAAGAATGCTGCTCCATGCAATGCCAACGCCGATCATACACAAATACAATTCAAATTTTTGTGTTACAAAACCCACCGATAATAATCCCAGGGCGCCGCAAAACAGGCAAATAGAATGCGTTAATTTCCTGCCCATTTTATTGGCAGCAATTGGAATGATCAGTGCGAACACAAATGCAACGACATTATAAAACGATAAGGTTAAACCAGCAAATTCAACTCCTTTTGTATAAACAGCATCTGATTCACTGGTTGCATGAAAAACATTCCGTGCAACGGCGGTGCTATAATAAAACCACATCAAAAACAACCCGGGCCAGGTAAAAAATTGTACCAGCGCCAACTGCCGCATTTTCTTAGGCATGTTAAAGATCGCATGGTTGATCTCTTTTATTCCTCCACCAAATCCTTTGTTACTTTCTTTCACTTTTTCTTTAAATCCTAAATCCGCGGGAGGATATTCTTTAGTGCTTAAAATGGTATATAATATCGCTGCAAAAAAAATTGAAGCGCCGATATAAAAGGAAAATTTTACTGAATGGGGTATGCTTCCGTTTTCTGATACTCTGGAAACATCAAAAACATTGGACATTATCCAGGGCAATGCAGAGGCAATGCTTCCGCCTAAACCAATCATCAAACTCTGCATGGCAAATCCCCGCGTGCGCTGACTATCGGGCAATTTATCTGCAACAAATGCGCGAAATGGTTCCATGGCTATATTGCCTGATGTATCTAATATCCATAACAATCCTGCAGCCATCCATAAGGATCCGCTGTTTGGCATCAGGAATAAACAGATCGTACTTAATACAGCCCCGACAAAAAAATATGGTCTTCTTCTGCCCCACCAAGGGTGCCAGGTTCTGTCGCTCATATAACCGATGATCGGCTGTACCAACAATCCGGTTAATGGCGCAGCAAGAAACAACAATGGTATTTGATCGGGGGAAGCTTTGAGATATTCATAGATCGGTCCCATGTTTGCTCGTTGCAAGTCCCATCCAAATTGGATTCCAAAGAATCCAAAACTCATATTGAATATTTGTAAAAAAGAAAGTTTTGGTTTGAATGTTGCGCCTGCAGCGGAAGATAAACTTGCAGAAGAAGCCATAGCAATCGTTTTGATTAACATGTAAAAATTACATGTCTTTAAAAGTAAATAAAAAATCCCGCGTACCGCGGGATTTCTACAATTAAAAATAAAATCAGATCACGAATCCGTTTGGTAAGATGGCGCCTTTTTTCACAACCACAATTCCATCTTTAATGGTGTATAAACTGTGGTCAGCATTTTCCAAATGATTACCGCCATTGATGCGCACATCATTACCGATCCTGCAATTCTTATCTACGATAGCGTTGCGTATATAGCAGCGGTGCCCGATGCCAACAGTGGGCATGCCGTGCGAATTAGCTTGTTCTATTTCCTGCAATGTTTCATAATAATCGTTACCCATCAAATAACTGCTGACAATGGTTGTTCCGCTGCCGACTCGTGTGCGAATACCGATCACACTGTTTTCAATTCTTGATGCATTGATGATACAACCTTCTGCAATAATTGTTTTTTCTAAAGTTGTTCCACTGATCTTGGCCGGTGGCAACATGCGTGCGCGGGTGTAAATTGCATTGCTGTTATCAAACAAATTGAAATCCGGGATTTCGTCCGTTAATCCCAAATTGGCTTCAAAGAAAGAATAAATATTCCCGATGTCTGTCCAGTAGCCATTGTATTGATAACTGACCACTCTATATTCACTCAAGGACTGCGGAATAATTTCTTTTCCAAAATCAGTTGCTTCAACATACACATTCTGTAAAAGATCTGCCAGCAGTTTTCTGTTGAAAACATAGATCCCCATTGAGGCAAGATAATGTTTGCCCTTGCTTTGCATTTCCGCGCCGGTATCGCTCATCCATTGAGGCAGAATATCTTTTTTAGGTTTTTCAATGAAAGAAGTTATCAAACCATTTTCATCTTTTTTCATAATACCGAAATCAGATGCTTCTCTGTCGGGAACCGGAATGGTAGCGATGGAAATATCCGCCTTCAGTTCTTTGTGGTGATTGATCATTTCCATGAAATCCATCTGGTACAACTGATCGCCTGAAAGTATCAACACATATTCGCTATCGAAAGGGCCCAGATGCCGTAAACATTGGCGCACCGCATCTGCAGTTCCCTGGTACCATGTTGGATTATCAGGTGTTTGTTCTGCCGCAAGAATATCCACAAACGCGGAACTGAACGCACTGAAATGATAGGTGTTTTTGATGTGCCGATTTAATGAAGCAGAATTGAATTGCGTTAATACAAACATTCGGTTAATACCGGAATTCAGGCAATTTGAAATCGGTATATCAACCAAACGATATTTACCCGCAATTGGTACTGCTGGTTTTGAACGACTTGCTGTAAGCGGATACAACCTGGTACCAGCGCCACCTCCGAGGATTACTGCTAAAACATCTTTTGACATGGTTTGCAATTTGAAAATGTGAAAATATTTATTGCTATGAGCTGTTAACGATTGCTTTGAACCTACGGGGTTCTGCTATACCACCCCTTTTCTCACAAACTTTTATACAAATCTATATATTGTTTTACACTCGATTCCCAACTAAAATCCAACTCCATCATCTGCTTTCTAATTTCTTCCATTTTCTCTGAATCATGATACAATTCCACTGCACGCCAGATGGATTGAGTGATATCTCCCACGATCGCATTATTAAATCTTATTCCATAACCACCCGCCTCACCATAATCAATTACGGTGTCGCGCAATCCGCCTGTGTTACGAACCATTGGCACTGTCCCATAACGCATGGCATACATCTGGTTCAAACCGCAGGGTTCAACACGCGATGGCATTAATATAAAATCTGAGCCTGCATACATTAGATGACTCAGGCTTTCATTATAACCTGCATAAAAATTGTAGTCGCCCTGGCTTAATGATTTCAAATGCTCCAACTCAATTTCAACCTGCGGAAAGCCACTGCCAAGGATTAAAAAATTCATTTTTCTTCCGATATAATAATAAGAATCGCCAATTGCCGCCGGTAACAAATCTGCGCCTTTTTCTCCAACCAGTCTTCCAATAAATACAATTAATGGTTTATTAATGTCAAGATCAAAAGTCTCGCAAAGCAATTTTTTGTTTTTCAGTTTTCCTTCTTCAACGGTCTTCACCGAGTAATGGTCATTAATATATTTATCCGTTGAGGGATCCCAAACTATATTATCAATTCCATTCAATATCCCAACGCATTTTCCTTTTTCGTACTCAAATAAAGCTTCCATTCCATTTGCTGTAACCCGTAATTCATCCAGATAACTATGACTTACCGTGGTTACTTTCCACGCGCATTTCACCCCACTTGCCAACGGGTTTATCATTTCTTTCCAGTCAAGCATTCCTCTTTTCCATGGATCCCAGGCTGGAATATATGAACTCTTATCCCATCCCATCCAACCTTGGTATTGTGCGTTGTGAATGGTTAATACGGTGGGAATATTTTGCAAATGCTGATAACGATAGCAATATTTCACCATGAAAGGAATTAATCCTGCATGATGGTCGTGAACATGAATTACATCCGGACGATGTGACCAGGAAGAGATCCAGTCCACCACTGCGATTTGAAATGAAGTGAAGCGTTGCGCATCGTCCTCGTAGCCATAGATCATTGTTCTGTCGAGCAATCCGAAGATATCGACAAGATAAAGATCGAAACCGAGTATGTTTGTTCTTTCCTTAATAATGGTATAGGTGAACCAATAGCTTCCAAGATTAGTATAACCCTTGTGCACCACCTCCCAATCGTTATCGTTCAGAAATTTAGTGCGGTACATGGGCATGACCACCTTTGCAATATGACCGGCTTCATTCAAATATTTGGGTAATGCACCAACAACATCGCCTAATCCTCCGGCTTTTGCTACAGGATAACATTCGGCGCTAACGTGTATTATTTCCATTCGGCAATTTGAAAAGATGATTATTAACTGAGGCGGAAGCCAGGAGTTCCAAGTTAGAGGTCTGAAGTAGGAAATTTATCTTCTGACATCTGACATCCGACATCTTCGGACTTCCGACTTCTTAATTGCAATTCAATTTAGCAAGGTTTTTTAATTCTATCATCAAGGAATGAAAAAATTTTTAAGTTCACAAAAACTTTCTATTTTGGATGCCTAATCACCAAAACTACGATTGCACATGAACCAACCAAAACAACCAACCAATACGGGAGCGCTTGCTACATTAGTGCTTGTATTTTTTTTCTGGGGATTTATAGCTGCATCATCCAGTGTGTTCATTCCATTTTGCCGAACGCAATTCAATTTAACCCAATTTGAATCGCAATTGATAGGTTCCGCTTTTTATGGGGCTTATTTCGTTGGTTCCCTGATCTTATATTTATTATCAAGTGCGGTGGGCTATGATATCCTCAATAAAATGGGTTATAAAAGAGGTATCATTGTTGGGATATGGATATCCGTTATAGGTGCATTGGCGGTGATCCCTTCTGCGAACGCGCATTCGTTTCCGCTGATATTGGTTTCTTATTTTATTGTTGCATTGGGATTTTCATTGCAGCAAACAGCGGCACAACCGTTTGCTGTTGCACTTGGTGATCCTTCTACTGGTTCCCATAGATTGAATTTGGCCGGCGGCGTTAATTCTTTAGGAACAACACTCGGGCCACTCATCATCAGTTTCTTTTTATTTGGAAGTGTTGGCAGCGGCGCCAGTAAAATCGTAACTGTTGCCAATATTGATAACTTCTATATCCTGGTCGCCTGTGTGTTCGCCGCAGTGGCTTTATTTTTTACATTTTCTAAACTTCCTTCCGGTAAGGATGATTCAATATTTGAAAGCTCTCGAAAAGCATCTTTGTCCTTGTCCTTAATGACCGGGTTTTTAATTGTTATCATCATTATCGGACAACTCACCAATATTGGCAAAGTAGAATTATTAGCAGTTACGCTCGTCATGATATTAATAATTTTATTTTCATCTTATTCCAGCGCATCAAAGAACAGTGAAGGTTGGGGGGCGATGAAATATCAGCAACTGATATTGGGAATGATTGGCATCTTTTTATATGTTGGTGTCGAAGTAACCATCGATAATAATTTTGGCGCCCTGCTGAAAACGCCGGGTTATATTACTGAGGCGGGTCTTCATGACAACGAAATATCAAAATATATTTCATTGTATTGGGGAAGTTTAATGATCGGAAGATGGACCGGGGCGATCAGCGTTTTTAATTTATCTAAAATGGGAAAACGGATAGCTACCATTGTTGTTCCTTTCATCGCATTTGGCGTAGTGTTGGTTGCCAATGTTCTCAAAGGAAATGATATTCATGATCTTTGGGCCTACGCTGTTTGCATTATTATTGCAATAATTGCCTTCTTTTACGGTCAGGAAAAGCCTGTTAAAACATTACTTACACTTGCCCTGCTCGCCGCATTTGCAATGGTATTCGGAGTCGCAACAAAAGGAATTGTTTCGGTTTACGCATTTATGAGTGGCGGACTTTGTTGCTCTATAATGTGGCCTTGTATTTTTTCTTTAGGCATCGCAGGGTTAGGAAAATATACAAGCCAGGGATCAGCATTTTTAATCATGATGATCCTTGGTGGAGCAGTCATTCCGCCATTGCAGGGATCGGTTGGAGATAAAACAAATAACATGCATATTTCGTATTTGGTGGCTGCCTGTTGTTTTGCTGCCCTAGCATTTCTTGCATTAAGATTGAGAACGGTATTAAAATCGCAAGGATTGAATTTTGATGAGCAGATCGGCGGAGGACATTGATTATTCAATTTAAAAATGGCTCAATGTTTCGATCGAGGGATTGAGCTATTTTCACAGTTTCACATTTTTCTTCATGGCAAAAACAAAATCAACATCATCATTACAACCGCTCGCAATTGGAATTGATATTGGTGGAACGGGAACGAAATTCGGGATCGTCGATCGCAACGGAAACGTTTTGTTTTCAAGCGAAATCTCATCCCGGAATCATTCAGAGATCGATGGGTTCATAAATGAATTATACGAAGCATTATTGCCATTGATCGAAAACGCAGGTGGCTCAGGAAGAATTCGCGGTATTGGGGTTGGCGCTCCAAATGGAAATTATTACAGTGGCACAGTCGAATATGCTCCGAATCTTCCCTGGAAAGGAATTCTCCCCCTGGCCAAATTGATAGAAAATAAATTTCAATTGCCAACTGTATTAACCAACGATGCAAACGCAGCAGCGATTGGCGAAATGATGTACGGCGCTGCAAAAGGAATGAAAGACTTTATTATGATCACGCTGGGTACCGGCGTTGGCAGCGGCATTGTGGCAAACGGAAAATTGATCTATGGTCACGATGGGTTTGCCGGTGAACTTGGGCACACCATTATTATCCCCAATGGGAGATTGCATGAAGGAACAGGAAAACGCGGACCGCTTGAAGTATATGCATCGGCAACCGGAGTTCGATTGAATGCAATTGAAGTTTTGCAAAACAGTAATGAGCCTAGTTTATTACGCGATATCCCGCCGGATCAATTGGATTCCAAAAAAGTTTATGATGCGGCAATGCAGGGCGATAAATTAGCCAAAGAAATTTTTGATTACACCGGAAATATTTTAGGGATTGCACTTGCCAATTTTGTGATGTTCAGCAGCCCCGAAGCGATCATATTATTTGGCGGACTTACCAAAGCAGGCGATCTCATTTTAAAACCAACGCGCGAGCACATGGAAGCAAATCTCATCCAGGTCTTCCAAAATAAAATAAAAATATTGGTCAGTCATTTAAAGGAATCAGACGCTGCAATACTTGGCGCCAGCGCATTGGTTTGGGAAATGAAAAGTTAGTGGTGGGTTGCAAGGACCAAGACGTAAATAGATTGTAAAAATATTCAGATTGACGATTGCCCCACCCCGCTCAGGTCGCACCAGTCTGCATTTATATCAATGGCAACCCGTATGTCCAAGCAACCAATAAATAACAAAGAAAATAACAATAGTGCTGAAACAGCCACCGCCTAATTTATGTGCGCCATATGCTGCAATTAATGCTCTGAGCCAATCTCGCATGGTAATACAATTTGTTTTTGGGTTTTACGTAAAGTAAATATCAAAAAAATTGCTGTAACTGCCACTGCTTGTGAAAAAATAATTTAGTTTGATTTTATTAAAAAAACCGCCGGTAAAGCCCGGGCTCCGTTTGCATCTGAAGGTCGAATAGTCTCCTTGCCATTAATAAGCATATAACTATTTGCGCCTCCATCTAAGTTAAGTGCTTCATAACAACCGAGTGATTTCAATATACTTGCTTCGTCATCAAATGTTGCGCCTTGGGCTACTCTGGAAATCCCACCTTGAATAACCAGTATGATCAACCGATTATCTTTTGTATAGCCCATGGCTGTTCGTGCTTCCTGATTATCTTCCCTGCCAACGATTTGTTCTTCTTTGTCTGTAATATTGATCTCCCCTTCATGTACAAGGGTTGGGCCGCCGCCAACTGCCGTTTGCATTCTCCACCATTTCCATTCTACATTTTTCAGATCGAAAATATCCGGTTTGATATATTCATTTTTCGCCAGAACCGGAGCGGATTCAAAAGCATAAACTTTCTTTTTTGAAGGATGCGTAAAGGTCCAGGCAACATCTGCATTTCCCTTCTTATCAATTCCAAGGGCACTTCTTGTTACATAATAATAAAGCATGGAATCTTTACCGGCGCCATGCAATGAAGTAACATTGCGGGAGACTATCTTTCCATTTTTTATTATTACACTAAGATTTTGGTTATTGATAATTGAAAAAAAACTACAGTTAACGACAACCAATGGAAATCGCTCCTGCTGATAATACTGTAAAGGGGTATAACGGTTACCACTACCTGTTTGCGTGGTAAAAAAAAGCTTTTTGTCTTTTAATTTCGCTGAAATATAATAAGCAATAAATGCTTTGCCGTTTATTGAATCAGCTGTCTTGAAGATATGTATGGAAGACGGAAGCGGCTGATATAAAGAATCGACTTTTTTCCAATGAACCTGCGAAAAGGAAAATGAACTTAAAAACAAGCATGCAGAAAATAATGAAACCAGACGGTAAGTTCGTTTTGAATTTTGAAATTGGAGTTTATGTCTTTGATGAACGGAATTCATTATTCATTTTTGGGAACTGCTTTTGAAAGCAATTTTACTTTCTCCGAACTCAAAACTATAAATTTTCGTTCAACCATTCTTTTCTTCCCAATCCCGCAAAGACATGACGCTCGCTATGATACGATGAGCGCACCAAAGGACCGCTTTCCACATAATCAAAACCAAGTTCGTAGCCAATATTTCGAAGTTCCTTAAATTCATCCGGATGCACAAAACGCATAACCGGCAAATGTTTTTTTGAAGGCTGCAAATACTGTCCCAATGTAATTACATCGACGCCATTATTACGCAGATCGGTCAGGGTTTGAACCACTTCATCTTTGTGCTCACCCAGCCCAAGCATAATGCCGCTTTTTGTGCGCATGTTTCCTTGTTTCAAGAATTTAAGCGTTTCCATACTGCGCCAATATTTTGCCTGGATGCGAACCTGTTTGGTAAGTCTTTCCACGGTTTCGATATTGTGTGATACCACTTCCGGCGCAACATCAATAATGCGTTGGATATTTTCGCGTTCGGCTTTAAAATCGGGAATAAGCGTTTCTAAAGTCGTGTCATTGTTCAATGCTTTTACTGCACGAATGGTGTTTTGCCAAATAATGCTCCCTCCATCCTTCAGTTCATCTCTGTCGACAGAAGTGATAACCGCATGTTTCACTTTCATTAAATAAATTGCTTCAGCAACGCGCTGCGGTTCATCCCAATCAACGGCTTCCGGTCTTCCGGTAGCAACGGCGCAAAATCCACAACTGCGGGTGCAGATGTTTCCCAGAATCATAAATGTTGCCGTGCCTGCGCCCCAGCATTCACCCATATTTGGGCAATTGCCGCTCTCACAAATCGTATGCAGCTTGTGGGTATCCACCAAACCGCGAACGTGCTTATAGCTTTCACCGATAGGCAATTTTACACGAAGCCAGTTTGGCTTTTTTATTTTTGATTCTGTTTCGTTTGAATTTGTTATTGACAGTTCTTCGATCATGGTTTTCTTATCCGGTTTACATTAACAACTTGTGCCATCGGAAAGTTCAATAATGAACAACACTTCAAGAAAGCAACGCAAACGACTCAATGGCATTGCTATCGTCGACCACAAGAAAGTTATCGCAAAAATACATCACTTTCTGCTGCCAAACATGATGGCTACATAAGCATTGAAGAAAAAGTTTTTGTAAGGGACAATATAAACGAGGGGAATCTTGCTGAAATAATATTCTCCGGTAAGTCCAACCTCAATGGCAGTGATGGTTTCATTAAATCGTCCATAATCGAATCGAAGCGCCGTTTTTGCGTTAATTCCGGGTTTTAGGGTTACATGTCCCCAGCCAACAAAAACGCCTGAGCCGCCGGATATTGTCGCATTGTAATTATAGGGATCGTTAAGAAATTGGGTCCAGGTTTGTTGTGTTTGATTCCCCGTACTGTCAACTACATTAATATAATAAGGTTTCAAAATACCCAGGGATAATCCGCCTGTATAAATTGCGGTAACAGCAACTCCATTTTTGTTTCCTTTTCCGCCAATAAGAAATTGCTCGCCCATTGCCACTTTGAATTGGTAAAAATTATTAAGCTTGTACGCAACAACAGAGCTAAAATCGCCGGCAGACAATCTCTTTTCTTTTTGACTTTTCTTTTCGTTGAGTTCAAACTGAAACAGTAAAGTTTTTGAGGGGGTTTTGAATTTTCCTTTTTCAAATGAAATCCCATAGCCATCGGTGGCTACATGAATGCCAAAAATATTATGCTTATTAAAGATGAGGTCGCCTTCTTCTTCCATTCGTAATAAACGGTTTACGCGTTCTCTCTTTTCGTTCTTTTTATCTTTGACGCTTTGGGAAGGTGCCCTATAGGCTGAATCCTGTGCCCATAAACTAACGGTAAAATTCAAATGAGCGCTGATAAGAAAAATTTCTTCACGGTAACGATTTAAATTATCTGGCGTAAATTTATGTAAAAAATACAGAATGACATCTACAGTTATTTACGAAGGTGATTTACGTACGGTTGCCACGCATTTACAATCCGGTTCAGTAATTGAAACAGATGCGCCCCTGGATAACCAGGGAAAGGCTGAACGGTTTTCCCCTACCGATCTTGTTGCTACGGCCCTTGGAAGCTGTATGTTGACGATAATGGGCATTAAAGCAAGAGACATGCAAATTGATCTGAGAGGAACAAAAATAGAGATTCAAAAATTGATGAAAGCGGATCCGCGTCGTATCGGCGGCATTAATTTAACATTTCACTTTCCTGAAAGCCTTTCGCTTAATGAAAAAGAAAGAATAATTTTTGAAAGAGCCGCACACAGCTGTCCGGTTATCTTTAGCATCAATCCTGAAATTGAGGTTAACGTCGTTTTTAACTGGCAGATAGAAGCCAGAATATAGTCAGAACCGGTCACTCGAACAGCGCCGGTGGTATTTCTTTTTAAAAAGAATATTTTCTTGATAATTGCAATTGATCATCTTCGAAAAGCTCCAAATTCCTACAAACCATTTCCTACTTGCTGGCTGTTAAAGTGCCCAATTCCATCACGACCCTGCTAACAGGTAATCCCATTACATTATAAAAATCGCCGTTGATTTTTTTTATTCCGATAACACCGATCCATTCTTGGATGGCATAAGCACCGGCCTTATCGAAAGGTTGGTATTTGTCGACGTAGTATTCAATTTGCCAGGGTGATAATTCATTAAACCAAACTTCAGTGGTATCTGAAAACGCAATTTCTTTTTGCTGATGCAGTATTACAACCCCGGTAATGACCAAGTGTTTTTTGTTTGATAAAAAAGAAAGGGTTTTAATTGCGGCTTCTTTATTTTCCGGCTTGCCGATTATTTTATTATCTGCTACCACAACAGTGTCGGCAGCAAGAATAATTGATTCAGCTGGCAGATCTTTTTTGACAGCAAACGCTTTATTGCGTGCGATATGTATGGGAATTTCTTCAACTGATAAGTTATCAGGATACGATTCATCAGTTGATTGAACGATAATTTCGAAATTAATTTCAGCCCATTCCAATAATTGTTTTCTTCTCGGTGATTGTGATGCTAAAATTATTTTTTGCATGAAATTTCAATTAGAAAAATAACATGGATAGAACTCCGGAAATCATGATCGCTTTTATAAAATTACTGAGTTGATGATAATCTTTCACAGATGAAGCGCGGTATAAATTCCGCAACACCAGCAATAATGGTAAAATGATAAACACGCCACAATAGACAACCGCCCACCACCAGCTATATTGCAGTACATAAAATTCGATGACCACCAGTGATGCAATTAAAACGATCAGCCAAGTTGCGGCAAATACCTTTGATACATTAATACCCCAAACGATCGGCATCGTGCGGCAATCATAGGCTGCGTCCCCTTCCATGTCTTCGATATCTTTCACCACTTCGCGAACCAAGGAAATGATAAATGCAAAGCCGGCATATAAAATAGCAAATTTGAAAATTCTTGCTAACACGTGATGGTAGACGGGATCAAGGAAAATCGTTCGCCTGAATTCGCAAAAATATAAAACCATGACCGTCCATGAAGTGAGTAATGAAACAATGATATTGCCGATCAATATCTTTCTTTTGAATGTCGTGCTGTAGACCCAAAGTAAAAATGTGCAACCGATGTGAGAAAGTATTATGATTAGATTATGCAATTTCCAACTGATATATGCGCCGATGATTATTCCGAGTCCTGACAGGATCCAATGCCATACGATGGTCCAACGACGCTTGATTATTTTTTCGACCACCAATTTTTCAGGTTTATTGACCCGATCAATATTAAGATCAAAATAGTCATTAATAATATAACCCGCTGCAGCGATCAAAACAGACGAAAGGCAGAGCAGATAAAAATAAAATGGGGTGAGCACATTCTTATAATTAATAATCTTTTCTTCATTAAATGCAGGGATCATTAGGAAAAAATAAAAAAGAAATTGAGTGAGAATAATGAAGATCAGATTAGTCCAGCGTATAAGGCGAAAAAAAGCAACGATTAATTTCATAGCGCTATTGGGAGATTACTACCTGCAATATAAGTTATCGCCTTAAGAAATAAATTAAAACCGCGTAAACTTTTTCTTAAATCGATTTGCCGGACTGCTGAGATTGAATACTTTCCGTGAACAATTGGTATATTTTTTTTAATTCGTGAAAGCCATTTAATAATTCAAGATGAGTCTGAATGGTTCTTTCATCACGCCGGATCGCCGGACCTGTCTGCATTTCCGCTGGCCGAAAGTGCTCAAGCCTGTCGGCTGTTTCCTTTATTAATGGTAATAATAATCCAAAATCGACATTTTGTTGTTTGCAAAAATCTGCTGTGAGTGTATATAAATGATTGGTGAAATTATTAACGATAATGGCTGCAATATGTAATTGTAGCCTTGCATAATCATCGGCGAACTGAACTTCTGCAGAGATGGTTTTCGCAAAATCAGTGATGAAGGTTAATGTTTCTTCAGTGTTTGCATCTGTCAGTAGCGGAATTTTTACATTGATGTTTGTCTCCTTCCGGAGACTTTGCAATGGATAAAGAACACCATAATTCTTGCTTGTTCTTTGTAAAATATTTTTTGAAACAGAACCGGCAGTGTGCACCATGATTTTGTTCGATAATGAAATTGAATGGGCAATGTCTTCAATTGCATTATCTGAAACGGCGATAATATAAAGGTCAGCCAAGAGACTGATCTTTGAAAGATCGGTTGCATAGTCGCACCCCAATTCAGCAGCAAGTGGTTTTGCATGTAACTCATTTCGGCTAATGACCTGAATTATTTCATGTTCGGCTTTTAAGATCCTTCTACCCAAAATTGTTGCCACATTCCCCGAACCGATGATTACCACTTTCATAATACAAGGAATTTAGTTTTTTGAAAAATGTATGATCTTGTCAAAGACTTTGTCTGCGATACTTTGGGCGATCTTTTTATTCATCATCGGTGAGTAATGAATGTTATCAATAAAGGGATAGTCTTTTTCGTTCTGAAGCATGTCACCTAAAAAAAACATATCATTTGCTTCTTTGCTTTTTTGCTGCAAGGCAGGATAAACATAATTGAATTGCGGAAGATCATTCTTGATACATATCGGATCTTTAGCGCGATTGGGATAATGATAATATGGGACAGGTTGAATAAAGAAAAAAGGCTTTGTGTTAAATGCGCTGCTGATTTTTTTGATTGATGAAAAGTTTTCCAGAAGATTAACAACAATCCTCTCTGAAAAACCAGGTATATCCGTTGACGCAGGTGGCGCATACATGATTACGGAGGAATCATTGAAATGCGTGTCTTTATCGTTATTCAAAAACAATTGCTCAAATGCTGATGTATAATATGGCTGGCGATTAACGGATGAATTTGCCTGCAGACAATCATTCAACCCGTCCAAAAAAATAACCAGGGAAGGTTGGTTGCCTTTATACAGTAAATTAGTAAGCAATAATAATTCTTGGTAGCTGTAATAATATGGAATCCCATAATTGAAAACTTTTATGGGTCGTTCATTGGGAAACTGTTGTTGATACAGCTCAGTAAAAAAAGAAGGAATGGTTTCATTATCAGCAACATTAAATCCATACATGGTTGAACCGCCGAAGAAGAAAATGGTTACCGCATCTGGACGATCAGTGCTACCAGCTTTGGATGGCTGGGTCAACCGGTTCAATCCCTTTACATTTACAAACTGCCCCGCAAAATCAGCATTTCGATATTCAAGCCAAGGCTCGTAAACCAATCGGTTGGCATCTGCATTTTCATCGCTTATTTGCTGATTCGTTTTTTGTGATGAGTCCTTACGAACCGATTCTTCATGTTCGTAATTTCTTTTTTTTACTTTTTGATCATGAACTGTTTTCTCCGCACCTTTAAAAAGACCGATTGTGGCTAATGCATATTTGCCGTCAATTTGATACTCCGCAATACTTGCGATCGCTTCAACCAAAAAAATAAAAAAAATTACGGCTATTGTTCCGTATCCTATTTTTTTTGCTGTTGAATATTTTTTCATTGACTTGATCAAACATTATTTTTTCCTTCGAGCATGGGAACAAAAGAAAAATTATCGAATATTTCTTCTGTTACCGTATTATTTTCATTTTTTGTAAGCCGGATCATTCTTTGCACTTTTCCTTCGCCCAAAGGGATAACCATTTTGCCGCCCGGTTTCAATTGCTCAATTAATTTGGGAGGAATATGCGGGGCTGCTGCCGTGACAACTATTTTATCAAATGGTGAATAAGTTGGTAATCCCTCATACCCATCGCCAAAAAAAATTTTTATGGACGGATATTTTTTCAGGAACGTGAACTGCTTGTTCAGGTCAAACAATTTTTTTTGTCGTTCAATGGTATAAACCTGCGCTCCCATTTCGGCTAAGATACAAGCCTGGTAAGCACTTCCCGTTCCAATCTCCAATATTTTTTCATAGGGTTTCACTTCCAATAATTGTGATTGGTAGGCGACCGTATAGGGCTGCGAGATCGTTTGTCCTTCGGCAATCGGGAAAGCCCTGTCTTCATAGGCCAATTTGTCGAATGCAGAATCCATAAAGTAATGTCGCGGCAAATGCAGGATCGCATCAAGTACGCGCTGGTCGGTAATGCCTTTGCCTTTAATCGTCTCAACCAATTGCATGCGTAAGCCTTTATGCCGGTATGTGTCAGAAAATGTTCTCATATTCGCGTGCAAGATAATTGCTTTAAGAAATATTTAGCCGGTACATTTTTCTTTCGTAAATTTTCGCCCTGCAAATAAAACTAACGGCAACAAATCTTAAACTAACAATTAACATGAAAACCGGCACAAGAGTCTCTCTATCATTGATGATGTTCCTGGAATATTTCATCTGGGGTTCCTGGTATGTGACCATGGGCACATATATGGGCGAAAAATTGCAATCTTCCGGGTTGCAAATTGGCGCGGCATACAGCGCATTGGCTATTGCTACCATGATATCGCCGTTTTTTATTGGCATGATCGCTGATCGTTTTTTTGCAGCCCAGCGCATTATGGGCGTATTGCATTTGGTTGGCGGCGTATTACTGTTTCTTGCCACCACCATTGTTGACAATACCGCTTTTTATTGGGTGATCCTGATTTATTCATTATTGTACATGCCAACGATCGCATTATCCAATAGCGTTGCATTTCATCAAATGACGGATGCCGGAAAACAATTTCCCTGGATCCGGGTGTTCGGCACTCTTGGATGGATCGTTGCAGGACTGATAATCGGGAATCTTGGCTTAGAAAAAACAGCAACGACATTTCATATTGCAGCCGGTGCTTCGGCAGGATTAGGATTGATCAGTTTTATTTTGCCCAATACACCGCCTAAAGGAAAATCATCCGATGCATCTGCATCAAAGGCATTGGGAACGGATGCATTTGTTCTTTTTAAAAACAAACCTTACCTGATATTTTTTATTGCTGCAATTCTTGTGTGTATCCCCTTGTCTTTTTATTATGGATTTGCAAATCCGTTTTTGAACGAACTCCATTTTCCAAATGCTGCAGCTAAAATGACCCTGGGACAAGTGAGTGAAGCACTGTTCATTCTTGCCATTCCATTTTTATTCAACAGTATCGGTGTCAAGAAAATGCTGTTGATGGGAATGACTGCGTGGATACTACGTTACATTTGCTTTGCTTATGGAAATATTGAAGCAGGTGCATGGATGCTATACGCCGGAATAATATTACACGGAGTCTGTTACGATTTCTTTTTTGTAACAGGATATATGTACACCGAAAAAAAAGCGGGAGAAAAAATCAAAAATGCAGCGCAAGGGCTTTTTACTTTTGCCACCTATGGGGTTGGAATGTTCATCGGAACCTGGGTTTCAGGAGTGGTGGTGGATAAATATAAATTGACTGATGGATCGCACAACTGGACCAGCATTTGGTATGTGCCTGCATTTATTGCCGTTGCTGTGTTGATCTATTTTATTTTATTTTTTAGAGAAAAGAAAGAAATAGTCGTTAGGTAATAGCTATAAATAAAGATCAGAAAATATTTTCAAAACTAAAATCATCATCAAATCATGAAACGTATTGCTATGCTTGGCTCGGGTTTTATCGGGCGTTTTTATGCAGATTCATTACAAGGTCAGAGAAGTAAGGACAAAATCGTAAGCGTGTATTCGCGCAGAGAAGAAAGTGCAAAAAAGTTTGCGCAGGATTATAATTGCCAGCATTGGACACTAAATATGGAAGAATCCATTGCGCACCCGAGTGTAGACGTAGTGTGCATTTCATTGCCTAATAATTTGCATGAGGCCGCCGTAATGCTCTGTTGTAAACACAAAAAAGCGGTTATTACTACAAAGCCATTAGGAAGAAATGCTGTTGAAGCAAAACGGATGTTGGAAGCAGTAGAAGCGGCCGGTATTTTTAACGGTTATCTCGAGGATCTGGTTTACACGCCAAAATTCCTGAAAGCGCATGAAAGTGTAAAGAATGGCGCACTTGGAAGAATCTTATGGTCGAAATCCAGAGAAACTCACCCTGGACCGCACAGCGATTGGTTTTGGGATATTGAACAAGCAGGTGGCGGATGTATTTTGGATCTTGGTTGTCATTGCGTCGAAATCGGAAGAAATTTTATTGGTAAAGATATTAGGCCCGTTGAAGTCATGTGTTGGGCAGATACTCAGGTTAAACCAATTGAGGCCGAAGATCACGCGATCGCACTGGTGAAATATGAAAATGGGGCCATCGGGCAATTTGAAGTGAGCTGGACTTTTCGCGGCGGACTCGACCTGCGCGATGAAGTGATGGGAACCGAAGGCACCATCTGGATCAATAATTTTTTACGCACCGGATTTGAAATGTTCACTACCGGCAAAGGGGCGGATTATGTTGCAGAAAAAGCAGAAAGTAACACCGGTTGGCTTTTCCCCGTTGGGGATGAAATGAATGATCTAGGATACAATCACATGTTCACCGATATGTTCAACTCAATGGAAAAAGGAATTCAGCCGAAAGAAACTTTTTATGATGGTTATGTGGTCAATGCTATTCTCGACGCTGCTTACCGCTCTGCAAAATCAAAATTATGGGAGCCGGTTAAATTAGATATCTGGCGTGGAAAAATCGGCGTGACCAAAGACAGCCATTTAGTGGAATATGATGCAGACAACTATTTGGTAAAAGAAGAAGTGACGCATTATGGCGCCAAGAAAGTCATTATCAAGAATAAGAAAACAGGAAAAATTTCTGAGAAGGTGCTGAACTGAAATCTTGACTTGAAAATTACAGAATAACTAACGATCATGCATAAGTTATTTTTTTCATCCTTTTTTGTTCTTGTTATTTTTTCCTGTAAACAAAAAAAGCAATATACGCGGTGGGAAGTCTTTGGCGGAAGCAAGGAAAACATTCATTATTCCACCCTCACCCAGATTGATACCTCTAATGTAAATCATTTACAGGTTGCCTGGGTTTATCATACAGGAGATGCAGATACTGCCAATCATTCTCAAATACAATGTAACCCGATAATCATTGATGGCATCATGTATGCCACTTCTCCCCGATTAAAATTGCTTGCCGTAGATGCCTCGACAGGAAAAGAAAAATGGGTTTTCAATCCGCAGGATTCAAATCAAAATAGATCCTTTGCAGATTTTATCATGAATAATAATCGCGGCGTCACCTATTGGGAAGATGGAAATGACAAAAGGATATTTTACACTGCCGGTTCACTATTATATGCTATTGATGCGAATACCGGGAAGATGATCACTTCGTTTGGAAATAGTGGCCGCATTGATTTACATGATGACCTGGGAAGGGACGTGCACAATTTGTATGTCACGGCAACATCGCCAGGGATTATTTATAAAGATATGATCATCATGGGATCCCGGGTATCGGAAGAAAGCGACGCAGCTCCTGGTCATATTCGTGCTTATGATGTACATACAGGTAAATTGCGATGGATATTTCACACCATTCCACAGCCGGGAGAATTTGGATATGAAACCTGGAAGGACACGGTCGCCTATAAAAATATCGGTGGTGCGAATTGCTGGTCGGGATTTGCGTTGGATGAAGAACGTGGAATTTTATTTGCGCCCACAGGTTCGGCATCTTATGATTTTTATGGTGGAAAAAGAAAAGGCGCCGGGCTTTTCGCTGATTGCTTACTAGCGATCGATGCGGCCACCGGCAAATATAAATGGCATTTCCAGGATGTTCACCACGATGTCTGGGATAAAGATCTTCCTACGCCACCTGCATTAGTTTCGGTTATGCATGAGGGTAAGTTGGTTGATGCCGTTGCTCAATGCGGTAAAACCGGATTTGTCTATTTATTGGACAGAGAAACAGGCAAACCTATTTTCCCCATTGAAGAAAAAAACGTCCCAACGAATTCAGAATTGGTCGGTGAAGAAATATTACCCACGCAACCTTTTCCAACTTTACCGAGATCATTTATGCGACAAAGTTTTACAGAAGCCGATATCAATGATCTGCTACCAGATTCTTCCTACCAGGATTTAAAAAAAAGATTTGAATCCTATAAGACAGGCAACGTGTTCAACCCACTTTCTCGTGAAGGAACTATTGTTTATCCCGGGCTGGATGGCGGTGCGGAATGGGGAGGCGAAGCTTTTGACCCTGAAACGGGATTGCTATATGTAAATGCAAATGAAATTCCCTGGATCCTATCTATTGCAGAAAGAAAAACAGAAAGTCCAAAAAATGAAACATACCTCCAGGCAGGAACCAGATTGTATCAATCAAGCTGCATGTCTTGTCACGGACCCGACAGAAAAGGTTCCGGCAACTATCCCTCATTGGTAGAGGTAAATAAAAAATATGATCAACAACGATTTACAGAACTTGTTTCAACAGGACGCAGAATGATGCCCGCTTTTAAACAATTAAGTGATGAAGAAAAAAATGCCATCGCATCATTCATTTTAAACATCAGCTCATCACAACAAAAGAAATTTATTGCACCGGCAAAACCGGTTGACAGTTTCAGAAATCTTCCATACACGATCACCGGGTATAATAAATTTGTCAGTAAAGAAGGCTACCCGGCAATCAAGCCACCTTGGGGTACATTGAATGCAGTGAATTTGAACACTGGTGAAATCGCCTGGCGCATTCCGCTTGGTGAATATCCTGAATTCAAACAAAGGGGGATTATTACCGGAACAGAAAATTACGGAGGAGCAATTGTCACTGCCGGCGGACTGGTGTTCATTGCGGCGACACGCGATGGAAAATTCAGAGCGTTTAACAAAAGCAATGGGAAATTATTGTGGGAAACGGATCTTCCTTCTGCCGGATTTGCAACGCCCGCAATGTATGCGTTGAATGGCAAACAGTATATCGTTATTGCCTGTGGCGGCGGAAAATTAAAAACGCAGTCTGGTGACGCTTATGTAGCTTTCGCATTGCCCGACAAATAAGAATATTTCCAGATTTTTTATGAACAGTAAACCATTTCCGCTGAACGCAGCGATCACTTTATGTCGAAGGATTGTAAGGGCGAAAATTTGAATCCGGTTTCCGCATTGCCTGATAATTGATATTGTATCACTCTTTTCCCTCCGGTCGGCTTGTCGGTATCTTCGGCTTTGTATATGGGATATTTGCGCATTAATGTTCCTTCCACTAATGAAAACTCATCTTGGCCGCGATAACCTTCTTTATATTTTGCATCGAGTTGCACATCGGGAAGTCCTACCGGTACGAATCGTTTATTTCCTGCGGAAACTATAGCATATGCATCACCGTAAGCACCTTTTGGGCCGCTCATCGTAAAAATCAACATATCCGGAAAACCATCGCCATTTAAATCATCGATCTCACAGGTGGTAACTCTTCCTTTAATATATACCATCGTTTCGCGAGCTTCATTGTCGAATCCCAGGGGTTTAATATCCAATTCATTTCTTACTGCATCTTTGTTGCTGCAAATTACATGGTATCCTACTTTGCCGATTTTCAAAGTGGTATCTGTTCTTTTCTGCGCGTTGGTATCATTCGCAGAAAAAATCAGGACACTGAAAACCGAAAAGGCTAAATTGAGTTTCATGCAATAAAATTAATTGAAAAAACAATTAAACATGAAGCATTTGTGCTGAACTATTTTTTGTTTTGTAAATTTATCATGTTTGCATTTTCGTACACTGCATTCTTTAATTGTTGAGACTTGGCAGGCCCTGCGCTCCAAAACCTACATTATTAAATCCGGATAAAAAGGACTATGACAAAGCTCAAATTTTTTTTACAAATTCATAAGGCGATAATAATCTATGGTATCAGCCTCGCATTGCTGCTGTTAATTCTTAAATGGTTGGAGCTTCGTTTCATCATTTTTGATTATTCACTTGAAATTTACATTGGTGCCATTGCCTTTATTTTTACTGGTCTGGGAATATGGCTCGCATTGAAACTTTCAAAACCGAAAATCAAGACCCTGGTAGTGGAAAAAGAAGTATTTGTACCGCGGAGCGAAAACTTTATTCTCAATACCTCCCTGATCGCAGAACTGGAACTCAGCAAAAGGGAGTTAGAAATTCTTAACTTAATGGCACTTGGACTCAGCAACGATGAAATAGCTGCAAAAATTTTCGTTTCCTTGAGCACCGTAAAAACGCATAACCAAAATCTTTTCGTAAAATTAGATGTGAAAAGACGCACACAGGCCATTGAAAAAGCGAAACGTTTAAACCTCATTCCTTAAAAATGATACTTTGGTATGAAAATAAGTGTCAAAGTAAAAAATAGCCGAAAGTATGAGTGAAAATAGGCTGGCAATAGTCAGATTTGCATGAATAAATAATTAAAAAATGAAAAAAAATATTGTCATCTACGGAATCATTGCAGGCGTTGTGGTTTCTGGTTTGATGTTGGTTTCTATGAGTATTAAAATGGATTATGACATAAGTCTGTTTGTTGGATATGCTTCCATGCTGATTGCTTTTTCGCTGGTATTTGTCGGCATCCGCAATTACAGGGATAAATATAATAACGGGGTCATCAGTTTTGGCAAAGCATTCAAAATCGGGATAGTGATTGTTTTGATCGCTTCCACTATTTATGTGATTGTATGGCTTATTGACTATTTTTATTTCGTGCCCGATTATTTAGAGAAATATGCGGCCCACATGCTTGACAGACTGAAAGCAGGCGGAGCAAGTCAGATAGAAATAGATAAACAGGCAAAAGAAATGGCAGAACAGGTAAGGATGTACAAAAATCCACTGTTTAATGCGTTGATGACCTACGTGGAGATTTTGCCTGTCGGCCTGATCGTAACGCTTATCAGTGCATTAATTCTAAAAAGAAAAAAAGCAAAATTTTCAACCAATTAAAAAAATAAGAATGAAAAAAGTAACGGGTATCGGCGGCATTTTTTTCAAATGCAAAGATCCCAAAAAAATGAAAGAGTGGTATAATACTCATCTTGGTATAATCGATAACGGGTACGGAGCCACTTTTGAATGGTGCGAAGCAGACGACCCATCCAAGAAAGGGTCTACAACATGGAGCCCATTTTCTGAAACAACAAAATATTTTGAGCCTTCTACAAAAGACTATATGATAAACTATATAGTTGAGAATTTGGATTCGCTTGTTGAAGGACTAAAAAAAGAAGGGGTGACAATTGTTGACAATATCGAAGATTCTGATTACGGAAAATTTGTACACATTACGGACTTGGAAGGAAACAAAATTCAACTTTGGGAACCCAAAGTTTAATGCATAGATTTTGATTTTCACTGCAAATGCCCATTTCTGATATCAATGATAATCAAACAACTCATTAAGATCGGTCGGTTTTTTTATGGTATTGGCATTATTGCTTTCGGGATTGAACAAATCATAATTAAAGATTTTCGCCCGGAAATTTTGCCTCCGTTTCCCGCATGGGCGCATAGGTATTCTATCTTCCCAATACTAACCGGGATTGCTTTGGTATTTGCCGGAACTGTTATTTCAGGATTGATCAGACTTATAAAGGTCAGCACCAAAAAGATATGTCTTTTTTTAGGCTTTTGCTTACTTGCACTTGTCATTACCTGTCAACTGCCTTACACTTTATTCATTAGCCCTGGTAACATATCGGATTGGCAATCATGGATTGAGCCGCTGGAGGCATTGGCCTGTTGCGGTGGCGCTTTTGTTATGGCAGGTTCATTTTCAGCAAATGATCTTCGTGGAGACAACTTTAATTTCTTTGAATTGATGCTGGAAAAACTGATTCCAGTTGGAAGAATTTTTTTCTCCGCACTCATGATATTATTTGGATGCAGTCATTTTATCATTACTGATTTTGTATCTGCAATGATACCCAAATGGTTTGGGGCTCCTTTGTTTTGGACATATCTGTGCGGCTTAGCACTCATTTGTTCAGGCATCGCTATTATTTTTAAAATCCGGATCAGGACGGTTTCCTTTCTGTTGGCAATACTGCTTTTTATTTTTTTTATTTTTGTTCATGTGCCTCTAGCTGTTGCAAGACCTTTTGGAGCTGAACAGAACGAAACTGTACGTGCTTTGGAAGCTTTGCTTTTCAGCGGGACTGCATTGGTTATTGCCTTTTCAAATAATACCAAAAAAGAGATTAATTAATGCAATTCAAACGAAACTGATTCTTTTGCAGATGAACAATCAACCTTTCATAACTACCGACCGGCTTTTCATAACGCCATTGAGTATAATGGATGATCAGTTCATTTTTGAATTGGTAAATACAGAAGGCTGGATCAGGTTTATTGGAAACCGGAACATAGCCTCTTGCGATGATGCACGTTCTTACATCCAAAAAATTTTAGAAAATAGAAACATATCTTATTGGGTCGTGCAACTAAAGGACAATAACCATAAAATTGGAATAATAACCTGCATTAAAAGAAATTATTTGGAACATCATGATATCGGGTTTGCTTTTTTGCCGGGTTTTGGTAACAAGGGATATGCTTTTGAAGCTACGCACGCTGTTTTGCAAAAATTGATCCCTATCCAAAAGCTCACTCATATTCTTGCGACAACAATTCCTGAAAATCTGAATTCCATTAAACTGCTCAAAAAAATCGGATTGGTTTTTGAAAAAGAAATTGAAATAGAAAATGAAATTTTACATGTCTATGGGAATTCAACGGATAAATTAATAGAGAAGCATCCAACATACAAAATATGAGCGCTGATATTCTGATCGCCAACATTTCAAAACATATTTCATTGTCCGCGGAAGAAAAAGAATTCTTTATTTCTCTCTTGCAGCCTAGGTCTCTAAAAGCTGGAGAATTTTTATTGCGCGAAGGAGATATTTGCCGGTACGAAACTTTTGTTACCAAAGGATGCTTGATAACCTATTACCTCGACAAAAATGGGCTGGAGCATATCATTGATTTTTCAATTGAAGAATGGTGGGCCGATGATTTGTATAGTTTTTTTACCCAAACATCATCAAGAGCATATATCAAAGCCATTGAAAACGCTGACATATTACAGATCAGTAAAAATAACCTGGAGATCTTATTTCAAAAGATCCCCAAATTCGAGCGCTTTTTCAGACTGCTTTTTCAAAATGCATACATCGCGCAGCGCGAACAAATTAATTCAACACTATCAGATTCTGCTGAAGAGCGCTATATTTCCTTTATAAAAAAGAAACCATACGCTGAAAAAAGATTCTCTCAAAAGGATATCGCCTCTTACCTGGCATAACTCCGCAATTTTTAAGCGTTTTAAAGAAAAAATTGCGACGGATTAATGTAGATTAACTTTCAAATCATTTTGATTCATTTTTTTTGTTGCAAACAATTATTATAAAGCAACCTGAAAATGACAAAGACAAAACTTTTCGATGCTGAAAAGATCGCGGTTCAATTATTCGATGCTGTTGAAAAGAATAATTTAATTGTTGCGGGCAAATCAGAGGAACAGCTTAATGCCGAGATCAATTATCTCGCACTCAAAAAATTCGGGATTGAAAGACATTGGCACAAGAAAATTGTAAGAACCGGTATTAACACTTTGTCGGTGTATAATGAGAATCCGCCAAACAGGATGATACAGGATAATGATATCCTATTTATTGATTACGGACCAATAGTAGATGGCTATGAAGCGGATCTGGGAAGAACCTATGTCTTGGGTAACGATGAAAGAAAAATGAAATTAAAAAATGATGTTGAAAAAGCCTGGTACGAATTAAAGGAATGGTTTGATAAACAGACCACTATAAAAGCATCGGATCTCTATCGATCAGCAGTTGAAAAAGCAAGACAATACGGCTGGACCTTTACCGGCGAAATTGCCGGGCATATCGTTGGGGAGTTCCCCCACGAACAACCCGATGATCCAAAAAGTGTTGAATTGGATGTTCATCCTGAAAATCATAATGACATGTTCCTGCCAGATTCAAAAGGGAATAAAAGGCATTGGATCTTAGAATTGCAGTTTGTTGACCAGGAAAATAAAATCGGCGCTTATTTTGAGCAATTATTATGCTGATTGAAAATGCTTTTTAATGTTTGAAAAATAAACATGAATATTTCAAGAACTGATAGACCAGCGTTGATACTCATCGACATTCAAAAAGGCTTTGAAGATATTGATTATTGGGGCGGACAACGAAACAATCCAAACGCAGAAGTAAACGCCAGTGAACTTTTGAAGATCTGGAGAAAAATGGCGCTTCCTGTTTTTCATATTCAACACTGTTCAACCAATCCAAGGTCTCCGTTAAATGAAACGAATATTGGCAACGAATTCATAGATATTGTCAAACCACTTTCTACGGAAATCATCATTAAAAAAAAGGTAAACAGCGCTTTTATCGGTACCGACTTAATGCAACAACTTCACCATTTAAGAATCACAAAAGTGGTTATTGTAGGTTTAACAACAGATCATTGCATTTCCACAACAACCAGAATGTGCGGAAATCTAGGCTTCGATACTTTTTTAGTTTCTGACGCAACCGCTACTTTTAGCAAAAAAGGAATGGACGGAATGAATTATACTGCAGAACTAATACATGAAATCTCATTAGCCAGTTTGAACGAAGAATTTGCAACCGTAATCACAACATCTTTCTTGAAACAAAGCATATAAAGCCGCTCTCCCTCTTTGCATTCCTAAAATGTCAACTCATTGTTTTGGTAAGATCATCTACCCATCAACGATGGTCTTTGTTTGAGGTTATTAATTTAGAGATGATAAAACACGCGTTACTTTTGTACATTCAATACGCAGATTTGTAACAACATAAAATGTAAACAATGCCGAACTTAACTTACATATCCCCATCTTTTATCGTTACAAACTTAAAAGATTCCCTATCCTTTTATCAAGAGAAACTGGGATTTGAAATCCGGCATATTGGTCCGGAGGAAGATGCTTTTTGGGCAATAGTCGGGCGGGATAATATTTCCATTTTTCTTAAAGCCATTGCTCCAGGTGTAAATCCTATCCCGAATCATACTCGTCATGCATGGGCACGGTGGGACGCCTATATTTCTGCTTCGGATCCCGACGCATTATTTGAAGAATATAAGTCTCGTGGACTGACCTTCCATCAATCGATCACAAATGATGGAGATGGTTTGCGTGGATTTGAAATCAAGGATGCCGATGGATATGTTTTATTTTTCGGTCGCCCCAAGTCATAGCAACAATTAATTTCTATAAATTTGATAAGCATTTGTTCTCTACCCATACGTATTGGTAATATATTTGGAGAAAAGTTTCGCTTTAACAATATACCCATATAAACCAACTGCCAAAATCTTGTAAAGAAAATAAAATGAAGAACATACCAACCGTGCAACTGCTATCTTTGACTTTCCTATTATTCTTTTTATTGTCCTGCACGTCAGATCCAAAAACCGAGGCCAATAATGCTAACCACAATAGCCCCGATACATCTTCTTATCCATTCAAAGCAACTTACTCTTCAGATGTTGCCATTTCAGCCCACGCGGAAAATTTGCAAGAAGTATTAACCATTTGGAAAATGTTCGAAACAAAGCAAATCGCCGCAATGAAAAAATATTATGCAGATACGGTAAAATATGAAGACGCAAGCGGGTTTACATTTTATGGTAAATCCGATTCACTTTTGAGTTTTGCCAAACAAGATATTGAGGGTCTTGATTCATTACGTTTTGATATATCAATGTGGCAAAATATACATATTAATGACAAAAATGAAGATTGGGTTTATATATGGGCTGTCGAAAGGAGATATCCTATGAAAGGTAATGCGGACACGTCTTTGATACATGAACAATGGAAAATTGATAATGGCAAGGTTTCTTACTTTAATCAGTATAAATCAAAACACACGCATTAATACTAGCAAAAATGAAATCTTCATCATGGTATTCCCACCAAAGACAGAAGACCAAAATCACTTAATATACGACATGGCATTTGCAAACCAAAACTTTTAATTGATGCAGGATGCGAAAATCAAACAATACATTTTAAATCAGTCTGCAGACAGACAAAATATTTTGACCGGTATTCATTCAATAATTATGGAAGAAGATATGACAATTGCTGCTTCCGTAGAACAAATGATGGGAAAGGATATGATTGTTTATAAAGGACGCGGATTGATGAAGTATGGACTTTCCAGCGTAAAAAATTACATGTCCTTACACGTTCTGCCCATATATGGTTCCGCGGCTTTATTTTCAAAATACAAATCACTTTTGGACAAAGCCAATTTTCAAAAAGGGTGTATCAATTTTAAAACAGTCGAAGAAATGCCTTTAGATATCACCCGGCAGTTGATCGCTGATTGTTCCACTATTGATCTGCTTAAAATTCGCGAGGATCATTTGAAAAAAAGTAAAGGATCAAAAAAAAAATGAGTTATTGATTTTTAAATTTCCGTTATACTTTTATGAGAAGACTAATTTTAGTTGCTCACACCTCACTCGATGGATTTGTCGCTGGTATGAATGGAGAGCTCGACGGCTTTGAAGCCAGCGAAGAAAATTTGCAATTCGTATGCACACTAACTGAAGATGCAGATACAGCTTTGTTTGGAAGAGTCACCTATGAATTATTGAATGGATATTGGCCAACTGCAGCGAATATTCCCCATGCAACTGTTGGACAAGTGGCATATTCAAATTGGTATAATAACGCGCGCAAAATAGTTATTTCTGGAAAAATAATGGATGACAATCTTGCCAACACGATCATCATTCGAAAAGACATATTAAATGAGATCGCTAAGCTCAAAGAACAAGAAGGCAAAAATATATTGATCTTTGGAAGCCCGACCATTTTTCAATTGGTGCAGCCTGACTTGATCGATAGTTATTGGATCTTCATTAATCCGGCTATTTTCGGGAAAGGTATTTCATTGTTTGCCCCAACAGCCAATAACATAAAACTTAAACTGATGGCTTCAAAAGAATTTAGAAATGGAGAGATCGCATTACATTATCAAAGAATTAATTAATACAATTGTCAAAATTCAGCATTAATACGATGTTATTATGTCCTACTGCAGCGCAATAGAATTCATGGCAGACGAGAAAAAGATCCTGCATAAAAATTATCACGATAATCATTATGGTTTTCCGATCAATGATGATAATGAATTATTCGGCAGATTAATAATGGAGATCAATCAGGCAGGGCTTAGTTGGGAAACTATTTTAAAGAAAGAAGACGGTTTTAGAAAAGCATACCACAACTTCAATATAAGAAAAGTGGCTGCTTATGCAGAGAAAGACAGAGGGCGGCTTTTAGCAGACGCAAACATCATTCGCAACCGTCTAAAGGTTAATGCAGCGATTGAAAATGCCAAAGCAATTGTTGCTTTACAAAAAGAATTTGGTTCCTTTCAAAAATGGCTGGAACATCATCATCCAAAAACAAAAGATGAATGGGTGAAATTGTTCAAACAGACTTTCAAATTCACCGGCGGAGAGATCGTGAATGAATTTTTAATGAGCATTGGTTTTTTGCCCGGTGCACACACAACCGATTGTAAGATTTATAAAAGAATATTGAAAGCGAAACCAATGTGGGCGAAAACAAAATAATAGATCGTTAACCATAAACTCAGGAAAATGAAAAAGGAATTCATGTTGTATATCAAAAACGCCGGCGATGCAAAAGCTGCATTATCAGAAGAACAACATCTGGCCTTCATAAAAAAGTGCGAGGTTTATATTGCGCAGCTTAAATCTCGGGAGAGTTTGATTGCCGCGCAACCCATTGTCAGGGAGGGTTTCGTGATCAAAAAAAATGAAAATGAATGGAGTAAGACCTCCGTTGACCCTTTAAAAGAAGTGCAGGTCGGTTACTATCATATTGTGGCAAATGATATGGATGAAGCCATTGAAATTGCAAAACAGAATCCTGAATTTGAATTTGTTCCTTCAGCAAGTATTGAGGTTAGGCCCATAAAGACGAAAGAAGAAAAAACAAATTTTGTTTACCCAAAATAAAATGATGGTTGTGGCAAATGGTTAAATGGAGATGCTAAGTACTGCCATCGCCCTTTTTCATAAGCAGGATTCAAAAAAACCCACAAGGCACTTATTGAAACTTATTTTCGACAAGAACCAAAGCCCGGTAAAGCGATCAAGATTTATTAAGATCAATAAGTAAAAAAATGTTTTTCAAACCTCTGTTCATTCGGCAGATTTCAATTTTCAGCTTTCATAAAAATTCTGATAACTTTGAAACAAATGATACAATTACTCAGAACGAATTCGGATAATAAGGATTTCACTGATCTGGTTGTGCTGCTCGACGCTTATTTGGCTGTATTGGATGGAGACGAGCATGAGTTTTATCATCAATTCAACAAAACAGATAAATTGAATCATGTTCTTGTCGCCTATGAAAATGATCAAGCGGTTGGTTGCGGGGCTATTCGTCCATACCTGCCGGGCATCATGGAAGTAAAACGGATGTACACCCTGCCCGAAAAAAGAGGTAAAGGCATTGCAACAGCCATTTTAAAAGAATTGGAAAAATGGGCCCAGGAATTGAATTATGGTAAATGCGTTTTGGAAACAGGGAAACGTCAACCAGAAGCCATTGAGTTATACAAAAAAAACGGTTATGAATTAATTGCCAATTACGGTCAATATGCTGAAATGGAGAACAGCATCTGTTTTGAAAAGGCAATGCAATAAGGTACAATTAAAAATCATTCAACACCATGTTTCAGTCAGCCATCGAAAAAATATTGGAATTTACCCGTCCGCTTCATACGATCTCCAGAACTTACTCCGGGCTTGTATTACCAGGAACTGCAACTTTTTTTTTCGTTAATGATTCAGGAGTGGCCATTACCTGCAAACATGTTTCCCAACTTATTCCGGCAACAGAAAACATCAATCAGCATTTTCTAAAGTTCAAAGCAGAGCGAGATAAGCTGCCCAGGGATAACAAATACAAACAAACCCTATTACAACTAGAGAGAAAATATCAATACACAAAAGAAACGACTGTTCAGCAAAGAAATAATTTTCTAAATTGCTTTGATAAGATTGAAGCAATAACTTTTCATGAGCATCCGAGTTTGGATTTGGCGATATTGGAATTTAAGGGCTTTAATAAAATATTTTACACATCCCACGCGAAGTTTGTAAAAAACACGAGCAATATTAAGCAGGGAAAATATTTGTGCCGTACTGGTTTTCCGTTTCCGGAGTTTAACAATTTCAAACATAATCCAAATACCGATGACATTGAATGGACCAATAGCGGAAATCAAAATTCACCTTCATTCCCCATTGATGGAATTCTAACGCGTTTTGTCGGCGATCCTGTCAATGGCGCAATTACCGGAATCGAAATGAGCACGCCAGGATTAAGGGGACAAAGCGGCGGACCTCTTTTTGACGTGGATGGAAATATTTACGGGATGCAATCGGCCACCAATCATCTTCATTTGGGATTTGATATCAAGAACAAAAAAATCATAAACAACGGGAAAGAAACTTCGGTTTCCAATTATCCATTTTTACACGTTGGTATTTGTGTTCATGCAGAAAAAATAAAAGAATTTCTTACAGAACACAATATTGAATTTTCGGAATCCGATCAATAAAACAGTTTCATTTTATTGCTATGAAATTTTCCTTTACTGCCATAATTTATAAGGTGGGTATTAATCCCTGCGTCGCGGTTCCATTTCGCATCACCAGTAAAATGACAGCCAGAAAGGGATATATTCCCATAAAAGGGAAAATAAAAAATCACTTATTTAGTCAAACACTCGTCCCAATAAGCAATGCCGAGTATCGTCTTTATGTCAATGGTTTAATGTTGAAAGGCGCCAATGCAAAAATCGGAGACAGTATCAAATTTATCATCGAACAAGATGAAACTCCGCGAACGGTGGACCGGCTTGGGATCCCGAAAGAATTTCAAAAGCAACTAGAAGAAAACGAACTGATCCAGGCGTTTAGAAACCAGACAGAATACCGCCAGAAAGAAATTTTAAAATACCTGAATCATTTAAAAACCAAAGACGCACTTTTAAGAAATATTGCCAAAGTGATTCAGCAATTAAAAAATAAATGAGCGTTAACAAACAGCGAAATAATAATTACTAAAGAATTATTTTATTTTCTTCAACATCCTTAGCTTCGTTCTCAATTTATTGCAATCAACATTTAACTCAAATAAATTAAATTGTATTATGCGAAAATTGGTCTCATTCATGCATATAAGCTTAGATGGTTTTGTTGGGGGACTAAATGGTGAACTTGACTGGATTACGCATGGCGGAGAAATCTTTGATTATGCTCAAGATCGCACAAGCCAGTCTGACACTGCTTTATATGGAAGAGCAACCTACCAGATCATGCAAGATTATTGGCCGACGGCGGCTGATGCGCCAGACGCATCCAAACATGATATCGAACATGCGAAATGGTATGCCAAAGTCAAGAAAGTTATTTTGTCGCGCACATGGCAGGGAAGAGAAATCCCGAACACAACCATTATCAGCAACAGCCTTGCGGAAAATATAAATGCTGTAAAAAATCAGGAGGGAAAAGAAATAGTAATATTTGGGAGTCCCGGGGCTACGCATTCGTTGATGCTGCAGGATCTGATTGACGAATATTGGTTCTTCGTCAACCCCATTATTCTAGGTAAAGGCATAACACTGTTCAGAGGCAATGAAGAAAGAATAAATTTAAGACTCATAAAAACCCGGGCTTTTTCATCCGGAGTTGTTTGTCTGCATTACGAAAGAAAAAAATAATTCGTTCAAAAAATTTGGGAATGGACAACAAGTTAGTGGTAACAAATACGATTGCCATCAATGCTGCTGCACATAAAGTTTGGGATGCATTGGTTAATCCTGAACAAACAAAAAAATACATGTTTGGTTGCGAAGCGATTTCGGACTGGAAACCTGGCAGCGCTCTATTGTGGAAAGGAACCTACGCAGGAAAAGAAATGGTTTTTGTGAAAGGAAATATTGTAGACATTCAACCCGAAAAACTCTTAAAATTTACAGTCATCGACCCAAACGCAGATATGGAGGACATTCCCCAAAATTATCTTGATGTTACTTACACGCTCAGCCAGAAAAATGCAGAAACCTTATTGACTGTTGTTCAGGATGGTTTTGAAGGTGCCGCAGATGGCGAGAAAAGATATAAAGACACTTATAATAATGGGGAGGGCTGGAATCCTATCTTGATCCAAATAAAAAAGCTCGTGGAAGAAAACGGATGAATTGACCTGGTGATTAATCTTAAAAAGAAATAATATCTGGATCATATACAAGGTTTATTTTCACCTCAGATTTTAAATTATTAAACCATGCTTCTTCATCGTAACACAAAACTCATTTTGTTGATCGTTGTGTTCGCTGCAAAATCTGTAATTGCACAGGACACCGCCCAACATATCATTCCTGGTCGTTTTAACAGCGTTGAACAACAAACCAAACCATACATCATTTTAATTTCGGCTGATGGTTTCCGTTATGATCTTGCTGAAAAATATAATGCTGTTAATTTGTTGCGTTTACGAAGCGAAGGAGTAAATGCCGCTTACATGCAACCAAGTTATCCATCCCTCACTTTTCCCAATCATTATAGCATAATAACGGGGCTTTACCCCTCCCATCATGGGATCGTTGACAATACATTTTACGATAAACAAAAAAATGAGACCTACGCAATCAGAAATAAAAAAGCAGTGGGCGACAGTTCATGGTATGGCGGAACGCCGCTGTGGGTTCTTGCTGAAAAGCAACAAATGGTAACTGCCAGTTTTTATTGGGTCGCTTCTGAAAGCGCAATTCAAGGTATTCGCCCGACTTATTATTACGTGTTTAATGATCTTATTCCAATAGATCAAAGAATTGAAACAGTAAAGAACTGGCTGCAGTTGCCAGGAGACAGACGCCCGCATTTTATTACATTCTATTTTCCACAGGTAGATCATCAGGAACACAGTTTTGGGCCGGATTCAAAAGAAGCGGAGGAAGCCGTTCATTTGATTGACGAAAGCGTCGGAAAATTGGTTCGCACCGTGGATTCTCTTGGATTGAACGTCAGTTTTATTTTTCTCGCCGATCATGGCATGATAAAAGTTGATAATAAGAATACATTATCATTGCCTGCAGCGGTCGACACCAATAAATTCATTGTTCCATTTGGAGCTGCATTACTGCATTTATATGCAAAAGATAAAAAAGATATTCAGCCCACCTATCAGGCACTGAAGAGTGAAGCGAAAGATTATGATGTTTACCTGGCTTCAAAGATGCCAAAGAGATGGCATTACAGCAAAAAAGATGATAGATATGATAGGATCGGCGATATTATTTTGGTGCCGCATCTGCCTAAGGTTTTTAATATTGGTAATGGGCATGTGCCAATTGGGGAACACGGGTTTGATCCGGCTATCCCTGAAATGCGCGCTTCGTTTTATGCATGGGGACCGGCTTTTCAGAAACATCGGACAATTGAGGGTTTTGAAAACGTTAATGTATATCCAGTGATCGCAAAAATTTTAGGATTGGAGGTGACAGATAAAATTGATGGTAAATTGAAGGTGCTGCATAGCATAATACGTAAATAGTGTAAAGAAAGTTCAACTGCCGGAATGAAAAAATAATCGTTGCAGTCTTCGCAAATAACTCCTTTAATAAATATTATTATTCGGATCCTGGTTTAGCTGAACAATATCCGGAGCATTTACATAATTATTGTTGTACTTAAACAATAGGTTATTGTTATAGATACTTTTGAACGGTTCGTTTTGTGCTACATTGTTGGGAAAATAGACAAAACGAAGTTCTATGGTTCCGAAAATAAAATTTTCATTGCGCGCACGTAATCCAAAACCGATACCATAATAAAGGGAGGATTTTGTAAAGCTTTCATTTTCGGGAGTAAGAACGGCAGCATCCCCAAAAACAAAAGGAGCGAATTTAAAACCGAGCAATTTGAATTTTAAAAAGAATGAAGTTTCGGTACTGATGTTTATTCGTTGATTTCCAATCGTAGAATCCGAACTGAAATAGCGAATGCCAAAAGGATTATCAATTCTCAAAGCGTCCAGGCCAATACGATTGAACTGACGAGTATAACTAAGGCGCAGGTATTGTCGCACATGAACAGATCCCAATGTAAATAATCTGCTGAACATACTTGTTCCAAATAAAATACTCGCATCCTGAAATTGTCCATCATGTAAGAAAGTTCCACTGCGTAAGAAATATTCTATGAAATCGCCTCTTCTTGTTCCAATATATCTATACACTTCGATACCGGCATAAGGTCTTCCTAAATATAATTGTTTGTACCAGCCGGCGGTTAGAGCAATATTATACCCATAAGGAACATCTTCTGTTGTCCCGAAATTATAAATGTAATTTGTCTTAAAATAATTTTGCCGGAAGAAAACAAACTGCGCAAGTATTGCCTGCCTGTTATTAAATTTGAAATTGAACTCATCTCCTATTTGAAAGGGCTTTATGATGAAATCATTTCGGAAATAGCGCAAACTTAAAAACTCACGCATTCCTTTTGAATTATTATTTAGCGTCTTATCTGCCCCAAAATTATATCCGATCCAGGTATCAAAAATGTTGTAATTATATTTATAAAAATTAGTGTCGGGAACAAGATAGGTATTGAAGGATTGATTTCTTCCAAAGGTAATATCTCCGGCAAACCGCGAGTACTGCGATACAAGTGGCTTATCCAGTTTGATATTCCATGCCTTTTCATCGGGAGCGGAATTGTACAGATCAGGGTTGATCGTAGAATAATAAGTAGAGCCGTTAATAAAGCTATGTGCAATATTTGTTTTTGAATATAATGATTGAAATCCAAAAACGGGGTCACGGAATTTATTCCATAATGCAGTGAATGCAAGCTTTTGTCCTAAACCTCCGAGATTTGACTCGCTGACTCCCGCTTTCGAAGTAGATGGTTCAAGATCGCTGATCTCGCCGGAAAGACTGAACAGATCTTTTGTGATGACAAGAACATCAACAGAATCCTTATCACCGGGAATTGTCTTTATTAATATGCGCGCATCTTGTATGAATTCCAGCGAACGTAAATATCTTTCATTATCGGCCATTCTATAGGCATCAACAGGTTTTCCTTCTTGAATAAATAAGTTGTCCCGAATGACCCATTCCCGGGAGTCAGTATGGAAAAGATTCAAAAGTTTGGTTCCGGCATAATTGATCCCCGTAGATGTGTCACTAAAAACTTTTTCAAAAGTGTAACGGTTGATGAAAATATGCCTTATAATCTTTCCGTAATAGGGAAGAAAAGGCGCTTCACTTAATCCGTTTATTGGAGTGGTTGTATCTGAAGAATGCCCGATGGTGATCGCATTGAGCGCCAGTTTAAAAATATCATTATTTTTTTTGGGAGTGGCATTAGCGGAATCTGCATTTTGTGATTGCGAGAACAAACAACACAAAATAAAAAGTACGATTAAAGCGGCTCGCAATTTCGTTTTAGACAATTTATAATCCAATTTAATGAACGATTTGTATGATAAATTGACGGCCAAAAAATAAAAATAGCAAGAAAAAATCAAAAGAATGGCATAAGTTTTAGCATGCTTCGCTTTATTTGCAGATATTACTGGACAAATATTAAGTTGATTTCAATTTGACATAAATTGCTGCATCATGAATCATAAATTTTCTGTAAAAATAATTCCTTCTCTCCTGCTTTTTATTTTCATTTTATCAATGCATGTGCATTCGCAAGATCGGTTGACAGGGAAAAATTTTGCTACCAGGTCTGCGGTGATTGCGCAACATGGAATGGCATGCACCAGCCATCCATTATCTACACAGGCGGCCATCGATGTTTTGAAAAAAGGGGGGAATGCTATTGATGCAGCGATTGCGGCAAATGCTGTGCTGGGCGTTGTTGAACCGGAAATGAATGGAATTGGCGGAGATATTTTTGCCATTGTTTATGATGCAAAAACAAAAAAACTATATGGACTAAATGGATCTGGTCGCTCGCCTTTTAGTTTAACGCTTGATGAATTTAAAAAACGCGGATTGAATTATATCCCGCAAAATGGGCCGCTTGCTGTTTCAGTACCCGGTTGTGTTGATGGCTGGTTTGAGTTGCATAAAAAATTCGGTAAACTTTCCATGCAACAAATACTGTCGTATGCCATCGATTATGCCCGCAATGGTTTTCCAGTTGCTGATGAAGCTGCTTTTTATTGGGCCGATCTTAAAAAAAGGTACGGCAATAATCCAAATATTGAAAACGTTTACCTACCCAATGGCCATGCACTCCAACGGGGTGAAATTTTTAAAAACCCTTTGCTCGCCAATACACTGGAAAAAATTGCAACGAATGGACGTGATTATTTTTACAAAGGCGAGATAGCAAAATCCATCGACGCATTCATGAAAAAGAATGGCGGATTTCTTTCTTATAAAGATCTGGCAGAACATTCTTCTACCTGGGTAGAACCTGTTTCAACAAATTATCGTGGTTATGATGTTTGGGAATTGCCACCAAACGGACAAGGGATAGCTGTTCTGCAAATGCTTAATATTTTAGAAGGTTTTGATTTTAGCAAGATCCAGTATGGAAGCGCAGAGCATATCCATTTATTTGTGGAAGCAAAAAAACTGGCTTATGAGGATCGCGCGAAATATTATGCTGATATGGACTTTGCAAAAATCCCGGTGCAGCGATTGATATCAAAAGAATATGCAGCAGAAAGGAGAAAACTGATTGACGTTAATCATGCTTCGGATAATTTTAATGCCGGCGATTCATTATTAAAAACAGGAGAAACAGTTTATCTCACCGTTGCAGATGATGAAGGGAATATGGTTTCCCTCATTCAAAGCAATTATTCGGTATTTGGCTCTGGAATGGCTCCTGATGGACTGGGTTTTGTCCTGCAAAATCGGGGCAGGTTATTTACATTACAAGAAGGACAAAATAACTCTTATGCTCCCCACAAGCGTCCGTTTCATACCATCATTCCTGCGTTTGTTACAAAAAATGGAAAACCGTATTTGAGTTTTGGCGTGATGGGTGGAGGCTTTCAGCCGATTGGTCAAGTACAGGTTTTAATGAATATGATCGATTTTGGAATGAATGAACAGGAAGCCGGCGATGCTCCGCGAATCGATCACCAGGGTTCTTCTGAACCAATTGGCGAAAAAAGAAACGGGACAGGAATGATTTATATGGAATCAGGATATTCTCCAGAAACAATACGACGATTAATCGAAATGGGGCATAAAATTGGTTTTCAGACTCCGGGGAATTATGGAGGATATCAATGCATTCGTTTCGATGCTGATCATAAAATTTATTTTGGCGCGTCTGATCCGCGAAAAGATGGAATGGCCGCAGGCTACTAGATCCTTTCATTTTTAAATACAAAAATGCCCGCTTTTGGCGGGACATTTTTCACACTACTACGGTATGCTTCAAAAATCTTATTTAATGTCTTTTTTTGTTTTCTTATATACACTCCATTCATTGGAGTCTGTAGCGTTCAATATCAATTTTTGATCTGCATTTTCAAGTGTTACATAATAATGAGTTTGTCCGTGTGCAGCAGTTTCAAACAGATCCGAGATCCAATAATCGCTGTAATTATTTTTCAAATCAACTTGTAAATTGATCGGTAAATTATCTGAAGTGATATTGCGCGCAACTGCAACCAGCATTCCGGAAGGATCGTAATAGGCAAACATGATCTGATCATTGATGTTAAATGTTGCTTTGCTGAAATCTTTTTCCTTTTCCCATTGAATATTTTTTGCGCTGCGAAAATCGTGAGTAAAAGAAGATCTTACACTTTTTGTAATGTTGTCATTGTCGTTTGCCAATGAAACGCTGATGCCTGCGCTAAGAATGAGTGCGATTGCCAAAAATGTCTTTTTCATAATTATATTTTTTAAGGATTGATAAATTGAATAAAAAAATTAACGACACAAAAGTATGGTCCGTATAGAGCGAATGCAAGCCAATTGGGGACTAACGGCGAAGAAGAAAAAATAGAGATGATTTCGTCGCAGAAAAATTTTAGTTCGTCTCAACATTTTTGCCGTTGCGGCTTTTGCGCCAAAATCCTGCTTATTTTAGCGGTATGAAACGTTCATGGTATTCAAAAAAATGGGTGATCATTTTAATTCATGTTGCAGCTTGGGCATTATTATTTTCCTTACCACATCTGCTCAGTTCTTCGGGAAACGAAAAACAAGCGCCGCCGAGAGATTCAAATAACAGCAATGCAGGAATTTACTTTCAGGTAGTAATGAGTTTAATCTGGGTTTCTTTTTTCTATTTCAATGCATACTTTCTTGTTCCCAAATTCATTTATCAAAAAAAGTACTGGAGATTTGCATTATTGCAATTATTTTCTGTTGCCTTCCTGGTCACGGTCGCCACTTTATTTTTTAAACTGTTCATTTCCCCCCAGCATTTTAATCCGAGAGGCTTAGTATTCATTAACTTTTTCATTTATCTTTTCTTTTTGGCATTAAGTACCGCCTACCAGCTGATCAACGAAAAAGTAAGAACCGATAAGCTTGCTTCTGAAAAAGAAAATGAAAATTTAAAAACCGAGTTATCATTATTGCGTTCGCAGGTAAGTCCACACTTTATGTTCAACGTATTGAATAATATGGTGGCATTGGCAAGAAAACAATCTGATCAACTCGAGCCTTCCCTGATAAAATTATCTTCATTGATGCGCTACATGTTATATGAGGCAGATGAAGACAAAGTACCGCTGGAAAAAGAAATTGAATATTTGCAGAGTTATATTGACTTGCAACAACAGCGGTTTGGTAAAAAAGTAAAAGTGAATGTAACGGTTGATGCGCCAGACAATTCATTGGAAATCGAACCGATGTTACTTATACCTTTTGTTGAAAATGCTTTCAAACATGGGACAGGGTTGATTGAAGATGCTCAAATTGATATTGATCTGCGCGCCAAAAACAATGTCTTACAATTTATGGTTCGCAATAAATATAATGAAGCGTCAAGTGAAGTGAAAGACAAAACTTCCGGAATTGGATTGACAAATGTAAAAAGAAGGCTAAATTTATTATACGGAGGAAACCATGGTCTGCTTATTACCAAAAAAGACGATTGGTTCGTTGTTTCATTACAATTAACTCTTCATTAATGCTTCGTTGTATCGCTGTTGATGATGAGCCGCTGGCACTTGAATTACTGGAAGATAATATCAGCAAGGTTCCCTATTTGCAGTTGGTGGCAAAATGCTCCGATGCGATGGAAGCGATGAAAGTATTGCAACAGCAATCTGTTGATCTTATCTTCCTCGACATTCAAATGCCGGGGTTGACCGGTTTGCAATTCATACAGAGCATGGCTAACAAACCGATGATCATCTTAATCACTGCCTATGAAAAATATGCATTGCAGGGATTTAATCTTGATGTAACAGATTACCTGGTTAAGCCCGTTTCCCTGGACCGTTTTGTAAAAGCTTGTAACAAAGCTTGGGAATTACATCAACTAAAAGCGAAGCCAGCAGGAAATAACCTGGCTGCCTCCACCACACCTGATTATTTTTTCGTGAACGTAGATTATAGTTTGCTGAAGGTTAATTTTTCCGATATCATCTGGATCGAAGGACTGAAAGACTATGTGAAGATCCACTTAAAAAGCAGCAGCAGATCTATTATTACAAGAATTAGCATGAAATCAATAGAAGAACAACTACCATCTTCCCGATTTTTACGTATTCATAAATCATATATCGTTTCCATTGAGCAGATAACCGCCGTTCGGAAAAACAGCATTTTTATTAAAGAGCTGGAATTGCCGGTGGGCGAAAATTATCGTGAAATTGTGAATACTTTAACTGGTAAGCCGTCCTGATGATAAAATTGCCGTATGTCTCATTATTTTGTTGTTTTGTCGCAAATTTGAAAACTGGTATTGAGTTTGCTTATAGATTTGCTTCCATCTTATTCCCTATTAAATATCTATTCAATTTACTTTAAATTTAAAAATTAAAACTTCATGAAAAAGAGTATTTATCCAATTGCAGCATTGATAATCCTTGTTGCCTCTGCTTTTACCTTTGTAAAATCACAGGACTGGAAATTCGGTGACGATTACGCCATCAAATTCACCAGCGGCGATCCATCAGGTGAGTTCAAAGGGTTAAAAGGAACGGTTAGTTTTGATCCTGCAAACCTCGCAGCGTCAAAATTTGATGTTTCGGTTGATGCTTCTACGATCAATACCGGTAATGGTATGAAGAATACGCACGCCAAAAGTGAAAAATGGTTTGATGTAACAAAATACCCAACCATCACTTTTACATCGACATCGATTACAAAATCAGCAAGCGGTTATGATGCAAAGGGAAGTTTAACGATCCACGGAGTTACAAAAGACTTCACTATTCCTTTCACATTTACCCCTTCGGCAACGGGTGGTGTATTTACTGCAAGCTTTGATATCAACAGGCTTGATTTTAACATCAACACCGCAGAACCCAACCACGGTGCAAGTACACTCAAGGTTGATTTGAATATTCCAGTTACCAAAGCATAAATTGGATGTTTAAGAAAATATTTTTATTAAGTATCAGTGCAGGCATCTTTTCATCTGTTGCCTGCATTGTCTATTATAAAGTATATTATTTTGCCTTGGAAACAGATTTTTCAAAAATCGTGAATCCCGGTAGTATGATAAGCGTATGTTTGATTGCTTGTATACTTGCCGGTACTTTATACTATTTTATCAAGAAATGGTTTTTGAAAAAAGGCAAAGCAGTCTTCAACCTCGTATTTGTTCTGCTCTCATTTGCCAGTATCATTGTTCCATTTTATGTAGATATCCCGGTTGATATTAAGAACCCTGAACTCTTTTATGGATTGGTGATACCCATGCATTTTTTTCCTGCGGTTTCATGGTTGGCATTAAAAGAGCTTTTTATAAAAGAATAATTTATCTTCATCAAAATTTTTTAAATCACAATTTGTAATTCTTAAATATTAAAAAATGAAAACCTTAAAGTTTTATCTGTTGTCAATGATCGCTGTCTTTGCCATATTTTCTGCCAGCGCTCAATCGGTTGACGACATTATTGCAAAGCATATAAGTGCGGTCGGGGGCAAAGATCTGGTAAGCAAACTAAATTCAATTCATTTGGATGCAACCATGACGGTAATGGGAAATGAAGCTCCTAATTCCGTTACGATCGTAAATGGAAAAGGATATAAAAGCGAAAGTGATTTCCAGGGACAAAAGATCATTCAATGTGTTACCGATAAAGGCGGCTGGATGGTAAATCCAATGGCTGGTGCAGCTGATGCCACGGCAATGCAGGCAGATGAGTTAAAAAATTTTAAAGAACAATTATACATTGGCGGGCCTATTTTAAATTATGCTGCGCTCGGCTACAAAGCTGAATTGCAAGGACAGGAAAAAGTTGGGAACGTAAACGCTTATAAAATAAAACTCACTTCTCCTGATGGAATAGCCACAAATTATTATATTGATCCCACCACTTACTATCTTATCAAGGCTGTCAGACATGGAAACGCGATGGGACAGGATGTAGAGATTTCGGTAACTTATTCTGATTTCAAGAAAACAGATTTCGGTTACACAATGGCCAATACCATTGATACAGATTTTGGCGGGCAGTTTCAATTATCTGCAACAGTAAAGAAAGTGGAGATCAATCAGCCAGTGGATCCAAAAGCATTTGATATGCCATCAAAATAATTTCTAAAATTTTCATCTACAAAAAAAGCATGGACAAAAAAGTCCATGCTTTTTGATTTTAAAGATCTAATATTCAATGATCGAAATTTCACTTCATCTTCCCGATCAAAAAATCCAATTGCTGTTTTGTAGGTAAAGATTGTAGTTTCGATTTTTCATCAAATAACATTACTTTATTGTCTTTGGTGTTGTATGGCTGCCAGTCGGGAAGTCCGCTGCCATTGGGGTTTCCGCGCGTCGCAAAATTTACCCAATAGGAAGACATTAATTTAGAAAGATCATTATCTAAGGGATCCCAGGGGCGATTTTCATATTTTAAATTATCATAAGCATAAACAACCTCGCCCGTGTGAAAGGCTCCGTATTTTACAAAATCACCCAATGCAGGGACCTTACGGTTGAAATTATAAACATAAATTTTCTTTTTCCCTTTTTCGCTTTGCGTAATGGCCCAGGTATAGTTCTGAATTCCGAAAAGCAAATCGCGACTCATTTTAATTTGCGATGTATAAGCCTGATCATCTGTGGAAGATGGATAATATTTTAATACAGTTGGCGCGTCGGCTCCGTACTGCTCTTCAATTTGTTTTTTAAATTCTGTGGCCGTTTTAGGCCCGCTGAATAGAAACCCGTCATCGGCGTTCCAGCCTGTTATCACATCAACATCATTTTGTTTGCCGGCAGCAAAAATATTGGCAACCTGATCAGGCAAAACATATCCATCGATAATGACATTGTTGAATCCTTGTGCTTTTTTTAGTAATTCATCTGCAGAGACCCTTCTCAGATCATTAATGGTAGAAACATTAAAGGACTGCATCAAACGCTCGCCATTTTTTTCTGCCTGGCTCAAGGTAATATTGGATCTGATCATTCCATTGAGAAACATCGCTCCGCTTTCTGCAATGGCGTGTTGAAATAATCCTTCACAAAGTGGTGATGCCACCAAACAATTTACACTGACCGCTCCGGCAGACTGCCCGGCAATCGTTATGTTATCCGGGTTCCCACCGAATGCAGCAATATTCCTTTTTACCCATTTTATTGCGGCGATCTGATCCATCAGTCCATAATTTCCTGAAGCATTGCGACCAAATTCTTTGGACAATTCAGGATGCGAAAAAAATCCAAAGACACCAACCCGATAATTGAAGCTCACAAACACGACTCCTTTTCTTGCCATCGCCTCTCCATCATAAATTGGGCATGCGCTTCCGCCGCTGGCAAAACCTCCCCCATAGATCCAAACGATAACCGGTCTTTTTTCTTTAGCCGTCCTTGCACCTGTCCAAACATTTAAATACAGACAATCTTCATTGATCGGCGTATCAGGAATTAAAAATTCCGGAGTATAAACTCCAAAGGGAACAGGCTTATTTTGCATGGGGCTAGCAGAAAAAACGTCGCACTTTTTTATTTTCTTCCATGGACTGACAGGCTGTGGTTCTCTCCAACGTAAAAAGCCAACAGGTGGTGCAGCAAAAGGAATGCCCTTATAAACATGAATATCATCATCACCCGCATTTTCAACTCCGGAAATAAATCCACCATCTACCTTAATAATGTCCGGAAATCTTTCGTGCTGCCCATAGCAAATTGTTGTGATCAATAAAAAAAATAGGAACGTAATTTTTTTTGGTTGAAGAATACCCATCATAAATTTTATTTTGAAACCTTCAAATGTAGAAAAATATCAGGAAGAAAATATTTAAAAAAGACTTTCAGTTGAAATAAATAAAAAAGCTGCAGTATGTTCTAAAAACAGTACTACAGCCTTCGGTAATCTGGATTTATTTTTTCAATTCATTAATGTCAACCTGTGGTGACAATTGATTTTTATCTTTTTCAGTAACGATGTCTTTGGCAAGATCAAATGAAGCCGTTCGTTTGATATTGACAGAAGAGGCGCCCAGATTTACTGTGTATTTTCCGGACTCTGCGATCCATGACGCAGATCTCGTGTCGTAAGAAGAAAGATCGGCTGCATCAATGGTAAATGTCAGTGTCTGTGATTCCCCCGGCTTTAATAATCTGGTTTTTGCAAATGCCTTTAATTCTTCTGCAGGTTTATCTAATTTTTTTGATGGTGCGCTGATATATAATTCGGCGACTTCTTTTCCCGCGACATTTCCTTTATTGGTAATGGTTATCGTTGCCGTTATTTTATTGATAAAGGCTGAAGAGCTGAGTTTGAGATCACCGTAACCAAAATCAGTATACGATAATCCATAACCAAATTCATAAGCAGGCTTTATGTTGAATGTAGAATAATAGCGGTAGCCGACATAAATTCCCTCTTCATAGATCACTTCAGAAGGCTTGCTGGAAAAGGGTCCAGCATTCGCCGGTTGATTACCTGTTTGCGGCAATTCTTTTCCGGGAAAATTCTTTGCAGAAGGGACATCCGTGTATGCAACTGGAAAAGTTGTTGCCAATTTACCAGATGGATTTATTTTTCCGCTGATAATGTCGGCAATTGAATTCCCCGCTTCTAATCCGGGTTGCCAGGCAAGGAGGATCGCATCCACATCATCTTTCCAACTTGCAACTTCGATCACCCCGCCAATATTCAATACTACCAGAACCTTTTTTCCTTTTGCATGGAAAGCAGTGGCGATATTTTTAATTAAAATATGCTCTGTATCGGAAATATTAAAATCGTTTTCCAGTTTTCTGTCTGCCCCTTCCCCGGCATTTCTTCCTAAAGTAATGATTGCTACATCTGCATCATTGACCTGCTGTTGCAGATTATTATGATCGATGATCAATTCAGGAATCGGCGGCGGAAGCATGAAGAAGAACCGCGGCTTTGGTCTTTTTGATTTTTGCTCGTTGATATATGTCGTATAGGCATTTTTGAGATAGGCATTAACGTTATACCCGGCATTTATCAGACCTTCTTCCAAAGAAATTTTATAGGCTTTATTAACATCGCCGCTGCCGGTGCCACCTGCAATTATATCGTAAGAGGTGTTTCCAAACAACGCGATGTTTTTTGCCTGTTTAAAAGGAAGCGTGTTTGATTCATTTTTCAAAAGAACCATACCTTCAGCTGCTGCCGTGCGCGTTATTTGAGCGTCTTTCTTGAGATCGGGTTTATCAGAATTCTTATATTTCTTGAATGATGGCGATTTGAGAATGATCGTTAAGATTCGTTCAACATTCTTATCGATCTGTTCCTTGCTTATGGTGCCGTTATTGATTGCATCGGTTACCGCTTTTATCTGATTTGGATTTCCGGGCATGAGCAGATCATTGCCGGCGTTCATTTGAGCAACGGCGTCCTTTCCCCCAAACCAATCCGTCATTACAAACCCTTTAAAACCCCATTCATTATGCAATATGGAAGTCAGCAGATCGCGGCGTTCGGAAGTATATATTCCATTCACTTTGTTGTAAGAAGACATCACTGTCCAGGGTTGTGATTTTTTTACCGCGATCTCAAATCCTTTCAAATAAATCTCTCTCATCGCTCGTTCACTGACGATTGTATTCACCGAATTTCTGTTTGTTTCCTGGTTGTTTGCAGCAAAATGTTTTATAGAAGTGCCCACACCATTGGATTGAATGCCATTCACGATGGCTGCAGTCATATAGCCAGCAACCAACGGATCTTCAGAATAATACTCAAAATTTCTTCCGCCAAGCGGATTGCGATGAATATTCAATGCAGGTGCGAGTAAGATGTCAATTCCATATTCATGCACTTCACTGCCGAATGCGACTCCGACCTTTCTTACCAGTGCGGTGTCCCACGATGATGCCAGTAATGTGGCAACAGGAAATGCGGTAGCATAAAAGGTCTTAGAGCTATCTCCATTTCTTATAGGTGAAATGCGAACTCCGGCTGGTCCATCAGAAACGGTGATGGAAGGAATTCCTAAACGCGGGATCGGATGAGTTCTTCCCGCAGCGCCCGGAACCTTTTCGGGAAATTTATCCGCATCCGGATCTGAAGGGGGTAGCTTAAATCCAGCAGTTACCAGTGTTGTGTCTCTTTTTTTATTGGTTGAATCATTTCTCCTATTATTGGCGGGCGCTCCGGGAAACTTAAACCCCATACCCACCACCAATTTTGCTTTTTCTTCCACCGTCATTGCGGCAATGACCTCTTTAATCGAATTCTTACCTAATTGCGGAAGTGTTTGTTGTGCTGTTGCTGAAAAACAAAGAAGCGAGAGAAAAATCAATAGTCTTGAATGTTTCATTGCAATTGTTTTTTGGAAATGAAAAGTTTTATTATGCGATGACCAGATAGGGCATCCGAAATGCTTAATTCCGGATGCCTGAATTATAAATGCTCAACTATTTATTATTGCATTCCCTGAGTCGCATCACCGGTCCCGCTGCTGTTCATGTTCTTACGTTTAAAGAGGGATACATCTAATTTCCCAAAACGATAAGTGAAATTCAATCTTATCATTTGCGGGTCGCGGATACGGCTGTAATTCTGCACAAAGAATTCGCTTGAAGAATATTGATCGTTGATGCGCGTTCTGAAAATATCACTAAAGCTAAGACTTATTGTTGCAGCATCTTTTTTCAAAAAACTTCTGCTGATGGCTGCGTCAATCCCGTAGAATGGCTTGATATACCCCTGTGATGCGCTCTGAGCTGTCATTTGAGGAGGTCCCATTTGTCCGGAATTGGTATTGACCGGCAGGTTCGTTTTTGACTGGTAAGTTGCTGTTAGTTGCAATTTGAATTTTCCGGGCAGCTTGAAATTACTGTTGAATTTTCCAAACCAGCTCCATAGTGCCGGCTGCACCTCATCGGTTGAAATATTACTGGTATTGATTTTTGAATTATAAAGATTAACATTCACGGTAATGTCCAGCCACCTGGTAATGGTGTTTATGGTCGTCAGCTCGGCTCCCATTGTCCTGCTTGAATTCGCATTTACAAAAGTGTTTAGCAGATCTTCTTTATTCGCTACCGGGTTAAAAAACGTATCGATCGTGCTGGTGATAAGATTGGTGGTGTATTTGTAATATACCGAAGCCAAAAATGTGTTGTTGCCTTTCATTGTTTTCATATAAGAGAACTCGAAGGAATTGGTAAATTCAGGAACAAGATTTGGATTACCTCTTCTTATATTTAAACTGTCAGAATAATCAACAAAGGGAATCAACTGGAAAAACCCCGGGCGATTGACACGACGCGTATAACTCAATTGTAATTCTTGTTTACCTCCCAATTTCTGGCTTAAGAACACTGAAGGAAATAAGCTTACCGGGTATTTGTTGCTAAAATTTCCAAGCGTATCGTTGAATGACCCATCTTTTTCCTGAGTCATGTAATGATCTTCTCCCTTGTAATTGGAGCTCTCTGCTCTTAACCCAACCTGGTAGCCAAAATTTTTAATAGCGCTTGTCAATGAAACATATGCAGCATAAACATTATTGCTATTGTTGTAATTGCTTGAAGCTAATGGCGAGATCAGGTATTCCTGTGCCGAATCATTATACAAATAGTTATTGCTTACGTTGGCAAGCTTTTGCATGGAGGCGCGCAAACCCGTTTCCAGCTTGGTCTTGCTGCTGAAGGGTTTTACATAATCTGTTTGAATGGTCATGAACTGATTATTCCCGCTTCCCAATGTTCTCTGAAAGGTCGTGCCATCAATATTGCTTCCAATTCCATTGTCATAATAATTGGTGGTGTACAAAGAATTGTTACTGTTCTTGCCTGAGAAGAAATTAAAATCGGCAGTCAGGGTTTCTCCTTCTGTCGGGAAAAGATGTTTGAATCCGAATTGCACACCATTGGCATTAAAGATTCGATCCGTATTTGATAATCGTTGACTAAAACTTGATGTTGTTCCGGTATTATATAAACTATCGGTGGTAAGATTCAATATTTGGGTTGGCTTAAATTCACCGTGTACTTTAATTCCGGCAAGTGAAAATGTGGTTCGGTTGCTTGCAAAAAAATCAATGCCAACTCTGCCAAAAACAAAGGCCCCTTTATTTCTGTCAAGATTTGTTTGATTAATGGAAGTTTGAGGGGTATCCACAAAATTTGTTCTGTCGGTCGTCCCGGTCGTTTTTCCATTCATCCGATTCATGAAAGCACTTGCAGAAAAATTAATCTTTCCTTCGCGAACGTTAAAATCGCCGCCACCGTTGAAGGCGCCGTATTTGTCAATGCCCGCACGGAGATTACCATTGTAACCGGCTTTACGATTCTTTTTAAGAATTATATTTAAAATGCCCGAACCTCCGCCAGAAGCATCATATTTTGCAGATGGATTGGTGATCACTTCAACACTTTCAATGGCATCAGCCGGAATTTGATCAAGCGTCAATGTAGTGGGTCTTCCTTCAATATAAATTTGCGGCGTCGCATTTCGCAGCGTTACATTTCCATCAATATCAACATTCACCGAAGGAACATTTCTCATCACATCCAACGCGGTGCCCCCCTGACTCACTATATCTTTTTCAACATTGTATGTTTTTTTATCAATATCCATTTTTAAAGTTGGCTTGCTTCCGGTAACAGTTATCGCCTCCAGTTGCTTTACATCCGTTGCCAGTTTTATATTACCCAGGTCTTTATCAAATGCATTTATCATTCCTGACATTGCTGCCATTGGATTTGATGATTGCGATTGTGATGGGGTCGCGTTAGCGGCCGGCATCTTCATCTGAAAACTGATCGCTTGTTCGTAAGGTTTATAACCGGTTGCAGAAATTTTTAATTTGAGTCCACCGAACAAAGGCAATTCTTCCAGACTAAATTCACCATTGGCTTTGGTGATCAGAGCCTTGAAAAGAATGTCCTTTCTTTTTTTAGAAACGGAGTCATACTTGTTTTGCAATAGGACAACAGATACATCAGAAATTGGTTTTCCGACACTATCTACTACCTTACCATAAACGTGACCGATGTTTTGCGCAGCCTGGTTTCCACCATTCCCGCCCATTGGAAATTGTGCCGAAGCGCATATCGTAAAAAAGGAAGCAGCGATTATTAATAAAAATTTTTTCATAGCAATTCTTTTTTATTTCGGGCACAAAAATATTCTGCTATGATTAATGATACCTTGCAAAAGAGACAAGATCGAAAAATGCTGCGACGAAATGGATGTTTGCCAGAGGGCTATTGGCTGTTCGCTTTCTTATCTACCAAGACCTGTATTTTTCTTAGATCGGAGATATCTGCTGCCGAAAGCGGTTCATTGTTATCGTATTTCGCTTTAAGAAACAGAACCCGCTTGTGCTGAGGAAGTTTGGTCAGAATTTCATTAATGGTATGAATCGTGCTTTCATCCTTTTGGTATAATGGTTTTGGAGCGGGCTTTTCTGATTTATACCTTGTCGGCATTCTTTTTATCAGCGCTTCTAAAGTTGCCAGTTTGCCGGGGGGAAGCGTTGATATTTTGGAAGCTTTTCCATACAAACCCTGTAACTGTTTTTTGCTTAGGCTTCCACGCTGAAGGTATTGTTTGTAAAGACTAATGATAAAAGAAGAAACAGGATAAGCCAAAATGCATTCTTCCAGTATTTCATTGACGATATCTATTTTGGACTTTGATTTTGCATCTTTCATCAAAATAAATTTATTGATCTTTTCTTTCTAAATTAAACAGACTGTCAACAAATTCATGTTTATCAAAAACCAAGAGATCTTCCATTTTTTCGCCAACACCAATATATTTTACCGGAATCTTAAACTGACTGGCGATCGCCAGTACAACGCCGCCTTTAGCTGTTCCATCCAATTTTGTAATAGCCAATGCAGAGACCTGGGTTGCAGTGGTAAAATGTTTTGCCTGTTCCAATGCGTTTTGTCCGGTAGAACCGTCCAAGACCAGCAACACCTCATGCGGGGCATCGGGCATTATTTTTTTTATTACCCGACTGATCTTTGCAAGTTCTTCCATTAAATGCGCCTTATTATGCAATCGCCCGGCTGTATCAATGATTATTACATCACTGCCTTTGGAAATTCCACTTTGAATGGTGTCAAAGGCAACGGCGCCGGGATCAGAGCCCATGGCCTGCTTTACAATGGGCACACCCACGCGTTCACTCCAGATTGTCAATTGATCCACTGCTGCTGCACGAAAAGTATCCGCAGCGCCCAATAAAACCGATTTGCCGGCTTTTTTAAAATTGTATGCGAGCTTGCCAATTGTCGTCGTTTTACCAACTCCGTTCACCCCTACTACCAAAATCACGTAGGGCTTTTTGGGAAGATCAGATTCGAAAGCGATTGGAGATTCGGGCTGTGTGAGAATGGATTCAATTTCCTGCTGAAGGATTTTATTGAGTTCACCGGTACCCAGGTATTTATCCTTTGAAACACGAGCCTCGATATTTTTAATAATAGCAATGGTGGTATCAATTCCAACGTCTGCACTTACCAATGCTTCTTCGAGATTATCAAGGACTTCTTCATCTACTGTTCCCTTGCCCGCAATCGCCTTGGTGATTTTCGCAAAAAACCCTTCTCTGGTCTTTTGTAAACCCTGGTCCAAGGTTTCTTTTTCTTTCTTACCGAAAATTTTATTGAAGATCCCCATACTTTTTAATTCAATTGATTAACTAAAATAATAAAAGCTGCCACATAGGACAGCTTTTCATTTTACTAACCCGTAATAATTATTTCTGAGCAAGGAATTGTTTGATCTTATCCTTGTGTACAATTGCTTCTTTGAATGTGTAAGCGCCCGTTTTAGGACTACGAACCGCGCGAATGACTTTAGTCCAGTTTTTTGCTTCTGCTGCTGCTTTGGCATCTTTACTCTTGATCGCCGTTTTTGCTTGCTTTGCCATAAGATTATTTTGAAGATATTAGAATTGCTCAACCAGCTTGTTAAGCAACCTGACAGTTATTTAATTTCTTTATGAACAGTGTATTTCTTTAAGACCGCATTGTATTTTTTTAATTCAAGGCGCTCAGGGGTGTTCTTTTTGTTTTTAGTACTGATATATCTGCTAGTGCCGGGCAATCCGGTCTTTTTGTGCTCGGTACATTCTAAAATCACCTGAACTCGGTTTCCTTTCTTTGCCATTTTATCTTACTTTAAAAATGAAATTATATTTTTTCTCCTCTCGCTTTCAATTCTTTAACCACAGTGTACAATCCTCTTTTATTAATAGTACGCAATCCTTCAGATGACACTTTTAATGTGATCCACCTGTCTTCTTCTGCCAGAAAAAAACGTTTGGTCTGCAGATTAGGTAAAAACCTGCGTTTGGTTTTGATATTTGAATGCGATACGCTGTGTCCACTCACCGGAACCTTACCCGTTATCTGACATACTCTAGCCATGACTATTAAAATTTAGGACGGCAAAGGTCGTAAAATCCTGCTAATAATCAAAAACAAAAATAAGTTTTTTCAGCCCCCGTTTATGCACAATGGTTAATAACCTCCGGTTTCCATTTAGTTCTGGAAGAAATAACGGCAGCATTTAATAATTACTTAATTTACCGACTCCCCGGCGGGAGATACATTTGTAAGAAAGCAGCCGGATGAAAATCATGAAACGCAAAACAATTGCAAGGGATATCAGTTGGTTATCATTCAATGGACGGGTTTTACAGGAAGCTGCAGACCAATCAGTTCCATTGCGTGAACGTATAAAATTCCTTGGGATTTTTTCAAATAATATGGATGAGTTTTTCAGGGTTCGTGTGGCAACTTTGAAACGCATGATCGAATATGAGGGGAAAGCCAAGATAAATATGCATTTTGAATTGGCCCCGAACAAGATCCTGGATGAAATTCAGTCCATTGTCCTGGAGCAACAAGGCGAATTCAACTATATCTGGGAATCCATAGTGAAAGAATTGGAAAAAGAAAGGATCTACCTGGTAAACGAGAGACAGCTCAATAAAGACCAGCAAAAATTTGTTCAGAACTATTTTGAAGAAGAAGTTCGCTCAAACATTATCCCCTTGATGATCGAAAGCATTCCGCAATTTCCTTATTTACGCGACAAGTCAATATATCTGGGTGTTGTTCTTTCCAGACGGGACGGAGCAATGAAAAGAAAATATGCGCTTATTGAAATTCCAAGCAGGGTATTGGGAAGATTTGTACTGTTGCCTTCAAGTCCCGATGAGTACAGTATTATTTTATTGGAAGACATCATTCGTTATAACCTGCGCAATATTTTTTCCTATTTCGGTTATGACAGGTATCAATCGTGGATTTTTAAAGTTACCAAGGATGCAGAAATAGATATTGACAATGATATTTCCACCACCTTTATTCAAAAAATTGAAAAGGGATTACGTAACCGAAGAAAAGGGAAACCCGTGCGTTTTGTTTATGATAAGGAAATGGACGAAGGCTTGTTGCAATATCTTATCAAACGACTCAACATTGATAAAAAAGGAGACCTGATCCCGGGGGGAAGAATTCACAACTTTAAGCACTTCATGGATTTTCCCGATGTGTTTTCCAAAAAAGGTCAACGAAAAAGACCATTTGTTCACCCGCTATTGGTAAAAGCACCGCGGGTAACCGATGTTATCCTGGACCAGGATATCATGCTGCATTTTCCGTATCATTCTTTTAACCCTGTCATTGATATGTTGCGCGAAGCAGCAATAGATCCAAACGTTACGGCAATTAAGATCACCTGTTACCGGCTTTCTTCCAATTCAAAGATCATCAATGCCCTTATTAACGCTGTGCGAAACGGGAAAAGTGTCACCGTTATGCTGGAACTGCGTGCCCGTTTTGATGAAGAAGCGAATCTCGAATGGAAAACAAGATTGGAAGATGACGGGGTGAAAGTGTTATTCGGCATTCCTAACGTCAAAGTACATGCGAAAATATGTTTGATAAAGAAAAGGATTAATAACAGAACCATCCATTATGGGTTTGTAAGCACAGGGAATCTGAATGAACGCACAGCCATGTTCTATGGTGATCATTGTTTGCTTACTTCCAACAGAAACATTATGGCTGATGTGAACCGGATGTTTACCTATATCGAAAAATGGAAGGATGGGATCGCCCAGTTAAAGTCCTGCAAGACCCTTATTCCATGCCCGGTATCATTGAGGAAGGAATTGATGAAAATGATCTCCAAAGAGATCAAAATCGCAAAAAGCAAAAAGCCGGCCGGCATCACTTTGAAAATGAATTCCCTTTCTGACGAAGAACTGATCTATAAATTATACGATGCTGCTCGCGCGGGGGTGGAAATAAAATTGATCATCCGCGGCATATTCTGCATGTTTTCAGAAAATAAAAAATTCCTGAAACCCATCACTGCGATCAGTATCCTGGACGAATATTTGGAACATGCGAGAGTTCTTATCTTTCATAATGCTGGAAAAGAAAGAGTGTTTATCTCTTCGGCAGACTGGATGGTCCGCAATCTCGATCACCGCGTGGAAGCAACATGCCCGATTTTAGATGTGGCCATTCAAAAAGAGTTGAAAGATATTCTGAACATTCAGCTCTCAGACAATGTGAAAGCAAGATGGCTCGATAATGAACTGAGTAATGAATATAAAAGAGACCGATCTCAAAAAAAAATACGCGCACAAATAGAAATTTATAGTTACTTACATCAGAAAAATTTGCGATCGACAGAATCGATCAATCAGCAACAGGCTGCCGAGACAGCCGTTGCAAACTGAAAACCTGATTCATTAAATGAGACTTGCAGCAATTGATATTGGAAGTAATGCAGCACGATTACTTATTTCTGACGTTAGTATTGTTGACGATAAGCCGGAATTTAATAAAGTAAATCTCGTGCGTGTACCCTTGCGACTTGGTTTTGACGTTTTTGATAAACAAAGGATCTCTGCCGAGAAAACAGAGATGATCATCAATACCATTAAGGCTTATAAATTCTTACTCGATGCCTATGAGGTCAAGCATATAAAAGCCGCGGCTACATCTGCCATGCGCGATGCAATAAATGCGCCTGAAATAATTGAAATGGTCCAGAAAGAAACGGGAATTAGAATAGAGGTGATCAGCGGCGGCGACGAAGCATCGCTGATCTATGAAAACCATATTGCGGAGAACATGGATAAAGATCATGCTTATCTCTACATTGATGTCGGGGGCGGAAGTACAGAACTTACTTTTTTTGCTGAAAATAAACTGGTGTTCAAAGAATCTTTTAATATCGGTACGATTCGTTTACTCAAAGACCAGGTGAACGAAAAGCAATGGGAAATAATGAAAGATTTTATAAAAAAAGAGACCAAGGAATTTTCTGACAAATTGATCGCCATCGGATCAGGCGGAAACATCAACAAAATATTCTCTCTGTCAAAACGAAAAGACGGTAAGCCTTTGCCAATAGAGCTTTTAAAAGATTATTATAAGGAGATCGGAAGTTTTTCTGTTGAAGACAGAATTCGATTGTACAAATTCCGCGAAGATCGGGCAGATGTCATCATTCCCGCTTTACAGATATACATCAACGTTATGAGATGGGCAAACGCCCAGGAAATTTATGTCCCTAAAATCGGCTTAGCCGATGGATTGATCCAGCATCTATACAACGAACTAAATGAAAAGGTTAAATAATCATTATTACTTACCCTAAAGGCAAATAAATTTCACCGGCAGCCTAATAAGTCTTACCTTCTGCGCCTATTAATATCAACCCGGAGTGATTGAAATTGATATTCGAACAAAACCCATTCAGTAATTAAATCGAACATCTACATGGCCCTGCTAATCTTCTTTATTTGTCATTGGTATATCTCTTTGTTTTTTCAATCATTTTTCCATCATCGTTACGCGGCGCACAACATGTACTCCATGTCAAAAACATGGGAAAAAATATTTCATGTATGTTGTTATTTTACCCAGGGATCTTCGTACATAAGCGCATCTTCCTATGGTATCATGCACCGGCTTCACCATGCACATACCGATAAAGAAGATGATCCTCATTCACCCAAATTTACCCCGAATCCATTTATGCTTATGTGGAAGACCAGAAATTATTATCACAGAATTTATAAAAGCTATGCCACCAACGATTCAAAATATAAAAAAGATTTGCCGGAATGGGAAGCTTTTGATCGACTTGCGCACACTTGGGTTTCCAGGCTGGCCTGGGGTTTGATCTACCTGGTCATTTACCTCAACCTTGCGACAGCTTGGTGGATGTATCTATTCTTACCCATTACATTTGCCATGGGCGCATTACAGGGCACGGTAGTAAATTGGTGGGCGCATAAATTTGGATATGAGAATTATCATTTGAACAATACTTCAAAAAATATCATTCCGGTAGATCTATTCTTTGTTGGTGAATCATATCATAATAATCATCACAAATTTCCAGGCAGACCAAACAACGCAATAAAGTGGTTTGAGATTGATATAACCTATCAAATTGCAAGAGTGCTGCAAGGACTTCGCATTTTGCGGATCAATCATGCGGCGACTGCATAAAAAATGTTGACGCTTAATGCGGGAATAAGAATTTCGGAGATTTATATTTTCATTTTTACTTTATCATTTCATTCTCCTATCTTAGCGCACGCTTTCAAACATACAATCTAGCGAGGAGAAACCTGGGTATGTTTTATTCTAACGCAGAGCCATATTCTCTCCCCTTTCGCTTGCATACCCAAAAAAGCATATCATGTCAATCAATAAGGAAGTAAAAAAAATTACGACCAACACTTTACAGAAAATGAAGGAGAATGGAGAAAAAATCAGTATGATCACTGCATACGATTTCTCTTTCGCAAAAATTTTTGATGCTGCCGGCATTGATGTAATATTAGTCGGTGACTCTGCATCCAATGTAATGGCAGGACATGAAACAACCTTGCCCATTACGTTGGATCAAATGATCTACCACGCGTCTTCCGTTATCCGGGGCGTTAACAGAAGTCTTGTTGTTGTTGATATGCCATTCGGCTCTTACCAATCCAATTCAAAAGAAGCATTAATATCTGCATTTCGCATCATGAAAGAAACCGGCGCGCATGCAGTAAAACTGGAAGGTGGTGAAGAAGTGTTGGAATCTGTTAAAAGAATTGTCGCCGCTGGTGTTCCGGTCATGGGACATTTGGGATTAACTCCGCAATCTATTTATAAATTCGGTACATACACCGTTCGCGCAAAGGAAATAGAAGAAGCAGAAAAGCTGAGACGAGACGCCAAATTATTGGAAGAAGCAGGGTGCTTTGGAATTGTTCTTGAAAAAATTCCAGCAGCACTGGCAAAAGAAGTTTCGGAGAGCTTGTCTATTCCGACAATTGGTATTGGCGCAGGAAAATATTGTGATGGACAAGTGTTGGTAATGCACGATATGCTTGGACTGACATCAGAATTTAAACCTCGTTTTTTGCGTCAGTATCTTAAGCTCGAGGAATTGGTTACCGGAGCAGTGAAGCAATACATTACCGATGTGAAGAAGAAAGATTTTCCCAATGAACACGAACAATATTGATGAGCAACTAACGCCTTACGTCGGCGTCAAGAATATCATATAAGATGAGCGACCTTTGCTTTTTTTTCATCTTGAAGAACAAACTTCTACAGTCGCTGACCTCTACAAAATCATTGATCACATCTAATTTGTCGTAAAAGAAATCGGAAAGATGCTTCTTTTCTTTTTCAATGATCCATTTTGCTTTATGCGCATCATAAGCATAACTGCGCATATTGGTGCGCTCAGCCAGTAACACGTAATTACGTGGTTTATGATTTGCAGATTGAAATGCCAGAATCTGGCAAGCGCATATCTTCATACCATGTTTCAAACTGTCTCTTAATAAAGAAGAATCATATTTGGGCAAACAAACCGCAGTCGAGGCAAAAGATTTATTACCACAGATCAGAGCGATCACCACAATAATAAAGAGTATAGATCTTTTCATGAAAAATAATTAAATAGACCAAATCAATCCTGGTGTTTTTGCAGAATTATTGGAGGTTTATATCCAGGATGATGAACAGAGCGTAAGAAATTGGAGAATTGCTGAAGAACTCAGCGAAGCTTAAAATAGAATAATGTGCAACAAAGAACATAAAAAAAATCAATAGTTCATAATTTTATCAGGTATTTTAATAATATGTAAAAGAAAATTGAGTTTTTTTTCTGCATAGCCGGATTTAATCCCACCACAGATAAAACATTTGCTTTTTTCTAATCGGTTAGCATTTTTGTAAGCATTTTATTGCTAATTTTAGAAGATTACAAAAACTAATTAATTATGAGAAAATTGGCCTTGCTTATGGGCTTTATGGTTATTTCATGCATGCTATTTGCCCAAACTACAATTTCAGGAAAGATCACAGATTCAAAAACAGGAGCTGCTCTCTCAGCGGCATCCATACGCGTAAAATCCACCAAAAAGGGAACTGTCACCGGCAACGATGGTGCTTTTAAACTCCAGGTTAATGTTGGTGACCAGATAGAAATTACCAGTGTTGGCTATAAAACGATAACATACACGATAAGCAACGCTTCTGACCTTAACCTAAATTTCAGCCTTGAAGCATCTTCCACTGAATTACAGGAAATTGTTTTTGTTGGTACACGTGGAGGGTCGAGGGTAAAAACAGAGAGCCCCGTACCTGTTGATGTCATCAAAATCAACCAGGTTGGGCAAACTACAGCAAGAATGGATCTAACCTCAATTCTAAATGTAGCTGCACCTTCATTTAACTATAATAAACAGAGTGGTGCCGATGGGGCCGACGCGATAGATCTAGGCACACTAAGAGGCCTTGGCCCAGATCAGACCTTGGTGTTGATCAATGGGAAACGGAGGCACCAAACGGCATTTGTTGCGTTATTTGGAACGCGTGGTCGTGGGAATTCAGGAACAGATCTGAATGCTATTCCCGAGTCAGAAATTGACCATATAGAGATATTGCGTGATGGGGCTTCAGCGCAATATGGTTCTGATGCGATCGCCGGCGTCATCAATATCGTGCTAAAAAAAGATGTGAATCATCTTACCTTAAACACAGGCTGGAGCGGATATTATGATCATAAATACAATTCGCTTGATGCTGCAGACCCCTCTCAATATGTCACCGGCCACAAATTGGACGGCAATGCGGTTACAGTAGGATTAAATTATGGACTGCCGATTGGAAAAAATGGTGGGTTTATCAATTTTGGAGGCAACTTCTTATCGCAGGGAAAGACTTTTAGGGAAGAGCCCGATACCAATATTTCCAAGAACACGCAAGCATTGCCTATAAATTCCGTACGAAGGGCTTTTGGTGATGCTTCTGTAACAGAAGGCGGCGGAATGTTCAACGCAGAAATTCCAATTGCCGGCACAAAAACAACTTTTTATTCTTTTGGCGGATACAATTATAAAAACTCAAATGCTTACGCCTTTTCCAGAAACTCCGATGCGGCTCCTGAAAAATTTCCGACGGATGGCAGTGGTAATATTATTTCAGTTCCCGGAATAATGCATACAACAAGCGATGGAGTCACTTTCTACAACCCTATTGAAGATGTTCATATTACTGACTTGTCATTAGCCGCTGGGCTGCGCGGCAGCACAGACAGCAAATGGGATTGGGATATCAGTAATACCATTGGTTACAATAATTTTCATTATTTCGGAGAAAAAACTTTTAATGCTTCGTTCCCGGTGGGCTCACAGACAGCCCAAACGCATTTTGATGACGGAGGGTTTTCGTTTCTTCAAAATACTTTCAACGCGGATATAAGTAAACATTTCGCAACGGTTGCAGAAGGAATGACCCTTGCATTTGGAGCAGAATATCGTTTCGAGCAGTATAAAATTTATGCTGGCGAAGACGCTTCGTGGAAAAATTTCGGTTCTTATTTTGTTTCCGGAGGAGATACCACATTTAAAGTTTCAGGGGCACAGGGATTCCCGGGCTTCACCCCCGCGACGATTCCAGGAAGTAATATACCCGGCGATGCCGTAAACGCAAACAGGTCCAATATTGGGGCTTATGCGGATCTGGAACTGGATGTTACCAGAGAATGGCTGGTTGATCTTGCAGTGCGCGCTGAGAACTATAATGACTTTGGATTTTTGAGCACTTATAAATTTGCAACAAGATATAAGGTAAGCGACAATTTCAACCTCCGCGGATCTGCAAGTACTGGATTCAGGGCTCCATCATTACAACAAATTAATTTTAGCAACACCTTTACAACAGCCGGTGTTGCAGGAATAAGTTATGTAAAAATTGCACCGAACTATGGTCCTATTGCCAAGGCCGTTGGCATCCCCAATTTAAAGCAGGAAAACTCAGTTAATGCCAGCATTGGTTTTGCCTGGAAACCAGTCAGCGGACTAACGATAACCACTGATGGGTATATGGTGAAGATCAAGAACCGTGTTGTATTATCCGGAGAATTTGATGCAACTGTACCTGCATTGACCAATATTCTGACTCAATTAAATATCAGCAATGCGGAATTCTTTACCAATGCCGTGAACACCACAAACCTTGGGGTTGACATTGTAGCAGATTACACCAAGAGATGGAACAAGCAATCTTTTAAAGTTTTGTTAGCCGGGAATATTCAACATATGAATATTGATAAGATCAATATTCCTGCAGCATTGAATAATTCATATCTGAATCAACAACAATTTTACAGCACTAGAGAACAGGCATTCCTATTGGCATCTGCCCCTACCTTTAAATTTGCCCTGTCGCTGGATTACACGATCAAGGATTTTGGAGTAGGCGTTCACTTTACTTATTTCGGAAAATTGAGAACCCAGGGCTTTGGATATGATACACTGGCAGGAGCGGCTCCGGGAGGACCTGGTGGAACTGGTATTTCTGATGCTGCTGCTGGTTACGACCCTTATGTTGGAACAGATAATGGCAATTCTTCCGTACCGGAGAATTTTATTTTTCATCCAAAAATGACGACGGATATTTATGTGTCATACAAATTCTGTAAGAACTTTACTCTCTTTGCGGGCGTAGACAATATCTTCAATGTACATCCTGATCAATCGGTAACTACGGGCGCAAGATTATCATCCGCGTATGATAGTGAATCTGGCGGTCCCTTTGATGCAGTGCAAATGGGTTATAATGGCATGCGATTGTTTACCAAACTTGCATTTAATTTCTAAACTCTTATAATCAATAATCAAAAGCCGAAGCATTTTGCCTCGGCTTTTTTTATTAAAAAATTGAATTCACCGATTATAAAACCGAATTCATCTAATTCCATAATAAAAACGAATGTTCCTATCCGTTTTAACTTTGCCATTTTTGAAAGTACAATAGTTTTGATGTAATATTATTTCATTACATTTCCTGTGATTTGATAACCGGCGAATTATTTTATGAAATCAAATAAATTCATTTTACAGATCATTATTCACATCGCAGCATGGGGATGTTTTTTACTGCTGCCATTCGCCTTTTTACCAAGACCAAAAGATGGTGCATTTATTCCCGAACAAAGTTTTTCTTTTTATTTCGTTTTGATCAATTGCTTTTATATCGGGTTTTATTACTTCAATTTTTATTTTCTTATTCCAAAATTACTCACCCGAAAAAAAGTCCTTCCGTATATTTTGATTAGTATCGCTTTCTTTCTTTTCTTCGGTTTATTCCCGCGATTGTATCATTATCTCAGCGACACATTGCAAATACTTCCGCCAATTTTGAGACGCTCCCTTCGCCCGCGAAATCTTCTTCCACCCCTCCTTTCACCAGGATCCATCGCTATTTTTTCCATGGTCTTTGCCATTAGTACAGGATTACGGGTGATCACACAATGGTTTGAAACAGAAAGAAGAAATAAAGAAATTGAGAATGAAAAATTAAATACAGAATTATCTTTTCTTAAATCACAGATCAATCCGCATTTTTTATTCAACACGCTCAATAATATTTATTCGCTGGCAGCGGACGGTTCCAGACATACAGCAGAAGCGGTAATGAAACTTTCAAGTATTATGCGTTATGTTTTGACAGAAGCAAAAAACGACGCCGTTCCGGTTGAAAAGGAAATCCAGTTCATCACTCACTATATTGAACTGCAAAAATTAAGATTAACGGATAAATCGACGGTTGACTTTTCCGTAATCGGCGATCCCTTTGGTAAAAAAATTTCTCCTTTATTACTTTTGCCTTTTGTTGAAAATGCCTTTAAATACGGAATAAGCACGAGAGAAGTCTCTCCCATCATTATCAAATTAGATGTATCAACAAATGAGTTCTTCTTCTTTGTAAAAAATAATAAGCATAACAGTTCTATATTGAAGCCCGCAGACAACACAGGCATCGGCATTAATAATAGTCGCAGAAGGCTTGAATTATTGTATCACGACCATTATGCACTTGATATCAAAAACGCCGAGAACGATTTTACCGTTAAATTAAATATCCATTTACAATGATCACCTGTATAGCCATCGACGACGAACCCCTCGCATTGGAACTAATAAAAAAATATATTGCGAAAATATATTTTCTTGAATTGAAGGGCACTTTCACCGATGCATTCGAAGCAAAAAAATTATTGGATACAAGTCCGGTTGATTTGGTTTTTCTCGATATTCAAATGCCCGACATCAATGGAATTGAATTCTCCAAACTCATTAATAAGAAAACAACAGCCGTTATTTTTACAACTGCGTTCAGTGAATATGCAGTTGAAGGATTTACCGTTGATGCGATAGATTATTTATTAAAGCCTATCGAGTATGATCGCTTTTTGAAATCAGTTTATAAAGCCAAAGAATATCTTGATTATGCAAACAGCCAGGAATTGGCGGAAGGTTACATTTTTGTAAAATCAGATTATCAAATGGTGAAAATAAATTTAAAAGATATTTTGTATATCGAAGGTCTGGATGATTATATAAAAATCTATTTACAGCAAAAGTCGGTGCTCACCTTAATGACCCTTAAAACCATCACCCAAAAACTACCTCCGAAAGAATTCATTCGGGTACATCGCTCCTATATTGTTCCGATAAGTAAGATCGTTAATGTAAGCAAGAGCAAGATCAAAATCGCTGATAAGGAAATCCCGATCGGCATCAGCTATAGTGAAAGTTTCTTTGCGGAAATGGACAAGAAAATGAACTAATCTGATATACTCCGACATTTTTTTCTTATTCGCCTAAATTAATTCGTGTATAAATGACATGTAAATATCTTTAACCTGGATTTGTTCAACGGGCAACAGATAAGGTGTTTTTTTCGTACAATTAGTACGCTTTTTTCATAGTAGATTTTAAGTTTAGGTTAGGAATTAAGGTTAGCAGTTAATTTCCTAACTTGCTTGCGGTTTTTTTAAACCGCAAGTTTTTTTTTATGGATATACTCAAACAACTAAAAATAAGCGAAACCAATCCTGGAACTTCAACAGGAAAAAGTTGGATGGATTCTTCCTCATCAGTGATCGGGTCCTTCTCTCCTGTTGATGGGAAACTCATCGGGTCCGTTGGCACCACTTCAAAGCAGGATTATGAGACCGTAATTGCAAAAGCACAGTCAGCTTTTGTTGAATGGCGATTGTGGCCGGCGCCAAAACGTGGTGAAGTCGTTCGTCAAATAGGAGAAGCATTAAGAAAAAACAAGGAGTCTCTTGGCAGACTGGTCTCTTATGAAATGGGAAAAAGTTTGCAGGAAGGTTATGGCGAAGTTCAGGAAATGATAGATATCTGCGATCTGGCAGTCGGTTTATCCAGACAACTGCATGGATTGACCATGCACAGTGAGCGCTCTGCACACCGCATGTACGAACAGTGGCACCCATTGGGAATTGTTGGAATTATTTCCGCTTTTAATTTCCCCGTTGCAGTATGGAGCTGGAATAGCATGTTGGCCTGGGTCTGCGGTGATGTATGTGTTTGGAAGCCGTCTGAAAAAACGCCCTTATGCGGAGTTGCCTGCCAGCAAATTGTTGCAGAAGTTTTTGAAAACAATAATGTTCCGGAAGGGGTCAGCGGATTAATAGTCGGCAACAGAGAAGTTGGCGAATGGATGGCCAAGGATGTGCGGATTCCATTGGTCTCCGCAACCGGATCAACGCGAATGGGCAAAGCTGTTGGAACTGCTGTTGGTGCGCGTTTGGGAAGATCCTTATTGGAGCTCGGCGGTAATAATGCGATAATTATTTCTGAACATGCAGATCTGGACATTGCCGTTCGTGGTTCGATATTCGGCGCTGTGGGAACAGCCGGACAACGCTGCACAACAACACGCAGATTGATCATTCATGAAAGTATTTATGAAAAAATAAAAGAAAAATTAATTGCAGCCTATAAACAATTAAGAATCGGGGATCCGTTGCAAGAAAAGAACCATGTTGGTCCTTTAATTGACAGAGATGCGGTGCAGCTTTATCTTAATTCGATTGAGGCTTGCAAAAAAGAAGGTGGAAATTTTATTGTTGAAGGCGGCGTCTTGCAGGGCGATGGTTATGAAAGTGGTTGCTATGTCAGGCCCTGTATTGCTGAAGCCAAACCTGAATTCAAAATTGTTCAGCACGAGACTTTTGCCCCGATCCTATATTTGTTGAAATACAAAACCATCGATGAAGCAATTACCATTCAAAATAATGTCCCTCAAGGTTTGTCTTCATCTATTATGACACTCAACTTGCGTGAGGCTGAAAAATTTCTTTCACAGGCTGGCAGCGATTGTGGAATTGCAAACGTAAACATCGGCACTTCCGGGGCTGAAATTGGCGGCGCTTTTGGAGGTGAAAAAGAAACAGGTGGGGGTCGTGAAAGTGGCAGCGATGCATGGAAAGCCTATATGCGCAGACAAACAAATACAATCAATTATTCTACAAATTTGCCCTTAGCCCAGGGAATCAAGTTCGATCTTTGATTCTTTCAAACCTGATTTTTCAATAATGTTGAGTTGAATTAACTAATTCGACCCAAAATAATAGCTGTTTTCTAACGTTATATACCATAATCATTCAGGAAGAGATTCTATGAAAACAGCCAAATTATGAGAAAAAATTTACTGCTGATACTTCTTTTCATTTCCGGATTTCTTAAACTAAATGCCCAAATCAAATTAGGTGCGGAAATAGGTTTTCATTCTGCAAGTGTCATTGAAAATAATAATCTGCCCGGATGGGATACTGCATACAAACCTTTTTATTCATCCCGGACCGCCATACACGCAGGTATTATTTTGGAAATCCCTTTAAGCAGAAGATTATTTTTTCAACCGGCGATCAATTATACATCAAAAGGCCGTCAGTACTTAAAGAATAATGATACAGTTGGCAATGTTTCCTTTGATACGGTTTATTCAAAAAGCACACTGAGTATCGGTTATATTGAAATTCCTTTTTATCTCCTTTACAAAATCCCGCTTAGCGCAAATCATAAAAATAATTTCTTTATCGGTGCAGGTCCGTATTTTTCTTTTATATACAACGGATCATTGACAAATCAAATGCTTACAGCGCAGGATACCGTGAATTCATTTTCAACTCAAACCACTAAACTGGATGTAGGTAATGCGACAAATAAATACAAGACATTTGATTTTGGCGTGAATGCAAAAGCTGGTTTTGAATTTGGAAGCGTAACGCTGAGTGGCTATATAAGCAGGGGATTAAGTAATTTTTATACGGCGCCTTATACGGGAACCTTTCACCATCAGGTTATGGGTGTTACATTAGGCATATGGCTTGCGAAAACCTCATCACCCATTCCGCAAAAGCCGATCGTGAAAGACACTGATAAAGACGGAGTGCCGGATGACCAGGACCTTTGCCCAACTATACCCGGATTGAAAAAATATAATGGTTGCCCTGTTCCGGATACAGATCACGATGGTATCGATGATGAACACGACTCTTGCAAGACCATTCCGGGCTTGGCAAAATACCATGGTTGTCCCGTTCCGGATACCGATCATGATGGCATTGATGATGAACATGATTCTTGCAAAACTGTTCCTGGTGTTGCAAAATATCATGGCTGCCCAATTCCCGACAGAGACGGGGACGGTATCAATGATGAAGAAGATAAATGCCCGGATGTTCCGGGAACTGCTGCCAATAACGGATGTCCGGAAATTAAAAAAGAGATCAAAGAAAAAGTGAATTATACAGCCAAAAACATTTTGTTTGCGACCGCCAGCGATAAATTATCTCCAACCTCTTACGCAGCACTGGATGACCTCGCGAAAATGCTGATAGCACATAAAGAGTTGCATTTGATGATTGAAGGGCACACGGATAACGTGGGAACGGATGAGCATAACCTTACATTATCGCAGATGAGAGCAGACGCTGTAAAAAATTATCTTATTAACAAAGGAGTGAACGAAAGAAATATCACAGCGACCGGATTTGGCGCAGCACATCCCGTTGCAGATAATAATACTGCCATAGGAAAATCAATGAACAGAAGAGTTGAAATGAGAGTTTCGAACCATTAGGAATAATTCCACAAAATAATTTTAACAACTTCATTAAACCATCCATGTAAAATATCCTGCAGGGATGGTTTTTGTTTAATTATTTTCGCTAATTGATTTTTCTACTAAATAAAAATTTCTAACAAAAAACAAAAGCGATGCGCATTTCGAAATTGGTGTTGTTGGTGATATTCATGCTTGCCCTTAGTCCGTCCATTTTTGCACAGGGAACTTCAGCAAAACAAGAACTGCCAAATAATTGGTATTTATTGGATAAGCAGCAGGATGGTTTTTACGGGATCAGTTTGAACAAAGCTTACGAATTTCTGCATTCAAAGAATCTAAAAAGTAAAAATGTCCTGGTTGCAGTGATCGATTCCGGTGTTGATACCTTACATGAAGATCTTAAAGATATCTTATGGACCAATCCAAAAGAAATTCCTGGGAATGGCATTGATGACGATCATAATGGTTATGTGGATGATGTGCATGGGTGGAATTTTCTTGGCGGAAAAAATGGAGAAAATGTTAATGATGATTCCGGTGAAGACCCACGAGTTTATTACAAATTCAAAAAAAGATTTGAAGCTGCTGACTTCGATCCTAAAAAACTGACCGGTGATGATCTCGAAGATTATAAGATGTGGACCAAGGCAAAAAAAAGAGTGATGGGTGATGGCAGTGATAATGCAATTGATCTTGTTCTATTAAAAAGGGTATTGAAAGCATCAATCATCAGCGATAGCGTTTTGCAAAATGCGATGGGCAAAAGAGAATATACCGGCAATGAGTTGGATACTTTTTCTGTGAAATCGACAGAGACGAGAAGAGCAAAGGAAGTGATGATGTTCTCTTTTCGTGAAAATAAAATCATGGACGTAACCAATAAAGCATTTTTGAACGACTTTAATGAATATGTCGATATGCAGGAAAAGAAATCCGAAGCAAGGGAAAAAGCGCCGGAAGATATTCGCAAAAAAATAGTTCAGGATGATGAAACAAATATTGATGACCGTTATTATGGAAATAACAATGTAATGGCAGGCGATCCGATGCATGGTACGCATGTTTCGGGAATCATCGGGGCAGAAAGAAATAACGGAAAAGGAATTGACGGCATTGCCGATAATGTGAAAATCATGATGATCCGCGCATTGCCTAACGGTGATGAGCACGATAAGGATATTGCGTTAGCGATCAGGTATGCGGTTGATAACGGCGCAAAAGTGGTGAACATGAGTTTTGGCAAAGATCTTTCTCCGGACAAACAATGGGTTGATGATGCCGTGAAATATGCGGAGAAAAAAGGGGTATTATTAATTCATGCCGCCGGCAATGATGCAGAAAATGTGGATTCTGTTGACAATTTTCCAACCCCTGTTTTTAAAGATTCAAAACAAAGAGCGGGTAACTGGATAACCGTTGGGGCAAGTAGTGACCCGGCAGCAGAGGCTGGATTTAAAAGTTATACCGCGTCTTTTTCCAATTATGGAAAAAAAGAAGTTGATGTTTTTGCACCCGGGACAAAAATTTATTCCACTCTGCCTGGAGGCAACAATTACGGGAACCTCCAGGGCACCAGCATGTCAGCGCCAATTGTCACGGGAGTCGCAGCGTTGATCATGGAATATTTTCCCAACCTTACCGTGCAGCAGGTAAAATATTGTATTGAAAAATCAGCAACACCCCTTCCCAGTAAAGTAAAAAAACCAGGAAGTGAAGATGAATTGGTTAATCTCTCTGATCTCAGTTCATCGGGTGGCATCATTAATGCATACGGCGCCGTAAAGCTTGCCTATACATTAAGCAATGAACCAAAAAAGAAAGACGATCTTCCTAGGTCAACATTGAAAAGCAAAAGCGAATAATTCATTTTGCAGAATTAATAAAATGCCAGACAATTTGTCCGGCATTCTTTTTTACATTTACACAAAAAAATGGTAACCAGAAAAGATTGCGTTGCTGCCGATTTTTACAAGAACTATATCAATCTTCCAAAAGAAGAAACTCCTGTAAAAGCAATTAAAAAAAATACGGAGCAATTCAAAAAATTTTTAAAAACGATCCCACAAAAAAAAGTCAATTATGCTTATGCAGCAGGCAAATGGACTATCAAAGAACTGCTGCAACATATAATTGATGCAGAACGTGTGTTCAGCTATCGTGCGTTGACTTTCGCACGAAAGGATCTTGCACATCTACCAAGTTTTGATGAAAACAGTTGGGCGATTAATGCAAAAATTAAAAACCGGAAATGGAAAGACCTGGTTGAAGAATTTAAGTCCTTGCGCAGTGCTACCGAATTACTGTTCGAATCATTTGACGATGAACAATTATTATCCGTAGGAATTGCCAGTGAAAAGAACATCAATGTTGTTGCATTGGGTTTTATTTGTGCCGGGCATGCAGCCCATCATATTAACGTTATTAAGGATAGATATTTGTAATTTGCTCACCCTTAATTTAAGTAGCATTTGATTCAACTTAAGAATAAACTGTTGTGGAAGATCGTCAGAAAAAAATTCATCGGCTCGCGGTAAGTAGTTTCTTTTTTTTAGCCGGCTTGTGTTTTTCAAGCTGGGCTTCACGCATTCCTGACATTCAAACAAAACTACACTTAACGAATGCAGCGCTGGGAGCAGTTTTATTAGGATTGCCGACCGGCCTGATGATATCTTTACCATTTGCAGGGCTATTGGTTGCCAAATTTGGAAGCAAACACATTTTAATGGGCGCTGCTGTTTTGTATTCATTTACATTGCCCCTCTTAGGACTTGTCGCCTATACATGGCAGTTAGTCATTTGTTTGTTCATCTTTGGATTTGGCGGAAACATGCTTAATATTTCTGTGAACACCCAGGCAGTAAGCACAGAAGCTATTTATGGTCGATCCATTATGGCGTCATACCATGGTGTTTGGAGTCTGGCGGGGTTCACCGGCGCCGCGATCGGGACATTGATGATTGGGCTTAAACTGCTTCCCTATCAGCATTTTTTGATCATCATGTTCCTCGCTGCAATGATTATGATCTCTGCCTCACGCCATTTGCTGGTGACGGATATCAATAAAAATGAACAACAACCCATTTTTGCCATACCGGATCGATCGCTTATCAGTCTTGGCTTTATTGCATTATGCAGCATGATCTGTGAGGGTGCGATGTTCGACTGGAGTGGAGTGTATTTCCAAAAAGTTATTCAACCGCCGAAGGAATTGGTTGCCGCAGGGTATACAGCGTTCATGGCAACAATGGCGACCGGTCGATTTGTTGGCGATTGGTTTGCGACCCGCGTGGGGGTTAAAAAAATATTACAGATCAGCGGAGCGCTTACTGCTGTTGGTTTATTTACAGCGATAATATTTCCTTACTTTTTTACTGCAATAATTGGATTTTTATTTGTTGGGGCCGGCGTATCGTCGGTTATTCCTTTTGTTTACAGTGCAGCAGGAAAATCAAAAATTCTTTCACCCGGAGTTGCTTTAGCTGCAGTTTCTACGATTGGATATTTGGGGTTTTTATTTGGTCCGCCTTTTATTGGTTTTATCGCACAAGTGAGCAGTTTGCGTGTCTCACTGGGCTTAATAGCGATTCTGGGCATCGGTATAACGGTAATATCTACTCGTACAAAGTTCGATTAGTCATCCTGCATAATAAAAATCTCAACACGCATATTTTTTCTGGCTTCATCTTCTGTTCGGGCATAAGGGTTTATCATTTCTGAATTGCCCATTCCTCGGTATGTCATCTTTTCTTTTGGAATTCCATTATCGCTCAGTATTTCATATACGACTCTTGCTCTGTCATCGGATAGTTTATTCATCGCGTTCATATAACCGGAACCGGCAGGAACATTTAAGGGACAATTTACATGACCCCGGATTTCAAATCTTGCGTTTGTATAGTTTTTTAAAATTGCCACCACTTTTTTCAAATAATCAAGAGAGTAACCTTCCAAAATAGCAAGATCAGGCTTGAAATAGAGTTTATCAAGAACAAGTTTTTTGATTATAGCCGGTTGAGGGCTTTTCTTTACACTATCCGCATGAGGCGTTACTACCTGAATAGAGATCTCTACCCTTCTATTCAAAAAATTATCTGTTTGGCTCACGGTGTTTGATTCTCCAAAATATTTAACAGAATAATCCTGATTAAATTGAGTATTCTTTTTGAAATAACGGGCGATCGACAGGCTTCTTTTTTTTGAAAGGAGGATATTGCTTTTTGTGGAACCTACCGTATCTGTAAATCCTGAGATATTCTTTATTATCAAGTACCGGGAGTTAATAAAAAAAGAATCCAACCTCGCCTGTTCAATTTTATTTAATGCGAATTGGTTATTATCAAAATATACAATAAGGGTGGTGTCTTTTTCTTTCTGGGCAAAAACGGAAGAAACGATTAACAGCGAAAATAAAATCAGTTGTATAAATTGGCGCAGCATCATTGTGCAAAGAAATGAAAATAAAAAATCCGGATCAGTTTATTAATCCGGATTCGCATTATTTCAATAAGAATTTTATTTATTGTAAACAAGACTCTTTGAGGCGACCATATCATCAACCACTTTCACTGCTTCACCTAGCCAAATATCTTTTTGCAAACTTTTCGTCCATTTTGCATAACGATCAGCTTTGTCTTTATCATTATCATATTTATGGGCGTCCACTTCCATCGTTTCAACTTTTAATTCTTTCGATGATTTACTAAGTGTCTCAATTTCTTTTATTTTACTTCTGAATTTTTTTTGTTCTTCGCGGTATTTGTCAACATTCAATGAATGTACGGGCTTATCTGTTTGCTGATTCAAGATGGCGGCGTCAGCGCGGATAATATTAAAGACTGAATCATTCTTCAGGCGTTGTTCGCTTGCACTGATGATCGGATTAAGATTATACGCATATTTCCAAGGCGTATAATTCGCTTTTTGAATTTCATCCCATGGCAACGCATCCGGATTGTCTTTTTCACGCACTTTAGAATATTCAAGAATATCGGGAAGCACAACATCTGAGGCAACTCCGCGTAATTGTGTCGAGCCTCCATTAATGCGATAGAATTTTTGCAGGGTAAGTTTGATGGTCCCAAGATCATTACTTGCATCCGCAAAACCAAGTGTTTTGTCCAGGTCAATATTTCGTTGTACGGTCCCTTTGCCATAAGTAGAACTGCTTCCAATAATTACTCCTCTTTTGTAATCCTGAATTGCCGCCGCAAAGATCTCAGAAGCAGATGCACTATATTCATTCACCATTACCGCCAGGGGTCCATCATACAAAACCGTTTTATCGTGATCGCTTAGTATTTGTGGTTTACCATCTCTGTCACGAACCTGGACAACCGGACCCTGATCTACAAATAATCCAACCATTTGAACAACATCGTACAGGGATCCGCCCCCATTGTTGCGAAGATCAATTACGATGCCGTCAACTTTTTCATTTTTTAATTTAATAAGTTCATTTGCCACGTCAATGGAGCAGCGATTTGCTTTTTGATTATCAAAGTCGGCATAGAACTCAGGTAAATAGATATAGCCGATCTTTCCTTTGGCCTCATTCACGATAACACTTTTTGCAAAAGTTTCGTCCTGCACGATTTCATCACGCATCATCGGAACAACTTTTATTGATCCATCCGGTTTTCTGATCGTAAGACGGACCTCAGTTCCCTTCCCGCCACGAATCAATTTAATTGCATCTTCAGTTTCATAACCCGTTAGATCTACCGGTTCCTGGTTACCCTGCCCCACTTTTAATATGATATCACCACTTGCAATCTGACCGGATTTCCATGCGGGCATACCTGTTATTAACTCTCCTATCTTAATATTTCCATCTTCTTCTCTCAGCGTTGCACCGATTCCAAAAAAGCGGCCGCTCATTTGTTCATCAAAATATCTTTTGTCAACAGGCGGAAAATAATCTGTGTGCGGATCCATTGCCTGAACTATCGTTTCTACGAACATGTTGAAACGATCATCATCACTGTATTTAAATTTCAATCTTTCGTAAAACCTGTCCATCAATTTGGAGACCTTATCGCGGGCCTCTTTTTCCAATTGGGCGTTTGTTTTTTCTACATAGCCTTCCTTGCCCTTGCTGTTTTCCTGTTGTTCCAGCAAATCTGAATAACGTTGCAGGGTGATATATTTCAGCCTTTTTCTCCAGGCTTCTTTTCTCTCGGTGTCATTTTTTGGGAAATCCATTTTGTCGTAATCGGTATTAATGGATTCATCTTTTGAAAAATCGAAAGGATGAGATAATATTTCTTTATAAATAAGTTCTGTCTCCGGGATTCTTTTTTTCAATATTTCAGCAACTGCAGGTTCAAACTGAACAGGCGCTTTACCCAGAATTTCATCATCTATTTTTGTTGAATACTTGCTGCTCAGCAGATCAATATCCGATTTGAGCAAAATATCTTTTTCATCATCAATTTCGCCAAGATATTTATTGAAGACCTCTTTTGAAAATTTATCATCAATGTTTTTGGGACTGTAATGAACGTCTTCTAACATCACACCAACATTGCGTAAAATCTTTTCGTATTTAGTGGCGGGCGGATTTCCTCCAAAACCAAGCGAGCGAAACGCGACAAAAATTCCACATCCCAATACCATCAGGATGATGGGCAGATTTCTTTTATTGAACATATGATTTAAAACTTTTAACATGCTTCCAAAAATAACGATAAAACAGGTGTGTTGTTGCACGATTTACACTTTTAACGAGCTATTTTGATGGATGGTCATTAAGGTCGTTTTTTGAAAACAACCGATTTTTCCGGGTGTTGGTAAATCAGTAATCAGAAAATTTCCAAACACATTATCAAGGAGGGAATAAAAAAAGAAATCCCGGATTTACTCCGGGATCCAGGGTGACTGAAGGGTCTCGAACCCTCGACCCTCAGAACCACAATCTGATGCTCTAACCAACTGAGCTACAGTCACCGATTAAGCGGCAAAAATAGTTGAAATCTTTTTTTCATCAAAACTATATTTACAACTCTTTACCGTTTCTTTACAACCTGTATAATGCATCATTTATGAACCCATGGTTATATACGATCCCATTTATTTCTGCCTTCATTCATTGGCTTACCATTTGGATGGCTTTGAAATTATTATTTCATCCCCGTGTGCCCCGAAGAATATTATGGTTTCGTCTGCAGGGAATTTTTCCCAAACGTCAAAAACAAATAGCAGAAAGTCTGGGAAGAATTGTGGGGCAGGAATTATTATCATTCAAGGATATTGAAGAAACCATTACGCATCCTGAAAACGTTCAAAAAATTCTACCAGCTGCCGAGCAACATGTCGATCATTTTTTACGGGTTCGCTTAAAAGAGAATATGCCGGTGATTTCCATGTTTATCGGAGATAAAACGATCAATCAGCTGAAGGAAGTTTTTATGCAGGAATTGGCAGAACTATTTCCGGTGATAATGAAGAGTTATATCAACAACTTGAAAAATGATCTTGATCTTGAGAAAATAGTAGTTGAAAAAGTGGCTGCATTTTCATCAGAGAAACTAGAAAAAATGTTAAACCAGATATTGACAAAGGAATTTCGGTTTGTAGAGATCATCGGTGCAGCATTGGGTTTTTTTATTGGCGTTTTACAAATCCTGCTGACTTTATTAATGAAATAAACCGCTAAAAAGCTCGCCCTCTCATAGCTAAATTATGCCGCTAATAAATAATGAATTCCATTAGTGAATATTTGAACGACCTTTGCGTTCAAACATGAAATTTTTTTACATGAGAAAGTTATTGCTGATAATTGGACTGACTGGCTTAATTACAGGAGTTTATGCACAGTTTCCGGCGGGTGGAAGACAAGGTGGCGGGCAGGCGCCCAGTATTGGCCATTTCTATGGTAGAATTGTGGACTCTAAAACCAATAAAGGAATTGACGGAGTTTCTGTTCAACTGATCGGAAGTAAGTTTGATACAGCAACCAAAAAAAGAAAAGATGTTCCTGTTGCCGGGATGATCACCGCTGCCAAGGGCAATTTCAGTTTCGAGAATTTGGCCATCATGGGTAGTTACCATTTGAAGATAACAGCGATAGGGTATAAACCATATGATCAAAAAGTAAACTTCGATCTAAAATTTAGTCAGGGTGGCGACATTCAGCAAGCTTTAGCCGGAGTGGATAAAGATTTGGGAAATATAAAATTAGAAGCGGATGCTCAAACTTTAGGTGAGGTCACTGTCGTGGCATCCAAACCATTGATACAACTTGGCGCAGACAGAAAAATTTACAACGTAGAAAAAGATATTTCCGCACAAGGCGGTACGGCTACCGATGTAATGAAAAATGTCCCTTCCGTTGCAGTGGATATAGATGGCAACGTAACCTTGCGCAATGCCTCTCCAACTATTTTGGTCGATGGGCTACCTACGACATTAACGCTTGATCAAATTCCAGCGGACGCCATTCAAAGTGTGGAGATCATCACTAACCCCGGTGCAAAATATGATGCATCCGGCGGAACATCAGGAATTTTAAATATCGTGCTGAAGAAAAACAGGAAAGCAGGCTATAACGGAAATGTAAGAGCAGGAATTGATGAGCGGGGAAAAGTGAATCTGGGTGGAGACATTAACGTAAAGCAGGGGAAATTCAATGTATTTGCAGCCGGAAATTTTGGCCAACGTAAATCAATATCGCCTGGAGTTACAAGCCGGTATTCATTCTTCTCGCAACCTTTTGATAGTTTGCAACAATTCGATAATAGCGTGAGCAAGGGTTATTTTGCTTTTGGAAGAGCCGGAATTGATTTCTTTCTCGACAACAGAAATACCATTTCCGTTTCAGGAACCCTGGTTCACGGAAAATTCTCCCCTTATATTAACAGCGATTTGTATGTTGACACACTCTATCCTTCCGGAACGGTTTCTTCTTATACAAACCGGTATTCAACAACCGATGCGGTTTTTAATAATCACGGAGCAATGCTCAGTTTCAAACATACTTTTCCAAGAGCCGGCGAAGAATGGACCGCCAATGCTAATTACAGTAAAGGAACCAATCAAAACGACAATCTCATTGCCTCAAATATATATGAGCAAAAAGGCGGAAGCTTAAGCAGTGTGTATACACAACAACAGATTGGAAGCGGCAACAATGAATTTATCACCGCGCAAACTGATTTCTCCAATCCGATCTCAGATAAATCAAAATTTGAAACCGGTGCGCGCATCGCAGCTAGAAATGTATCGAGCCTGAATGATATTAACGTATACGATCCTGCAAGCAATACTTTTATTCCTGAACCGCTGTTGTCTTCCAATTATACCTATCATGATAAGGTTTATGCAGGTTATGTGACTTACACCAATGCAATAAAAGATTTTAATTATCAATTGGGATTACGCGCAGAAGGCTCAACATATAACGGAACTTCAAATTATGCTGTGAAAGATAACCCGGATACAGTTGGAAATTTCAGCAACAAATATCCAATCAATCTTTTTCCCAGTATATTCTTGACCCAAAAATTAGGCGGTGAACAGGAATTGCAGTTGAGTTACACAAGAAGAATTGATCGTCCGAATTTCTTTCAGCTTTTTCCTTTTACCAATTATTCAGATTCTTTGAATTTAACACAGGGCAATCCGAATTTGAAACCGCAATTCACCAATTCATTTGAATTGACCTATCAAAAAACATTTCCCGGGAATAACACTTTCATTGCTTCTGTATATTACAAGCACACCACCGATCTGATCACCGGATTTTCTGACACCACTAAAAATCCACTCAATGACTCGACAGTTATATTAAGCACTTTTGTAAATGCCAATTCAAGTTTTGTCGGTGGGTTTGAATTGATCGGGAGGAACAGCATTACCAAATGGTGGGACATTACCAGCAACATCAACATTTTTACATCGAAGATCAATGCGAATAATATCAGTATTCCAACAATCGGGCAAACATACAGCTGGTTTGGCAAAATCAATAATTCCTTCAAAGTATCAAAACATTTTACACTCCAGGTAAGCGGTGACTATACTTCTAAAACAGTATTGCCTCCCGGCGGAAGTGCCGGCTCAAGCAGTAATACAAGCGGAAGAGGTTTTGGCGTTGCGGTGAGTGGAAATGCCCAGGGATATACAAAACCCAATGGCGGTGTGGATGCTGCGCTTAAATATGAATTCCTGAAAAACAAAGTGGCTTCATTGACACTGAGTGTAAATGATATTTTTCGCAGCAGAGTAGCTGATGTTTATACCTCATCTCCCTATTTTACGCAAGAATATAACAGAAGGAGAGATCCGCAATTTTTCCGTTTGCAATTCAATTATCGTTTTGGAAAATTTGATGCATCATTATTCAAACGTAAAAACATAAAAGCAGATTCAGATAGCATGCAAAACAGCATGCAGGGTGTACAGTAACTAATTTCAAAATTACTCAATGGTTCAGCCGGACCATTGAGTAATTGCCTGATCGGTTAGTTATAAAATATTTTCCTCTTTAAAATCGTATTGATTTTTTATTTTCTTCAGTAGCTCATCAATTGCCATCTTATCATTGCTCGTTCTTTCCCCTCTTTCCCATCGGTCTAGTTCGTTGTTAATGTGTTTTTGTTGCAGTGAAGAAATTCTTTGCGTCAATTCATCCGACATTTCCTTTTTCTTTTCATACAGTCCATTCATTTTGTCGAATAACAATTCCTTATCCCGACGCATTTCATTTACCGTTGTCGCCATTTGCAATAATTCGGTCTTTGCCAATGCAATATCATAAGGGCCTACAGTCATTATCAGCTTGGATAAAATCGGGCCGATCTCAATCAGGATTATTAATAATGAAATGAAAAGATCTGCCCAAAAAACGCTGCTTTCTTGCGTACTGAGATCAGATAAGGCTTTGTTCCTTTCCAAAAAACCAACATTGGCGGTGACCGCTTCTTCGTATTGCTTTCTTTTTATTTCATTATTTGCTGCCGTGTTATTTAAAATGCTATCCTGGTAATTTAATTGCAGTGAAAGTTTTTGCAATTCGGGAGTGAATTGCTGTAGTGCGATATTATAAGCCTGCTGCTTCAGTAAAGTAAGTTTTTCAATTCCGCGTTGTAATGAACCGCCAGTTCCATCTGCTTCCTGAATATAGGCCTGTTGCAAACGGTGTAATGTATCTTCAATAAGCGATTTTCTTTCCATTAATTTACTTCTCTCCTGTTGAGCGTTTAACAGAACCGTTTTATTTTCTGCCTGCAGCAAACTGTCATTCAGTAAAATCTTATGATGACGATTTTCTGCCACTTTGGTATCAATTTCTTTTTCAAAAATTTTCAATTCCAGTGGTCTTGCAATTGTTATTCCGATCAATAATGCAAGAATGATTCTGGGAACAGCGATCCAGATTTGTTTTCGGGTTGAAACACCATATTTGCGCATGGTTGACACAAGGAACCGGTCGAAATTAAATATGATCAATCCCCAGATCATTGCAAATGCAATCGCCCAACCCGCATTATTAAACACACTATAAATTGCATAGCCTGCGGATAAAGAGGCAAGCACAAATGTGGCCAATAGCACACCGCCGAGTCCGGCGTATTTTGTATGTTCAGAGGGATAGTCTTTTAATAATTGCTGATGTGCGCCCGCACACCACCACAAGAAATGAGAATCTGTTTTTTTAGTATTCCCGCTAAATGAATCATAGGAATACAATCCATTTTGCTTGCCATTAATAGCAGACATAATTTTGAAATTATTGAATGATTAAAATAGAGGTTGAAGCAGGAACACTGTTAGAACGGCGTTTTTTTCAGGAAATTGTAAAAGAAAAGCTAAAGAAAATCAATTGATCGCTTTTACAGCAATTTGATTTTTAACCAATGCTTTATTGATCTCTTTTGCGAATGTAATCGCATTTATTCCATCGCCATGAATACAGATCGTTTCCGCTTTGAGAGGAACGACCATATTTTCAACAGAGGTCACGGTTTGTCTTTCTATCATTTGCAAGACCTGGGTTAATAACTGATCAACAGAATTGATTAAAGCATTGGATCGATCGCGCGGAGTGAGACTTCCATCGCTGTGATATGTTCTATCAGGAAAAACTTCACTTGCGGTTTTAAGAGAATATTTCTTTGCCTCGGTGATGGAATGACTTCCACTCAGTCCATAGAGAATTAAATTCCGATCAAAATCATAAACTGCATTTGCGATAACCCGGGCAACCGATTTATTTTTTGCGCTTATATTATATAGTGCGCCATGCGGTTTGATATGATGCAAAGCAGTTCCGCACTTGGTCGCAGCCTCCTGAATAATAGTTAACTGTTCCCTAATGAGTAAATAATATTCATCTTCCGGTAAATCAAATTCTTTTCTGCCAAAATTTTCTTTATCAAGAAATGAAGGATGCGCGCCAATAGCAACATTATTTTGCAGGGCGAGTTCAATTGTTCTTGTTATCGTATGCTCATCCCCCGCATGATAACCACAGGCAATATTTGCAGAACTGATCAAAGGCATTATTGCTGCATCATTTCCACGACCTTCGCCAAGATCACAATTCAGATCAATGGTTAACATACAATCGCGTTTAAATGATCAGTGCATGAACGTTGAAGGATTTGTAAATCGCGTTGTTGTTCGAATAATAACTTTTCGGCAGTTTCAATATTGGTCATTATAAAATGAATGCAATCACTTTGCCTAAGTTGGGCAAGTTTTGGTAAATGAGCAGAGATTACATGGGCAATGCGCGGATAACCCCCTGTTGTTTGATGATCTGCCATTAATAATATCATTTGTCCGTTGGGTAATAATTGAACGGTGCCGAAACTTACACCAGTTGAAATAAGTTCGAAATTATTTTTTAATGATATTGAATCACCGCTTAACTGGTAGCCCATTCTGTCTGATGAAGGATGAATGATAAAATTATTTTCCAAAAAAATATTTTTCGACGAATCGGTAAGTTCATTCCATTCATTACCCGGGATCATCAAAATTTCATGCATATGTTTATACACTTTTTTTGAATCTGCCTGCCATGGTAATTCTCGTTTATTCTGTGCCTCATTCAATAATCCCGCGAAATAAATTGTATTTTCTTTAAAAGACAATTCATCTCCTTTTCTTAGTTGTCTCCCAAACCAGCCGCCAGCAGCCGCTTTCAGGTTAGTGCTATAACTGTTCAGCCACTTTTTCAAACAAATTCCACCGTGAACTGCGATATAGCACCGCGCACCGGATTGAAGTTTTGGAAAATGCAGTACCGTATTTCTTCTGACCACGACCGGCTGCCATGGTTTTAAGATTTCATCGTTAATCGTTGGAGAAAAATCTGCACCTGTTATCGCGATCAACGCATTTTGCTCAAAAAGAATTTGCGGACCGGGAAAATGAATTTCAATAACCGCTTCATGGGCACAATTGCCAACCAGCATATTGGCAACTTTTGAAGCGTACACATCCATTGCGCCGCCAGGGTTGATTCCCCACTTTGCAAAACCTGGTCTGCCATTATCCTGTATGGTATCAAGTACTCCTGGCTTTATAATGGATAGTGACATAATGAATATTAGCGATTAGGGGTTTGTTCCAGGATGCTGTTAAATTCTTCTTCGGATATGGGATAAAAATTTACCTGAGCGCCAAGCGTTAGTTTTATTGGAATCTCAGCTGCAGGTTCAAATAATTTTATGGGCGTTCTTCCAATAATATGCCAACCACCCGGGCAAGTGGTTGGATAGATCGCTGTCTGGCTTCCTGTAATACCCACGCTTCCGGATATAACCTGCTGTGGGCGCAGCTTTCGCGAGACTATTAATTGCTCATCAACTTTTCCCATATACGCAAAACCAGGTAAAAACCCCACCATATACACTTTGTAGGATCTGGAAGTATGCAAATGAATGATGTCCTGCTTGGATAATTGCTTTTCTTCTGCAATAAAATTCAGATCATATCCAAATTTATCGTCGTAGCAAACCGGTATGTCAATGATTTCATGCCGTTGTTCAATATTATAATTGGATGCCTGACCTGCGGCTTCATTCAATTTATCTTTTACCGCGTCATAAGCAGTGGAAAAATCGGGATAATTTTTCTTGACTGTGCATGGATCATAAAAAACAGAAAGCGAACTATAAGCGATAATAATGTCTTTGATTCCAGCGAATGGATTTTGCAATAACCATTCGTTCATGGAAAGAATTTTTTGGTTCACATCATCATTAATGCAATTACCCAATTCAATTGTTGCAGAGGAATCTCCGATGGAAAATATTTTTGTGCTGGCAGTCAATATGTTTCGAAATGAGTTGTTAAGTTAAATTTTTTATAACAAAGTATATAACTGAATATGAAAAATAATGTTGTCGTTGCTTGTAAATATCTCTTTAGAAAACTGATGAGCAATGAGCTAAACGCTCGAGTAAGCGTGGCAACAATGTTGATTAAAGCGCTGATGCGGGTTGCATGATACTGGTCAAATGAACACAAAACCGGCACAATTGTTTAATGTACCAATTTTTTAGTTTCGCCGTTATACTGTAAACTTGCACGCCGGCGAACCTATTGTAAACCGCTTAATGAAAGTATGGCAAAGAATTTATTGATCGTTGAGTCTCCTGCGAAAGCGAAGACAATCGAAAAGATTTTAGGAAAGGATTTTGAAGTAAAAAGTTGCTATGGGCACATTCGCGACCTCGAAAAAGAGGACATGGGAATTAACGTAGAAAAAAATTACGAGCCTCGTTATATCGTTCCGGATGATAAACAGAAAGTCGTAAAAGAACTTAAATCTCTCGCAAAAAAATCTGATGAAGTTTGGCTCGCAACCGATGAGGACCGTGAAGGCGAAGCCATTAGCTGGCATTTATGTGAGGTGCTGGGATTAGATCCAAAAACAACCAAACGAATTGTTTTTCATGAAATAACAAAACCAGCGATACAATCCGCGGTTTTGCATCCACGGACGGTTGATATGAATTTGGTCAATGCCCAACAGGCCAGAAGAATCCTGGACAGAATAGTTGGTTTTGAATTGAGTCCGGTTTTGTGGCGTAAGATAAGTGTGAAGAATAATCTCAGCGCTGGTCGGGTACAAAGCGTCGCTGTTAGAATAATAGCAGAAAGAGAAAGAGAGATCAATGCATTTAATGCAATAAGTCATTTTAAAGTAGAAGCCCAGTTTACCGCAAAAGATATTTCCAACAATCAGGTCACTTTCTCTGCAGAAGGGAAAAAATATTCATCCTCTGATAATGCCGAAGACTTCCTGAAAAGTTGTATTGGCGCCAATTATGCGGTAAACGATATCCAGGTCAAGCCGGCTCGAAAATCTCCTTCGGCTCCTTTCACAACATCAACATTGCAACAGGAAGCAAGCAGAAAATTAGGCTATTCGGTAAGCAGAACAATGGTACTTGCGCAAAGACTATATGAAAGCGGTAATATAACGTACATGCGTACCGACAGTGTTAATCTGAGCCAGACGGCGGTTGATGCAATAAAGAAACAGATCAGCAGTCAATATGGAAATGATTATTTTCAGCCAAGAAGATTCAAAAATAAAAACGAATCTGCGCAGGAGGCCCATGAAGCCATTCGGCCAACTTACATGGAAAATACGACTGTTGAAGATTTTGATTGTAAAAGACTATACGATCTGATCTGGAAAAGAACAATGGCAAGCCAGATGGCGGATGCTGAATTAGAAAAAACGACCGCAAAAATTCAAATATCAACGAATAAAGAAGAATTGACAGCACAAGGTGAAGTGTTGAAATTCGATGGTTTTTTGAAGGTTTACCGGGAAGATAGAGACGATGATGACATCAATGATGATGAACAACAGGAAGGTGTTTTGCCACCATTAACTGTTGGGCAGCAATTGCCATTAAAAGAAATGAAAGCGATCGAACGATTTAGTCGTCCATTGCCAAGATATACAGAAGCCTCTCTAGTAAAAAAGCTGGAAGAGCTGGGAATTGGTCGCCCCTCGACCTATGCGCCCACGATCTCGACAATTTTAAAACGAGGCTATGTGGAAAAAAGAGATAAAGAGGGCGTACGCAGAGATTTCAGAATCCTGCAACTGAAAAATAATACCATTAATAAAATAGTCGAGCAGGAAAATACAGGTGCGGAAAAATCTAAATTATTTCCAACCGATCTGGGGTTGGTTGTCACGGATTTTTTGAAACAGTATTTTGATGATATCATGGATTATAATTTTACTGCGCGGATTGAGGAAGAATTTGATGAAGTGGCAGAGGGTAAAATAAAATGGAATAAAATGATTGATGAATTTTATACTCCATTCAAAAAAGATGTTGAGAACACCATAGAAAATGCAGAACGAATAAGTGGCGAAAGAGAATTGGGCGTTGATCCCACCAGTGGTAAAAAGGTGATTGCAAGGATGGGACGCTACGGTCCGATGGTTCAGATTGGAGAATCAAATGAGGAAGAAAAGCCACGTTTTGCAAAATTAAAGAACACCCAAAGCATCGAGACCATCAGGTTCGACGAAGCGATGGAACTTTTCAAATTAGGCGCTCCGCTGGGTGAATACGAAGGACAGGAAATTTCGGTCAATATCGGCCGGTTTGGCCCCTATGTAAAATTCGGTGACCAGTTTGTTTCCATTCCCCGTGGTCAGGAAGCTTCGTCCGTTGACCTGGAAAAGGCAATTGAAATCATTGAAGCGAAAAAAATCGAAGATGCACCGATCGGTTATTATGAGCAAAAACCAATTACAAAAGGCAAAGGCCGTTTTGGTCCCTATATAAAATGGAATGATCTGTTCATTAATGTTCCCCGCGCCTATAATTTCGACAATCTCACACAAAAAGATTGTGATGAATTAATAAAGAAGAAATTAGAAAAAGAAGCCAATCGTTTCATTCAACAATGGCCGGCAGAGAAAATTGCCATTGAGAACGGACGATGGGGACCTTTTATCCGGTTCGGGAAAAAGATGTTGAAAATTACCGGCGGTGGCGCTTCGGGAAAATACACAGCAGATGAATTGGCTGTCATTAGTTTGGAGGAGATCAAAAAAATGATCTTATCGCAAGATCCAAAAGCCTTTGATAAAAAAACTTCTTCCAATAAAAAATCAGGATCGAAGAAAGCTCCTGCAAAAAAATCAGCTCCAAAAAAATCACCCAAAAAAAAATGATCTACAACCCGGCAGATAATTAAAAAACACAAGATTTCTTGCGTTGAATCGTTATTAATAAAGCAAGGTTGTGGATTTGTGGAAAACATTTTTATCAATAGTTTTCTAACATCCACGAATATTACTTTTTAATTGTGCTTACACACCACTAAATCATTTACCCGATGCAGGAAAACAAAGAGATAAAGGCCTTATTTCATCTTATTGACGACCCCGACGAAGAAATATTCAGTTCAATTAGTGATCGCATTGTAAGTTATGGACGAGGTATCATCCCTAATCTTGAAAACCTGTGGGAGAATACCATCAGCGAAGATGTACAGGAAAGAATTGAATTACTCATCCATAAATTACATTTCACAGATCTGACAGAAGACTTTCAAAGATGGAAAATGAGCAGTTACCAGGATTTATTGACGGCTTCATTATTGGTAGCCAAGTTTCAATATCCTGATCTGGTAACTGCAAATGTTTTGCAGGAAATCGAGAAACTCCGCCGCAGTGTCTGGCTTGAGTTGAATAATTATCTCACTCCACTTGAACAGGTGAATGTTTTGACCAGCATCCTCTATAATTACTATGGACTTAAAGGAACTGAAGTTGGCTACCAGCACCCGGAAGAATTTTTAATTAATAAGGTAATTGAAACAAAAAGAGGAAATGCGATCACTAACGGGGTGCTGTACCTCCTATTAAGTGAATTGCTTGATATTCCAGTAAAAGCCATTAATATTCCCAAACAGTTCGTATTGGCATATATAAAACCAGACTATACGCAAAGTATAGTCGAAAATGAGAATCTTATCAATAAAATTGATTTTTTTATTGACCCGATGAGCGGTCAGATTTTTACCCATAAAGATGTAGAGAATTATTTCAAGCGTATATCGGTTCCCCCGGTCGCTTCCTATTTCAAACCTATATCACATATACGCGTTATTCAAACGATGCTGGAAGAATTTAGTAAGTGTTTTGATAATGAAAAGACCTCCTACAAACAACAAGAATTGCTGGCACTTGCCGCTTCGATTATTGAATAATTTCAAAAAAATCTATGCGATTATCCTTGCATAAAACACAGGTTCTTAGACCTTAAATTGAATTATTGAAAATTATTTTGAAAAAAATACCTAATGGTATTGCATTATTCAAAAGCGGGTATTAGCTTTACGTTTCAATTCGTAATCCCTTTTCCTTTCTGAATGGCCGCTTATATCTAACATAAGCAATTGTTGATCCATACTTATTGATTAAAGCCTCCTCCAATATTTGCATTTCATTACGATTTTCAAAAATATTACAGCAAGAGCTGTTTAAAAATTCCTCCTTTGAATGATCACGAAGAGTGCAAACTCATGTGCTGATTATTATTTTCTACTTATTCTGAACCACATTTCCTGATTAACCATTTCATTTTCCAGCTCCTCAAAAACCCCTGCGCTTTTGTGCGGGATAGCTATGCGTTTTTCGAAACCCGATTATAAACAAAAAGAAAGTAAAATGAAACGGTTTTTACTCGTTATTCTTACCCTTGTTGCGATCTCAACAGGTAAATTATTTGCTCAAAGTTTTTCTAACAGCGCGACACCAAATTCAGTTTCGGTTTCTGCGTTGCCAACAACGATAAGCTTGAGTTCAACAATCAGCGGTACGTTCGGTACCAGCAGTTATCAATTTGCCAGCGTAACATCTTGGGCTGGACCAGGAAGTGGTATCACTGTTGGTAGTACATCTATCAGCGGTAGCAATAAGGTTGCTTCTGCAACAGCAACTTTGCCGGCAGGTCTTTCTGCAGGCACTTATACTTTTACACTTTCCTACAACACCAATAGAAGTGGTCATAGCGGTACACAAACCGTTAGTGTAACAGTTACGCCTGCTGCCTCAGTATCGTTGAATCCCTCCCCTTCTACAGTGGCTGCGGGTTCTTCATTAAGTGTGACGGCAACGACAAATAATTTTTCAGGGTCAGGCAATTACAGTTATAGCTGGGCTTCATCACCCTCAACTGGCGTGACATTACCTGGCAACAGTAGCTCCAGCAGCAGTTCAACAACGCAGAGCATCACTTTTGCAAATACAGGTACGTATATTATAACATTAACGACAACCAGAGGAAGTTCTACAGCAACAGCAAATGATACGGTTTATGTAATTAATAGCAAGTCAAAAGCATATAACAGCCCGGTGTATTCGGCAAACATTCCCGGAGGACATACGATGATCGGTAATACGATCATGGCATCGTCTTCTTTCAAGAACAGCAATGCCAGTACAAGCACCATCATGAATTATTTTACGGTAGGCTCTGACGGAACAACAAGTATTTATGGTAATGATAATTCTGACATGGAATTTGTAAATATTGATAATGGAGCCACGGCAGGTATTGTTAGCTCATCTGCTTCCACTTTGAGTCTGCCTTCTGGAACAAACACGATAAAATTTGCGCGTTTGTATTGGGGCGGTCATATTACGGCAAGTGATCTTGCCTCAGCCAATCTTACAACTGTAAAAATAAAAGGACCATCTGGTACCTATCAAACAGTAAATATTCCGGCAAATCAGATTTATGCACTTCCTTCAACCAATGATAACGGGAATACATATTATAACTACCAGGCTTATGCTGATATCAGCAGTTTCGTACAATCAAAAGGACAAGGAACTTATACTGTAGCAAATATTCCTGCATCAACCGGTACTTATAGTAATAGTGAAGGTGGAGCATACGCAGGATGGGGAATCGTAGTGGCATATGAAAATGATGCGATGTCTTATTATAGCATTCGTATCTATGATGCGTTTCTTATGATCGCGCAAAACTCAGCAGCACAAACGCTCACATTAACCAATTTGAACGCGCCGAACAATACATTACTGACCACCGATGCTTATTTATCAACTTTTGCATGGGAAGGTGATGCTAACCTTGCTGCGTCAGGTTCTAATGCCGCAGGTGATTACTTACAGATCAACGGTTATACTTATAGCGATGCAGTAAATCCGGCAACAAATATGTGGAACGGAACTATCTCAAATAACGGAAATTTCGTGACCACCAATAACCCGAGTTATAAAAATCAGATGGGTATAGATATTGATCAGATAAATGTAGGAGCAAGTTATGGCATCACCCCTAACGCCACTTCTGCAACCGTAACATTTGGTACTGAAGCTGACCAGTATTTTCCCAGTGTATTTGCATTCAGCATCAAAATGAAGGATCCTTTGGTTACCATTACTAAAACAGTAACCGGAAGCAAGGCTCCTACAAACCAGCTTTTGGCAAATGAAAATTTAACCTATGTGATCGCCGGCCAAAATACGGGGCAAGGTAATCTTGCAAACGCGGTGATCGTGGATTCACTTCCTGCCGGAATCACTTATGTTCCCGGTTCAATGCAAATCTATAACTTCACTACCAACACGATGGTTCCACAATCGGATGCTCCAGGTGATGATAAAGCCTTTGTTGCCACAGCAACTGATGGGGTGCAGTATCTTACATTTTATATTGGAACAGGTGCAACCAATAATGCTGGCGGAACATTATCTGCTAACGATCAGTATAAAGTTCAGTTCCTCGCGACGACTCCGGCTGATGTAAACTCCCTCGGAACAGTTTCCAACACAGCTTATGTTTCAGGGACAGGATCTCAGGCTGGTAATTTATCAACCAACATTACCAACCAGTCAACAGCCATCATCACTCCTCAAAATTCATTACCTGTTACATTACTCAGTTTCACAGCAGTATTGTCAGGGAATAATGCGCAATTGAATTGGACTACCACTACTGAAAAAGACAATGACCATTTCGATATCGAAAGAAGTACTGATGGTATAAACTTTACAAAAGTTGGCACCGTTGAGGGTAATGGAACAACATCACTTCTTCATAACTATAGTTACACCGATCCAGTAAGTGGATTATCAGGAGTTGTTTATTACCGGTTGAAGGATGTTGATGTTGATGGTAAATTTGGATACAGCAAAATTGTTGCTTTACGATTAGATGGATCAGCAATCTCTGCAAGCTTCTCGGCTTACCCCAATCCATTTACATCGAACATCAAATTAAACCTGACAAGTACCAGAACAACAAATGCAATGGTAAGTCTCACAAATACTGCCGGTCAGCGTTTAGTTAGTCAGTCAGTTCAGTTACAAAATGGAGAAAATGTTGTTGTGTTGCAAAACCTTGCTGCACTTCAACCCGGAATTTATGTCGTGGAACTGGTAACAGAAGATGGTAAAAACTATCAAAAAGTAATTAAACAATAAACGAAGTAAGTTCCCTAATGAAACAAAACCCCTCTTGCTTGATAGCGGAGGGGTTCTTGTTTTGAGACCATAGCACCATCCTCCAAATGCGAAAGCTCAAAACACAATTCCCCCTATCACCATAAAAATCATTCCTTCAATAAAAAAATTTGTTTACTACTTCGCAAAACCATTAAATTTAGCCTTTAATAATCTTTCACAATTTTGTAAAGCCATATGGGAGATATACAGGTTAAAAAACAAACAAAACAGTATGATGCAATTATTGTTGGTTCAGGCGCCGGCGGCGGAATGGCAGCTTACGTGTTAGCTAATGCCGGATTAAAAGTTTGCCTTATTGAAGCCGGTCCGATGTTTGACCCCAAAACAGATTCTAACCAATTAAAAAATCCGTGGGAATCTCCTAGACGCGGCGCCAGCACTAAATTCCGGCCTTTCGGTGATTTTGACGGGTGTTACTGGGGATGGGATATTGACGGCGAACCTTACACACATGTTGGTGATACAAAATGGGAATGGTGGCGCGCAAGAATGTTGGGGGGAAGAACAAACCACTGGGGGAGAATTTCATTGCGCTTTGGTCCAAAAGATTTCAAACGCAAAAGTATTGACGGACTGGGAGATGATTGGCCTATTGGTTATGAAGACGTAAAACCCTATTACGACAAAATAGATAAAATGCTTGGTGTCTTCGGAACCAATGAAGGACTTGAAAATGATCCTGATGGATTTTTTCTTCCTCCGCCAAAACCAAGATTACACGAATTATTTATCAAAAAGGCCGGAAATAGTATAGGCATACCCGTTATACCTTCAAGACTTTCAATTTTAACTAAGCCTATGCAATTGCCCGGCGGTGGTGACAGAAGTTGTATTTTTTGTGCGCAATGTGGCCGTAGTTGTAAATTTTATGGTGATTTTTCATCTTCATCAGTGCTGGTTCTTCCTGCTGTTAGAACAGGTAATGTAGACCTGGTAACAAATGCGATGGCGCGGGAAGTATTGACTAACAATGAAGGTCTTGCCACAGGAATTTCTTATGTGAGCAAAGATGATATGCAGGAATACCAGGTCAGTGGAAGAACGGTAATTCTTGCCGCAAGTGCATGTGAAAGTGCAAGATTATTGATGAACTCAAAATCTTCCCGGCATCCAAACGGATTAGCAAACAGCAGCAATGTTGTTGGAAAATATTTGCATGATTCTACCGGCGCGGACATGGGCGGAATCATTCCCGAACTTTTCGACAGAAAAAGATATAATGAGGATGGCGTTGGCGGAATGCATGTTTACACGCCTTGGTGGCTTGATAATAAAAAGCTTGATTTTCCGCGTGGTTATCATATTGAATATGGCGGTGGATTTGGCATGCCGATGTATGGTTTCAACTGGGGCATCGAAAAAATGCAGGAGATGTTTAAAATCAAGGGCAAACAAAAAGAGCCGGGCGGTTATGGAGCTTCTTTGAAAGAAGACTATCGCTATTTCTTTGGCTCTCATGTGGGCATGGCTGGTCGCGGGGAAGCCATTGCACGTGAAGATAGTTATTGCGAAATTGATCCTGAGGTTGTTGATAAATATGGAATCCCTGTTCTTCGTTTCAACACCACATATACCGATTATGAAATAAAACAGGCAAAGCACATGAAGGAAACTTTTAAAGAGATCCTGCATGCAATGGGCGCAGTGGTAACCTGGGGCGGCGATGATGGTCCGCATAATAATTATGGTTTGCATAATCCCGGAAATATTATTCATGAAGCGGGCACCGTTCGGATGGGCAATGATGCGAAACGCTCACCATTAAACAAGTACAGCCAGGCCCACGATTGCAAGAATTTGTTTTGCGTTGACGGCGGCCCCTTTGTTTCACAGGCTGATAAGAATATTACATGGACGATTCTTGCATTATCTATGCGCACCAGCGAATATATTGTTGATGAAATGAAGAAAAGAAATATTTAATACGCTTTGAGCAATTAGCTATGAGCCATGCGTTTTTTGCTCCGGTTTATAGCCCAACGCTCGCGGCAAAAACCAAATTATTATAATAATTATGGACAGAAGAAAATCGATCAAAGCATTATTAATCGGAGGAGTTTCAACCGGGGTTTTGATTGAAGCTTGTCAACCGACGGATAAAAAAACAGAAGAAACAAATCCTGCGGAAACTGCCAATGCCAGCGACATCAATCGAATGAAGGAAGAGCAGGCGCATGAAAAAGAATTACTATCGCAGACTTTCTTTACACCGCATGAAATGGCAACGATCACTATCCTCGCCGACATCATCATTCCAAAAGATGATGTAAGCGGAAGCGCGAGTGATGCAAAAGTTCCGGATTTTATCGAATTCATCGTAAAAGATATGCCGGAACATCAAACGCCCATGCGCGGGGGTTTACGCTGGCTTGATATGCAATGTTTGAAGCGGTTTGAGAACTCATTCCGTGATTGCTCCCACGAGCAACAAATGCAAATGGTTGATGAAATCGCCTGGATTAAGAAATCAAAACCGGAAATGGCGCAAGGCGTTTCGTTTTTTAATTTGATGCGTAATCTGACGGCAACTGGCTTTTATACTTCTCAAATTGGGGTGAAGGATGTTGGTTACATGGGCAATGTTCCTAATCAATGGAATGGTGTGCCAGCCGACGTTTTAAAGCAATACAATATGGCTTACACAGAAAAAGAATTGAAAGAGTGTGTGAGTTTTTGAGAAATGAAATTAATTTTCAATCACAGAAAAATAAAAACCCTCTTCGCTTAGAACAAATGTATTGGGAACAAAAGAAAGAAGCGATTTGGCGATCATGGATGAAGCTTCTTTTTGATAATGAGTACCCATTTCAGGAGTTCGCATTGCATAACGCCAGCTTTGAATCTTCAGCAAAGCAATTTTGCTTTCCTGCATTACCTGGTTTTCCGATTGAATAAAAATTTCAGCAAGATGATCCTGTTGGTTTTGGGTATTGGGTTTCATGGGATATGAAATTATTATTGGATTTTAAAACTTACTCAACAAACAACGCGAAGTCTTTCTGAAAATTGTATTGGGGGAAAAACTCTGCAAAAAATATTGATTTTGCCGGGAATTATCCGGTATTGGTATCCCTATTTTCTCGCTATTTGACTGCCAGAAACCAATTTTTCTGTCCTTGAAATCCTCGATCCTGATCTTCTGTACTTAAATTCTTCAATCTTCCCTATTATTGTATTAGCACATTAACTTTTCAACTGTTGCATCAAAATTTGAAATGATTAATTTTGCATAAAGAATAAGGTCAATAACAATGCAACAAAAACCGGGAACGATAACGCAGGAAGAAATTGACGTGGAAGTGCTCGAAAAAAATGACGAGCCACGCAGCCTTATTGTGTGGAATGATGAAGTGAATACTTTTGAATGGGTGATTGAAACATTGATTGAGGTTTGTAAACATTCCTTGGAGCAAGCCGAACAATGCGCGATGATCATTCATACGCAGGGAAAATACGCGGTAAAACAAGGCAGCTATAAAGAATTAAAACCGATGCGTGATGCCATTACCGAACGCGGAATTGGAGCAACAATAGAAGTCTTATCGGAATCCTGAATCTAGATACTTGTTCCTTGAAATCTTTATCAAATTTTTTCTTCAAATGCAAACCTCATATTTGTTTCATGCCTTTATTTGCACTAGATAAGGAACTCATATTCCCGCCTGTCCGTTTATCCGAACCTGACGGATTACTTGCTGTGGGCGGTGATCTCTCAACAGAGCGATTATTACTCGCGTATCGCAACGGAATTTTTCCATGGTATGAGGGTGAGCATATTTTATGGTGGTGCCCGGATCCCAGGTTTGTTTTGTTTCCGCAGGAATTACGGGTGAGCAAGAGCATGAAACAATTATTGAAGAAAAATGCTTTTGATTTCAGCATTAACAATGCTTTTGAAGAAGTGATCAATAACTGCAAAACAGTTTCCAGGCGTGGACAGGAAAGTACCTGGATCAGTGAAGAAATAAAAACGGCATATACAAATCTGTATAGGTTAGGTTACGCGCACAGCGCTGAAGCATGGCTTAATGGTGAATTGGTCGGCGGATTATATGGCGTGCGATTAGGAAATGTTTTTTTTGGCGAAAGTATGTTCAGTAAAATTAGTAACGCCAGCAAATTTGCCTTTATAAAATACGTATATGCATTAATGTTAGAAGGAATCAGGTTAATTGATTGCCAGGTATACACAGAGCACCTCGAAAGTCTTGGTGCGAAAATGATCGAGCGGCAAAAATTCATTGAATTGCTCAACCAATATATTTGAGTAGCGGGAGAAGTCAGTGACGCGAAGTTAAGAGTTCAGGAGTTGGATAGCGGATCGGTATTGAACTGCGACGCTATAAAAACCCGGTCCAAAATACTAAAATCTTGTTCCCAAATAATGTGGTAAGATTGCCCGCCATGTCGGCCAATCATGTCTCCACTCCTGTCCCCAAATATCCAGTTCATACCAAATATTTTTGCTGTACAGTACACCCGCGAATCTTCTGTTTGCATCCGGGTCCTCATGGTCGCCGCTGCCGGTGACCAAATGAATATGTCCGCTTCGCCTGATCTGCTCCAGCACATGGTGATCGCTAAGATTTGGCATATAATGGATCGGGCTGTTGAAATAAACATTATCATCGAAATATCCTTTTGTATATTCCGTCAGATCATAAACACCGCTCATGGCAATGCAACCATTAATGATGTCCGGTCTTTTAAGAAATAAATTGGCGCTGTGCAACGCGCCGAATGAGGCACCGCAAGTAATTATCGGCGTTTCCCAACTGGTGTTATTTCGGATAAAAGGAACCACTTCATTAAAAACATAGTCGTTGAATTGTTGATGACGGATCGCTTTGTCTCGCGGATCCATATTATTATTCAACCAGCTTTCATTATTTATGCTGTTGATTGAAAAAACTTTAACCTTACCGGCATCAATAAATGGGGCGATTGAATCCATCAATTGAAATCTTTCATATTCCAAATAATCGGCAGCTGCAGTGGGAATTAACAATAATGCAAAGCCATAATTTCCATAAACGGCAATTGGCATTTCTTTATTTAAAGATGGACTATACCAGGAAGTGAGATTACGCTCCATAAATATCTTTTTGATTCAAAATTAAATACCGAAATAAAAAATGAAAATACGATTTTATTATTTTGTGTAAACCGCGCCATAATAATGTTTCAGCGTGGTTAGTTTTATATCACCCTTTTCAACATGCACTAATTTATATTCGTTGAATTTGTTTTGCACATCCATGAAACCCAAAACACAAGAATATTTATCCTTCCCTTTTTCAATGGCAGGTTTAGGCATAAGACCAAGATTAGGCAGCTTTAATGTATCCTCGGCTTTCAATTCTTCATATTCCATCCTGATCAGGTAATAAAAAGTCTTTTTTGTTTCATACAGCTTCACGGAAAAATGCCAGTCGTTTAAATTATCATTGACCTTCTCGCTGTATTCGGCGATCGGATCAGGTTTAATATCGCTTCGATAGGGCGAAACCGTATTCAAAGGGTTTTGGTTTGCCGAATCTGTCTCTGCGATTGCCGGCTGATTATTTGAGTGGCATGAAAAAAGAAAAACAGTAATTATGATTTTTGGGGAAATATTTTTCATAGAACCAGCATTTTTTTTCGATGCAAATATGCGGATTTATTGGAAGGCAGAAACACCAAAATCAATTTTTTTATTCGGCCAACGGGCAGCGTGTTGATAGACCAATCCGCGCATATAATCGTTCTCCGGATATGGGGTGAGATAGTTTTTCAATTCATCCATTGCGACAATTCCCGGATGATCTGATGGCAAATATCCCATTCCGTAAAACTTTCCGCGTTCAATTAAAATACAACTTTGCTCATCTGCATTTCTTCCCTCGCCGATTAATGTGAACGACGGCAAACGGTTTTTTAATGAAGCAATTGCCTTTTCCACGCGTTCATTATACGCAGCAGGAGATTCATTATGTTCACAAGCGCCAAGACAATAATTTTCTATTATCCCCTGGCACGTATCCTCATCAATTTGTAAAAAACAAAATTTTGGACAGAGATTGAATTCGCGAATCAATTTGCGCAACATATTTTGTCCTTCGAATAATAATGAAAAAGTATACAAGGGGGTAAGATTTCTTTTTCTTTTTTCAATCGCCAATCGGTTATACCCGTTAATATCTTCGAACATATATAATCCATAAACCTGTTCAAATCTTTTTAAGCTACGATTATATTGCGGCCACAAACGTTTTATTTCAATGCATTCTAATAAGAATGCCATTAATTCTGTACCGCAATTTTGAAAAGAAATCGAATAGATATTTCTCAAAAACTCCTGTTTTTGCCGATTTGGTTTATTGTTTGAAAAATGACTGCTCACCCGCTTTCTCAAATTTTTTGCCTTGCCTACATAAACCACTTTACCTTTTTCATTGTGGAAATAATATACGCCGGGAGTGTATGGCAATTGCTCAATTTGATCTGCAGACAGGTTTGGCGGTAAATATTGTTCCCGACTTTTTCCTTTTAGCATTTCCTGCACAAATCTGTTTGCATCATTGTCCAGGATTTTTCTTAAGAGTTGAACTGTCGCATCAACATCTCCGCCTGCACGATGTCTATTTGAAATTGAAATTTCCAGGGTGCGGCACAAATTGCCAAGACTATAACTGACAAAACCGGGAAATACTTTTCTGCTCAATCTTACCGTACAAAGTTTTTTGCAATTAAGATCAAGACCGGAAAGTCTTAAATGATGTTTGAGAAAAGAATAATCGAAGTTCACATTATGAGCAACAAAAATTTTATCATTTAGTAATTCAAAAATAGTAGAAGCGACTTCATTAAAAGATGGGGCACTGGCAACCAGTTCATCGTTGATTCCCGTTAACGCCTGAACATATCTTGGAATTGGAATCCCGGGATTAACCAATGTTTCGTAACGCCTGATTTCATTTTTTCCATCATGCAATACAATAGCAACTTCAGTAATTGCGTTATTAGCAGCATAACCGCCAGTGGTTTCTATATCTACAATAGCGTACAAATTTCAAAATTGTACATTAAAGATATGTAGAGATGGCGAAATCCTTTTAATCCCTCCCACTGAAAACGCGCAGAAAAATTCTGTCTGCGATCGTTTAACCCTATAAATCCAATTTGTATGAAAAAAAATTACGCATTAGCTTCTTTGAAGAAGAACACATTGGCAACACTTACCGTGATCATTTATTTCTTCGCTGTATTGATGTTTGCTTATGTTTTTACAATGTCTTGATAATCAGTAGTTTTAAAGATCAATTTTTTTTTGATTTTATGCCAGAATATATTATATTTGTTCTGGTGTAATTCATCATTTTTTGATCGTCTCTTAACTACAGTTCGGAAATCTCTTCTAAAATCGTAGGAAAAACTAAGTTATTCTCTGATCCATTCCGTCCTTTTGAAGCCCTATTAACTAACATGGTTTCACTTTAAAATTTTCGTTATGAAAAAGGAAATGAATCATTGGCACCTCGGAGAAACAGCAAAAACTGCTTTAATAGCAGGAGGTTTTCTAGGTTTAGTAATGCTTTTATCTTACCTGTATTGGTTTGCATAAGAGTTTTATTTTGTCACGTTTAAAATTTTAGTTTATTGAGATTAAATTTTACTCTCGATTATCAGATTTTTTAGCAACAAATCAAAACATTTTAAATTCCCCTTTCGGGGAATTTTTTTTGCGGTTATTTTGGAACATCATCAATGCACTTCGTGGCTTATTCACTCCATCATTTATTCATACCTTTGCAGTCCATTAAATTTCGCAATCGAATTTTTCAATAAAAATGGAATTAAGTAAACATTACAATCCTGCAACAACAGAAGAAAAATGGTATAAACACTGGCTTGAGAAAGGGTATTTTAAAAGCGAGCCTGACCAAAATAAAAAACCATTTACCATCGTCATTCCTCCCCCAAATGTAACGGGTGTTTTGCACATGGGTCATACACTGAATGAAACGGTGCAGGACATTCTTGCCCGCAAGGCAAGAATGAATGGCTTCAATGTATGCTGGGTTCCCGGAAGCGACCACGCATCCATTGCCACAGAGGCAAGAGTGGTGAACATGCTTAAAGAAAAAGGGATCGACAAAAATGATTTAACACGCGAAGAATTTTTGAAATATGCTTTTGAATGGAAAGAAAAATACGGCAATATTATTTACAACCAGATCGAACGGTTGGGATGCAGTGTTGATTGGGACAAGGTCACTTTTACGATGGATGAGCATTATTATAAAGCAGTGATGAAAGTCTTTGTCGATCTGTATAAGAAAGGATTGATCTATCGTGGAGCAAGAATGATTAATTGGGACCCATCTGCAAAAACCGCGCTTAGCGATGAAGAAGTTGAATACAAGGAAGTGCAGGGGAAATTGTATTATGTAAAATATAAGATAGCTGACAGTCCTGCTGACTCCGATCTTTCAAATTCAAACGAATATATCGTAATCGCAACGCAACGGCCGGAAACCATAATGGGTGACACCGCGGTATGTGTTAACCCCAATGATCAGCGATATGGGCATTTGAAAAACAAAAAAGTAATTGTTCCTTTAGTCGATCGGAAAGTGCCGGTTATTTTCGATGATTATGTTGACATGAATTTTGGAACTGGCGCGTTAAAAATTACACCCGCACATGATATTAACGATTACAACCTTGGAATAAAATATAATCTTCCTGTAATTGATACATTAAATGATGATGGTACATTAAGCAAAGCTGCGGAAGTATTTGTCGGGCTGGACCGTTTTGAGGCAAGAAAAAAAGCTGTAGCACAATTGAACGCCGAAGGGTTATTGATCAAGGAAGAAGACTATCAGACAAGAATTGGTTTTTCGCAACGCACCAACGCAATCGTTGAGCCCAGAATTTCAACACAATGGTTTGTCAAGATGAAGGAACTTGCCCAACCTGCTTTAAAAGCGGTTGTTGATGGGGATATTAAGATTCATCCCGAAGAGAAATTTATAAATACATACAAATACTGGCTTGAAAATGTAAAAGACTGGTGCATCTCACGTCAGTTATGGTGGGGGCAACAGATCCCCGCATGGTATGATGCTAACGGTAATGTATATGTGGGAGAAACAAAGGAAGCCGCGTGCAAAGAAGGTTCACTGCTTAACGCTGATGGCTTGGAGATTACTCAGGACGAAGACGTGCTCGACACCTGGTTTTCTTCCTGGCTATGGCCATTGGAAGTCTTTAAAGGCATAACAGAACCGAATAATCCCGACATCAATTATTACTACCCTACTGCAGTTCTGGTTACAGGACAGGATATCATTTTCTTTTGGGTAGCCAGGATGATCATGGCGGGTTATGAATTTAAAAATCAAAAACCATTTAGCGATGTTTATTTCACCGGAATGGTTCGCGATAAACTGGGGAGAAAAATGAGTAAGAGTCTGGGTAATTCACCTGACTTATTGGAATTGATTGAAAAATATGGTGCAGACGCGGTTCGCTTCGGTATCATGATCTCCTCTCCTGCCGGCAATGATCTATTATTTGATGAAGCCGCCCTGGAGCAGGGAAGAAATTTCAATAATAAGATTTGGAATGCGCTGAAGCTGGTAAAAATGTGGGAAGGAAAGCTGGAAACGGGTGCCAAGCAATCGGATGAAGGTTTTGCAGTTGATTGGTTTGAAAACAGGCTGAACGAAGCAAAAATTCAGGTTGATGCCTTATACAAGGATTTTAAGCTCAGTGAGGCACTAAAAACAATTTACTCATTAATATGGGATGATTTCTGCAGTTGGTATCTGGAATGGATCAAGCCGGAATTTCAAGAACCCATGGATAGAAGCATTTACGAAAAGACAATTTATCTTTTTGAAGAATTATTGCAATTGCTTCATCCATTCATGCCCTTTATTACTGAAGATATCTATCATATATTAAGAGAGCGAAGCGATGATTTATGCATCAGGCAATCGGGTGAGGTCGGAAAAATTAATTATAGGATCATTGAAGAAGGCGCAGCCTTGAGAAAGGCAATTACAGAAATGAGAGAGTTAAGAATCAAATTCAATCTGAAATCATTTAATGTTTGGCTGACCAAGCAACGGCAGATTTATATGACCGATATCTTTAGGAAAAGCATTAAGGCGGCAAAAGTCGCATATGTTGAAAGTCCATCAGAAGGATTAATGAGTTTGTTGATTGGCGAAGACAAATTTTATATTGAATCAGAAAACAAAGTTGAGACTTCAGCACAAAAAGATGATCTGTTAAAAAACATCGAATATCAAAAAGGGTTTCTCAATGCAGTATTAAAAAAACTCAACAACGAGCGCTTTGTGCAAAATGCAAAACCAGATGTAATCGCACTGGAAGAAAAAAAGAAAACTGATGCAGAAGCTAAAATAAAGGCGCTAGAGGAAAGTCTGGCTAATCTTCAATAATAATCTTTTGAAAAATATTTTTATAATCGTTTTATTTTCATTTGTCGCTTCATTTTCCTGCGCACAAAATTTTGAACAACGGATACTGGAATCCTTAAGTAAGAACAGGACGCCCGGCATGACGCATTTTATGCAAGGCATATCAAACACTACAAGCTATATCTCCGTTGCAACACCCGTTACAATATTTATAATCGGGGCTGCACAGAACAATAAACAGACAAAACAAAAATCTTACGTTATTGCCGGAAGCCTGGTGGTTGCAACAGTTCTGACCGAAGGATTGAAGTATATTGTTAATCGCGCCCGGCCTTCAACGAGAGATTCATTGATAATCCCGGCAAGCGATTTAGGCAGCCCTTCATTTCCATCAGGACATACATCAATTGCGTTTTCTACGGCAACAGCGATCAGTCTCGCATTTCCAAAATGGTATGTTATTGCCCCTTCTTTTCTTTGGGCAGGCACGGTTGGCTTTTCAAGAATGTATCTTGGCGTCCATTATCCGAGTGATGTTTTAGCAGGGGCAATTGTTGGCTCAGGAAGTGCGTGGATTTCATATAAGATCAATCAATGGTGGCAAAAGAAACAAACGCATAAGAATTTGATGATGTTGAATTGAAAATGATCATTATTCTTACTTACAACTCACCCGTTGCCATTCCGTTTTCATTTACTCAATATATTGATCGGCAAAATGAATTCCCATTCATTCGGTCCTCTCCCTTCAAAGTCAGGATCCAGCAGTCGACTATACCGAATGCCAAAACTTACCGGTAATTCATTCCACCATTTTGTATCGAAAAAAAGCTCTGTCCCCAACGACCGATATCGTTGTTGAAATCTTACATGACCAAAATAATCCAGGGCTTGCGTGTAATCATAAAATACATTTGCGCGAATCCTAAGAAAATAAACTATTCCTGCAAGACCCCAATCCGGATAGGCAAGCGGAAAATGATAGTTTCCGCTAAACCGATATAACCGATAAAAATTCTCTGCACTATAACCACGGGAAAAGGGAAAACCGTTTGAGAAACTGACATTATGCAAACTGTCATGCTGTTGAAATGCCGCAGCCAATACCAGGTTATTGGTTAAAAATATACCTGGTAAATACAAATAGCCAGAGGTAAGCAATTGATTTGCCTGGAATGTAGAAATTGCCCGGTTATAGCTGATGGTAAGTGTTTGCGCAAATCTTGGATATATCTGCATTTGCGTTTGCTGGACCTGGTTATAAAAATTGATAAAAGGATTAACATAAGCAAAGCCGCGACTGTCGAATGAATCTTTATACGCTCCTTGAAAATAGCGTTGGTTATAGATTACGTCGCTTCCCAATTGGATGCTGGTCGTGGTTTTCGCTTTAGAAATGGTTAACGGGACACTCATGCCTGCGCTTATCTGAGCCTCATTCCAAAATATTTTTTTATCGTTGTATAGGGCATTTCTGTCGAAAGTGTAATTGGCACCGGCATCTATCCATGGAAATAACTGAGCGTACGTTGCATCAGCGCCAACCTGTTTGTATTTCTCGTTACGGTTATAATCAACAAATAATTCTGATTGCAAAGTATTCAAAACATTTTCGCTTACTAAGGAAAAATTATAGTCAGGATCGTTAACATATGGACGAAGACTATGGAAATTCAACAAATGAAATGATTGGGAATAATGCGAAACCGGATAAGCATTGAAATTGATCTTATTCAAAAGATCCGCAGAATTGCTCTCCAATGCGTGGATTCCCTGACCTGATGGAGCCTTTATCCATTCATCAACTGAAACAATATCGAATTTTGCCTTTTCTGAACCCTTAATATTCATTTTATAGCCTACTGCAGTAAAGGTTGTATATACATATCTGCCATGGGCTGATTGTAGCTGATAATTCCCGCTTGACAAATCTGAAAAAGGAAATGAAATGCTGTACAATTTATTGTTGGCAAAAGCATATAAACGATCTTGACTTTTTTGCGCTGCGCTGAAATAAATCGTGTCCCCTTTCACAGAAGGGAAGCCGATCACGTTCATACTAAACGGTGTGACGTAGACCACGCTTCCATCGTGAAGATCAAAAATTCCCAGGGCCATTTCGCCGTTTTGGTTTCGCACTGCGCTCACTGCATGATGATCATCGTAGAACTTTGGATAGGTATAAAATAATTGTTCCTTATTTGGAACAGCATATTCCAGTGCACCGGTTTCGCCATTAAGAATATGTAATTGTGATTCTCCATTCACTGTAACATTAACCGCGATAATACGCTTGCCATTTTCGGAAATATCTGGCGCAAAATATCTTGATCGAAAAGTGAGTCTTCTATCCTCTCCTGTTTTGATATCCAACAATCTGATGACGCTGTAATCTCTCCAATTCCAACGCAGGTCTGATTCGTAGGCGGCGTATACAATTTTGCTATTATGGTAGGAAAAATAATTATCAAGAGAAATTGCCCGGGTAGAAACTTTTTTTTTCTCTCCTGTATTTAGGTTATAAACGATAAAGGCTGGGATTTTTTTGTAAGTACTGTTCATGAAAACGATATGATTATCATCCACAAACTGCGGAAATTCTTCGCTCGCTGCAAAATGTTTATGCTCACGGGCATATATGACCGAAGAATCAATCAAGGCATTTTCCTTCACCTGTCTCTTGAAGAAATCAAATGCACTCTCTCTGAATCGTTGGAAAGATAGTCCCGAATATCTTTTGATCGCTGTTTGTAAAGGATAAAATAATCCCTTAAAAGCTGCGGCATCGTGTGCAACTTTTCTCCAAAAATCGTCACCGAATTTTTCTCGTCCGTAAGCGACCATCATATAACCCAGGGGATAATGATCCGGCACGAAATCGCGCAGAGAACCATTACGCAATTTCAAGTACGAATAATTTTTATTTGATGCCCACAATGAATGATACCCGTCAAAGAAATAAGGCAGTCTTCCTCTACCCTGTTTGCTCACTAAAGTTTCCTGGAAAACAGCATCTCCCTCCCAAAACCAATTTGGTAAGGCAAGGCTATTGCCCAATTCCTGACCGCTTTCTCCAAATACGTAAAATAATGCCTTGGATAAACCGACCCGAAAATTATTATACTGCTCAACATGGCGATATTCATGAATGGCGAGTTGCTGATGCCAGGGCAAACTACCCAGGTCGAAACTATTTTGTTCAGGTGTCAATTCAAATTCGCTGCGAAACGGCGCCAGCGCCACATATCCGTTTGAGATGGTCGTTTGATTTTGAAAAACGATATTCACCTTTCTTTTGACCGATCCGATGGTAGGAACCGTATTTCTGCTCAGTGCATAAACAATGGATGCGACCTGCTGCGCTTGTTTTTCCATTCCAGAAGGGAAAATAATTCTTGCAGTATCAGAATTGATTTGCCGCCATTTTAATGATGGCGGATTGCCACCGAATTGTTGTGCAAAAAGAGGAAAGCTAAAAAATAGAAAATAAATAAGTAAAAAAAATCGGGTTCGTGTCATAGTAATATGGCTAAGATGAGAAAAGTGATATGATTCATCTTTTTATCTATCACTTTTCATATCCCAAGTTACACAATTACCTGACTGCTTTTGCATCGGCAAGGAATTTTGCCAGTCCGATATCTGTCAAAGGATGTTTCAATAAACCGAGGATCGCTTCTAACGGGCATGTACATACGTCAGCACCGGCTTCTGCGCATTTAACAATGTGCAATGAGCTGCGAATAGAAGCCGCGAGAATTTCTGTTTCAAATCCCTGTATGGTATAAATTTCTGCGATCTGGGCGATGAGATCAACGCCATCCCAGTTGCTGTCATCAATTCGGCCAATAAATGGTGAAACATAAGCTGCGCCGGCTTTTGCGGCAAGTATCGCCTGCCCTGCAGAAAATACCAAGGTGCAGTTTGTTCGGATCCCATTATCCGTAAACCATTTCATTGCTTTCACCCCGTCTTTTATCATTGGAACTTTTACGACGATATTTTTGTGTATCGCCGCCAATTTTTTCCCTTCCGCAATAATGCCATCAAAGTCGGTAGAAATTACTTCTGCACTGATATCACCATTTACTACTGTTTCACAAATTGTTTTATAATGTTTCATCACCGCCTCTTCACCTTTGATTCCTTCCTTGGCCATGAGCGTTGGATTGGTTGTAACGCCATCTAAAATTCCCAGATCATTCGCTTCTTTTATCTGGTCGAGATTCGCTGTGTCAATAAAGAATTTCATTGTTATATAAAATTTAAGTATGAATATTTAATAAAAAAAGGCAAGTTACTTACATCGCACCGCTACGACCACCTACCCTTGCTGCCTTCCGGCCCTGGGGGATTCAGCAGGAGCTGGTCGTATAAGACTTGCCGCCGCAAAGATAATAAAAAGACCGAAGTTAGCCGAAAGAACTTGGCATCAATACAATTACCTTTTCCGGAAATTACGAACACTTGACTGATAAAATACGATTGTTGAGCAAATCCATTTTTTCAGCAATAATTGGCATATAGCTTGCGCGATAAAAAGTGAACTCTTCAAAATTTACCAAAATGAACAAAATTATTTCTCTTGTTCTGTTCCTGCTTATTGCATCTTCAGTCCTTGGACAAGCCATCGGCACCGTCGATAAAAAAACCAAAGAGTTCTATATACCGGGCAACCTCAAAATAGAATTTAGAGTTTTCGGTTACCAGTTCGCTAATGATGCGACAAGAAAAATGATTTGTTTTTCCTCACATGTTGGTGATGTCAGAGCCAATTATAATCAATGTCCATTAGGCTCTTATTTTGATACCGGAAAGATGAAACCAGAAGATAAGATTCTTTATCTCGGCCCGACAGGGAGTTTTGCTAAAATGAGCTTTGTTTCAGGAGATGGTAAGAAAACAGTCTTCTATTTACCCAAATCGAGCTTTACCATGAAGTAATCGATCGATCAGGCCTCCTTTACTTTCCGGTCACTGTGTTCAAAGTAGATATCCCAACCAACTCATCGGCACGACCGCTTAAGGAGCGATAGTAAATGAGAATCGTGTAATCGTTTTCAGTTTCATTATGATTTCCTTCGGTAATTTCGAAAGAAGGTTTTTTTAGCGGATCGTTCTTATCTACCGTTACAAAATCGTAATTGTAATATCCCATCTTTAAATATAAATACGTTTCATACATTCCTCTTTCAGCATTGAATTGCATGTGCGTAGAATCGTTATAAGAATAGTCCGTAAGCTGACCGATGATATAAACATCTTTATCAGGAAAGGGGTTGTTGTTCGGTGGAACATAACTAAACCGAACCCGTGCATAATCGCCCTGCCAATATGCATTAATGCTTTCCGTTGTCTGCACAAAAAAATGGCCATTATAATCCTTGAAATAAAAATATGGCAGTTGAGACCTGTCTACATCCGGTTTTACATAAATGGTTGTGCTTTCTTTTAAATAATCTGCACGTTGAATTCTGTCACTCTGATAACGAAAGCTGCGCAGATCGAGCCAACGCCACTCTGTTCCACCCGGAAAGACAAAATCTTCATCACGGTTATATTGAACGGTATTGCCGGAATAAAAAGTTGGCGGAATATCATGAATGGCATTATCCCAGCGATCATTTTGCAATATCCACACTTTGATTTGTTGGGCAGGATCCATAATGTTTAATTCCCGCGTATTAATATTCAATTGGAGTTTTTGATGAGAACGGGAAATGAGCGGATTATAAGGTTGAAGTAATTGCGGGGAAACATTAACGCGATTGTCTACGACAAGAAAACGTCTCGTTAATGCCACTTTAGAGGTATCGCCATCAAGAAAAACTTTGAGTATATAATTTCCTGAACGAGAGGGGATGCAATTTTGATCAGGGATCATTGCGGTATAGTGTGTATAACGGACAAGCGCATCCGAAGATAATCTGTAGTTGGAAATATTAACCTGCGAAAACCCTTTTATAAAATCAAAGCCGCTCAATTGTGTAGCCGTCCAGTCAGCATTGCACAATTGATAGGTGTAATAATAGTTTTTTACATCCGCATCAATATCGTCAAAACTAAGTTGTAACTGTTCATTTCCGTTTAAAGGTAAAATAGGATACGCCAATTGATTTCCTCTTAAAAATAATTGTGGGGTTTTGATGGAAGTAAGATAAATTGAATCGGGAGTTTGAGAGAATCCGGTAAGGGAGATCATAATCAAACCGAAAAATAAAAATCGTTTTGTGGGCATGGCTTGTATGTGGGTGATTAATCGGATACAATGTTAGCATAAAATTGCAAAAAACTTTTATTACTATTGGTTTCAACTCTATTTTTGATCAATAAATCATAATGAGTGAATGTAGCCGCATTTATAGCAAAACGAATTGCCTTTAACCAACAACGATCTTTTTCACGATTTATCATCAGGCTTGCCATTGCTGCAACAATCATCAGTGTTGCTGCAATGATCGTTACAGTAGCATTCACCAACGGTTTTCAGTTTGCGGTAAGTCAAAAAGTTTTCAGTTTCTGGGGAAATATCCGCGTTCAGCATTATCAGGCCGACAAACCCTCCATCGCTGAAGAATTACCGATTAGTAAAAACGATACGGTGCTGAAAGTGTTGCAGGCCGATAAAGGAATCAAAACCGTTCAGGCATTTGCCACCAAATATGCTATTGTAAAAGGAAAAGAAAGCATTGAAGGTGTTTTATTAAAGGGCGTTGAAAAAGATTATGACTTTTCCAACATCAACTCTTTTTTGCAAGAAGGGAGATGGCTGCATTTTTCGGACACTGGCTACAGCAGCGAGATAAATTTATCCGCATACACGGCTAATCAATTAAAATTAAAAGTGAATGATAAGATATTGATCTATTTTATACAGCCGGATGGTTCACATCGTGTACGGCCGATGATGGTTGCAGGGATCTTCAAGACCGGTATTGAAGATTATGACAAGCTCATGGCGATTGGCGACATCAAACTGATTCAGCGATTGAACGATTGGAAAGAAGATCAGATCGGCGGTTACGAAATTTTTGTTAATGATTATCGGAAGACAGTTACCGTTAATAATGCACTATTTTATAAACTTCCCGAGCAGTGGAATTGCGAAACGATAAGTCAGGTATATCCGAATATTTTTGATTGGCTGAATCTGCAGGATCAAACCATTGTTATTGTTTTCATCATCATGATCATTGTGGCCACACTCAATCTGGTAACCTGTTTAATAATTCTTGTGCTTGAACGTACACAAATGATCGGCATACTAAAGGCAGTTGGTTCCCCGAATCTCACGATTCAAAATACATTCCTGTATCACGGAGCAATAATTGCAGTGACCGGAATTTTGGCAGGAGATATTTTAGGATTACTGATTTGCTGGCTTCAACAACATTATGGACTAATATCACTGCCTGAAGATGCCTATTTTATTTCAAAAGCGGTGGTAAAATTCCAATGGTGGCATATTGCATTAATCGATATCATTACATTTATCGTTTGCTTTTTAGTCTTACTGATTCCAAGTTTGATCATAAGAGGGATTCGTCCAACGCGTGCGATCAGATTTGAGTAGCAGCAGCATTGAGCAGACGGTTGTCAGGACTCCAGCCGCTATACCAGGACTGCCATCACAATCGCCGCAGCCACCGCGGCATTCAGCGATTCCGCATCACCTGACTTTGGTATGGTTATTTGATGAGTTGCTAATGATAATAATTCTTCACATATCCCCTTGGACTCATTACCGATCAGGATAAATCCATTTTTTATTTTCTCTATCTTGAAAATATCATCTCCATGTAACGTGGTAGCATAAACCGGAACTTCAGGATGTCCATGAATAAAAGATCTCAGATCTTCATAAACAATTTTCACGTGTGCGATGCTTCCCATTGATGATTGCACAACCTTTGGATTAAAAACATCCGCACTATTATTGCTGCAAATTATTTTTTTTATGCCAAACCAGTCAGCTGTTCTTATCAGCGTTCCCATATTGCCCGGATCCTGAATTTCATCCAGCAATAACATGATCTTGGCATCGTCAAAATCAGCATTGAAAATAGGTTTGGCGAAAATGCCTAAAACCTGGTTTGGTGTTTGCAAAAAAGAAATTCGTTCAAGTTCGGAATCGCTGATCTTAACAATATCATCTGAAGAAAAATTCTTTATCAACGATCTATTCGTCTCCATCCATTCTTCAACCGCAAAAACATTTATAAGTCTTGTATTCTCCGATGCCAATAGCTCCTTGATTATCTTTGGACCTTCGGCGATAAACACACCTTCGGCATCCCGAAATTTTTTCTGGCCTAAACTTTGAATATATTTGATTTTCAATTTTACCAACATCGGTCTATTTGCATGAATAATTTAATGAGCAATGTATTTCCTGAAAAAAATTCCTTTCTGCGTTTGCATCTAATTGCTAATCGTAAACCCACTAAAGCCTAATATGCAAAATCGCCGGCAAGTTACAGCAACTTTTTTCAACCCCGCAGTTGCGCTGCCTGCAATATTGGTGTTGCTGTTATTTGGATTTGGATGCATAGTACCTGTTAATTTTCAAAAAGGCAAACCTTTCGTTTACAAAACAGAAATAAAAGTTTCTGGCGATTTGCCTAACGATAAAAAAGAAGAAATGCAGTTGCGGCTGAACAATCAGCTTGATGACAGTTTGCGCGCAAGAACAGTGACCGGCATCTTCTTTAGCAATAAACCTTTAATATATTTTGACAGATTATCTAATCCGCCCGTATTTGATACGGCGAATTTAGCACGCTCCGTGCAGTTTATGATTGACTTGCTTAATTCTGTTGGTTATTATGCTCCCACTGTAAAAGACAGTTTCAGAATCGATACCGTGAAAGGTCAATACCGAGCGATAATCAAGTTCAACGTTAATCCGGGCAAGAATTTAAAATTTGATTCCATTGGCTTTGCCCTCTCCACACCGGCATTGCAAGCCTTGGTAACGAAAAACAAAAATCAATCCTTGTTAAAGAGGAATAATCCCTATTCGAAGCAAATTGTTTCGGCAGAATTGGACAGAATGGTCGACCTATTCCGAAATAACGGATATTACAAAATTTCCCGCGATGATTTCTTTGCCGAAAGAGACACGGTTGTGGCCGCATTGATAGACCCTGCACTGGATCCATTCCAACAGGCAAAACTCCTGGAAGAATTAGCGAAGAAACGGGAGAAGCCGACCATTAATATAATTTTTAAGCAGCGTCCGGTCGAAGATTCTGACAGGATAAAAAAATATTATATAGGCAATATCACCATTTTTCCGGATTTGCCGGTATTGGAAGATACTGCAGTGACCTATAAAAATGATACAGCCGTTTATAAGAATGGATTTACCATTATTTCACGTTCTAATAAATTCAATCAGCCCTTTCTTATCAATAATGTCTTTTTGCGACCGGGAAATCAATACAGACAAGATGGTTTTAACAGAACAATTACGCGATTCAATAATCAGCTTGGCGCATGGCAACAGGCGGCGATTGATTTTAGAGAATCCGATTCATCAGATTCGGTAATCGATGCCACATTGCGATTATATCCAACGCCAAAACAGGAAGCGCGTGTCAGTCTGGAAGCAAGCCGGAATACCAACGATATTCTTACCGGAACAAATTTATTTGGTAGCGATGTAAGTTTTGGTTTGCGGAATTATAATGCATTTAAAAAGTCTGTTCAAACTACAACTACTGTTAGCGGAGGGGTTGAATTTGGACCAAACTTTATTCAGACAACCCAGGCAAGTTTTTCGCATACGATTTATCTGCCGCGATTAAATGCACCAAAACCTTTTGACGTAAAAAACAGGTTGTGGCAACTTTCAAATACACATACTGTGATCAACCTGAGCGCGTCTTATACCGACAGACGAGAATTATTCACGCTACGATCTATTGACGGATCTTTTGGATACGAATGGACGATCACTGATAAAAATAAAAACACTTCTCACTCATTTTTATGGCGCCCATTGAATATTGAATATGGCGTGCTGTCAAAAACAGACAGTTTTCAAAAGTTTTTTCTTGATGTTTATCCTTCCTTAAAAGAAGCTTTTAAGACAGGAATAGTGGTGGGTGCCGGCTTTGGACAGGTTGTTTATACGCGAATTCAGCAAAGTGGAATTCATACCAATCATTTTCGGGTAAGTGCTGAAGAGAGCGGTACATTACTTGGATTGATCAATAATTTTGATAAAGGTGAATTGTGGAGATTCATTAAGGCAGATGTTGATTACTGGCATCACTTTGATTACAGAAAAACACAATTGGCTTTGCATGTTTATGCTGGCGCCGGCCGGGAATATGGCGAAGGGAAAGGGGTGAACCAGATTCTGCCTTTTTATAAAGCATTCTGGGCCGGTGGTCCAAACAGCATGCGCGGCTGGTCTGTACGTCAGTTGGGACTCGGGTCAGACACCGCAACCTTCGGCGGTTTTGATCGTTTCGGCGATATTCAGTTGGAAGGAAATATCGAATATAGGTTCCCGTTAGGTACACTTTTTACGGTGAAACTCAAGAGCGCTCTTTTTACCGACTTCGGCAATATTTGGGATTGGACTGATTCGCTTGGAACTGGAAGTAATTTCAAAATAGACAGGTTTTACAAAGAATTGGCTGTCGATGTGGGAACAGGCCTCAGATTAGACTTTGATTATTTTTTAATAAGATTGGATTGGGCATACAAGGTTAGGGATCCTCAAAGCAAACTTTATCCTAACCGATGGTTCTATGATTTCAATTGGAAAAAGGGACAATTTCAACTGGGAATTGGATATCCTTTCTAATGTTTCATGATCTATGGATCATTTACGATGAACTTCTCCGTTTCTTCCATCGTCATTGACTGATTGATTGAAAATGCTCCGATACGTGTACGGCATAGTGCACTCAGATAGGCGCCGCATCCAAGCGCTTCACCAAAATCATTAGCCAGACTACGTATATATGTTCCCGTTGAGCATACAACGCGAAATCTTATTTCAGGCAGTGAAATGCCCGTTATTTCAAACTCTTTAATAAATATTTTTCGTGGTTCCAATTTCACAGCAATGCCTTGGCGCGCCAGTTCATAAACCCGTCTTCCGTCTTTTTTTATTGCAGAATGGATCGGCGGAGTCTGAAGAATTTCTCCCTTAAATTCTTTTGTTGCTGCTTCAATCAAGGATTCATTGATCAATGCGATGTCTTTAAAATTTTCCGGCTCACTTTCCAAATCGTAAGTGGGGGTCCTTGCACCAAGGATCATGGAACCGGTATATTCTTTTTCCTGAGCCATAAATTCATTGATGCGCTTGGTGAATTTTCCGGTACAAAGAATCAATAAGCCGGTAGCTAATGGATCAAGGGTTCCGGCATGACCAACTTTTTTTATTTTTATAAGATTACGGATCTTTCTCACCACATCAAATGATGTCCAGTGAAGCGGTTTATTGATCAAGAGTACTTGTCCTTCTTCGAAGCGGCTCATGGTTGGAAATGAATAGTGAATAGTTAATGATCGATCATGGAATCTGAATCTTGAATCAAACCGCTGAAATCCTGCATTAAATTGCCTGCCTTGCTTTTAATTCAAGATATTTATTAACGGTATTTACCGTAACATTCTGCGGAGCAGTCAATATGCTGATAATGCCATATTGTTGTAATTCCTTTACAATCCTTTTTTTCTCCAATGCAAATTTTTCTGCAATGGTTTTTGTGTAAATGCCCTCAATGTCGGTTGCCTCTTTTTCCAGCAGCTTTTTTAATTCTGTATTTTCAAAAAAAACTACCAATAATAAATGATGTTTTGCCATACTCCGTAAAAAGGGTAATTGTCGTTCTAATCCTGAAAATGATTCGAAATTGGTAAACAAGACAATTAAACTTCTTTGCGATATTTTTTTCCGGATGATTGTGTACAATTTTTCAAAATCACTTTCCAGGTAACGCGTTTTCTGCTTATACAATGTTTCAAGAACAGCTTGCATTTGAGTCGATTTTTTTTCTGCAGGCAAAAAAGTCCCTATTTGTTCTGCAAAAGTGATCAACCCGGCTTTGTCCTGCTTCAACAAAGCCACATTACTTAAAACCAACGATGCATTGATGGCATAATCAAGCAAACTCACCCCATCAAAGGGCATTTTCATGATTCTTCCTTTATCAATAACGCAATATATCTGCTGACTTTTTTCATCAGTGTAATGATTGACCATTAGTTGTGCGCGACGAGCAGTGGCTTTCCAATTCAGGGTTCGATAATCATCACCAATAACATATTCTTTTATCTGTTCGAATTCCATGCTGTGACCAATGCGCCTTATCTTCTTCACTCCCACTTCGCTCAAACGATTACTGATCGCCATTAACTGATATTTACGCATTTGCAAATAAGATGGATAAACAGGCACTATAACGTTGATGCCAAACCGAAATCTTTTTTTGACCAGGGACAAGGGACTTAGGACATAAACATTGATGGTTCCAAATTCATATTCGCCGCGCTTTACCGGGCACAAATTGTATTGAATAATCGTTGATGCCCTTGCAGAAATCCTCGCATTAAACAAAACGTCTCTGCGCTGAAACTGTTCGGGAACTTCGTCAATCACTTCAACATGGATCGGGAAATCATAAAAACTCTGAACATCGATACGTACCGGGTTTTTATCGCCATTACTAAATCTTTCCGCATGCGTCCTTGTTGCAAAAACCCCGTTTTGATTAAAGAAAAGAAACAAATAATCAACAATGAATAACATCATGATCACCCCAACGACCAGGAAGGGAATATTGCCCAGCCAGCTAAAGAAGAAGCGAAAAAGAAAAAGCAGACTGCAAATAACAAGTGCGCTGTATGCCCGCTTGCTAAAAAAAAGATTGCCGATATATTCTTTAAAGAAATTCTTCACGGTAATTGTTTATCGCGGTACTTCAATCTTTTTCAGTATCGCGTCAATGGTTTCATCAATTGTAATTCCTTCCATTTCTTTTTCCGGAGTAAGAATTAAACGATGACGCAGAACTGCGTGTGCTACGGAAATGACATCATCAGGTGTTACAAAATCCCGCCCGTTTATTGCTGCAATTGCTTTGGCACTCTTCAGCATCGCTACCGAAGCGCGTGGGGAAGCGCCCAGGTACAATGATTTATTATTGCGTGTTTCCTGAACGATCCCGGCGATGAATTCCATGATCTTGGTTTCAATGTGTAAACCATTTATCTGCGCGCGATACATGGCAATATCGTTTGCAGAAAGTATCGGATGCACGATATTTTTAAAATTGACAGTTCTTCCTTCATGCGCATATTCCAGGATCTTCACTTCTTCCTGCGGGGATGGATATTTTATTTCAATTTTGAACATGAACCTGTCCAATTGCGCTTCCGGCAAGCGATAAGTACCTTCGTGCTCTACCGGATTTTGCGTCGCCAATACCATAAATGGGGTTGGCATCTGATAAGTAACTCCATCAAATGTCACCTGCTTTTCTTCCATTACTTCAAATAGGGCAGCTTGGGTTTTTGCCGGAGAACGGTTGATCTCATCAATCAAAATAATATTGCTGAAAATGGGTCCGTATTTGTATTGAAAACTTGTTGTTTGCGGATTGAATACCGAGGTTCCCAGTACATCACTTGGCATCAGATCTGGCGTAAACTGAATTCTCGAAAATTGCACATCAATGGTTCTTGCCAGCAATTTTGCCGCAAGCGTTTTCGCCACACCCGGCACACCTTCTATTAATATATGTCCGTCGGCAAATACGCCTGCAAGCAACATATCAACCAGTTGATGTTGCCCAACAATAACTTTTCCAATTTCTTCGCGAATGCGCTGAACCGCTCCATTCAAATTCGTTAGATCAGTTCGCGGAGTGTTTAATGATTCTTCCATAATTGTTATTTGGCTGTTTTATAAAAAGAGTCAATTCTGGTATTGAGTTCCAATAATTCACTGTCGGCAATGCTTTCACTTGCCGAGACCAAACTTACATAATTGATCAGATCCCTGGCTCCAGATTCAGTGATCCCGCTTTTTTTACTCAAGGATCTGATGAATTCATCATCAAGGTAAACTGTTGATAAATAAAAATGTGATCGTATGAATTCAAAAAAATACTGGATCTTTTTTTCGGCGATGTTTTTATTATTATGCTGATGGAAATAAACCCCGCCAACAGTTCGCACAAAATCCAGGGTACTATTTCGCAATGGCTCGATCACCGGGATGATGCGTTGTCTGCGCTTCATTTCAAAGAACACAAAAATGATCACGGTTATCAATGCGATCCGGTAAGCCCATTTTAAATACCTGTTTGTAAGAATAAAACGCAAAGGATTTTGCGAACCTTCAGGGCCCAATTTATAATATTCATCCCAAAAAATCTGTTTTACGTTTTGCGGAAGATAGGATAAAGCTTTTGCAGAATAATCCGCATTATTTTGCGTAAGCATAAAATAATTACTGAAACAAATGGGCGCAGCATGAACAAAAAATGCGCCGTTGCCGTAATTGATGCGAAGAAAATCAGCGTCATTAAATTGATTACTCCCCAGCACGATGGCTGTAGTCGTGTCAAACTTGTCAAAATACCCATCAATCGTAAAGCGATGGAATTTATAATCGTCTGAGGCATGCAGATGCGGATTACTAAAATTTAGGCGAACAGAATCGAAATTTTTTGAAGTGAGGCGCCGGCTGGTATTGATGTGCAATGAATCTAAAAAATTTTTGTTCATTGCCTCCGCTGAAATAAAAACATAATTTCCATTTGCTGCATAACTCAATATTGCGTCAACATCCGGCTCAGAAAATGTCAACTCCGGATCGATTAATAGATAAGCTGAATTCGAATCAGAAAAATTATTCAACTGGTTATAAACAGGTAAACGGTATGAGTTGATAACCACATTAGGAAATATATCCTTTAGCTGATGGAACAAAATATAGCTTCCATAAGGGTTCTTGTCTTCTTTGGAAAGCGTTTCTGACCAATCAATCGGTTTTGGTTTTGTAATTTCAAAAACGATATACAAAACCAAAAGGATTGAAAAAAAGAATATAAAAGATTTGTATCCCTTCAAACTATTAATTTAACTGGTTATTAAAATTTGCAAAAGATTGACGCAAAGTTCCAAATTCAAGGTCTGCCACCGGAATATTTCCATACCAGTTTCTTTCAAATTGCCTGGTAAGCCGCGCAAATTCCGGATGATGCGATGTGCCATACAATTCCCGCAGATAGTGGTGATTGGTTTTATTCAGTTGCCAATTTATCTTTCGGTTATCGGCAAGATATTTTAGCGATTGCAAATACAATAATCGTACGGCTAGCCTAAAATTTTTATCATCGACGGCTTGTTGGATTGCTTCCTCAAAATTCATGGAGTGAATATCTTCTGTGCCAACCGTATATTCCAAGCCCTTTGAAGATCTTTTCTTAAAAAACCCGCCGTCTCCCATTCCACTTATCTTAATAATAAAAAAGACAATTACGGCAATCGCTCCGATGGCAAATACCCAGGTGACCAAGGAACCCGAACCCAATTTACTAAACAGCCTCACAATCAATGAATTTATCCAATTCCTGAAACGGTCCCACAATGATTGCGGAGGTTCATGAACACTTTCATACTGAAACTCCCTTCTGTTTTTGTATTCTGACAAATTTTTTGCAGAAAACGCACGGGTATGGATAACCGAACTATCATATTGCGGTTTTTGCTGAGCAAATGATGAATAAAAAAGGATCGTGGTTAGTATGCTGAGAAATAGAATGCGCATCAAAAAACTTAATAATTTTCCTGGATGTTATCGAAATTGTTTTGATCGTTACCCATATTTTCAACGCGCTGCATTATACCCGTTCCATCATGCCTTTCGACGAGATTATAATAATGCAATGCCGCAGAAACAAAGAAGATAATATAAAACACTCTGGATACGACAAGCAAAAAGGAAGTGGCAATGCCCGCAGTTGTGCCAATATTATTGGTAGATATAAAAGTAGCGGCGGCAACAATAACACCAACGATTATACCAATGATACCTGAACTGAAAGAGTAGATCAATGCGGCTACAAAATAAATGGCAAGCGAGATCCAGAAATTCTCTCTTATCAGTGTAAAGCTTCTTAAAAAAGCAGATTCAAAAGAGGCCTCTTCTATGATTAAGATCAAATCAAATGGCATGAGAACCACAAGCAGCCAAATACCCGGAGCAACACAGAATAATGTTCCGGCTAGGATCAAAAGAAAAATAGGGATACTGAATATGAGAACTTTAAAAAAATATTTTATAAAGATATTCCAGACTTGTTCAATGGTTGGCGCGGTATTATTATTTTCCACATAAAATTTTATGAAAGCGCCAAGCACCACACGCATGGAAACATAAAATAAAAAGCCAAGAAAGATCATCAAGAAATATTCAGGAGTGAATATATTTTCGAAACCATTCCGCTGCCCGATTATCCCGCCTTTGCGCAATTCATCAAAAATGCTGAATGCCCGGGATTGATATATTCCATTGAAGATGGCATAACCAATCATAAACACCCCGCAAATCGCAAAAAAGCTTTTTATCAAAGGCAGAAAGTTTTGCCGGATGAATAAAAAGGTGTCACTGAGATTTTCTCCAAAATCTCTTACTTTTCTAAATTCAATTTTTTGTTCAGCCATGATTGAAAGTTTTGATCTTCGGAATCAGTATTGTTGTTTTTTGCCATTTCAATTCGTTTATGCAATCGAATAGGATAAATAATAAAATACCAAATAATAAATGCAAGGGATAATAATAATATGGATGATTTCAATGCAACAGACATTTGCTGATAATGCCGAGTTACAAATCCTTCAAAAAATGCGGCGATCAAAAAGAAAGGAACCAAGCCGATCACGATCTTCATTCCATCTTTCCCGCCCAATAGAATTGAATTCCACCTGCTGTATGTTTTTGGAAACAAAATGCTGCTCCCCAATATCAATCCGGCGCAGCCAGCAATAATGATGGCAGAAATTTCAATGGTCCCGTGAATGAATATGGCAAGGATAGATTGCATTCCCAATCCTTTTGAAAAAAAATAATATTCAAATGAGCCGAGCATTAATCCGTTCTGCACCAATAACAACACTGTACCGATGGAAAATAAGATGCCCCCAACATAGGCGACAAATGCAACCTTTATATTATTGGCGGCTATAAATAAGAACATCGACATTTGGTCGCCCTGCTTGTATACCCCAAAGGGATCCCCTTTTTGAATGTTTTCATTCGTCATATTCACATAACCATCACCGAGAATGACGCGGAGAAAATTATCATCATATTTTGCGGACAATGCACCCAAAAAACAAAACATGATCGTAATCAAAAAAGAATAAAAGAGCTGCTTATGATATTGTTTAAAAAGATAAGGCAGTTCAAATTGCCAGAAATTCCAGATGCGTGAAGATTTCTCTTTTTTGTTGCGATAAATTTTTTGATGAAACTGTGCCGCCAACCCATTTAAGTATTTGGTGGTATGGCTTGCCGGATAAAAGGTCCTGGAGTAAGCGAGATCATCAGTCAGGTCTATGAAATGATCTGCAAAAATATCAGGGTTATTTTGCAAGCGAAGGTCCTGCTCAAATTGCTGCCACTTTTCGGCGTTTTGTCTTAAAAAAAGTGCCTCTCGCATAAATTATTGGATGGAAGATACCATAAAATTTTATTCATTTACAAACTTGATGGCGGGCAGCCTGATATTTCTTGGATTCGGATGAATTGTCATGGGATAGCATTGGCATCTCAGGGATTACAGCTTCGGCGGGATGATGAATCTCTCAAAATTCCAGTTCGATCTCACTGACTGCTTTCATTTTCTCTTTTGGTTTGTTTTTCAATGGTTATCCATTACTTTTATTGGAATGAATACCATCAAAATATCCACAACACAAAATATCGAACTGGAGTACGAACTTGCCGGTTTGGGTGAACGCATTGTGGGAAGGATACTTGATTTTGTATTTATCATCGCTTATGGAATTGTTTTTCTTGTGATCATGGGCGTCGGCGATTTCGGAAGGATCATCAATACCAATCAGTGGCTATTGCTAATATTTTTTCTCCCCGTTATTTTTTATGACCTGGTGTGCGAGGTATTATTCAACGGCCAGAGTTTGGGTAAAAGAATTATGAAAATAAAAGTGATAAGCATTGATGGCAGCCAGCCATCCTTGGGGCAATACATAATCCGATGGTTATTTCGATTGGTTGATTTTAGCTTGACAGGAAGCATATGTGCACTGGTCAGTGTTGCCGTAAGTGAAAAAAAACAAAGAGTCGGCGACATGGTCGCAGGGACAACGCTTATCAAAACTTCACCACGCACCTTTTTTAATCAGACCATATATGCACCAACACCAGAAGTCAATTATACGGTTTCATTTCCTGAAGTAGTGAATCTTACTGATGCAGATATACAATTGATCCGTGAAGTGATCGTGCATATCAGCAAAACAGGAAATTTATATCTTGCCTATCCCACTGCAGAAAAAGTAAAAAAATTACTGAATGTCCAGACCAATCTGGAAGCATCACACTTTTTAAATGTGGTGATTGCGGATTATAATTATCTAACTGCAAAATTATAAAACCGGCGCGAGCAGATTAAAGGGAGAAAGGTTTATGTTACGCAAAACGGCAAAAGCTATCAAGAGCAGCAGAAAACTTTTTACAAAAGCCGGTGAATAAAAAAAACGTTGTCGCTTTTTTTGTTGATGAAATGTATTCCAGGTAAAAATATAGGCTGAATAAATCAATAATGGAATAGAGCAGACCATCAATAAATTATCGTGCAAGGCCAGCAAGAGATCGCCATGTAATAATGCTGAAAATGCGCGCTGGGAGCCGCAACCGGGGCAATATAATCCGGTTAACTCATGAAAAATACATTTTGGAAAAAAACGATAATTCGCAACAGGGAACAAAAAATATAGCAGTGATAATATTACCACTGCTATTGTCACTATCATGAATTGAATTTTCAATTTGTTATTCATCAATAACATCAATAGTTATTATTGAGCACTGCTCTGTGAGTCCAGAATGCAGTAAACCCTAAGCCAAATACCGCAATCAGGTATAACACGGTAACACCTATGCCTATAAAGAATCCGATTTTTGTCCATTTACCTGCATCTTTAGAAGCTTGTTGCGCGCCAAGATAATCTCCGGCAGCCCATTTGGAATTTACCTGAGATGCAAAAACAATACCTGCAATACCAAAAGGAAGACAACAAAAAATAGTCACCAAAATAGACTCTACTAACCAGTTTTTGGGTTGTGTTTGTGGCAATTGCGGTTGGGGAGTTTGTTCCATAATTCAGTTGTTTAGGTTATAAAAGAATGATAACACAAGTTATTAATTTAATTGAATATGGAAAACCTCATAATAAAGACATAATATCAATATGCACGCGCAAACAAAACTCTTTCCCTGCTTGGCTTTCCGGTGAAGATGCATTTGCCTTCTTCCTGAGGGTTATTGAGCGGAATGCACCGGATGGTTGCTTTTGTTTCTTCTTTTATCGCTTCCTCTGTTTCAGCAGCGCCATCCCAATGTGCAGCAATAAAACCACCTTTTTCATCAAGCAGGTTTTTAAATTCTTCCCAGCTGTCTGCCTTTGTTATGTGCGCATCCCGATAAGCAAGTGCCCTGTTATATATGTTCAACTGAATTTCATCAAGCAATTTTATCATATGATCTGCAAGTGATTCCATACTAATAACCGCTTTTTGTTTTGTGTCCCGGCGAACGACTTCCACCGTATTATTATCCAGATCTCTTAGTCCAACAGCGATCCGAACCGGGACACCCTTCATTTCATATTCAGCAAATTTCCAGCCCGGGCGAGCATTTTCATTATCATCGAACTTTATCCTTATTCCTGCATGCTTAAATTGCTGAACAAACTCTTTGCATTTTGCATCCAGCAGCTCTTTCTTTTCAGTTCCTTTATAGATCGGAACGATGACAACTTGTAAGGGCGCGATCTTCGGCGGAAGGATCAGACCATCATCATCGCTGTGTGCCATTACAAGCGCGCCAATCAGTCTTGTGCTGACGCCCCAGCTTGTTGCCCACACATAATCAAGCTTATTATCTTTATCAGAAAATTTCACATCGAATGCCTTTGCGAAATTTTGTCCAAGAAAATGCGAGGTGCCTGCCTGTAAAGCTTTTCCATCCTGCATCAATGCTTCGATGCAATAGGTGTCCACAGCGCCCGCAAAACGTTCTCCAGGCGTTTTTACCCCTTTAATCACAGGCAAAGCCATATAGTTTTCAGCGAATTCTGCATACACATTTAGCATCTGGATCGTTTCTGAAACAGCCTCCTGCGCAGTCGCATGCGCAGTATGACCTTCCTGCCACAAAAACTCTGCGGTTCGCAGGAACAATCGCGTCCTCATTTCCCAACGAACCACATTCGCCCATTGATTAATCAGCAATGGTAGGTCGCGGTAAGATTGAATCCAGCCTTTGTAGGTATTCCAGATTATGGCCTCGCTTGTCGGGCGAATGATCAATTCTTCCTCCAGTTTTGCTTCTGGATCAACAATCAATTTGCCCTTATTATCCGGATCATTTATTAAGCGATAATGCGTGACTACAGCACACTCTTTGGCGAATCCTTCGGCATTTTTCTCTTCGGCCTCAAATAAACTTTTGGGCACGAACAAAGGAAAATAAGCGTTTTCGTGACCTGTATCCTTGAACATTTTATCAAGCTGATCGCGCATCTTTTCCCAAAGTGCAAATCCGTATGGCTTGATCACCATGCACCCGCGGACGGCGGAATAATCAGCTAAACTCCCCTTAATAACGAGGTCATTGTACCATTGTGAATAATCCGCCTGCCTGCTTGTAATTTCTTTGCTCATAATCAATGTTTGCCGGATTGGTTTCATTAACAATCCGATAAAATAATTTTCTTAATTCCGACAATTTTTTGTTGTAACTTTATGTTCAATAATTTGAAGCGCAAAAGTAATGACTTCAATTTAAAAAAATTTAAAAGCATTTATATGAAAACTATATACCCGATCTTAATTTGTGGGATAGTTTTTTTAAGCAGTTGTTCCTCTGCCTATAAAACCGCACAAACCCCTGACGATGTTTATTATTCTCCGGGTTCCTCAAAAGGCGCCAATGTAAGTTCAGGAAGCAATGATTATTACAACGCAAATTCTGACGATCAGTATTTAATGATGAAATCACAATCATCAGATCCGTCAAGATGGGCTTATTTTGATGATTATTCTTACGACAATTTTTATTATCCTGCATATAGCCCTTATGGTGCTTTTTACAACCCATACTTTATGTATGGATTTTCACCATTTGGCTTTTCTCCGTTCATGAGTTTCGGTTTTGGATATGGATTCGGGTATCCCAGCTATTATCTTAACAATTATTACATGTGGAATGGATTTTATAATCCTTATTACAGCGGCGTAATTGTTGCAACAAAATATCCGACATATAATTATTACACGCAGATGCACCCGTTTATTTTATCAGGATATACCGGTATGGCAATTAATAATAACAATCGTTTCCGGGCATATAATCCAAACGGTGTAAGAACCACATCTTTCAGCAACAATACCAATAACAGGTTTTCTCCCAATACTTTTCATACTACAAATTCGACAAGATTTAATAGTCCCAATAACAGTTTCTTCCGTACACAAAGTACTCAGTCTACGAGATCCTTTAGCCCTTCATCATTTGGAGGAGGTGGAGGCGGCGGTGGAAGAAGTTTTGGAAGAATAGGAAGATGATCCGCCAAACTTCAAGAAGCAATTTATTAAGAAGATATTAAAGTTAAGGAAGATGATGATTTAGTTTCGGCAAATCACATCTTCCTTTTTAATTTAGTAAGAATAACCTAACAGACCACCCATGATCTACTCCAAAAAAATATGCCTTTGCGGGCTTATGCTGCTATTGATTTGCCAATACTCGTTTGCCCAACTGCCGGAAGATGCTTTGCGATTATCATGGAATACCCCAAGCGGAACTGCCCGCCAGCAAGCCATTGGCGGCGCAATAGGTTCATTGGGTGGAGAAATATCTGCTGTCTTTGTCAATCCCGCCGGTTTAGGCATGTATAAGAATAGTGAATTTGTGATAAGCCCGGGCTTTCGCTTCTTAAAAAACAATACCGGTTTTCGTGGAACTGATGTGTCCGGATCAACCACGGGTAATTTTAATTTGGGTACTTCTGGCCTTGTGGCTGCGTTTACCAATGAAAATGGTTCCAGTAACGCATTCAGCATAGCAGTAAATCAAACCAGCAGTTTTAAAAACAACTTATATTACCAGGGACAGAATGATTACAGTTCTTTTTCCGAACAATTTGCTGAGGAATTTGCCAATTCAGGTCTTAGTATTAATGATGCCATAAACAGTTCAGCAGTTTCCTATGGGACAAGAATGGCATTATATAGTTATCTGATCGACACCGCAACCATCAATGGGACAAATAAGATCATTGCCATGCCGGAAAAGGCAGGTTTATTGAATCAACAGAACAGCATTAACTCACGGGGAAGTATAACTGAGATTGCATTCGCATATGCAGGGAACTTTAGCAGTTTGAGAAAATGGTATTTTGGAGGTACGCTTGGTATTCCCATTGTTGTTTATAAGCACGAACAGACTTTTGTTGAAACGGATGCAACAGGAAACACCAATAATGATTTCGCTTCAATGATCTATCAGGAATCCTACTCATCAAGCGGTTTTGGCCTTAATTTTAAAGCAGGCGCAATTTTCAAGGCCGCAGACAATCTGCAATTTGGAGCATCCATTATTTCACCTTCAGGACTTTTTCTAAAAGATCATATCAGTTCATCCATGATAACCAACACCGAAAATTATGCGCATGTAATTTCCATCAGTTCCACCCAACTGGATGCCGGTTCCGGGTTCTCAGCAAACCAGGTCAAATACATATTAAACACGAATTGGAAATTTCTATTAAGTGGATCATACATCTTCGGCGGTGGAGAACAAAACATAAAACAACAAAAAGGTTTTATTACAGCAGATATCGGATGGATAACCAATAGAACCATGAAATATTCCGGAGACGTTGACGAAAACGGGAACAGCACAGTACCCAATGGCTATTTTGATGGCGTAAACTCAGCCATAAAAAGCATTTATAAAAATAGTTTTGATGTTCATGTGGGCGGAGAATTGAAATTTAATTTGTTTGCGGCAAGACTGGGATTTGCGTACTACACCAATCCCAACAAACAAGGTGAACTTAAGACCAATCGCATGTACTTCAGTGGCGGCGTGGGTTACAGGAATAAAGGAATGTTTATTGACCTGACTTACGTGGAAAGCATTGCAAACGATATCAACTTTCCTTACCGCTTGTCGGATAAATCCAACACTTATGCCACCATCAAACAAACTGCAGGAACTATTTTAGTAACTGTCGGTTTCAAGTTGCTCTGAAAAATATTTTCATTTTTTTTATGCCTTATATTCGCAGTATTTAATTATATAATGAATGCTGAAAAGAATTTTGCAATCCTGGTTTCCAAAAAATAATCTTGATGCAATTGTTCCGGCAGCTGTTGGTTTTGCGATCATCTTTATTTACACCCGGCATAGCGGTATCGGCATTTCTCCAGATTCAGTAATGTATGTAAGCGCTGCGAGAAATGTTCACCAACACGGCGCGTTAATGGATTTTGATAATCGCCCGTTGGTAATGTTCCCTGCTTTTTATCCCCTTTTTTTAAGCTCCTTGATTTTCGTAAGTGGAACCGATCCTTTAATATTTGGGGCCCTCTTGAATAGTTTTTTATTTTTTTTAGTGGTATACGTATGTGGATGGATGTTAGAAAAATTCCCGCTCAGGTCAAAGTGGTACAAACATATCATTTTAAGTTGCATCGTACTTAGTCCCTGCTTGCTGGAAGTATATTCAATGCTGTGGTCTGAAACCTTATTTATTTTGTTGCTACTTTTCTTTTTTATTGCGCTTAGAAAATATTTTCAGACATTATCGGTCTCTTCGTTACTCATTGCAGCAGCTGTTGCTGCATTGGCCTGCATTACCAGGTACGCAGGTGTCACTTTGATCGGCGCGGGTTGTTTATTGCTCTTATTCGACCCGCAAATCCGGATTAAAAAGAAACTTTTTCACATCATGGTTTTTGGAATCGGTTCATCATCATTGCTCATCATGAATCTGATCAGAAACAATATGGTGAGCACCACCTTGACGGGACTTCGCGAGTCCAGTCTCACTTCTGTGAATGATAATATTTTTTATATCGGAGATGTCCTGTGCGACTGGCTTCCATTGCCCAATGGCAACTACCCGTTGACATATTGCATTGCCTTACTCGTTATCATGGGATGTGCCGCAACTCTGTTTTATTATGTGATGAAAAAAAATGAATTCTCGTCTCTTGAAAACATCCTCACTGCTTATTTTTTGGTCTATGCGCTTTTCATTATCATTACTGCAACCCTTTCCAGGTATGAACAGATCACAAGCCGTTTATTATCTCCTTCATTCATTCCCTTTACCATCGGGTGCAGTTATTGGTTTTTGATGTTCATCACTAAATTCACCGGAAAATGGCGCATCATCATCACCGTGATAGCCATCATTGTTGCATTGGGATTTCAAACCAATCAATACCTGGCAGATTATGAAAACTATGATGGCATCAAAGATGCCGGAATTCCCGGATATACCGAAGATCCATGGAACAAGGATTCAGAAGTGGCGAATTTTCTGAAAAACAATTACAAACGGTTTCTTCCGAATTATACCATTTATTCCAACGGAGATGATGGCGTTTATTTTTTTACCGGGCTCCGTTGTGACATATTACCACATAGAGAAAACGCAAAAGAAATACAGGATTTTTATCAAAAGAGATATTGCTATTTGGTTTGGATGGACGAATCGGAAAATCCGGAATTAATAACGTTGCAGGAAGTACTCGCCCACAAAAAAATGATCTGTCTTCGTCAGTTTGGAAATGGCGGAATTTATATCACCGACGAAATCCCTGCCAACACCCGGCCCTGGTAAATCTTATTCCTTCCGCAAAAAATCCCTGAACCAATATCCGGAATTTTTGATTGTCCGCAATTGTGTTTTAAAATCAACATGTATCAACCCAAATCTGGCATGATACCCTTCGCTCCACTCAAAATTATCAGTGATTGTCCAGGCAAAATAACCTTTGATCTTCACTCCTTCTTTTTTTGCCTGCAATAACGCATTTAGGTGCTGATGAAAATATCTTATTCTTTCTTCATCGTTCACTTCACCGTTCACCAGTTTGTCTTTGAACGACGCACCATTTTCAGTAATGATGATCTCTTTTACATTATGGTATGCGGCAAATTGTTTAATGATCTCATAAAAACTTTGGGGATTGATCTCCCATCCCATATCGGTAAGCGGTACATTTCTTTTTCCAGGTTTCACCTGAGAAGCTTTGATCATCGGTATTATGGGATTGTATCTCACCACCAGGGGGAAATAATTTTGTAAACCGATAAAATCAAAATCGAACTGAAGCCTTTCGCGGTATTTCCATTCGCGGCTATGCATCTCCAGTTTATCTAAGAAAATGAAATCATCTTTGGGGTATCCATTGCCAAAAGTGGGTTCAATGAATAAGCGATTGAATAAGATATCCACGCGTTGCGCCGCAAACACATCTTCTTGTTTATCTGAATTAGGGATTATTTTAGAACAGGAAAAAGTAGTGCCGATATAGGCCTTGGGAACCAGCTTGCGTATGATACGACCCCCTTCAGCCTGAGCCATCGCTGCATGATGAACCGCAGAAAAGAAATTATTTAATCCTCTTTTTCCCGGCGCATGTTTACCCAACATATATCCCAGCGAAGTAAATCCGAATGGCTCATTTAAAATGATCCAGTTTTTCACTTTACCCCCGAACTCGTCAGCACAAATAGTTACATAACGGGCAAACCATTTCAACATTAAGTGACTTGTCCATCCGCCTTCTTTTTCAAGAGCAGCGGGCAGATCCCAATGATATAAAGTGATAAATGGAGTAAGTCCAAGCGCTAAGCATTCATCAATCACGCGATGATAGAATAGAATTCCTTCTTTATTTATCTTGCCAGTCCCTTCGGGCAAAATCCGAGGCCAGGAAATGGAAAATCGGAAAACAGTGAAGCCGAGGGCTTTTACCAATAACAGATCATTTTTATACCGATGATAAAAATCAGCGGCAACAAAATGTTTGTGACCGCTTTTTATTTTACCATTCTTTTTGGCATATACATCCCAGATGGATTCACCTTTTCCATAATCTTGGTAAGCGCCTTCATTTTGTGCTGCAGCCATGGCTACTCCCCACAAAAAATCGTCTCCAAAATCCTTTGCTGAAATTTGTTGAAAATAATTTGTCACAAAATAATGTTGCGCAAAATTCACTTCAAACGGTGTTATGCCAACATTAAGATTCTGTTATTTTTTTTAGTAATGCATGATGGCCTGGCTGTATCCATTGAATGGAGCCATCTTTTCTAAACCATGTCATTTGCCTTTTTGCATAATGACGCGTATTTTTTTTGATCGCCTCAACCGCTTCATCAATGGTCAATTTTTTTTCTAGATAATCAAAAAGCTCAGTGTAGCCAACGGTTTGAAGCGCATTCAGGTCTTTGTATTCTACCAATCGGTTGACTTCATCCAATAACCCCCGGTTCATCATTTCATCCACACGATGATGAATGTGGCGATGTAATTCTTCCTTTGGCAAATGCAACCCTACCTTAATTGTATTAAAAGGTCTTTGCTTTTTTTGTGTTGTTCTGAATGAAAAAAAACTCTTTCCGGTTGAAAGTTTTACTTCAAGCGCGCGCATTACGCGTTGTGGATTGAATATCTCGCCCTTTTGATAAAATTCGGGATCATGTTTCTTTATTTCTTCCTGCAACCAGCTTAATCCGTGAGCGTCATATTTTTCCTTTATTGAATCGCGAATATTTTTTTCAACTGCCGGTATTTCATCCAATCCTTCACAAAAAGCCTTTATATAAAGTCCGGTTCCACCGACCATCACCAGTTTATCATGATCACGAAATATTTCTTCTGCATATTGCAAGGCAAGTTGCTCGAACATGGCAGCATTAACCTCTTCAACAATACTGTGTGTATTGATGAAATAGTGGGGTACCTCCCGCAATTCGCTGTTGCCCGGTTTGGCTACACCAATATTTAATTCTTTAAAACATTGACGGGAGTCGGCTGAAATTATTTTTGTTTGAATATCAAGTGCAAGCCGGATAGCTGCAGCAGTCTTGCCAACGGCCGTTGGCCCGAGAATTATTATGACTGTTTTGTCTTTCAATTTTCATGAGTTTGTAAAGAACTCATCAAATATCATTGCGCATTTTATTACCCTTCAACATCACACTTCATCTTCCGATAACTCTTCATCCGTACTTTCTTCTTCACTAGTTTCGTCCGTGTCGGCTTCTGCATCATCACCCCCTTCCACGACAAAACCCTCCGTTACTTTTGCAAGATCATATTTCTCTTCAACTTCTGTCAGCTTATCACCCACCAATCCTTTTGTACCATATTGTGATGGGCCGATTCCTTCCACTTTCGTTATTGCCGGATAATCTAATCTACCTTCTTCATCCTTACTCACATTGATCAACTCAACCAAAAACGACCAGTTCTTCACAAAATCATATACGTAGATAAATTTCTGATTCGGGTTCTTGATTTCCGTTCCGATAACAGTGGCGGACATTATGAGGGGTTCTGCCTTATAGGGCTTATCATATTTTTCCAGAGAGATCTCACGTCCCCGCTGCCACTGATCGTTACTGCGATAAAAAGTTGCCTGATGTTTATTATCAAACTCAAATGCCCTCAGGATTATTTCATGCAATTGCAAAAAATTCTGCGTGTGTTTTACCGCCACATCGCGATAAACGCTGTCGTCTTCTTCAAAATAGATCCTGAATTTTAAAATGGCCATGATTATCTTTTGTAAATTTTATGTTTTTTTGTGCGCTCAATGACAATCGAACATCAAAAATAACCCAAATAAATGAGATGAGATTTTTTGTAGTTGATATTTATTGATCAACCAAAATTGACCTGTTTTATTTCTTTTTCTTTGTCAATTTTATTTCTTCTTTGTGTAAATTTTCCTGCATTCTGAATTTCACGATCTTGGTAATCAAACCCAATGGAAGCGGCTTATCCAATGGGAAACGTACAGTGCCTTTTGCGATCTCGTATTTTTCCAGTTCCTTTTTGAAAAGTGAAATCCCCGAAGCCGTGGGATAAAATCCGATATGTTTTTTTTGCGCTGCATAAAATACCAAAACGCCATGAAATTTAAAAGCAGGAATATTATAGCTTATAACTTCCTCTGCTTTTGGCGCGGCTTTTTTTATTGTTTGTCTTAGTTTTTGTAAAATGATTTTCGAATCGTTCGGCAAGTCTTCGAAATATTCTTCAACGGTCTTGAATTTCTTTCCGGCGTACATTCCCATTAATTTATATTTTGAATCATTATTATTTAATGCGAATATATTTTTCGATGATCTGTCTGTCTATATTTTCATTTTCCACTTTCTCCAGTCCCTTTTGTATAAGCGTATCATTATTGATGGAAACAGTAAAAGTAAAGGGTTTACCTTCCCAATTTTTATCGCTGTAATAATCCAGGTGCTCCGTGTATTGGTCACCGTTAAGGGTATAACTCCCGCCGCCGGCATCAAATTGATTGGATGAATCTTTTGCTACATTGATCGCATGTTTTAAGAAAGCAAAATGATTGTCATTAATGACCTTGATCATACTTTGATCTTTTGTGTAATCAGTTATGGTGCTCACGCCTTTGGTAATCGTAGTTCCCGACAATAATTTCCAAGTGCCATTGAGCTGAAGCGTTTCGGGTTTGCTATTACAAGCTATCAGCAGCATCACTGCTGAAATGGTCATTAATGTGTTTTTCATAGATTGAAAATAAGTAATTTAAAAGTTCTCCCCTGCATCAACCAGAGATTTTTTTTGAATATACGGTTTAAAAAATGGCGAATAAAGATCCCTGGGAACCAGAAAATAAATTAGTGTACAACTCAGCAATCCGGCTGTTTTTTATTTTCTTGTTGAAAATGATTATTGAATCATTTGAGCTGTTTTTTTCAAATGACATTTCTAAACAAGGGAATGCCTGACTGAAATCAAACGCTGTCCACGGTGCCGTCCACGGTCATTAATCGGGATTTCCTCATCGGCAAACAGATACTCTTACTGTTGGTCTGTAGTTTTCTCCAACACAGCTATCAAAGGTTACTTATAACGCTACCGGAACTCACCATCTAATATGAGTTGCTGGCGAGTCATTCGGAAGTTCGCCAATCTATGGTGAAACTGATCATTTCCTTCTTGGATATCGCGAAGAACTGAAAAGACGTCATCCCGGAGATTATTTCAAACACAACGACACAGGACGAGGTAAAAGATCTTCTCTTAAAAAAAACAAAAGAAATTCCTATTGCAGACCTTAGTTGGTGAAACCACCGTCAATTAATAATTCCGTCCCAATGCCTTTCATTTTTTTTGAGTTTGCAAATTTAAAAACCATACATACGACCCGAGACGGAAATTCGCGATAATGATTCATCAGTCAAACTTGGTTAAATCCTGAAAGATGAGGTTACCCCAGCTATTTCCGTGCGCTTGCACAAGCAGTCCACCTTCCGATAGTCCGCCAAGTTTGATTGGTGCGAAACCAAGATTTTCCGCAAGCTTACTAATCTCCACTGCTGAGCCGTCATCGTCGCTCGCCAGGAACACAACTCTCCTACCACCATGGACAGCCGGGTCCTGGGCAAGAATGGCGGCGCCCAAATGGTTGAAGCCCTTAACCAGTTTTCCGTCAGTGAAGGACTGCGCCACGAACCTGGCAGAGGGCAGTCCTCCCATCTTCTCAGTGGGCACGCCGTAGGCATTGGTAACATCCACGATGGTCTTCCCCTGCCAGGTGGGCAGCGCTTTGGCGACATCCGGGTGCGATTCAAAACGGACAGCCAAAAAGATGACGTCCGCCTTGACAGCCTCGGCCAGGGTAGTGGGAATGATCTCTGGTCCTATCGCGGCTGCGACGGATGCAAAGCTTTCTGGGTCACGTGTGGTGGCAACGGATACTTCGATGCTCTTGCGGGAAAACGCCCTAGCCAGGGCTTGTCCGATTTTGCCGAAGCCGATAATTGCGTAGCTCGCTGCTTTGTTTTTTGAATTGCTCATTTTGAAGAATATATTTTAATTATTAATGATTAGAGTTACAAATTCGCGCCATGGTGAAGTTGATTAGTTTGCCAAATAGGTCATGCCACCATCAACAAGGAGTTCAGCACCAAGCATAAACGAAGAATCATCAGAAGCCAGAAAAACTGCCGTTTTACCGATGTCAGAAGGTTGCCCAATCCTGCCGGTCGGCATTACACTTGCAAATTGTGTTTTTACCGCTTTAATTTGTTCTGCGGGAATAAACTTTTCAAATGCTGGAGTATCTGTTGTACCTGGGGTTATTACATTTACTCTGATTTTTCTATCTAAAAGGTCGCTTGAAAACCCTTTTGCAAAATAGATAACGGCTGCTTTTGAAGCGCCATAGAGCGTAAAATTAGCATATGCCCGATGTGCAGCATTTGACCCGATGAGAATAACAGAACCTCCTTCATTTATATAGGGCAGTCCTTTCTGAACAGTGAAGTAAACACTTTTCAGGTTTAGATCCATTGTTTTGTCGTAGTCGGCTTCGTCAATAGTTGCCACAGTTCCTACAGCTCCACCACCCGCGTTGGCAACAATTACGTCTATTTTACCAAATTTTTCAGACGTTTCTTTAAACACTCTTTCCAGGTCGGCAACCTTGGTTACATCGGCATTTATAGCTATAAAATTATTGCCAAGTTGAGCCACAGCACTAGCTAAAGTTTCTTGATTTCTGCCGATAATAGCTCCTTTGGCACCTTCATTTTTAAAAGCTTGAGCGATCCCAAACCCGATACCGCTATTGCCACCTGTAATCACGGCTACTTTGTTTTTTAGTTTGCTCATTTTTTCTATAATTATGTTACTTTTTAATAATATCGCTTCTGCTAAAAAATGCTTTTTGCATTTACTTTTTAGCAGCTTGTACGTTCGCAACCAAATTTATGTTTTCGCTTAAAGTTAATCCACCAGATTCGGATAAGGCGTTACACGTTAGTCCGAAATCTTTGCTCTTAATGGTGCCAGTTAGTGGAAATCATAAAGTGTCTCGCTTTGAATGGAAGTAATTGCTGTTACTTTATTTAATTTATTTGTTTACGATGCAAAGGTGATTACAATATAAGCGGAAAGCGTTACACAACTTTTAAATTACTTACATCATTCACACATATTGCTGATAATTTGTTTAACGATGCAAACTTAATTAGATTTGCTAACTAAAAGTAAGTACTAACCTTTTTGAAAGTACTAACCTTTGGGAAAGTATCATTTAAAAAAATAAAATGGCTACCACAACAAGGACATCGAAACCTACTTTGAGTGAATGTTTACAATCAACAATGGCGGTAAGAGACGCTCTTGATGTTTTGAATGGAAGGTGGAAACTTCCAATCATTGTTTCGTTAACTTTTGGTATAAAGCGATTCAAGGAAATTTCAAGAGAAGTGAATGGCATTTCTGACAAAGTTCTTGCGAAAGAATTAAAGGATATGGAAATGAATAAGCTCATAACAAGAACGGTTTATGATACCTTTCCTCCAACCGTGGAATATTGCATTACAGAACATGGAAAATCATTATCCACCGTAATTGGAGAATTAAAAAAGTGGGGCATTCTTCACCGAAAAAAAATTACGGGCAGGTAAGGAAAAGAAAGAGTCGGGAAAAACGCTGCTGTTTAATTTTGCCTTTTGTATTTGCCAGTATGTTGGGAACTTTCAATTTAAAGATACATTTTCTGTGAAGCGGTTAAAGCATTGGCGGGTTGGTATATAAAATATGTTGAAAGAATGATAAGTTTTAGTGTCTTCTAACAAGGTCTTTTTCCTGTTCTCATCAAAAATCGTCCGCGAGGTGGTAAATCTGTCGACTTTAAATCATCCGCAGCTTCCGAAGTTCATAGACTCAAACTCCCACCACTATTGAGACCATGCCTATAAGCTTTTCTTTAAAACGTAGCCCAGACGGGAGGCAAATCTGAATTTGACAACTCGAAAAATAGTGGAACAATAAAAAACAGAGTGAACCCTAAAACGGCCCCTAAAATCAAAAACCCCCGTCAAACTCAATGCTGACAAGGGTTTTATATTCTAATGGTGACCCCGATAGGATTCAAACCTATAACCTTCTGATCCGTAGTCAGATACTCTATTCAGTTGAGCTACGGGGCCATAAAGGAGCGCAAAGATAATTCAAAAAATAAAATGAACGCTTAATAACCAGGCTAAATTGTCGATTTGAGACATAAAGCAATGAACGATCAACCCTCAATTGTATTTATTCATAAATTTTCATGGCTGTTTTTTCAACCAATGATTTAGGCATCAACCAAACCATGAAGGCACCCAATTTATTAATGAGTCCGGTAATTACTTCTGCTTTGCCTGCAAACATGCTATCTACGGCAATTTTGGCTACCACTTGCGGTTGCATATTCACTTTCTCTGCAGTCTTCAATCCTTTCTCCCCGATTTGCGCGCGATTCGCAAAATCTGTATCAGTTGAGCCCGGTGAAATACAGGTTACAGATACTGAAGTTTTTCTTAACTCCTGCCTTAGTCCTCTGCTGAAACTCAATACAAAAGATTTGCTTGCAGAGTATAATGACAAATAGGGTACTGCCTGGTAGGCAGCGGAACTGGCGATATTTAAAATGTAAGATTCTGATTGATTTTTTAATTGCGGCAAGAACAATTGGCACATTTGGGAAAGCGCGATAATATTAAGCTGGAGCATATTGGTGTTTTCGGCAACACTGTATTTATCAAATAGTCCGCTTAGACCGTAACCTGCATTATTTACCAATACATTAATACTGTATTTTTTTTCAGCGCACCAGTCAAAGATCCTTTGTGGGGAATCTGAAAGGGACAGATCAATGGCAAAATAATCGACTTCAACTTTATATTTTTCTCTTAATTCGACGGCTACACTTTGCAGTAAAGCAGCGGATCGGGCGACCAGCACCAAATCATATTTTCGGGCAGCCAATTCAATGGCTATGGCTTTACCAATCCCTTTGCTCGCACCAGTTATTAACGCTACACTCATAATTCATTTATTGTTTTCACAAAAATAAAGAGGTCAACCTTAGTTGACCTTCTTTAAAAATAAAATTTTGATTTATTGTCTTAGGGATCGCTTAGTTCTGGACTTTGCCGGCAAGGCGATGGTAAAAAGGTGTCTTGCTGTTCTCATCTTTTGGCTTGTATTTGCCGGTAATAATGGGAACATACATTACACGTCTGCGGCTTTGCTCACCAAAATGAGGCGATTGTTGTGCGCGGTGCCATAAACGACCATCATGCACAGTAAGATCGCCAGCACTTACATCAAAGCCAATTTCACGATCATCAGGGTTATTATCTATAAAATATTTTTTACCGAATAGTAGTTTTATCATGTTTTGTTTATGTGTTCCGGGCAGCACACGCAAACCCCCGTTCTCAAAAGGGCAATCATCCAAATGTATTCCTACATTCAGCATAGGCATTATCTTTTGTCCCAAAAAAAGATCGCGCGGACTGTCGGTATGCCAGCCCATTTGAGTAAATGCGCTGTTGGGCATGCGCACATAATGATTGAGAATTAACCCGTCCTTTTCATTTTCGGCGATACGTCCATCATATGGAGATAAAAATTCTATTAATGCTTTCAGGCGTGGATCTTGCAATAACTCACGAAATACATCGCTGAATAAAGAAAGAAAGCACATACGCTGAATCATTGTTTTACCATTTTCATCTTTACCAAATTTCAAAGGAACCCCGTTCACTTTGTCTCTGCCTTCATCAAGCCATTGCTTTTCAATCCTGTCAATTTCACTGATAAAGAGTTGAACAGTTTCTTTTGAAATAAAGTTTCTGAAAATAATAACGCCATTTTTATCAAAATAATCAAGCTGTTCCGGAGTCAGCTTATCTTTTAAAGGAAAGTTGAGAGAATCTATTTTTTTCATGATGTTAGCGTTTATGCCAAGGGATAAATAGACTTTATTCCATTAACAGAGCCAATAAATAAATTTAATGAATTCAATTTTAACAAATTATAATCTTTCAACGAATTTGCAAAAATACAAAAATTAAATTTTCCGTGTTAATTTACCTTGCATTTATTCTTGAAAGTTAATTACTATTGTAATATTGCGCGTGGAATTTCATAGAAAAACGCCATCTTTAACGGTTTCATTGCTTATTGGGCTTATTTGCTCATGTACACAGGCACATTCACAAAAAGATAGCAGCGGGTTTATTATTTTTCCTGTTTTGGCACGCTCCATTGAAACAGGATGGTCTATTGGGGCAGCGGGATCGTTCACTTTTCATTTCAAAGATAGTAAACATACGGCACGTACATCAAATATTCAGGCACTTACTATATATTCAACTCATCGTCAACTGGTAGCAGCAGTAAATGGCTCTATCTATTTTCCGGCAGAGAAATTAATACTAAATCAGCAATTATCATACAGTTATTTTCCCGACAAATTCTGGGGGATCGGAAAGATCGCGCCGCACAGCAATGAAGAAGAGTATAGTTATCACCAGTATTACATCTATTTACACCCGCAATTATTACTTGCAAAAAGCTTTTTCGTAGGATTATTGTACGAATACCAGAACGTTGCTAATGTAAAATATGATTCCGGTGGATTATTCGATAAGGAAAATGTTATTGGCAGATACGGCTATCATGTTTCGGGATTGGGCCTGAGTTTTACTTACGACACGCGTAACAATGCATTTTCCCCCAATGGCGGAATGTTAATGCAGTTTTATTTTAATCACTTCGCTCCTTTTTTTGCGTCAAACTATACCTACACCAATTTTGTGATCGATGTAAGAAAATTTTTTAGGATATATAACCAACAGGTTTTGGCCTTGCAGGCTTATGGGTTTTTTAATGAAGGAGTGGTACCACTAAGAAGTCTAGCTTCATTGGGTGGAGCATCTGAAATGCGCGGTTATTACGCAGGTCGTTACCGGGATAAGAATATGTACGTTTTTCAAACAGAATATCGCACTCCTTTATTCTGGAAAGTAGGTGCTGTCGCTTTTGGCGGTATTGGCAATGTTGGATCTGATCTTAAAGAGATAAATTTTCAATACCTGAAATACTCCTATGGATTAGGCTTGCGCTTTGCACTCAATAAAGCGGAAAAATTAAATCTCCGGCTTGATTACGGGGTTGGGGGGAATTCCACAAGCGGACTTTATTTACAAATCGGAGAATCGTTTTGATCTTAGATCGGCGAAATGGGGTCTTTTCCCAATGCAATTCTCTTCCCGATCAAATAAGAAATATAAGTGAAAACTGGCGCCGCAACTATGTCGATAACATAATGAATATGCTGAATCATCAATAATACTGCCAAAATGAAGGTAGCCGTTAACGTTAGTATTTTGTCTCCTTTATTTTTCATGCACAGAAACATTAAGAAGATGGTAGAAGTGTGCCCTGAAAAAAACAGGTCTTTTGTTATTACCGCATTTCCATAAAAAGTATTGCTCAAGGGATCTATCAATTCTACCAATCCGACCGGTGGATTGAGTGGAATGAATATGATTGACGCAGCCCGAAAAATGCTTACAAAAATATATGACCAGCAGAAAACAAGATAGATATATGGATCCCGAAACGCCCGCATTATTGAAATCAAACCCATCAACCATATTACAATAAAAATGGGAACAGATAAATTATAAGAAGGCAACTTGCTCAAAATCCAATCATTCAATAATGTTCCGTTCCTTTTTTCAATTGCGGGAAAGAAAAATGGCATCGCAGACAAGATCGCTGCAACAATAATTGTTCCGGGAATTACCTTTTTGCTGAATGAAGGCCGGCGCAGCGCAGCCAGCCAGTTTTTTTTGCTTTGAGAAAGAAATTCAAACATAAAATTCATCAGATCAAAATAAGCATCAATAATGCCATCTTACAAAAGCCTCTATGGCTGCATATTTCGTCAGGCCGAGTTGTGCATATAGATCAGCAGTATTAGCATTCCTGTCTTCAGCACGTTGCCAAAACTCTCTGCTATCTGAACCCTGGAATGGCACCATATCCTTTTGAGATTGGTGAATGAAAATGCCATGCCTTTTTTTCAAGACCTGGTCGGGGCTCATCGGTATGGCCATTTCAATTTCGCTGATGTCCCACTCCTGCCATGCGCCCTTATATAACCATACCCAGCAATCTTTAACCCAGGGTTCATTAGCTGCTTTTAACCTGCGCAATGATTCAAAAACAATATCCAAACACACTTTATGGGTGCCGTGAGGATCGGCCAGATCGCCTGCGCAATAAATCTGGTGCGGTTTTATTTTTTTCAACAACTCAAGGGTTATTTGCACATCTTCTTCGCCCATTGGTTTCTTTTCTATTGCCCCTGTTTCGTAAAATGGAAGATTGAGAAAATGGATATTATCATCACCAATGCCTACATAATGACAGGTTGCTTTTGCTTCGCATCTTCTTATTAACCCTTTAATACTTCTGATCTGGGCCGTGTCAATATTGCTTATCCGCTTATTTTTTAAAAATTCAGTGGCATCCTTTAATATTTGAGAAGATTTTTTACTGTCAATTCCACTCAACTCTTCAAATCCGACAGCAAAATCCAAAAAGCGGGTAACGAATTCATCGGTCACGGCAATATTTCCTGATGTTTGATAAGCAACATGAACATCGTGTCCCTGATCATGCAAACGCATAAATGTTCCGCCCATTGAAATAATATCGTCATCGGGATGCGGAGAAAAGATCAATGATCGTTTTGGAAAAGGTTCCGGTCTTTCGATCAGTGAAGGATTCCCACCCTTTGGTTTTCCACCCGGCCAACCGGTGATGCTATCCCGCATCATATAAAAGACCTGTAAATTGATTTCGTATGCATCCCCTTTTTCTACCAGCAGATCGCTAAGTCCATTATCATTATAATCTGTGTTCGTCAAACTGAGAATTGGCTTTCCCAATTTCAGCGCCATATTCACAACAGCTTTTCTTATGATCTGCGGGGTCCATTCACAATCGCCGGTGAGCCATGGAGACTTGAAACGTGTTAACTCGGATGCGGCCAAGGTGTCAACAACAAAAACACAATCATTATGTTGTTGCAATAGTGATGCAGGAATTTGCTCTGTGAGATTTTCTTCAACCGCTTTCTGCAAAACCGGCGCCTTGATCTGCCCCCAGGCCATCAACAAAATCCTTTTCGCTTTTAATATTGTGCTGATGCCAACGGTGATGGCTAATCGAGGAACATCGGCGATGTTTTGAAAATCATGTGCATTGGCGATACGTGTAGAGTTTTCCAGGGGAACCAATCTTGTTTTAGAATAAATACTTGAACCAGGTTCATTAAAACCAATATGCCCGTTTGTGCCAATTCCTAATATCTGTAAGTCAATACCGCCGAGCTTTTCAAGCACTTCTTCATAAGCCGCACAATGCTTTTTTATATCTTCTTTCTTCCACTCTCCATTGGGTATGTAACAGTTGACCGGATCAATATCTATCTTATCAAACAAATAGTATTTCATGAACCGGTTGTAACTCTGTAAGGCATTATTGTCAATCGGATAATATTCATCAAGATTAAATGCGATGACATTCTTGAAACTCAAACCTTCTTCCTTGTGCATCCGGACCAATTCTGCATATAATGTCTTGGGTGAAGAACCCGTTGCCAAACCAAGCACGCAGTTTTCACCTTTTGCTGCTTTTTCGCGAATTAAGGCAGCGATTTCCTGCGCCATGAACCTGGAACCGTCATTGATAGAATCGAATATTTTGACAGGAATTTTCTCGAACGAATCAACCATACTCATAAACATTAATCAATTTAGTTTTGTAAGAATGGTGCGAAGGTAATTGCTATTTTGATAAAATGAAACTTTGAAATCTAAACAGTTCCTTACAAAATATCAATGATTAATATGGTAGTTTTTCAAATCTTCAGCAAACTGTAAATAAAAACTGCCACTCTGATTTAATACATAATGTTCGATCCTCACAAAGCCAAACCCGTATTGCACGTAATAAACCCATTGCTCGAAGTTGAACCCTGTGCAGTTGTTGACGTAAACAACATTGCGCAGGCAACTGTAGCCATCAATGTTCGTTGTTCCGGTAAAACCATATAAATAATTATGCCCTTTACATTGGCTGGTCACCGTATCAGCCCAAGAATCAATTGCAGTGCTGTCTGTGCTAACTCTTTTGAAAAAAGTGTAGGTGGTGGAGCTATCGATTTTTTCGAGCGTATTGCTATCCACATTTACAAAAAAACTGCTTGAATTTATATTGGTAATGGATGTTTGATTTTGTTGATAATAAATCACTCCATTAATTCCTGTTTCGCCCAAAATATCAATTTCGTCCGTTGTGGTATCTATTGGTGATCCTGTACTGTCGTAGCTAATTTTGTTATACTGCCAATAATTCCCCACAGAAAGTGGTATTACCCCACTGGTTGTTAGAGGCAGTCCGGAACCGGTATTATTATTTTTACTGCATGAAAAAAACATGATAAGACTGCTGACAATTAGAATAACTCTGTTCATTTCTGATGATTAAGTGTAATAAAACGATTTTGCAAAATTATAGATTCATTTAGGTATTGCAGCTATTTAGATTATTGAAGTGGCATGCTGCTAACTAAAATAACATACCACTAACAAATGATAAAGTCGTCTATCAATATTGGGTTATTTTAAATACCGCTGCATAATTGCCAGCCGATCTGTTTTGCAGGGAAGAAGGAATTGAAATTACCAATTCATTATTCACTATTTGCCATTTTAAATTTTTGGAGGAGCCAAGCAAAATGATCCTTGCTTTTTTAGTGATGAAAATATTCCCAATTCTTATTTCTGCCGGAAGAACAACTTCATTTTTATCACTCAAATAAAATGCATAAACCTCTTTTCCACTCTTAGACTGTGTAAAGAAGATATTATTTGAAGAGTATGGAGCAACAGGTTTACTGTTGTATATTCCTTCACTATTTATTTTCATCCAAGCACCTACATCTTTTAAACGGGCATAAGCAGCGGTATCCCAATCACCATCTGGTCCTGGTCCGATATTCAATAAAAAATTTCCGCCACGGGAAACGATCTTTATCAATAAATGTATAAGATCGTGAGCAGATTTGTAATGATCATGCGGTACATAACTCCAGGAATTCCCCATCGTCATACAGGTTTCCCATGGAAATGACAATGGTTTATCGGGAACCTGCTGTTCAGGCGTCTGGTAATTTTCAAATTCTCCGCCAACACTCCTATCAACAACGATCAATCCGGGTTGATGGTTTCTTGCCATCCTTGAAATCTTTCCCATGTCAATATCCTGGTCAAATACGATGCCTTTCTGCCACTCTACATTTCTATCAACAGTCGATAAAGGACGAACCCACCCACCATCAAGCCATAGAATATCCATCTTTCCATAATCACTCATCAATTCTTCAATTTGATTGTAAGTGAATTGTTTGAAAGCGCTCCATTTCTCCGGATATTTTTTAGGATCATAATTTACATTTCTGTCTTTCGGTGGAAAGTAAGGCCACCAGTAGTTTTCATTGTGCCAATCCGGTTTGGAAAAGTATGCACCAATCAAAAAATTCTCTTTTCTAAATGCGTTAAATATTTCTTTGGCCACATTGCTTCTTGCATTTGATGAAAAAGGAGTTTTGGAAGAAGTGATCTTATAGTCAGTCTGTTTTGTGTCAAACATGCAAAATCCGTCATGATGTTTGGTCGTGAAAACCACATATTTCATTCCGGCATTTTTTGCGGCTTCAACCCAATTCTCCGGGTGAAAATTTTGCGGGTTAAACGTTGTCTGCAAATTTTCATAAGCTTTCTTGTATTCAAAATAATTGGAAGCATATGGCCCGCGCCGTTGTGTCCAGCCTTCATCTTCAGGACAAATACTCCAGCTTTCTACCACTCCCCACTGACTATAAGTTCCCCAATGCATGAATAATCCAAATTTGTAATCATGCCATTGATTTAACTTCTGCTGGACCAATGTATCGGTGGGCGCAACATAATTATTTTGCGCGCTGATAAAACAAAAAGTGAAAAGTAAAAAAACAAAAAAGGAATTTTTTTTCATAATCTTCAAATATAAAACTGATCATCAAAATTTAATTCACGCCGATCTCATCGCAGAATAACCATGGGGTGCCACCTGCGCCCGGCTGCCCATCCGGGATTTTACCATAGTTTTTTGCAAACACTTTTATATATCGGGTATTGACAGACGAAAACTGGATATTCATCGTCGCCATATTAGAGGTTTGTGAAATGGTTTCGGAAGTTTTCCCCAAAGAACTGAAATTAATTCCATCAGCAGAAGAAAATGCTTCCAGGTATGCCGGCGCATACACCTGGCTTCGCTTCTGATCAAGCACATGTGCATTAACGTTAGTAACCAGCTCATTTTTTCCTAAATCAATGACCGCTTCCATATCTGCGCCATTCCATCCAAGCCATTCATCGGAATTAATGCCTGTTTCAGAGACTGCGCCATTCACCAAACCAAAAGCCCCGCCATTACCAGGATACCGGTCTGC
>JAJPKJ010000044.1 GCA_021323755.1 Chitinophagales bacterium | reverse complement strand
TTCTTTTTCATAAGCGACAATCGTTGCAAAGGTACAAATTTCTGTTAAAGCGGTTATTTTGCGCATAAACAACTAACCCCGACCAAGGCCGGGGTTTGCTTATTAAAACGAAATGAGCTCACTTAATTCTTATTATGAATTAATAATTTGCGAGCATCATTGTGTCTTTCTTTGGTTTAGTTGTGTCTTTTTTGGGGATGGTGTCATTAGCAAAATTGTACGCTACAACTGTGGCTGCGTGACGGTTTGATTGTACATTTTTGTTTTCATTTTTTGTCGCAAGAACTACTGCCACTGACAACAGCACTGCACATCCTAAGAGAACCTTTTTCATAATTAAAACTTTTTGTTATTCTGAATGATTTATGTCAACATGGTAAGTAAACCAACAACTATGCCACCTAATCACAAATGAATTAAGTAATTGCCATCAAACAAATAGTGTAGAAAAATTGCAACATATCTTACTGGGTTTTGAATTTGATAAATGCCGCAACCTCCGATCAGAGATCCTTGGATTCATGTCCGTGCAAATTTTCTGCAAAATTATTTTACCAATGGTTTAGTGATTTGAAAGCCTTTGATTACCTTGTTCATTATAAATGAAAATCATTGCATCCATATTTTTAATTTTAGTTGGCTTTTTGATCGTTCAACCAGCAATTAGCAGCAATCAAAAAACCAATGCTGCTAAACCAATATGTATGCAGAATGTGTGCAGTATGAAAAAAAAGCATTGTAACAGGAAGCTTAATGATGAAAATAATGATTGCAGTAAGTGTAATCCTTTTATGGCTTGTGCGTATGGAAATTTTTTTATCAATGAAATGCCCTTTGAACAAACAAATTCTTTTTTGATTTTAACAAAGAGAATAATCACGCCGAACGTTAGGATACTTTCCTATTATATCGCTGATTGTTGGCATCCGCCCGAATTACCTCTTTCTTAATACCGATCAGTAAACAATATTTCAGGTATTCAAAATATATCAAAATGAAAAAGATATTTTTTGCAATCTTGGCTGTCACATTGCTGTCTGTTTCATTTGCCTATGCAGGAAACGCAAAGCATGCAAAGAAAAAGACAAGAAAGACAGAGTGTGTATGCCCTAAAGATTGCCCGAAAGACTGTCCATGCCCTCCGGGCTGCGGTCATTAAAAAATAGTTGCTTCGTCAGCAACAATTGCCCACTTCTTAACCGAAGTGGGTTTTTTGTTTTGGACATTTATATTCTACCATTATAGCCAACTATAAGGCAGATCTTTATCTGGTGCCAACTATATAGGAGTTGGGAGAAGCCCAAAAACCCAGCAATAAATTCCCACCAACTTTCATTTATTGAACATTTCAGAGGCAAGCAATTACCTGCAATTGGTGGCTTGTCGATACTATTATTCAGAAATTACAAAGTTTCAGAAGATGCTTCTTCAAGAGCAGCAAAAATTTTCTTAGATAATCTCAAAGAATTGGATTTAATTGATTCTGAAAATAAGTTAAAAGATGATTTTTTTGAAGCTGAAACAAATCCTGACAGGCAGGTTATCCCAGAGGCAATTGTAATGAATGAGCCAAAAAATGTAATAAATAAACAATTAATTGTTACTGATAGTATAAGTCAATTAGGAGAATTTGCACCCCCCATTCCCGTTTTTTTGAAAGGGGAAAACAGGATTGCGAAAGTCTATTTACCATTTGATTTTATGAATGAAAATATTGAACATATAATTAAAGTTATGGGGATTCATAAAAGACCAGAATAAATAAGGCTTCCATAAAAATGAAAGTCTATTGCAAAATTTTAGCGTTGCGGATACAACGGTAATAAATATTAAGCTAGAATAAATTACCGTCACAAAAATCAGACTACCTTTAAAATAAATTCACTTCTGAGAGTGTGAAATATCAGTGAAATGTCGACGGATAAAACTAAGTCTACCGTGTACAGGCCATACGCCTCATTTGCATATTTACCAGTACTCTTATCTCGGAAAAAAGGAGGGCTTTGCACCCTCTGTTCCATTTTGCAGGGGTATACAAATCGCTTAACTTTAAGTAATGAAAAGGCAGCAAAATAAAACTAAATTAAAAAAACAGCGTGCGCTTAACTACGACACAAAACTTGATATCAACGGCACATTTGAGGACGTTATAAATGTGTCTGTTACTCCTATGCCTGTTTCTAAATCCAAAAAATTAAATAAAAGTCATGAAAAAAAATAAGGTTTGGTTTATAACAGGTGCAAGCAGCGGAATAGGTTTGGAAATTGCTAAGGCTGCACTTGCAGAAGGGTATGACGTCGTTGCCACAGGGCGTAATAGTGGAAAGGTTTCTGCCGCTATTGGTGGAACATCCGATAATTTATTGGTTGTAAAAATGGATGTTACCGATTCAAATGAAATTGAGACTGCTGTAAAATCAGCAATTGAAAGATTTACAACAATTGATGTATTGGTAAACAATGCCGGAAATTTCTATGCAGGTTTTTTTGAAGAATTAAGTACACGACAAATGGAACTTCAATTTGCTACAAGTTTGTTCGGTGCAATGAATGTAGTAAGGGCCGCGCTTCCTACTATGAGAAAAAATCGTTCAGGACACATTATATCTATTTCATCAACGGCCGGAATTGTAGGCTATGAATATTGTTCTGCTTATTCTGCTTCTAAATTTGGGTTGGAAGGTTGGATGGAATGTTTAGCTGCTGAAGTTGCACCTTTTGGTATTAATACAACCATTGTAGAACCCGGATTTTTCAGAACAGGATTATTGACACCTTCTTCAACTATTTGGGCAGAAAACGAAATAGAAGATTACACCGCAAAGAATTCTGAGCTTAGACCTTTTTGGAAAAGCATGAACGGCAAACAAGGTGGCGACCCTGCGAAATTGGCGGCAGCATTGATTAAGATTGCAAGCCAAAGCGAACCACCAAAACGATGGTTGGCCGGTGCAGATGCCATTGCAACAGCAGAACAAAAAATAATTGACTTCCAAAAACAAATTAATGCTTATCGGGAGTTATCTTCTTCCTTAGATTACGAATAAAATCAGCCAAGATAAGTATTTCTCGTTTCGGCAGAAAAAAAGAAAATTTCGATTATTCAAAGGTAAAATTCCCACTTGTCCCAACTGGTATATAGTTGCTTATCTGGTGTACTAACATGTGTTAGTTTTTTTGTCATTAATCTTATACTTTTGCACCATTAATTTTATTACATGCAGTTTCAATTGAATGAAGAACAGTTAATGATTCAAAAGGCCGCGCACGATTTTGCCGTGAACGAATGTTTGCCAGGAGTTATTGAAAGAGATGAGCATCAAAAATTTCCGAAAGAGCAGATAATGAAACTAGGTGAGCTGGGTTTTATGGGAATGATGGTTGATCCCAATTATGGCGGAGCAGGGTTAGATACGATCAGTTATGTGCTGGCAATGGAAGAGATCAGTAAAATTGATGCAAGTGTGAGCGTATGCATGAGTGTTAATAATAGCTTGGTGTGCTGGGGATTGAATTTATTCGGCACACACGAGCAAAAAGAAAAATATTTAACTCCGTTGGCCCAGGGACAAAAAAACGGAGAATTATATATCGGTGCATTTTTACTCAGTGAACCGGAAGCAGGCAGCGATGCCACTTCCCAAAGGACAACGGCGGAAGATAAAGGCGATCATTATGTACTGAATGGCGTGAAGAACTGGATAACAAACGGAAATTCTGCATCAGTGTATCTGGTGATGGCACAAACGGATGCATCAAAAGGAAGTCGAGGCATTAATACTTTTATAGTCGAAAAAAATTGGGCTGGTGTAACCGTCGGAGCGAAAGAAAATAAATTAGGCATTCGCGGGAGCGATACGCACAGTATTTTATTTAATGATGTAATAGTTCCGAAAGAAAACCAGATCGGTGCAAATGGTTTTGGATTCCCCTTTGCAATGAAAACATTGGCCGGCGGAAGAATCGGTATTGCCTCACAGGCATTAGGCATCGCCAGCGGAGCATATGAACTTTCCTTAAATTATTCAAAACAGCGAAAGGCTTTCGGGAAAGAAATTGCACAACACCAGGCAATACAATTTAAGCTGGCTGATATGGCAACACGCATAGAAGCTGCGCGCTTATTGTGTTTACGCTCTGCCTGGGAAAAAGATAATGGTCTTGATTTTTCATTAAGTTCATCTATGGCAAAAGTATTTGCCAGTGAGACAGCGATGTGGGTTTCCACAGAAGCCGTACAGATCCATGGTGGCTACGGTTATGTAAAAGAATATCACGTTGAACGATTAATGCGCGATGCAAAAATTACTCAGATATATGAAGGAACAAGCGAAGTGCAGCGGATTGTTATCAGTCGTTCGATCCTTAAATGATTTTTTGCCATAGATCCCATTGTCATCCTCGCATTCAATTGGCTTTAGTTGTTCTATCTGCGAATGGTTCATTATAATTTGGGTCGGTTCCGAATCTTAATATATGCCCGTCCGGATCTTGGACATGCATTTCCATCGCCCATGAGAAATTAGTTGGTGGCATTTTTATGATGACTCCTTTTCCTTTGAGTTCACTGTAAAATAAAAATATGTCGCCGTCAAACCCAACCCAGATCCAGGTCCCGGGATTTCCTTGCCCGCCTTTACATAAATAAATTCCCGATTTATCACGATTGATACTTGTAAAATTATCGTCTCCCCAATTTGCGTTTGTGAAACCAAGAATATCGACATAAAAATGCAAACTCATTTTCATATCTTTTACTGATAATACCGGAGCAATATTTTCAATGCGATAGTTCATTTCGTTTTGAATTTTCTGGTGAATAGGTTTTTGTTTTTAAAAGCTTATGGTTTCAGTTAATTTGCTTCCACATCAGCGCCAATTGTACCTGTCTGAACTTTTCCAGCCCGATGGTAATTGGCGATAATAACTCCGCTTGGAGTAACCAAGCTTTCTGTTAGGGTGAAGGCTGCCGGAATAGGCCCGGTATCAAACAACTTTTTTCCTTCACCGAGAGTGACTGGATAGATTTTAAGCCTGAGTTCGTCCACTAAATCATTTTTAAGCAGTAGTTGAACGAGTTTACTGCTACCCCAAACCTGAATGTCCGGACCGGCTGAATTTTTGAGTGTTTGAATATCTCCCACGGTTTCGAGAAAAACGGTGTTTTTCCAATCTGAACTTTTCATGGTTTTGGACAACACGTATTTTGTGCCATCGTTGATACCGGGCCAAAAATCTGCATGTTCAGGCCAGAAGGCGGCCCAAATCTCGAATGTTTTTCTGCCAAGAAGATAATCTGAAGTCTTTTTCAGTTCTTTTTGAACAAGTTTGTCATCAACTTCATCACCATAAGGGGCTACCCATCCCCCAAATTTGAAATCATTCGATGCATCTTCCTCAGGTCCGCCAGGCGCTTGCATTACACCGTCTAAAGTGATCATTGATAATACGATTATTTTTCTCATTATTGTTTATTTCTTTGGAGATAAAACTTTCATTACTTGTTTCGTTTGTCGGCGCAAAAAAGGCGTGATATGGAATCAGAATTACTTCATTTCAAATTTAAATACCAACTTTTTTTCTATTCGCTGATTAATATCAATCTGATAACCAAATACTCCAGAAAACATATCATTCTTAGTAAACATTTCTTTAAAAGAATCCAGGTACCCAGAAAATGGATCTGCTTGAAGTTCATGAACTGAAATCAATTGCCCGATCGAATGGCCGGAAATTTTTGCCAAATCGTTTGCTTCCTGGGAAGCTCTTAAAAAAAGTTGCGTATAAATTTCGTCCTTGTAATTTGATAACGATTCAAATTTCTTATCTGTTATTCTCCCCGATATGCCCTGAATCTTTATTAAAATTTTGTACAATCGTTTCAGTTCGGATTCTGAATTTAATATAAGTGCGATAATGGAATCAGGTTTGCTGTTTGGACTTATTGAATAATTTGAATTGTCTTTAACTTCATAAAGAAATTTATTTTTTGTAAGCAAATTCTCGATTTCGATTAACGATATAGTTTGTTGCGAGGTATCCTCTACCTTCAAATTAAAAGGGAATGATCTTCCTCCCAAACTTATTTCGTATGTGAATTCAATTGGTTTTAAGATAATCGTATCGCTGGCGTTTACCTCAATATATTTACTGTTCTGGGCGGCCAATTGCTGAGCGATGGTAAGTGAAGCCAGTAAGAAGAAAGAAAAATAGATAAATTTCATACAGTTTCAGTTTTGGTTTGAATGTATTTGGGAGATAATCTCAAATATACATACTCTGGTAAAAACCAATTGGTCAATAATATTTGCATTAAAGGAATTAACGAAAATAATTGTCGAAGTCGAATAGCTTATTAAAAATTACAAGCAAGTCACATAATTTCACTTGCTGATTACTGCAAACTAAGAACCTTCTCTCCAAACTGGTCTTGTCAAGCAGGTTGGTCCGCCGCCACCTTTTACGCTTATTTCATCGCCTTTATATTCTATCACTTTGCATCCTGCATTTTCCAAAAGTGACTTGGTTTTTTTATTTCCTGCAACCATCAGACATATACGCGGCGCCAACGCCAACACATTACAACCCATAGATTCGAATTCATCATCGGGAACTTCGATGAGTTTGTGATTTTTATTCAGAAGAAAATTTCTAAACGCAATGGGCATTAACGGGGAATACACAACAGATAGGTCTTTATCAACTGGGCTAAAAATTGACATCAAATGAAAAACATCAGATGGTCCTTTGTAATGAGGAAGCTCTGCAACAATAACCTTAACCCCGATTGGATCCAACAAGTTTTTTAACTGCTTAATACCAGTTTCGTTGGTTCGATAGGTGTGGCCAACAGCTAAGGTAGATTCATCGACCCATGCAACGTCACCACCTTCTACAGTTCCCGGTGTATGTATTATGCCAAGAACAGGGATATTATTTTCTTCGAACGCTTTTTTTTCAGCATCTGGTTCATTAATTCTCGCCGGCTTTCCCATATTGCAGATGATCATTCCTTTATTGGTTGCAATTGCTGCATCGCGGCAATAAATGGAATCCATCGTTACATTATTATCAACGGGCAAATGATAAACTGTTTCTGCATGTTGCCTTAAAATAGATTCAAAGCTTTCGTATTCAGAAATGGCACTGTCGAAATTGGGTTTATTTAAATAGTGTAGTGCTTCCCATTGCTGTTGAATGGTTTCGTCGTCAATAAATGCAGCGGATGCTTTCTTGATAAAAAGCGATCTGAGCTTTCCAAATTCTGAGTGGGCGGTGTGTTGCATTTGTTAGTAATTATTTATTCCAATGAATTTCAGCTTCCTAGCAATTTACAAATAATAAGGATTATCACTTATCGTATCTGATTACAGGCATTTTTGATACTAAAAAACCCGTAGTTACGTTGTTTAAAAGAAATAATTCAATCCACTCCTGTAAAAACATTGCCATGAAAAGCAAAAGTGAATTCCCCTTCTGTGTTTTTCTCGTTGATGATGATCCTTTTTGCAGGCAATTGTACGAATATCATCTTAAAAAAATCGGGATAAAAGATTTATATGTATTTGAAAATGGTCAGGATTGTTTGAACAGCCTGGTGCTGGAGCCTGATCTTATCCTGCTTGATCATTACATGAAACCGGATAGCGGTCTAAATGTTTTGATAGATATTAAAGAATATAATCCTGATATTTTTGTGGTCATTATTTCGGGGCAGGAAGAGGTCTTGCTTCCTGTTATCGCCATGGAATCGGGAGCTTTTGATTACATCGTAAAAAGTGATATTACAGAAGTGAGATTGCTTGAAGTGATTGATAAAATTCAGGCAATACGCCAACAGCCTCATTAATAGTATGATTCATTGTAGGATAAGATAATTTCATGTTTCATATTTAATTCTTCTTTTTTGCATAAATTGTTTTTCCAAAAAACAGTTTATGCAAAAGTCATTCATCAGTTTTCTTTTTTCAATCATTATTTTTTCAGGTTACAGCCAGCCATTAACCAGCGGAGCCATTGATACTTTGGTAACGCGATCTATGAAAGCATTTGATGTCCCGGGCATAGCTGTTGCTGTTATTAAAGATGGCAAAGTGATTCACTCGAAAGGTTATGGCGTTCGCTCGCTCAATACCATGAAACCGGTTGATGAGAATACACTATTCGGAATTGCATCAAACAGCAAAGCGTTCACGGCTGCGGCGCTAGGTATATTGGTTGATGAAGGAAAAATAAAATGGGATGATAAAGTGCGTAATTATATTCCTGAATTCAAATTATATATTCCCTGGGTCACCGAAGAGTTCACCATCCGCGACCTGCTCACCCATCGCAGCGGGCTGGGGTTGGGTGCAGGTGACCTTATGTTCTTTCCCGATTCCAGCGATTTTACGTTGAAAGATATCTTGCATAATCTTCAATTTCTAAAACCTGTTTCAAGTTTCAGAACGAAATACGATTACGATAATAATTTGTACATCGTTGCGGGTGAAGTGATCGCGCGGGTAAGTGGGGAGAGCTGGGATGACTTTGTTGAGGAAAGAATAATGAAACCACTCGGTATGGCCAACAGCGCAGCCAGCCCGGATAGGGTAAAAGACAGATCAAACATGATTGATGGACATGCTGCGGTCAATGGAAAAGTGCAGGTGATTGCGCGAAGTACATTGAAAGTTGGACATTCGGCAGGTGGTATTAATTCAAGCATTGCCGATCTAAGCAAGTGGGTGATGGTGCAATTGAATGATGGAAAATTTGGAGATAATAATGAAAAGAAATTATTCTCTCACGATGCGCATTGGGAAATGTGGTCACCTCAAACCATTATCCCCATTCGCAATGGCGGCTCTTATAATACACATTTTGCAGCATATGGGTTAGGATTTTTTATCAGTGATGTAAAAGGGTATAAACAAATCTCTCACACAGGCGGATTGGAAGGAATGGTTACACAGATCACGATGATACCCGAACTAAATCTCGGAATTATTGTACTGACCAATCAGCAGGAAGGCGGCGCATTCTCCAGTATTACCAATCAAATCAAAGATGCATATTTTGGAATCAAAGGAACAGATCGTGTTAAAGAATATTCAGCAGGTCGCAATGGCGCGCTTGACAACGAAAAGAAATTGCTTGATTCAATCTGGAAGCAGGTCGATGAAACAAAGGCAAAAAATGCCAAAGCCGATATGTCTATTTATACTGGAACATTTGCCGATACCTGGTTTGGAGATGTTTCTATTTCGCAAAAAAATGGTAAGGTATGGTTCGATTCGAAGCGCTCACCAAAGCTCACCGGTGAAATGTTTCCATATAAAGGCAACACGTTTGTTGTAAAATGGCGGGATAGAAGTATGGATGCCGACGCATTTGTAATGTTCACCCTTGATGAGAACGGAAAAGCATCTGGCATTACCATGAAACCCATATCACCATTAACTGATTTCAGTTACGATTTCCGGGATCTCGATTTTCATCTAAAAAAATAGGGGTGAACCATGACTGGGAGTATGCGTAAATTCTAATAGTAATCAAAAATCTTTGAAAGCACACCACCACTAAAGTTGTTGATCTAAGATCAGCATTAGCAAAAAATAAAAAATTATGTTTGATCTAAATCTTTCTGAATTATGAGAAAAACCATGATTGCTCTTTCTATTTTATTTTTTTCTGTAGTGCAGACGAATGCGCAATTGGGGGTGATGAAACTGGTTGGAAAAAATACCAGCAATTATACAATCGGTTTTGGAGCATTTATCAAGGCGGGATTTCCTGCCTCAGAAGGAAGTGATGTTACCCTTGAAATTGGGGCTGACATTTTCTTGTTGAACGATGGCTATGGAAGTTCTGACGGTACGATCATGTGCCCGTTAAAGGCAGGTTACCGGTATATGCTGGACGGAAGTAGTAAAGGATTTTATGTAGAACCTCAGGTTGGCTTTGACCTCCTAGGGGTTACTTCATTGCATGATGCCAACGGTAACCAGATAAATTTAAGATACCATGGAGTGGTATTTGCAGCTGGTACCGGATATCTTTTTGAGATTGGCCGTGCACCTTTTGATTTGAATCTTCGTTATGAAACAGTGATTGATCATGGTGGCTCTAACAATTTTATCAGTTTGGGAATCTCAAGATTTATTAGTTTCTCAAAAAGAGGTTCAGATTATTAGCAAGAAATAAAAATCATTGGAAATTATGGTAATGAAATTTTATTTAATAATGGTTGCAGTAATGATATTTCTGTCATCCTGCCTAAAACAATCCATTCCAGATGCGATGCTTAGTTCCAAAAGTGCATCAGGTCAGGGCGATGCCACTGCAACGCTGAGTTATAAAGTAAATGGGAATCTGGTAAGCTTAACTGTTGCTGATGCTAAAAGCCAGAATCCTAATAATTATTCATTGGGCTGTACTAAAGAATCGAATTATTATTCTTTTGATGCATTAACCGATGCAGGAGAATTTACATTTATGTTCATTACGGATACCTTGACAGCAGGCAATTATAACATTGCGGGTAGCTATAATATGTTCATTACAGAGTACAATGGCACAAATGAATATTTGCAGGCAACGACAGATAGCATTGGTTTTACGGTCACAGCCAACAAAAATGGACTTATTAGTGGAACTTTTTCAGGACGTCTTACACCGCTGATATCTCAAAATTATCCTAACGATATTTATGGAGCTCCCAGTTCTGTATTGATTACAGAAGGTTCATTTAAAAACGTGCCGGTATTTTATTGATAGGCGAGTATTATTGTAATGAATATTATGGCAACTGTTAAGGGTTCCAAGTTGATATCATTCTGCAACAATTTTGTCTATTGGATTTTTATAAAAAGATAAATCCTCTCGGCAGGGATGTTCAGGACCGAATTATTACTCGCTAGATGATATTTTCTTCTTCAGTTACAACGGGCTTGTCGAAAAAATAAATAACCAAACCAATTAAGAGAATACCAATTCCGTATAGACTTTCTCTGGGTCTGTCAATTAGCGTATAAATTAGAACTGATGCATTGAAGAGCAGAAAAATGATTTGAAAGAATGGTTTGAATGGGCTCTTGAAAGTCTCTGGTCGCGGATCTTTGATGAACAAACTGGTGGCAATCGTTAGCGATGCCATTAATGTTAGAACAAAACCTGCATATAAGAACACTTTTTCGAAAGAGCCCGTCAGCGCGAGTGCAATGCTAATGATGACATGCGCCCAGACTGCCGCAACGGGAATGCCCTGTTTATTTTTTTTTGCGAGTGGTTGCCACAATTTATTTTCGCGCGCCATTGCCCAGGTTACGCGCGGACCAACCCACAAATACGAACTGACGGTGGCGACCAACTGGATGGCGATGAAAATACTTACCCATTTTCCGCCGGCGCTGCCAAGCAGGTTTTGAAAAGATATAAAGGTGACTTCTTCTTTCCCCTGCAGTTCAGTTACAGTTGCATTTTTCAGCAACACAAACTGGAACAGAATATAAATCACCGAAACAAAAAGTGTACTGCCGATCAATGATCGCGGAATATTTTTTCGCGGATTTTCAATTTCATCCGCAACATAGGCAGCTGCATTCCAACCGATATAGGCAAAACTCACATAGATCATTGAAACCGCGAAGCCGGGTTCAAGGATTTCATGTTGCCAGCCACTGCTGAAATTGACTGCATTAATATGGCTGCCATGAAAAGTAAATCCGATGACAATAAGAACGACTATAAATAAAACTTTGATAACTGTTGTGCTGTTTTGAAACCTGCTGCTGTGTTTGATGCTAAAGCTGTGCATTAGTCCGATGAGAATGATTATTCCGACGGCGAGCCAAACATTATTTTGCAAGCCAAATGGTGCGAGATATTTTGTGAATGCCATTGCTGCCAATGCTACCGGTGCGGAAAAGCCAACGGTTAATCCAGCCCAAGCAGACAAATAACCAAGCACGGAATGAAAAACACGGGACAGATAAATATAATCGCCACCGGATTCTTTAAAATGCGTTCCTAACTCTGCATAAGCAAATGCGCCGAACAATGAAAGCAATCCGCCGGCAAGCCACAGCAATAAAATTGTCCAGGTACTTTGCACTTTTGACAGCTGAAAACCTACGCTGGTAAAAACCCCTGTGCCAATCATGTTGGCGATAACGATTGCTGAGGCAGTAAAGATTCCAATTTTCTTTTTCAAAGCAGTTGATTATTTGGCGGATCCCTTTTCAAATTCCTCATCAATTAATAAATCGGTTCCATCAGCTGCAGTAGCTGCCAATTCATCACAACGATTATTGTGCGGATTGTCTGCATGACCTTTCACCCATTTAAAACTAATCTTATTTTTTTGTTGGAGTTCATAAAATCTTAGCCAGAGGTCTTTATTTTTTTTCCCGCCTTTAAAATTAGTCGCTATCCATTTATTCAACCAGCCCTCTTCAACAGCTCTTACAACATATTGACTGTCGGAATAGATTATTACGTCAAGATTCTCCTTTGTCAGTGCCTCCAGTCCGGCGATAACGGCCATTAATTCCATACGATTATTTGTGGTGAAGCGATAACCCGCTGATAATTCTTTTTCTTTTCCTCTCCACATTAATATCGTACCATAGCCACCCGGTCCGGGATTTCCGCGGGATGCACCGTCGGTGTAGATGATGAGTTGTTTGTTAATCACGGGAACAATAAAATAAAGAATTTGAAACAAGAAATGAGAAAGCAAATTAGATTTTCAACACTTGCCGATCTCTTATTTCCATTTTTTGTTACTTATTAATAAAATCGAATTTTTCACTATCCCATTAAACCTGGATCACGCCGGTCTTAAATTCTCGTATTTCCGAATTGTGGCTTGCTGCTTTTAATCCTTCAGCAATCACTTTGCGTGTATCGATCGGGTCAATAATTGCGTCTACCCATAGTCGTGAGGCCGCATAGTAAGGCGTTGTTTGTTTATCGTAGCGATTCTTTATTTCATCCAAGAGCTTTTTCTCTTCTTCAGCTGTTGGCGTTTTGCCTTTGGCTTTGAGCGTGGATGTTTGAATTTGCAAAAGTGTTTTTGCAGCCTGGTCGCCACCCATTACGGCAATTTTTGCCGTTGGCCATGCGTATATGAATCGAGGGTCAAACGCTTTTCCGCACATCGCATAATTGCCTGCGCCATAGGAATTGCCAATGATGATGGTGATCTTTGGCACTACAGAATTTGCCACTGCATTGACCAGTTTTGCACCGTCTTTGATGATGCCTGCATGTTCACTGCGACTGCCAACCATAAAACCGGTAACATCCTGTAAAAAAACAAGCGGGATTTTTTTCTGGTTGCAATTCATTATAAAACGGGCAGCTTTGTCGGCGCTGTCATTATAAATTACGCCACCCATTTGCATTTCGCCTTTTTTACTTTTTACAATTTTGCGTTGATTGGCCACAATACCAACAGCCCATCCTTCAATACGGGCATAACCACATAAAATAGTTTTGCCGTAATCTTCTTTGAATTCATCAAATGAAGAATCATCGAAAATTCGAGCGATAATGTCGAGCATATCATAAGGTTTAGAAGAATCAGCTGGGACGATGCCGTATAATTCTTCAGCACTTTTTTTGGGAGCTAATGGAGAGGTACAGTCAAAAATAATATTTTGATGATGACCAAGTTTTCCAATAATCTTTTTTATATGATCAAGGCATTCCTGTTCGGTCTTGAATTTATAATCTGCAATGCCTGAAATTTCTGTGTGTGTCACTGCGCCGCCGAGAGTTTCCGCGTCAATATCCTCACCAATTGCGGCTTTCACCAGATATGGGCCGGCCAGGAAAATGGAACCATTACCTTCAACCATTAATGTCTCGTCACTCATTATTGGTAAATATGCGCCGCCGGCGACGCATGCTCCCATTACTGCTGCTATTTGTGAAATGCCTTCTGCGCTCATCCGCGCATTGTTGCGAAAGATGCGGCCAAAGTGTTCTTTGTCTGGAAATATCTCATCCTGCATGGGTAAGAAGACGCCGGCGCTGTCAACCAGGTAAATTATTGGTAAATGGTTTTCCATGGCAATCTCCTGCATACGCAGATTTTTTTTGCCCGTTATTGGAAACCATGCACCAGCTTTTACTGTTTGATCATTTGCCACAATCACGCACTGACGATTACCCACGTAACCGATCCCGGCAACAGTTCCTCCTGCAGGACACCCGCCTTGTTCTTCATACATATCGTATCCTGCAAAAGCGCCTATTTCAATGAACGTAGAATTTTCATCAATCAAATAATCAATGCGCTCGCGCGGCGTGAGTTTGTTTTTTGCGTGTTGTTTTTCTATGGCTTTTTTGCCGCCTCCCAAGGCAATTTTTTCAAACCGGTTTTTTAGCTGGCTTAATGCCATCTTCATCGCATCTTCATTCTTATTAAATTCCAGGTTCATAACAGACAATTAAATTAACACGCAATTTAGTGCGGATGCAATAATATTGATATATTTTTAATAGCATGAGCCGGAAGCGAAAAATTACCTGGATTATATTGATTATTGTTTGTATCACGATCAAAATATTTTCATTGTTTCCGGCTGCAGTTGAATATTATTATTCCACTGGCATTTATCCGGTCATTGCGCATGCTCTAAGGATTTTGTTTGGATGGATTCCTTTCAGTGTGGGAGATATTTTGTATGCAATGGTAGTTATCTGGGGAATTGTCAAAGCCATTTCTTTTTTGCGGAAACTTTTTTTGGGAAGATTAAAATGGGTGTATTTTCTATATGTGCTGCAGAAGATCATTTTTATTTTCTTGTGGATTTATGTTCTGTTTAATTTATTGTGGGGATTGAATTATAACCGGCTTGGGATCGCCAGTCAATTACAATTGAATGTGAAGACCTATTCTACAGAAGAATTGTCTGAAGTACTGCAAATGATTGTTGAGAGATTGAATGCAACTGATTCACTTGCGCAAGTTGAAAGAGAACAGTTACATAATAAGCATATTTTATTTAGCGAAGCAGTTAATGCTTATGTTAAGGTTGAGAAAGAAAATAGGTTTCTTGCATATCCTTCGCCTTCGGTGAAATCTTCCATTTTTAGTTATGCCGGTAATTATTTCGGATTCACGGGTTATTACAATCCGTTTTCCGGAGAAGCGCAGGTGAATACAACGGTCCCTTTATCGATCCAGCCATTTACTATTTGTCATGAAATGGGACATCAATTAGGTTATGCAAAGGAAAACGAAGCGAATTTTTCAGGGTATCTTGCTGCAAGAACTTCTGATAATATCGCATTCAGGTATTCTGTTTATTTCGATTTTTATATTTATGCCGCGCGCGGTTTGGTTGTGCGTGATTCCAACCTGGTAAAAAAATATCGCGACCAGTTGCATCCTTCAATTAGAAAAGATTATAGAGATCTGAGAAAGTTTTTTGAGCAATACACAAATCCATTTGAACCGATCATTAGTAAAATTTATGGAAGATATTTAAAAGCCAATCAGCAGCCCCAGGGATTGATGAGCTATGATGAAGTGATAGCGTGGCTGATCGCGTATTATAAGAAAACGGGGTCAATTTGATCGTGTGCAGATTGCGCAATGACTTATTTCGGTAAAGCATATTTGAAAATGATTTGAAAATGAACTGCGAACCGAAATTCTGGAGTTAAAATTTATTCTTCCACATCATGCTTTCAACTGGCTTATTGATCTGCCCGCTATATTTCGCATCTTTTTTCTGATTGTATTTCACTTCAATTTCGCCTTCAACAGGAAAATAAATCAATTGGCCAATGGGCATACCTTTATAGATTTTGACCGGTTGTTTTACAGAAATTTCAAGCGTCCAGTTTCCGCAAAAACCAACATCGCCTTTTCCCGCCGTTGCATGGATATCAATACCAAGGCGACCTGTAGAAGATTTACCCTCGAGAAATGGAACATGAGCATGGGTTTCTGTGTATTCATCAGTTACGCCCAGATAAAAAATGTGTGGATATAAAACAAAACCATCATCGGGAATTTCGAAATAATCAATAAGGTTGTGTTTTTTTGCATCAAGAATATGCTCGTTATAAGTTGCCAGCCATTTTCCAAGATGCACGTCATAGGAGTTGCTGCCTAAACAGTCGCGTGAATATGGCTCAATTTTAATCGTTCCGTTTTTAATTTCTTCCAGTATTCGTTTGTCACTAAGGATCATTGTTAATTTGTTTATTCGTAATTTGTAAAAATAAATTTTTCAATTTTTATTTTTCATTTTTCATTTACAGAATGCCCCTGTTTTATCAACATAATATCAACGAAACTACAAAAATCGGCATCTGGCGCATTGAAGAGCATGAAGATTTTTTTCTACAGCGGGTTCCGTTGCTTAATGATGTGTCGCATCCATATAAAAGATTGCAGCATTTGGCTGGCAGGTATCTGCTGCCTGTTTTATTTAATGATTTTCCATTGGATGAGATCATCATTGCAGATACAAAAAAACCTTTTTTGGAAAATGAGCAATATCATTTCTCTATTTCGCATAGCGGAAATTTTGTTGCAGCAATTGCAAGTAAAGAAAACAGGGTAGGGGTTGATCTTGAGTTGGTGACGCCAAGGATAAACAATATTTCCGGCAAATTTTTGAGCGACTCTGAAAAAAAATATATTGATGGATGGAATGAATTGCCACAACTAAAATTGCAATTAACAACTGTTTACTGGAGCGCCAAGGAAGCTCTTTTTAAATGGTACGGCAAAGGCGGAGTGGATTTTCGAAAACATATAGAAATAAATTCGGTTAAGCATAACCGTAATAAAGGAAGCCTGGATTGTCTTTTTAAAAAGGAAGGAATGACAGAGCTTGTAGTTCATTATCAATTGTTCACAGGATTTGTTTCCGCATGGGTTTGTACCTGATTCATGATTATTAAATATTTCGGTTAATTTTGAGCAAATTTTTAAATATATGAAAAAAACACTCCTTTTGACCCTTTGCTGTGTTTCGTTGATTGTTGCTTGCGGACCCACCATTTATAAGTCGCAAGAGTTTGACAGTGCACTTGCCCGTCATAAAACGGTTGCCATTCTTCCCGCGGATGTTTCCATGAAATTGCGACCAAATGAAGCAAAGAAATATACCGCCAACCAGGTCTTAGATATGGAACAAAAAACGGGTTACGACATTCAGGATAAAATGTACAGCTGGTTCCTGAGAAGAAGTGAAAAATATCATTATACCGTCACTTTTCAGGATGTGAGCAGAACAAATGCTTTACTTAAACAGGCAGGAATCGAATATAATGACCTAATTGCAAAGGATCGTGCCGAACTTGCAAAAATTCTCGGGGTTGATGCAGTTATCCAAAATCGTACGCAGATGGATAAACCCATTTCAACTGGCGGAGCAATTGTTTTAGCAGCAGTTATCGGTTTCGGCGCTACAACCAATCACGTAACTACAACCATTAATATTCATGATGGAAAATCCGGAAACCTTTTGTGGAAATATGATTATGAAGCTTCAGGGAGTCTGGGTTCTTCAACAGATAATCTTGTTGATGCACTAATGAGAAATGCAAGCAAGAAATTCCCATATAAAACATCATAGATCATTGATGAATGAATTCATGAAAAGCCTCATTACTGGTAATGAGGCTTTTTTATTAGCACTGCGAATTCACCCAAAACCATATTGAAAAAAAAAATAACCACTAAGGTCTTTTCAGGCTGCCATTGTTTTCCGGTTAAGGGAAACATTTATGACTGTTAAACCAAAACGAACTGCGATTTCAGCAAGTTATCATTGATTTTGCGTCAACGACTAATTCCCGTTTCCTGTAATTGCCCCTTCGTTTTAAATTTAACGGGAAGTCAATAATTCGTTTGGACATTTATTTATGATCAAGACCAAATATTTTATTATGAGAAGAATACTTGTTTTCATCGCTGCCATGTTTGCATGCTCTTTCATATCAGAAAGTGCTGCTGCACAATCTAACATCGATATTATCAGGACATTAATAGGTATTTTTTTCACACCGCCGCCACCGCCACCGCCACCACCTCCACCAGCACAAAATCCCGAAGTTTGCAATTGCGTCCATCGTCCAATTTCCGCAGCTTGTTACCCAAGGTGCGTTATCGGGTTAAACTTCCGCATTTTGAAGGTTGAACCCCGGGAACCAGATTTTAAATCAAATTTTTCCCCTAATCCTAATTTGCCTTCAATTGCATGGGCAACCATACGAACGGATGATTATGCTGCGCCCATTTTAAAAAATAACGAATCTTTTGCTGCCTTTTCTAATAATGATCGATCCAAACTTTATGTATTGGAATGGCGAATCAACGAAACGCCTTATAAAGTGGATAGCAAATTGACGGCTGATTATTCGCCTCCTTTTTCAACGAAATGATTTTCTATAATAGACTGGCTATACCTTGATCGCTTAAAAAAGATGTGTGGCAAAAATTCATTTAAAAGATCTTTCAGTATCAAAAATTATTGTTGACAAGTCCGTTTACCATGGGGTCATGCATTTCTAGATCTCGGGGCAATACAACTATAAAAGATTATGCATCATGAAATGATTTTTAAAAAAATCGTTTTCATAATCAAAATAAGCCATAAACAATCGGCCTCTTATATCAAAGGGGATTTTGTTTTATTCCAGAAAAGAAGACGAGTTGCTGTCAATTAAATTCATATCAATGGCATCTTGACCGGCAATGCCTTCAACAGAACCCTTTATGTGCGCGGCATTCAGCAAAACCTTTTCCAGTTGTTTTTCTCTTGCTTTCCATAATTTCTCCATCACTTCGCGTTCTTTTTGTATGGATAGTTTCATCGACATGAACCCTTCGCGAATTGCTTTCCATTGTTCGCCAAATTCATTGCTCGTCAAATAATCATAAAGCATGTTCATTTTATCGCCTTTATTTTCCTGGCTTTTCTTTGCGTCAAAAATTCTCAACAATGCATTGCGCAACAATAATGCAACACTGCGCACCTCGGCGAATGTGCAGATATAAACTCCATCTTTTTCGCCAAATCGTTCCATGTCTTTTGGCAAAGTCTGTGTTACTATGATAGAAATATCGGCGCCAAGGGTTCGCATATCTGTTTTTAATTTTTCGATCCAGTCGTTGGCGAAATCTTTTGTTCGTTTGCTTTCATAGATGATCTTGCCTGCTTCAATGCCAAATTGATTTCTTATTGTTTGAATGCAATCAGCACCCCGAACTCCCTTTCCTACTTCTTCTATTTTATCAAAGGGGAAGCTATTACGTAAAATTTCCTCCAGCAATAATTCCTGCGCTTCTCCCTGTAATTGCATAGAACCTTGATCCTGCCTGCGTTTCATCTCTTCAGTCAGTTTTTTCTGGTCATCCAGTTGTTTCTCCAGTTCTTTTAATTTCAGTTGGAATTCCTGTTCTTTCAATTCAAGCCTTGACGTTTCTTCTTTAAATAATTCGAGTTTTATCTTTTCTCTTTCGTTAAGCAATTTTCGTTGAATGGAAATCTCCAGTTCTTCTTCTTTTGTTTTGAGTTCTTTTTCCTTTTGTAAGAATTGCAATTCTTTTTGTCGGGATAATTTTAATTTTTCTTCATTTTCGTCGTTTGTTTGCTGCAATAATTTGAGCTGATTTTCAAAATCGCCGCTGATGGATTTACGGATGTTTTCTTCGAGACTTTTTTGCAAAACTGTTTTTTCTTCCTGGAATTTTTTTGAAAGCTCAAGCTCTTTGTTTAGCACGCTTTGTTGAAATTCTTTTTCTTTTTTTATCAGTTCATCATCTTTTTGTTTCTTATAAACAACCATCTGCTCGCGCAATTCTTTTTTATATTCTTCGGAAACTGCTTCTTCCATCGGGAATTCACTACCGCATTTAGGGCATTTAATATTTGTTGCCATGAAAACTTTTTTTGCAATTTAGTAAAATAAAAGGCGAAGCATGCGCTTCGCCTTTTTCTGTGCGGCAGAAGAGATTCGAACTCTCACACCCTTTCGGGCGCTACCACCTCAAAGTAGTGCGTCTACCAGTTTCGCCACCGCCGCATTTTAGCTTACCCTTTTTGCTTTTGGGTTTGTAGTTGGGGTGCAAATGTAAAAAAAATATTTTAGCCATCGGCTATTAGATATAAGAAACAGGGCCATACGCGAAGAGGAAACGATGAACCCAGTATGCTAAACTTTCCTCAGCATTATCCTAAACGTTGTGCCTTTTCCGATTTCTGAGTCTTTTACGGCTAATGATCCATTGTGATATTGCTCAATAATGCGTTTGGATAAACTCAGCCCCAATCCCCATCCACGTTTTTTTGTAGTAAAGCCAGGTTTAAAAACCTTGCGCAGATTATTGCCCGCGATGCCTTTCCCGGTGTCGGCAACGTCAACAAAAATTTCTTTTTCATTTTGTTTGATGTCTATATTTATTTGCCCTTTCCCTTCCATTGCATCAAGCGCATTTTTTAATAGATTTTCGATCACCCAATCGAATAAAGGTTCAGATATTTTCGTAAAAATTTGCGTGTCTCCATGTGTATTCAATCCAAATTGAACTTTTCCTGTTGATCTTTTTTTTATGTATTCCATCATGTTCGAAACCTGGGCGATGATATCTCTTTCCTCAAGTTTTGGTTTGCTTCCAATCTTTCCAAAACGGTCAGAAACCAATTTCAAGCGGTTCACATCTTTTTGAATTTCTGCAACTGTTTTCTCATCAATATTATTTTCCTTCAGCATTTCAACCCAGCCTTCCAGTGATGAAACCGGCGTGCCCAACTGATGTGCGGTTTCTTTTGCCATCCCTGCCCAGAGCTGGTTTTGGGTTGCACGATTGCGGACCGTAATTGAATAAAAAATAAAAAAGATAAATAGCGCGACAATGAATAATTGTGCAAGCGGATAATATTTTACTTCGTCCAATAAAAGGGTGTGTCCATAATAATAACGGTTGGCAGTATATGGAGTGTGCGAGAATTCAACCTCAAATGGTCTATTTTCTGATTTGAATTTTTCCAGTTTTTTGGCTAAATAATTCTTATCATTTTCAGCTTTTGCAGAATCGAGGTTGATATATGTAATAATGCTGTCGTTTTCATTGGTTTCAATAATCGGTATGTCCGTATTTTCAGAAGAGATCTTTGCGGCAAGGATCAGGCTGGCTTGATCGTTCGCTTTTAAAATGGTTCGCTCTGCCTCTATCCAGGCGCTCATTTTTCGTTTTTCGTCGTCTGCAATTTTTTTGGACAGATAATTTGAATAAAAGATCGTTCCGGTAACAATGCCAATGGCAACTATTGCCAGTAAAGATCTCCAGTTGAACAAGGAATGTATCATGTACCGAATTTATAAAAGAATTATTACTGCCGTAAAGAAATACGGAAATTGTGTTTTCTTATTGTTTTATTGGCGTTTCAAAACCTTATTTTTGAAAATAATTTTATTCAACTCATTGTGTTGCCAAAAGTAGCAATAGTAATCCTTAACTGGAACGGAAGAAAATATCTTGAACAATTTCTGCCATTTGTCGTGAGCAGCACTTATGATAATAAGGAAATTATCGTGGCAGATAATGCATCAACCGATGACTCGATGGATTATCTTGGTCAACATTATCCGCAAATAAGAATCATTTCACTTTCTCAAAATTATGGTTTTGCAAAAGGATATAATGAAGCGTTGAAACAAGTGCAGAGTGAGTATTATGTTTTACTGAATTCAGATGTTGAAGTAACTGCAAATTGGATAGAACCGGTTATTTCATTGATGGACAATGATGAAACTATCGGTGCCGCACAACCGAAAATATTATCTTATCATAACAAGCAATTCTTTGAATATGCCGGGGCTGCCGGCGGATGGATCGATTGCCTGGGTTATCCGTTCGCGCGCGGAAGGGTCTTTGATGTTTGTGAAAAAGATGAACATCAGTATGATGATGCGGCAAAAATTTTCTGGACAGGGGGAGCCGCGATGTTCATAAGAGCGGAGGCATTTCATAAAGCCGGCGGATTTGATAATTATTTTTTTGCACACATGGAAGAGATTGACCTGTGCTGGCGTTTGCAATTGAGCGGATATTCGATTTATGTTTGTCCGCAATCCATAGTTTACCACGTTGGGGGTGGAACATTGCCAAAGGGAAATTCAAGAAAAGTGTTCTTGAATTTTCGTAATAACCTGATCATGCTTGCAAAAAATCTTCCTTTTTTTCAATGGTTTCCGAAGTTAGCTCTGCGTATTTTTCTGGATATCCTTTCGGCTATCAAATCATTATTATCCGGAGATGGCGCCTATTTTGTTGCCGTTTTTAGAGCGCATCTTGCTTTTGTTTACTGGATATTGTTCAAAAGAAAGGAAAGTGTTTTTCCCGGAAATAAAAGGGGGATATTAAATGGATGGTTTGCCGGAAGCATTGTGTGGAAATATTTTATTAAGGGCAGGAGGACTTTTGCCCAAATTGTTCAAAACAAAAGCTGATTTTTTGTTTCAAAGCATTATTTTTGCCGGGTAATTCTAGAATATGGAAGAAACACAAGAAATAAAGGACCCAAAACTTAAAGACTTTGCCTATAGCTGGGTAAACTCTTCGGTATTTCTTTTTTACCTCGAAGTTTTTTGCATTATTGCTTTTTTAGTGGGTGCGAGTTATGGTTTATACACGCATCGCTACAAAGGCAAACCTGAAGTAAGTGTTCCATCAAATACGCTGTACACACCGCAGTACAAGTAGTTTAATTATTTTTTTGACTGTACATTAACCTTCATTATTTTTGCTGCCCGCAGCAAAGTTCTTTTATATGCATTGGGTTGAATAATAATTGCGGAAAAGCCCAGTAATTTATGCGGAAGTAGCTCAGCTGGTAGAGCGCAACCTTGCCAAGGTTGAGGTCGCGGGTTCGAACCTCGTCTTCCGCTCTTGATAAACCTATAAGTCGTTAAACCTTATAGGTTTTTTAGTCAAATACCCGGGTGGCGGAACTGGTAGACGCGCAGGACTTAAAATCCTGTAACCCGAAACGGTTGTGTGGGTTCAATTCCCATCCCGGGTACCTAGCCACGCAATTGCGTGGTTTCTTATTTTGCGGATGCAAGCAATGGGGGAAGGTTTTATTGTTCGATGTCAAACTCCTTTTTTAAGAAATTGATACAATTTTTTCCTTCGGCTTTTAATTTTACAACTTCATGAATATAGTCATCTGAAATTATTTTCAGAATAAATAGCTTGTTATATACTTTTTGCCTGATCTTATAATCATCATCTAATAATTGCAATTGCTTTGAGGAATCGAGTAATTCTTTCGGATTTAAAAATGAATTCCTCATTTTGGAGTAGGCGAACAGATCAAATGCGTCTTTATGATATTCGTCAAAATATTTTAAGTATGTGCTTGTATAATTGATCACAAATTTTGATTGGTGATAATAGGTATTGATCGTGTCTGATGAATTATTGTCTTCAAACAGTCTCATTTGCCCTGTACTTTTTAATTGGTCTATTGTTCTGTCTGTGCCATTGAAATAAATGTATTGGTTTGTTGGTACAAAATAATAATACATTTTGTTGACGGGTGCATTCTTCTCATCAAGTAAAAGCAATAATGAATCATAAATTTCAATGAAATAATTCATGTTTAATATTACATTACTGCATTCTTCGGTGTCAAGTTTAATATCTGCGATCAGTGTTTTTGCATATTGGTGAGCTTTATGATGATCGCCAAAACCTTCGCGTAAATTTTCGGCAAAAAATCCGAGAGTCACGGCAAGAAATATCATCAAAAACTCCTTTAAATATTCTTTGAAATTTTTTTTCTTGTGATGAAGATCCGGATGATGGTGTACTTCCATATTACTGATGATTGAATTTGTTTGCAACTGCCTGTTCCACTAAATTCATGAAATCACCCATCTTACTGTCATCTATCCATCGTACAACTATAACCAAATCATGTTCATTGTCAACAACAATATAGTTGCCGCCCGCACCCCAGGCAAAATAAATTTCCGCAGAAACATATTTCCAGCTTTTAGTGGTATTCATCCACCACATATATCCGTAGTCTTTATTAGCCGTTGAAGGTTGATGAATTGCTTTAACCCATTTTTCTGATATCAATTGCCGGGTCTTCCATTTCCCGTTTCTCAGGAATAATAATCCAAATCGGGCTTCGTCTGCTGTACTTATGAATATGCCACCGCCATGATGGCCGCCGCCACTTACTGATTGCATCATTACTCCATCAATATTTACAAAGGAGTTATCGTATCCAAACCAACGCCAGGTAGTTGAAGCGCCGATGGGATCCATAATTCTTTCTTTGAGTATTACAGGCAATGGTTTTCGCCAAACTTGCAGCAATGAATAGGCAAGGAGATTAACGCGTACATCGTTATATTTAAAAATGGTTCCGGGTTCATTGAGTTTTCTGTTCTTCCAATCATCAATACCACCTTCTTTTGGTGGTCGGTCTGCCCAATCTTGCAGCCCAAAAAGTGTTCCGCTCCAGTCAGAAGATTGGGTGAGTAAATTTTCCCAGTTAATTTTTGAATTGTGTTCTCCATCAAAAGTGCCATCCCAGACATAGCTGTTTACCTTGTCTGTTAGATTTTTTATTAACCCTTCATCAATGGCTAATCCAGCAATTGTAGAAAGAAAACTCTTCGTGACGCTATTGGTCATATCCACGCGGTTAATGTCCCCCCAGCTTGCTACGATGTACCCATTTTTTAATATTAGACCTGCGGGGCCCCCTCTTTCTTTTGTCGGTCCAAGTATTTTAAAATCCGGCTCCGCTCCGTAAGATTTTAATGTGGCGATCCGAAGATCTCTATTAAAACTGTTTTCATTTATTACTGCAAATTTCACAGCGCTATCCAGCATCATTTTGCTCATTTTCAGTTCTTCTGGTGTTTTTCCCTGCCATGTGGAATCAGGGAAATAGGAAATTTGAGCATCTGAACCAATAAAGAATAAAATAAAAAAAGAATTAAGCAGTATGTTTTTCATTATCCAAATTATAAATATCTTGATTCACTAAACGTCAAACCAGTCTTAGCTTCAGTTTAAAATTGTAGGTCATATAAAAATCTTAATTTCTTTTCTTCTGCTCAAAAAAGAATAAACCTTTTTTATTGCTGATGATGATATCCGGCAATCCGTCGTTATTAATATCTCTTACAATAACCTGCAAACCCACCCCGGAATTATCGTCGATCAAATGCGGAATCCAGGATGGCGTTTTTCCCGGTTTAAATTCAAACCAGTATAGGACGGCAGGTTCAAAAGCGCCGGAATCCTTTTCATTATGAGCAAAATATCTCTTGCCGGTGATAAGATCTGGATTTCCATCTCCGTTTATATCTGCCAATGCCATTGCATGCGATTGAGAGAAATGGCTGAATATAGGGTGATGTTTCCAAACCTCATTTCCATTTTCATCTTTGATTTTTTCGTGCCACCAAATTCCATAACTGTGTGCTGAAGCGCTGATGAGATCTTTATTTCCATTTTTAAGTACGTCAAGCAAAAAGATCTGCGAACAATCTTCCCCAAAATCTGCTGGATGAAAGATCCAGTTCGGTTGTTTTGGATCTGCAGGCATTTCCCACCAGCCTTTGGTAATAATGATATCAGGTCTTCCATCATTGTTCATATCAGCAAAACCAAGTCCGTGCGTGTACCTGTTTGTTCCGATATCTCCTTTTGCGATCACAAATCTTTGCCAGGTTGTATCGCCCTTTTTTGATGGCGATTTCATCCAGATCATTTCTTTTGCGACCGGGTCATTGCAAATGATATCTGCTCTTCCATCTCCATCAACATCAACAAAAGCCGGTGATTCATTTCCTGCATTAGAAAGGATCTTATGCATGCGCCAGTGATCCGTATTATTTTTGGGATTCTCATACCACACACATTCTTCACCGGGAAGGCTGATTCGTATCTCATCCATCCATCCATCCTGATTTACATCTAAACTGAAATTCAGGAACGAATTACTGTATCCTGTAGCTGGAAAGAACTGTTGAGGGGTAGTGATCTCATGCCTTATCCAATTTGGCGCTTCAAACCAAAAAGCACCGGCAATAATATCAGGTTTGCCGTCATTATTGACATCGGCAACGGCAACACCTTCAGAAATAAAATCTGGAGTGATGATGTGTTTTATAAAACGATCGTCAAATTTTGTTTGTTGCGACTGAGCCGTTAAAGAAAGAGAAATCAAACTCGTTAACAGAAATGATCTCATAAAATAGTGATGAATAACGAAGCTACAAAAAGCAGCGATAATGAGACCATAATTTGCCTTGGAAGCAAAAATGATGATCAGACCAAATGCATGAATAATTTATTGGGCCTTTATCACCGGAAGGGTAATATTTTTTTCTGGCGTACTCAATACAATAAAATAAAATCCTGCCGGGAGATTTGTTGCATTTATTTGAACCGATGTGTTTTGGGAGTTGATATATTTATGCGTCACTATTCTGCCAGATACATCAACGATGCGCAACTCGTTGATCAATTGCTGCGTCGGATTTTGAATAACGATATTATTAAAGACGGGGTTTGATTGTAAACCGATATGCTTTGTTGCATTTTGAAATGCTACCATGATTACCGGAGAATAATAAACAGAACCATTCACCTCAATTTGTTTAATGCGGTAATAGTTCACTCCATTTGCAGGGTACGCATCGTTAAATAAAAATGACGAAGTTTGACTGGCATGAGTGCTTAATGTCCCAATCGATGAAAATGTTTTTCCATCAGATGAATGTTCAATTTCAAAATTGTAATCATCCGTTATATTGCCGATTTGCCATTGCAATTGTATTTTATTTTCTATTGCAAGACCCGTAAATGAAATCCAGCTTAATGGAAGAATAACTGTGTTCAATGTGCTGTATAAGTTTGTTACTTCAGTGCTGGTTAATGTGCGTCCATAAAAAATCAGATCGTCAATACTACCTGTATAGTTTGCGCCGGTGCAATTATTCCTTCCTATTCCAATAAATGTCGGTGCGCTTAATGCTGAAGTGTTGACGCCTGTGGTGGTCGCAACCTGGCTTCCATCAACATATAATATTATAGTGCCAGTGCTGCTTTCATCTCGTGTTGCCGTTACAAAATGCCAGTTATTATCATTGTAAGAAGAAGATGAAATTATCGTTTTGTCAGGATTGCCAATTCCGAAACAAATTTTTCCGCCATTGATCAATGCAATCCCCCAGTCATTTGTAACACCACAAACTTCGGCATCAATGAGACTGTTTCCGCTGTACCATTGCGATCCGCCGGCCGCCGACATGGAAGTCTTCATCCAAAAGCCCACGGTGAAATTATCTTTTACAACGACAGGAATGGTTCCGTAAGATGTGCCGCTTGTCAATTGTATAGCGGTGTTGCTGGTGCCAAAGCGATTGGTTGTGGAAGAAACTGAAGTAAGCGTGCCATCATGACCATTTCCACTGGCATCTGTTGCAGAGGATCCATCCAACGGATATTTTGCTACTATGCCTGAGGGAAGCTGAGCAAAAAGATAAAAAGGGCTTATGAATAAAATCAATAATAAACAGGTAAAGTTTTTCATGACAATGGATTCTGGATTCTATCACTTGAAATTTGACAAACGATGATTAAACGGATTGATGTTTTATCTTATTATTTAATAGCTATGAAGGAAACACTTAGATTTAAATAATATTTTTATAGACAAAACGGAAAAGGTAAAACTCATGCGATTGCTCGATTTTTCCTTTTTTATGAATGATAATATGGTAAGCATTTGCCTGCTGTTATTCTGATTCGAAACCCGGTTGCGCGGGACAATTTCTTTTTTCGTGAATTACGCAGTATATTAATGGTGAAATATTTTAGATCATGGATCAAAAAAATAAAAAAAGGAGAATTTTTCTGCTGATCATTCTTTGCTTATTGCTGGCAGGGATCGCATTTTTATGGTATAATCATAACAAAGATTCGCAAAAAGCAGGAGTTGTTTCAACAGATAGTACAGCAACCCGCGATAGTGTAAAAATGGCTGCGGATAGTTCCTCACATATTGATACTGCCAAATCCGTTACGCCGGGAATAGCGAAAGAAATTAAGAAAGACACCGGTGTAGCCACGGCGACCACAAAAATCAAGAAAGCGGATAAGATCGTGTCAAAAATGAAAGATAGCCTGAGCGTTGCCAATAAAGCAAGTTTACCCGATGTGCGCGACAATAATACAGCGGCGACTGACAATACAAAAACCAATATTGATGCAAACGCAAAAGCAGCAGCTGTTTTTGTTCCGAAATATGGCGTTATACCGCGAAACACAACAGAAAGTAATATCACTGAATTTGTAAATGCTTTTCCGGATAAAAATACACTGATCAAAATAAATTTTGATGGCGATCCGGATGCTGAAATGCAGGGAGTGAAATCGCAAATTACAAAGGTGTTGAAGAAGTCCGGATTCACCAATGTTGCCGGTCAGTCCCAGGTGCTTAATCCGGTTCGTATGCCCACAGAAATTCATTATGAACTACACCGTGATGGCTCTGTGGTCATTTGGGTTCCAGTGGCAGGCGCGCAATAATTTTCTTTCGAAAGATTTTATTCTTGCTGATGGGATGAAAGAATTTATTCCGGTTTTTGCAGGTTGGCTTTGTGTTCTGCATGAGCTTGCGCAATATCATATTCTAATTCCGGATCGATATTTTGTGCTTCGGCTCTTCTTCCTTTTTCCATTAATTCTTCATGATGATCCTGGAGCCATTGCAATTTCTTTTTACCATAAGAAAAGCGGGTGAATATCACAAAGAGCACCGGAACGATAAAAATAGAAATGGTAGAAGAGGCGATCATCCCGCCCAAAACCGTTACTCCAATTGTGTTTCGTGAAGCGCCACCAGCGCCCGATGCGAGCGCAAGCGGTAACACACCAAGAATAAACGCGAGGGAGGTCATAATAATCGGCCGCAAACGCAACCGCACTGCCTGGAGTGTTGATTGTAAAAGTTCTTCCCCGCGATCGACTCTCAACTTGGCAAACTCAACGATCAATATGGCATTTTTTGCAGACAAACCGATCAAGGTTATTAATCCAATTTGCGCGTATACATTATTGGTCAGTGGTGGAATAATAAAAAGTGCCAGTATCGCGCCAAATGCACTTATGGGAAAGGCAAGCATCACGGCTAAGGGGACAGACCAGCTTTCGTAAAGAGCGGCAAGAAAAAGAAAAACGAAAATGATGCAAAATGCAAAAATGTACACGGTAAGCGAGCCTGCTTTTATCTCTTCATAACTTAATCCTGAAAAATCGTAGGTATATCCCCGAGGTAAAACTTTTGCAGCAATTTCTCTTAATGCTTCAATACTTTGTCCGCTGCTGTATCCTGGCGGGATTGAACCGTCAACTTCTGCTGATCGAAAAATATTGAAATGTGAAATTAGCGGCGCGGCAATATCTGGTTTGTAACTTATGATTGTACTAAGCGGAACCATTGAACCGGAGCTGTTGTGCACGTAATATTTGTTCATGTCGGAGATCATGGCTCGATAAATAGTGTCCGCCTGAATAACGACATGATAGGTTTGATGATATAAGGTGAAATTACCGACGAACAAGCTTCCCATAAATGCCTGCATGGTGTTGAACACTTCTGAAATATTCACGCCAAGCTTCTCGCATTTTTCCCTGTCGACGGTCAGATTATAACTTGGCGTATGTGCAGAAAAATAACAGAATGCAGTTGAAGTAGCCGGGTTTTTTTTTGCAGCTGCTACAAAATTGTTCACTGTTTTTTCAAATGCGTGTATATCATCAGTTGAATTTCCCTGTTCTATCTGCATCGCAAAACCTGCCGCAATGCCAATTCCGCGAATTGGCGGCGGTTGAATAACAACAACGTTTGCATTTTTTATCCCGGCGGCAAAAGCTCTCTTCTTAATTGCATCCATAATGCCCTGGACTTTCAGACTGTCGGTAGTGCGCTCATCCCAGGGTTTTAGCATAAGGAAGGCAGAACCAGAATTTGAAGTAGCTCCTCCATTCAAAATATTAAAACCTGAAACTGCGGTGTAATGCAATATTCCGGGGGTAGCGTCCAATACTTTCATCAGTTTATTTAAAACATTAACCGATTGTGTTGTAGAAGAGGCATCGGGCAATTGATAAGTTACCAATAATCTTCCGCCATCTTCAGGTGGGACAAAACCGGAGGGTTTTGTCTTAAACAGAAAATATGCGCCAGCGCATATGCACAATAAAATGATGACAACAAGCTTTGAATATTTTATACTTCTTCTTACGCCATTGGTGTAGCTGTTGGTAAATTTTTCAAACCATTTATCGAAGCGATAGAAAAATTTATCTAAGAGATTGGCTCTCTTTTCTACGGTAGAAGGTTTTAGTAATAAGGTACAGAGCGCAGGTGTTAATGACAATGCTATGAAGGCAGAAAGTATAACGGATATCGCGATGGTGATGGCAAATTGCTGATATAATCTTCCCACAATACCCGGAATAAATCCCACGGGAACAAAAACGGCAGCGAGAATTAATGCGATGGCGATCACCGGCGCCGAAATTTCTTTCATTGCATGATAGGTGGCTTCTTTCGGTGACATTTTTTGTTCATCAATATAATGTTGAACAGCCTCAACAACAATGATGGCATCATCGACCACAATTCCAATTGCCAGCACAAAGCCAAACATGGTGAGCGTGTTGATGGTAAATCCTAATGGAATAAAAAAACAAAAAGTTGCTAAAATAGAAACAGGAATGGCTAATATGGGAATGATCGTTGAACGCCAGTTTTGTAAAAACAAGAACACCACGAGTGCAACCAGCGCAAGTGCTTTTAATAATGTGCCCACCACTTCCTGCATTGAAACGCGGATGATCGTTATTGATTCAAAGGGGACTACATAATCAACATCATTGGGGAATGATTTTTTTAATTGTTTCAACGCTGCATAAACGTTATCGGCCGTTTGTAAGGCATTACCTCCTGGCGTCTGAAAGATCATGAGCAGCGAACAACGATGTCCGTCTACAAATGCATTACTGGAAAAGGTAAATTTCCCTAATTCAACCCGGGCAATATCTTTCAAATACACCAATTCTCCTGTCGCCGGATTGGATTTGACAACGATCTTTTGATAGTCTTCGGCCTTGCTCAGCATCCCATTAACCAGTATCCCAGTTTCATTGCTTTGGTCTGCGGGTTGTGGCGGCGCGCCAACTGCCCCTGCGGCAACATAAACGTTTTGTGCATTCAGTGCGGCCGTAACATCAGCAGGTGTTAAACGGTAGGAGGCCATCTTATCCGGGTTCATCCAGATGCGCATACTGAACTGATCTGTTCTTGCGTTTACATCACCTACCCCCGGTGTACGCAAAATTGCGTTTTCAATAAATACATTCGTATAGTTGTCCAGAAAAGTTATGTTGTGAGAACCTTTGGGCGAATACACGGCCACCAGCATCAATTGATCCGGATTACTGGCTCGAACAGTCAATCCTAATTTGCTGACAACGGCAGGCAATTGCGGTTGGGCGATACCAACACGATTTTGAACATTGAGCGCCGCAATATGAACGTTAGTGCCGATATTATAGGTGACCCGAATGCTTACGCCTCCGGTATTGGTGCTGGTGCTTTGCATGTATTCCATTCCGGGCGTACCATTGACTTGTTCTTCGATCGGAATGGCAACTGTTTGTTCAACAGTTTGTGCATCTGCGCCGGTATATGATCCATTTACGGAAACACTTGGCGGAGAAATATTCGGATACTGATCAACTGCGAGATTAAAAATGCAGATCGTCCCTGAAATAATCAATACCAATGAAATAACTATTGCAGTAACCGGTCTTTTTATAAATGTGTTGGCGATCATTATTCGAGTTGTCAGTTTTTTAAGCCCAACTTTTTTCTTTTAAGTTCTATCTGCTGCATTTTTACCTTCTTCATTCCTGTTGCTATCTTCCGTTTGCTGCTGCCGTGATTTTTCAATTTCAAATTCAAGCTCTGCATCAATATCCTGTTGTTCCACTTTTTTTGCTTTCTCCATTAATTCATCATGGTGTGCTTTCAGCCATGCTAATTTTTCTTTCCCGTAGGACGTGCGCGTGATGACGACAAAAAGAACTGGAACAATAAAAATGGCAAGCGTAGAGGCTGCGGTCATTCCACCAAGAACGGTGAAACCGATTGTTCTTCTCGCCACGGCGCCTGCGCCTGTTGCCAGCACCAGTGGAAGCACCCCTAAAATAAAAGCCAGCGATGTCATAATGATTGGCCGCAAGCGAAGTTTTACGGCTTCTAATGTTGATTGAATAAGATCTTCGCCTCGATCAACTCTTACTTTTGCAAACTCAACGATCAATATGGCATTCTTTGCCGCCAATCCGATCAAGGTAATCAATCCGATCTGGGCATATACATTATCAGTAAGACTCGGGACAAAGATCAATGTAAGAATGGCGCCGAATGCCCCGATGGGTACGGCAAGCAAAACCGAAAACGGAACAGACCAGCTCTCATATAATGCAGCAAGAAAAAGAAATACGAAAGTGATCGAAAATATAAAAATGTAAATCGTTGTTGATCCTGCCCGAATTTCTTCATAACTCAATCCGGAGAATTCGTAATTATATCCTTCCGGAAGAATGCGGTTTGCGATTGCGATCAATGAATCTGTTGATTGCGTGCTGCTGACTCCTGTGGCAGATGCTCCGTCAATTTCTGCAGATCGGAAAATATTAAAGTGCGAAATGAGCGGTGCTGTTTCTGTTGGTGCATAGCTGATCAAAGTGCCCAGCGGAACCATTGCGCTATCCTGGTTACGGACATAATACTTATCCATGTCGGTGATCATCGTGCGAAATGCAGTATCAGCCTGCACTACAACGTGGAATGTTCTGTTATAAACAGTAAAATCGTTTATGTATAAACTTCCCATGAACGCCTGAATGGTGGTAAACACATCCCCAATGTTCACTCCAAGTTTCTCGCATTTTTCTCTGTCGACAGTAAGATTAATGCTTGGAGTTTTTGAAGAATAGAAACTGAATGCGTTTGCAATTGCCGGGTTTTTATTTGCTTCAGCAATAAATTTATCCACGACATTTTCGAAGGCATGCAGATCATCATTTGTTGAACGCTGTTCGATCTGCATACTAAATCCAACGGTTTCACCAACACCGGGAATCGGCGAGGGTTGTATCACTTCAACATTTGCATTTTTTATTCCGGCATCAGTAATTCTTTTTTGCATCACATTGATAATGCCGGGCACTTGCTGATCTTCTTCGTCGCGGTCATCCCATGGCTTTAGCTGAACATAAATTGTTCCGGCATTGGAGTTGGTAGCGTTGTTCACCACATTCAATCCGGATAATGCCGCATAATGCGCCACGCCCGGTGTTTGCGTTACCACCTCCATTAATTTTTGCATCACGTCAACGGATGCGGTTGTCGAAGAGGCTGGCGGCAATTGAAATGTGACGTATAAATTTCCATCGTCTTCTGAAGGAATAAATCCAGTTGGTTTTTTTTGAAATAAAAAATAAGCGCCGACGCAGAGGCAAAGCAAAAATATCACAACATATCTCGAAGCCTTGATGCTTCGCCTTACACCATTGGCATATTTTGCGGTGACTTTGTCGAACCAATTATTAAATCTTTCGAATACCCTGCCCAAACCTTTTTTCTTTTTTTCATGATCAGAAGGTTTTAATAATAAGGTGCATAACGCAGGAGTCAATGATAATGCGATGAATGCAGAAAGGATGACCGAGATAGCGATCGTAATGGCAAACTGTTGATATAACCTTCCCACAATGCCGGGAATAAATCCCACAGGAACGAATACGGCGGCGAGTATAAGCGCAATAGCAACAACAGGCGCCGAGATATCTTTCATCGCATGATAGGTGGCTTCTTTCGGCGACATTTTCTGTTCATCGATATAGTGTTGCACGGCTTCTACCACGATGATTGCATCATCAACCACAATACCAATGGCGAGCACAAAACCAAACATGGTAAGCGTGTTGATGGTAAAGCCGAGTGGAATGAAGAAAATAAATGTTCCCAAAATAGAAACCGGGATGGCGAGTATGGGAATTAATGTTGAGCGAAAATTCTGAAGAAATAAGAATACCACGATGGCAACAAGACCTAAGGTTTTTAAAAGGGTCCCTACAACATCTGCCATCGAAACTTTTACAACGGTTACCGCTTCAAAAGGAACCGAATACTCAACATCGCCAGGAAAAGATTTCTTAAGCAAGGCCAATTCATTATAAATTCCTTTTGCTGTTTCGAGTGCATTGCTTCCGGGCGCCTGGTAAATGCGAAGGAAAGAAGCGCGATGTCCATCAACAAATGAATTGCTCGAAAATGTGAACTTGCCCAATTCAACTCGCGCCACATCTTTGAGGTAAACCAATTCCTGTGTTGCAGGAATGGATTTCACAATGATATTTTCAAACTCAGAAACCTTGCTCAATCTTCCATTAACCAGGATACCAATTTCAAAAGTTTGTGTTTTTTGCTGCGGTGGAACGCCGGCTGAACCGGCAGCTACTTGGACGTTCTGCGCGTTCAATGCATTGATGATATCCTGTGGCGTTATACTATGCGCAGCCATTTTTTCCGGGTTCATCCAAATGCGCATACTGAAATCATCGGTGAAACGGTTGATGCTGCTCACGCCGGGCACCCGTAATAATGCATCCTGAATAAAAACATTGGTGTAGTTATCAAGAAAGGTGATGTTATGGGTCCCTTTCGGTGCATACAAAGCCACCATCATCAGCATGCTTGGATTAACGGCTCTAACGGTAATGCCTAAACGACTCGCAACGGCAGGTAATAATGGAGTTGCGATGCTTACGCGATTCTGAACATCAAGGGTAGCGATGTCAATATCAGTTCCGATATTAAAGGTCACATTCATGGACATCAGTCCATTATTGGTGCTGTTGCTTTGCATGTATTCCATGCCTGGGGTGCCATTCACCTGCCCTTCGATCGGGGTGGCAACTGTTTGTTCAACCGTTTGCGCATCGGCTCCGGTAAATTGTCCGTTGACCTGAACGATAGGTGGAGTAATGTCAGGATATTGGTCAACCGGCAAGCTTAAAATACAAATAGTACCTGCAATCGCCAGCACAATCGAAACAACCATGGCTGTTACCGGTCGCTTAATAAAAGTATTCGCTATCATCTTTTATTTTTATTACCCGAATTATTATAGAATTACACGGATCGATCTTTATGCTGCATTGCGGCGTTTATGGAGTTGCTGAACTCAACAAACCTTTTTTATTTTTATGATAGATGGATATCACGGTTGTAATTCGTTTCAATTCGTGTTATTGTTGTTTATTATTTTTCTGGTTTGCACTACTGTCATTTTTTGCTGTAGGTTTGGAAGAGGCATTGATCGCAGAGCCTTCATGAATTGCCTGTACACCATCAACAACAATTTTATCTCCTTCCTTAATGCCCGATTTAATGATCACGTTTGCGCCAATTGTCTGTCCAAGCTGCACTTTGTTTTGAAATGCCCGAAGTTTGGGAGCATCGCCAGTGCTTTCATTATTTTTCTTTGCTGCAGAATCAGCACTATGCATCACTGTATCTTTCGCAATGAAAACAAAATATTCGCCCATTTGCTCAACAACTGCTCTGCCGGGAATAACCAATTGTGGCGAGCCTTCGATATTATGAACACGTAGAATACAGCTCATGCCCGCGCGTAAGTTGTGTTGTGGATTGGGAAAAACCAATCGCACTCTCACTGCTCCGGTTTCTGGATCAACCGCTCGGTCGATCACTGAAATCTTTCCAGTGCCGGGATAGATTGTATGATTTGGAAGAACGATAGTGAATAATGAATCAACTGTTCCGTGTTTATTTTTTTCGAGTTGCTGAAAACGCATTAACTCTGCTTCATTGATTAAAAAATCAACAGCCATGGGATCATCCGTTGAAATGGTATTCAGTACGGTTGTTCCAACGGTCACCATATTCCCCATCTTTACCTGGCTAAATCCGATCGTACCATCGAAAGGGGCATAGATAATAGAATAGGAAAGATTTGTTGCCGCTGTTTTCAATGCTTGTTCTGCCGCCGCAGTTTGGTCCTTGGCTGTTTGCAAAGCAATCACCGCATGATCTAGAACTTGTTTTGCAACGGCGTTGTGTTCACTTAAATAGGTGTAACGGTCTGCATCCTGCTGCGCTTGTTTTTGATTGGACTCCGCCACTTTTACATTTGCAGCGGCAGCATCGTAACTCGCCTGGTATAAACGGCGGTCTATCTCATATAATTTCTGTCCTTTCTTTATCAAAGTCCCTTCTGTAAAAAATATTCCGGTAATATAGCCTTGTACTTCAGGTCTTATATCAACCTGGCTCAACGCCACGGTAGTTGCTGGATATTCATCGTAATACAAAACCTTTTGTGCTGATACCGTGTACAAATTTACCGGCACGGGAGGAGGTGGTGGCGCTTGCTTTTGCTGGCATGAAAAAAAAGCAAGACCAGCAATCACCATTATTAATACCATTTTATTCATGGAGTAAATTGTTTTAAGGCTTTAACGATTATATGTAATAAATCCCATTGCTTTTTCAAGATCAATTTTGCTTGAGAGCAATTGGAACAACGCATTTATATATCCTATTTCTGATGAAATCAAATTTGATTCTGCAGTGATCACATTCAAATAAGCAACAACGCCCTGGCTGTATTGTAGAGTCACGATTCCGTATACACGTTTTGCTTTTTCTTCATTATCCCTCATCGCTTCCAAATTGTATAAATTGCTTTTATAGTTGGCTAACGCAGATGTATATTCGGAGTATATCTGCGAGCGCAGACCTATTTCATCCCAGTCAAGAAATTTTTCCTGCAGCTTTGAGCGATGCACGTTTTCGAGCCTTGCAAAACCAGTGAAGATGGGAATGCTCAATGATAATCCAACATAGGAATATGGGTAAGCGCTTCCAAAAAGACTGGGAAAAGAATTGTTTTCAAACTCCGGGGTATAATTGAAAAATGCCGACACGCTGGGCAGGAAAGCATTTTTATAATAGGAAGTAAGCTGACTTTGTAATTTTTTTGCTGTTTGCAGTTGCTGATATTCTATTCGTTTTTCATATTGCAATTGTTGTGTGGTATCAAAGGAAATATCATTCATCATCCGCAGCGTATCAAAACTCACATTGAATTGTTTATCCGGAGGGAATCCCATCACCTGTTTTAGCAATGCATACTGCGGGGTAATGTTTTCTGAGGCCTGTTTGAGCTGGGCTTTTGAATTGTTTAATGAAATTGCCGCCTCATCATAATCTGTTTCATCAACAGTTCCCGCGATATATTGATGGTACGTGTCGCTGAGATTTTTATTCAGTCTTGCCGTATCTTCTTTTAAAACATCGATCTGTTCGAGCGTAAGCAAAAGATTATAAAAAGATTTACTTACAATGGAGACCAAAAATATCTTTGTGCTGTCCGTCACCTGCTCAGCTTGTTGTACGTAGAGAGAGGCGCTCTTTGACGCATATAATAATGAAGGACTGAAAATGGCTTGTGTAACGGATAATGACGGAATGAATGTATTGACAACCCCCGCCTTTTGTTTTTGCTGCTGACCGCCGGAATTACTTACAAAACTGGTTGGCAGTTCAAGGTAATGCGTAAGGTTTCCACTGACTCCGGCTTGAGGCAACCATCCGGAAAGATTAATGGAATTGGTTACCTTGGCAATATCTATATTAATCAAAGATTGCTGTAATGCAGGCTGGTGCTTTAATGCGTATTCAATGCACTGACCGAGCGTGAAACTTGTACTCGTATCATTTTGAGAATTGTTTTGCGCATTGATTTTAAAGAATGAGGAAAATACGATCAGTAAAATAAAAAAAACAAGGCTTGATTTAACTCCCGTGGCGGCGTTATTCATATAATTTGAACTGTTTTATTACGCTGATTTTCTTTATCGAATACAAATTTAACAAACCTCATTTATCCGGAAGTGAGCGTTTTGATTATCAATAATCGGCAAAATCTTATCGCGCCAATTAAATAACGGGCTGGTGTTTGGGCAAAGGTTATTTAAGATTCAAATATAGGTCAGAGAGGGAATAAAACTATAATAATTTAAGCAAATTGAAAAGCCATTCTTACCAATGGCGATTTGATATGTTGACCGGATGAATGATTATTGATTTGAATTACTGGTTTTGCCGGCTTTGGTATCGTCATTATTAATCCCGCGCTGATTTCTTTTTATATCACTGTTCAGTTTTCCAAATCTGAAGTTGAATCGCACCGCAAATGAACGATAAGGCTCCTGGTTAAACGATGACTGATAGAAGTCGGGGGTTGTAGTATGGGAATGATAGGTGAATAGATTGTTGTATGGATTATTGCAAACAAGCGATATCGTCGCTTTTTTGTTCATAAAAGTTCTTGATAGCACGTAGGAAGTAAAAATAAATCCGCTTGAGCTACCCTGTAGATTCACGTCACCACTAAAAATACCTGCATCAATTCCAAAACGGAATCCTTTTCCAAATTTATAACCGGCACTTAAGAATGCATTGCCGGTGAATCCCTGATTATGGTACATCTGACCATTGTACGAACCTCTGAGCCAAATATGTGCGCCCTGTCCATTCAAAGTAACGGTCAGGTCTTTAATGATCATGAAATTCGTATTTACATTGAAACCCAGTCTGCTATTGCTTCCCAGGTTTTCAAAAGTGGTAAGGGTTATTGTGTCGCCGGTACTGTTTGTTTGAAGGCTGCTTACATTTTGAATAGAGTTTGTAGAGAACGCATAACTCAACCCGATATTAATTGAGCTTTTTGAAAAATTGCTATAGTTCAATTCAAATGTGTGATTTAATTCCGGTTTCAGATTTGGATTTCCGGTATTAATAAATTTCGGATTTGATTGATCAACAAAAGGATTTAACTGATAAATTCCGGGGCGACTAATTCTATCGGTATATCCAAAGTTCAGCGAACTGCTTTTTAAATTTCTTTGAATAGAAATGGAAGGGATGAGGTTATTATAACTTTGATTAACTGCACTTCCAACCGAAATAAAATCTGCGTCTATCGTTGTGCGTTCAACACGCACACCACCTTTTGCAGTCCACTGTTCGAGTTTATATTGATAAGAATTATACAAACTGTAAATATCCTGGCGATAATTGAAATCATTACTTTGAAAAGTATTTAATTCATATTTTCCCGTTGAATCATTAAAATTATTGGTCTCAAAATCGCTGTAATTATTTCTAAGAATTGCTTTTCCGCCAGCTTCCAATGTCGTTTTTTTGAAAGGATGCACATAATCTAATTGGATGGTGTGTTCTTTATTGCCGGCGCTATTGTATTGTTCGTAATTCGGCAACTCATAATCAACGGTATCGGTAAGAATATTATTGGTGAATTGCTTGTTTGGAGAATAGCTGTATTTGTAAGACAGGGTGAGTAACCGGTTCTTATCTTTCTTAAAGCCTAATTGATAATTTATAGATGCATCAAAGCCTTCATAATGATTATATCCGGAGTTTGACAAAAGATATTTTTGCTGAATATCCCCGTTGCTGTCTAGTATGGATGTAAGTTGGCTGCTATGCTGATTATTGGCTCCCGCATAAAATTGAAAAGAACCTGTCAGCAGATTGAGGCTATCTATTTCATAACTCAATTCTGCATTTCCGTACTTGTTATTGCCTTTAAATGTGTTGGTTCCTGTTTGAGATAAAACGGAATTATCCGCAAAGAAATTCTGGGTGTTGCCAAAACCGACCGTATGATCGCCGCGAACATTAAACCCCACAAAAGCGGAGAGACCGAATTTGCCTTGCTTCAGGGTGCCATTCATGTTCATTCCAGGTCCCCAAACAGAATTATAACGGCCATTAATGCCAATATTATAACCTTGACCGATATCTTTTTTAGTAATGATATTGATGATGCCTGCCAGACCTTCGGCGTCATATTTTGCGGGTGGGGTTGTTATCACTTCGATGCGTTCAATATTTGTAGCGGGCATCGCCCTTAAAACGTCCGAAGGATTTTTGGCTACCAGTGCAGATTCCTTCCCATTTATTAATATTTTATAATTACTGTTTCCTTTCAGCTTGATATTATCAGAAGCGTCCACGGTCAGCAGCGGCACTTTACGCATGATGTCTAATGCAGTAAGGGCAGGGCTTTCAGGATCGGCGGTGACATCGTATGTGATGCCATCGATCTGTCTTTTCATTATGGGCTTTAATGCGGTAATGGTGACTTCTTTAAGCTGTTTGCCCGATGTCGATAAGGTTATTTGTCCGATATCGACAACTTTCCCATCATTTTTTAAAGCCATAATTTTATTACCGTAGCCGGTAAAAGCCAATACGAGAAGGTAATTCCTATCACCCGTGGCCGATATTTCAAAACTGCCATCATCTTTTGAAACCACACTTTTTACGGCGAGCTTTGTTTTTGCATCCTGTAAGCCAACCGTAACATAAGGAAGCGGTTTCTTGGTCGTGGAATCAATCACTGAACCCCTGACAATTATATTGGGTTTCGGATTTTGTGCAAGAGAAATGAGAGATGCAAAAATGAGGAGAATGGCTATCGGTAAGGGTTTCACTGTGTATGTCTTAAGAATGTTAGTTAAGGGATTGAATTATTTTTTTCCAAAAAATACATCCCGATAAAAGTAATAACTGTAAAGCGCACAGTTATCACTATGCGCGGTAATTAATTCTTAAATTACACCAGTGGCAAATTCAGATTTTGTCCGGTTTTTTAAAGTAAGGCAATTAGGGTATCACTAACGTGTATGTATATGTGAAAATGGCTGATGAGGCAGGTGCCTAACATTCTGTTTTCTAAAAACAGGAATGCATTATCTTTATTCGCTCCATTAATATTTGATAAAACCTCCGTTATGAGAAATAAAAATCTAAAGAACCAGGTCAGTCGCGGAAATTTCATCAGACATTCAGCGCTCACTTTTGCGGGATTATATATTGTTCCGCGCCATGTAATCGGAGGTAAAGGTTTTGTTGCCCCGAGCGATAAATTATACATCGCGGCCGTTGGCTGCGGCGGGGAGGGGGGAAGTGATATTCACTATCATGCAGCCAATCCGAAAAAAAATGCCGTGATCGCATTTTTGTGCGACGTGGATGATCGGATGGCGGCACCGAGAAGAAAAGAATTCCCAAAGGCCGGGTTTTACCAGGATTGGCGCGAAATGTTTGAGAAAGAAAGTAAGAATTTTGATGCGGTGACGGTTGCTATTCCCGATCACAATCATGCGATCGTTGGATTGAATGCAATGAAATTAAAAAAACATCTTTATCTCCAAAAACCGCTAACTCACGATATTTACGAAGCGCGAATTTTAACCCAGGCTGCAAAAAAGTATAGGGTGATCACGCAGATGGGAGACCAGGGCGCTTCTTGTGAAGGCATGCGCACGATGCGCGAATGGTTTGAAGCAGGATTGATCGGTGATATTGAAAAAGTTTACAACTGGACGAACCGGCCGGTATGGCCGCAGGGTATTCCCTGGCCAAAAGATCGTCCGCCTGTGCCTAAAGAACTGAACTGGGATCTTTGGCTCGGCACAGCAGAGCAAACAGATTATATCGGAAATCTAGTTCCATTTAACTGGCGCGGCTGGTGGAGATTTGGAACCGGCGCATTGGGAGATATGGCTTGCCACATAATCGGTCCTTCATTTAAACTTCTAGAGCTCGGTTATCCAACAGAAATTACCGGAAGCGCAAGCACGGTCTATTCGGGAATATTTCAGGAAGCAGACTATGCAGAAAGCATCCCCCCATCAAGCATTCTTCGTTATAAATTCAAATTAAAAAACGGGCGCGATCTTTTGCTTTATTGGATGGATGGCGGAATCGTTCCCGATCGTCCGGATGAACTTGACGAAAGCGTAAATATGAATGAAGCGCTCTGTGATGTTCCGGAAGAAAATGATTTTGAGGGAGGGAGCTTATTTATCGGCACAAAAGGAAAAGTGTCTTGTGGTTGGGGTGGAAGTCATCCAAGATTATTACCGCTCTCTTTGAATAAAGATGTCAACGTTCCAAAAAAATATCCGCGCGTGCCGGGGGATATGGCGGGGCATTGGTGGCAATGGATCGATGCCTGCATCGCGGGTTATGGGAACGCAGAAGTTGATTCTCCCTTTGAAGGATATGCCGGTCCGCTAACCGAAACCGTGCTCATGGGAAATCTGTTATTAAGAAGTTTTAACCTTCGCGACCATGATAAGACGCCAGGAAGATATATCACCTATAAATGGGATGGAGAAAATATGCGCATCACGAATTTTGAACCGGCGAATCAATTTGTAAAACGTGAATATCGCAAAGGTTGGGGCGAATTGACATTATAGTTAGCATTCATCAACTTTGTTTATATGAAAAATATATTTCTTAAAACATCCTTTCTTTCTTTTTTAGTATCCATGCTCTTAAATATAAACACGCTTGCACAGCCACTGTTGAAAGTTGGAGTTGCGGGGTTAAACCATGATCATGTCAACAACATCATGCACCAATTCAAAAGCGGCGAAGTGATCATTGTTGGAATCGCCGAGAGCGATGGGCAATTGGCAAGAAAATATAAGGATCGTTTCGGTTTGCCCGATTCTTTATTTTACAAAGATCTTTCTGAAATGTTGCAGCATATAAAACCTGATGTCGTTCTTGCTTATAATGCAATCGCTGATCATATCGCTGTCGTGGAAACCTGCGCGCCAAAAGGGATTTCGGTGATGGTTGAAAAGCCACTCGCTACCACCGTAAAAGATGCTGAGCGAATGGCCTTTCTTGCAAAACAATATAAAATACAATTGCTCACCAATTATGAAACAACCTGGTACCCCACCAATCAGCAAGCCTACAACATGATAAATTCGCAACAAGCGATAGGCAACATAATAAAAATGGTGGTGCATGACGGACATCAGGGACCGGTAGAAATCGGATGCAGTCCTGATTTTTTAAAATGGCTAACAGATCCGGTAAAAAACGGAGGAGGAGCGTTGATGGATTTTGGCTGTTATGGCGCCAACCTGATGACCTGGTTGATGCATAATGAAACACCCCTTTCAGTAACTGCAATAACAAAACATATCAAACCGAACATTTATCCAAAGGTTGATGATGATGCAACGATTATGGTTGAATATCCAAATGCTACCGGACTTATTGAAGCCTCCTGGAATTGGCCTTTCGGCATAAAGGATTTAGAAGTCTTTGGTAAAACGGGCTACCTGCATGCACTTAATGGAACCACCTTGATACAAAAGGATTCAGCCATCAATGGTTCCGTTGAGGTGAAGCCTTATGTTTATAAAGACAATATCCGCTATTTGTCTGATGTATTGAGCGGAAAAATAAACGCAGACAAAGATCTTTCCTCATTGGAGAATAATCTTATTGTAGTAAGGATTTTGGAAGCTGCAAAGCAATCGGCAATCGCCGGTAAAAAGATTTATTTGAAGCAGTAGAAAAGTAAGGGCAGCCAAATCTGCAAATTCAAATTTGGCTGATATCTTTAAAAGAATGTACATTTAATAACCCCTTTCAACATTTCTTTCGCCTCTAATTTAAAATTCTGTTTATGAAAAAAGCTAACCTGCTTTTATTGGTAAGCGCTATTTTCATTGGTGGTATTTTTCTTTGCTGCAGTAAAGAAGTTACGGCACCAAGGGGTGTTGATCAAAATCAAGCCGTAAATAATGATCTTCAAAGTGTGTTTTTTCAAAACATTACCATTGATTCATCTCAACCTTATACTTTCGTAATTCCGGAAATCACCCAATCGGTCATTCAGGGTGGTTCGGTAAAAGCTTATGCAGTTTATGTTGTTGAACAAGGCATGCAATGGCGGCAGCTTCCCATTATTAACAGTTGCAGTTCGCGTCTAGAAGTCACTGCGTTATCCGTCGGACGAATCGTTATCCAAAATAACCTGGGGGCAGCAGCAACCATGACCTACCGTTTTGATATCCTTCCGGGGAGTGCCAGCGCCGAATGAGCGGGCGGACGAATAGAACTAACGGTTTAGTATAGGTGAAGATTTCGGGTTGCCATACCCAAAAATATTCCTTAAAAATTCTTTGAATTTATTAAGGGGAAATTCAGTATTTTTAGAAACACTCTCTAACGTTAAATAATGCTATATGACAAAAGCGATTCAAACACCTGACCATGCTCAGGAAACCAATCACGAATCATTTTCAAATTCCCCGCAAAAAAAATCTTCGTTAAACCGGCGAAAATTTGTTGAAGTAATGGCAACTTCTGCGTTGGCATTTACGATTGTACCGCGTCATGTTCTCGGCGGTAGAAATTATGTTGCCCCGAGTGATAAGATAACATTAGCCTATATCGGCGTTGGCACCCAGGGCATCAGGGAATTATTGCCCTTGCTTGCCAATACCCAGTTTCATGTCGTTGCCGTTTGCGATCCAAACAAAGAAGCGGTTGGCTATAAGGACTGGGCAAAGGATTGGCTAAAAAGTGAAATTCGTAAAACCATTAACAAACCTGATTGGGAACCCGGTGGAGATAATTCAATTCCCGGCGGCAGGGATAATGGAAAATCAATCGTTGATAATTTTTATGCCAATGTTCATCCGGAATTAAAATATAATGGATGTGCAGCTTACGCTGATTTTCGTGAGCTCCTTGAAAAAGAAAAAGATCTTGACGCGGTTAAAATAATGACACCCGATCATCTTCATGGATTAATCTCAATGGCTGCAATAAAAAGAGGGAAACATGTTTTGGTACATAAACCACTTTCCAATCGGTTGATCGAAGGAAAAAAAGTCATTGCAAAATCCCGCGAGAGTAAAGTGATAACACATCTGATTCCCTGGGATTCGAATGGCTCGATGGAAACAGTAATGGCATGGATCAATGCCGGTGCGATTGGAACGCTTGCTGAAGTTCATAACTGGACAAACCGTCCGGTATGGCCTCAATACTCTACTATCCCTATAGACACACCGCCTGTTCCCAGCGGATTGGATTGGGATTTGTGGTTAGGATCAGAATCTTTTCGACCCTATCATCCCAATTACACCAATATGGTATTTCGCGGATGGTACGATTTCGGCGGAGGTTCAATGGCAGACATGGGACATTATAGCTTGTGGACCGTTTTCAATGCGTTGCAATTAACAGCGCCGACCACCATTATTCCAAATCTCAGTCATGTTTGTGGAATGAAAGATCCTGTCCCTTTTCAAATTCAAAATAATTTTTCTTTTCCCATGGCGAGCACGGTTCGATTCAAATATCCTGCAAATGGTTCCCGACCACCGGTAGATTTATGCTGGTATGATGGCGGAATGCGGCCACCCATTCCCACAGAATTATTAGAGGACAATAAAGATTTGCCACCGGAAGGAATGATGTTTGTGGGGGATAAAGGAAAAATTCTTGCAGGGTTTAATGTGCAGAATCCCCAAATCATTTCCGGTAAAAAAATGGACGCGCCGGCAAATGCCAACGCAGATAAACGCAGTCAGGTTGAACAAACTTCTGCCGCATTACCATTATTTGTTGATGCCTGCAAAACCGGCAAACAATATCCGGGCAATTTTTCGGAAGCAGAGCACATTACAGAAGCCATTAATTTATACGCAGTGGCATTGAGAACAGGAAAATTATTAAAGTATGATGCGGCTAATTTAAAAATTACCAATAATGCTGATGCCAATAAATACCTGGATCGCGAGTACCGGCAAGGGTGGGATATTGCATCCATTTAAAAATATTTTTGTTTCATTTTCAAAATCGCATACATGAAAAAGATGAACAGACGAAAATTTATTGGCGTCGCAGCAAAAACGATAGGCGCAACAGTTGCCTTATCATATTTCCCGTCAGCCGTTTTTTCGGCAATTTCATCGCAATCAAAATTGTTAGATCTGCCGATCGGGTTTCAAACTTTCCCGATACGAAATATTTTGGCCAAGGATTTCCCGGGGACTTTGAAAATGATGGCAGACATGGGGTACAAACTAACCGAAATGTGTTCGCCCAAAGGATATGCTGAAATCGGATTTGGTTTTCTAAAAGAGATGAAACCAGCTGACATCAAAAAAACAATCAACGATGCAGGATTGGTTTGCCCGAGTTGCCATTATGGTTTTGGCGAACTTACCCCTGAAAAATTAGATGCAAGCATAGAATTCGCGCAGCAGCTAGGGCTGTCGCAAATGATATGTTCTACTTTTTGGTTGCCTAAAACTTCAACTTTGAACGATTATTATGCTGCTGCGGATAAATTAAACAAAGCAGCGGAGAAAATAAAAAGTGCAGGAATGCAAACGGGTTTTCATAATCACGAATTCGAATTTACTCAATTAGAAGGTCAGCTGATATATGATGCGTTGATGGGTCGATTCGATGGCAACCTCATCAAAATGCAATTTCAAACTGAAGTTATCAATCTTGGCTATAAGGCTTCAACCTATTTTAATAAATATCCGGGAAGATTTATTTCTTCTCATTTATCTGACTGGACTGCGGATAAAAAAGAAGTTCCTGTCGGGCAAGGTGTGATTGACTGGAAAGAATTCTTTGCTGCAGCAAAAACAGGCGGTGTGAAGAATTTTTTTGTAGAAATGGACATGGATAAATTTAAAGACAGCGCTACTTATATTCATGGTTTGTAGGGCACATGATCAATAAAATACAGCAACAGGAGTTTCTTTATCCTGCTTGGTATTTTAATTTTAACGAATAAGGGTAACAGTTCCTTTTTTATAAATCACTTTTCCCAGGTAGGTTGTCGCTTCGAGCATCCATACGAAAGTGTCTGTGTCCTGCGGTTTACCCGATATTGTCCCGTCCCAACCTTCACCAAGTTGAGAGGTATTGTAAATCAATCTTCCCGATCTGTTATAAATGCGGAAAAATTGCAGAGAGGAGATTCCCACAGCAATCGGTTTAAAAATGCTGTTCATATTCTTCCCGGGCGTAAAGGCATTCGGTACAAAAATGTCAGGCTGAGTTTTAAAAATTTTTATCTTAATGGAGGACGCTCCATAGCAACCCAGGCTATCAATTCCTTTTACAAAATATTGGATTGAATCTATACCTGTTCCTAGTATAGCAACAGGATTGTCAATGGTTGAATCGCTTAAGCCAGTCGATGGTGTCCATAAAAATGAATCGCCGCTAAGATCCGTAGATGTTACCAATAACTGTAATGGCTGATTAATCACGATCAGTGTATCATTGCCTGCATTTACAATTGGAGGCGCCTGCACATAAATCGTTTGATATGCGGAATCGGTACAGCCGTTTGCGCCGGTGTATTTATAGAAAAGGGTATCGACTCCGGCGCCTGCAATACGGGGATCAAATACACCTGCTGAAGAAATCCCTTTTCCTGAATATAAAAATGAGCCTGTAATACCTGTCAATTCTGATGCTTGGGTTAAATTAAAAGCAGAGTCATAAGCACAGACAGGAGGGATATTCGAAAATTGAACATGCGGGCTTGGTTGAATGGTGATCTGCTGATCCAATTCATTTTCACAAATTATGCCCGATGAAGAGATCATGCGGATGGTATACATAATATTGTTGGCGGAAACCGGATTGGGATAATTGTGTGTATAAGATTTGCCCGGATATGGTGTGCTGTCTGTATAAGACAGACCTGATGAGTCACCCCAAAAAATTTGTACTCTCACAATTGAACCAAAATCAACAATGCTGTTATTAATGATCTGGACAGCGCTGTTACTGCAAAGACCGGATGGGTTATGAATGGTAAAACCTGCTTTGGGAACTGCGCCGTTAACTGTAAATATTTTTGACGAACTATCTGTGCATCCCAGGTTGTTTGTGACTGTCAGGCCAACCATATAATTACTGGCAGCACTATAATGATGTGTTGGATTTTGTAAAGATGAGCTGTTTGGATTCGCTGGTTGGGCGTTGGGGTCGCCAAAATTCCATAAATATGAAAAAGGTATGGTTGTATTATCGTTAGTATAACTGCTGTCATAAAACTGGGCAATAGCATCCGTTAAACAGATTTCCGGGGTAACAAAATTGACTTTGGGATTGGGATATACTCTCACTGTTACACTGTCGACTGAAGCGCATCCCGGTTGATTCTTAAATGCAGTTCTTACATAGTAAGTATGAAATTGCGATGTGCTCGAATCGTTGGAGATATGCAAAAATGGCGATGATACCGATGTATCATTTAATCCTTTGGTTGGCGACCATGAATATGCATAAGCGGGATTGGCTGGTCCTCCTATCTGAACGGTGTCGTAGGGACAAAAACTCTGGCTGTTGCCTGCAACAGAAGGGGGCATCTCGGTATAGATGATTACATTCTTTATTGAATGCGTATCTGTATAACCACCGGTACTGGCCGTAAAACCCATATAGCCGTTAAAATTGAATCCCTGAGATCCCGATAAATACAATACATCGTTCACATACACTTTAATAGTGCCGCTATCATAAGTAATCTTGGCATGATTATAATTAGGCGAGCGAACAAATGAAAGTTTTCCATCCGCATTGTCGATTGTTGGGCCGGACCGGCACTCTCCGTAAATTATATTATTGGGGTCAGTGTCATCATCATAACCAACGCCCCATCTTAATTCTATCTTGGGCATATCCTGGTGTACGGTTGCTGTATCGAAAGGAATGCAATTATTCCAGGTATCAAAACAAACTTTTAAACCATTGGCAGCATCAGGGATGCCGAGGCCGCCACCGTTTACAAAACCGGATGGGGGGACATCAAGAAAACAAAAAGCCAATCCATCTGCTCCCGTTCCATCAAACATTCTGAAATCAAATTCCGCTGTCCACCTGAAGCATCGGGAAAGGTTGATGGGTTCGCCATAAAATATGGCGCCGCTGTTCAACTTGGCCGATCGCACCAGTATGAGTTCAGAATCTGCCGATCCGGTCACATTCCCCACATGTGCATCACCAACAAGGTTCCATCCTTTTGTATTCATTGGAATACCGTTAAGCTGCGCAAATACATAGGTTTGACAAAAAACAGGCTTATTTGCGCTTATTATCAGGCATATGAAAAGTAACCGGGGGTAGTTCATTTTTGAAAAAACAATGCGTGTCTTTAAAATTATGGTGTTATCATCAAAAATACTCTGGATATTCAATGGAATGAATTTTTTCTCAAAAAATTTGCACTTGTTTTGTTTGCCCGTTTTTACATTTGTGTTCTCAATCAAAACTGATAATCATGAAAAAGATATTATCCGCTGTTTTTTTCTGGTCCCTGATGCTCACTCTTTCTCAAAATGTTGTTGCACAACATCAATTGACCAAACTCTGGCAAACTGATTCTGTGCTAAAAGTGCCCGAATCCGCTTTGTTTAATTCTGCAAATAATTTTCTTTATGTTTCCAATATTGACGGAGATCCATGGGCAAAGGACGGAATGGGTTCTATCGGAAAGGTGGGACTTGATGGAAAAATAATAAAAGTAGATTGGGTGAAGGGATTGAATGCACCGAAGGGAATGGGATTGTATAAAAATAAATTATACGCCGCTGATGTGGATAATGTTGTGGTGATCGATATAAAAAAAGAAATGATCATCAATCGGATACCTGTTGATGGGGCGACAGGACTTAATGATATCACCGTTGATGGAAATGGAATCGTTTATGTATCCGATTCCAAAACAGGGAAAGTCCATCGTATTGAAAATGATAAAGCCAGCGTTTATGCAGAAGGATTAACAGGAGCAAACGGAGTTCTTGCTGTTGATAAAGATCTTTATGTTCTTGCCAGCGGAACCTTGTATAAAATTTCGGCGGATAAAAAACTTACTAAAATAGCTGAAGGCATGGAACCCGGAACCGACGGGCTTGAACAGGTTAGCCCCAATGAATTTTTAGTTTCTATCTGGAACGGAATTATTTACTATGTAAAAGCAGATGGTTCGGTTCAGAAATTACTGGACACGCGCGATCAGAAAAGCAATACAGCTGATATTGGCTATGATGCTAAGAACAAGATTGTATACGTGCCAACATTTTTTAAAAACAGTATTGCAGCTTATCAGCTAAAATAATTTTCTTTTTTTTTGTTAAAATCCTGGAAATTCCCTTTGCCCTTTGATTTTGTTTTCAACATCAATGTTGTGGCGATCGCTCTTGTATTTTAAAGATAAGTATAGAATCGTTTCAAGAAAATGTGGAGCGGAAATTAATCTTCATAAATGGCAATGATAATTGATGACCTTAAAAAAATATCTTCATCTTTTCCGTTTATATAATTTTCATGTTGCATAATTGCCAATCGCAATAAATTTATCAACTTTCAATTCGCATCATATCGCGATTCACTAAAACTAAAATTGATTTATGAGAAAAGCAATCTTGATTTTCGCTATCTTTTCTTTACCTCTTTTATCGCCTGCGCAACCGCTGTTAAATACGTTCCAAAAAAATATTGATAAAGAATTTTTACCCGATGAAAACATTAATATATACGGTTTAAAATGGCTTCCTCATTCACATGATTTTTGGGTGAGTAAACCCGATGGAATTTATCTGTATGATGCAGAAGATCTTTCGACAAATAAATTATTATTAAGCGCCGATCAGATAAAATCTTCCGGACTCAGCACCTCCATTGAAAATATCGTATGGAGCAAAGACCGGAGCAAAATTCTTATTTATACCAATTCATCAAAAGTCTGGCGTGTAAATTCAAAAGGGGATTATTGGTATTTCGATCTACATTCCGGAAAAGGACACCAGATCGGGAAAAAATTTTCATCATCATCCCTTCAGTTTGCCAAATTTTCTCCGGATAACAAAACAGTCGCTTATGTATACAAGCATAATTTATATACTGAACAAATAAATTCGACCATCATTGCTCAACTGACAAATGATGGAACCAATAGGATAATCAATGGAACATTTGATTGGGCTTATGAGGAGGAATTGAGTATTCGGGATGGATTTAGCTGGAATGACGATGGGACCAAGATTGCGTTTTGGCATACCGATGCAAGGGCAACCAAAAATTATCTGATGATCGATAATACAGATTCAATTTATCCATTCATAAAACCAGTTGAATATCCGGTTGCGGGTGAAAAACCTTCGCCGGTAAAAATCGGAGTGGTGAATATTGCATCAAAAAGAATCGTATGGATGGAGATCCCCGGAGACCCGGCTAACAATTATATTCCCCGGATGGATTGGTCGGGTAATAATGAAGTGATGGCTGTGCAACTTAACCGACTTCAGAACCAGGCAAAATTTTATTTGTGCAATGCCTCAACTGGAAACACGACCATGATTTATGGTGAAAAGCAAGAACCAGGCTGGATCGAACCGTTTAATCTTTTGGATTGGGATGGCCCATGGTGGCTTTGGAGCAGCGACAAGAAATTCTTCTTAAGAACAAAAGAAAAAGATGGATGGCTTAGGATTTGTAAAATTTCTCATAATGGTAGCCAGGAACAAGTATTAACAAAAGGAAATTTTGATGCTAATCTTCTTGCTTATGATGATAAGACCGGCGATGTCTACCTGGAAGCAACTCCTTATGACGCAACACAACGCTATTTGTACAAAGTGAATATTAATAAGGCAGATACCGTTCGTGTGACCCCTGCTGTTTTTGAAGGAACGAACATATACAGTTTTTCTCCAGATGCAGCATATGCTTTGCATATTAATGCAAACATCAATCGCAACTATAATTTACGATTGGTTCATTTACCAGATCATCAAAAAATTTATCCGAAACGTGAAGATGTATTCACCCAACCGAACCTTGGATTTAAACTCGAAAAATTTAAAATAAAAACGGAGGATAATGTAGAGATGGACGGCATAATGGCAAAGCCAAATGATTTTGATCCTTCAAAAAAATATCCGGTATTCTTTTTTGTTTATGGAGAGCCTGCATCCGCTGTTGCCAGCGATGTTCCTTATTTTAATGATCTCATTGCGCAGTTCATTCCGAAAGGTTTTATTGGAATTGCACTGGATAATCGCGGCACGCCGGTAATGAAAGGAACGGAATGGAGAATGTCCATTTACAAAAAGATAGGAATTATAAATAGTCGCGATCAGGCAATGGCTGCAAAACAGATTCTGAAATGGAGTTTCATTGATGGCGATCGTGTTGCCGTGCATGGTTGGAGCGGAGGCGGAGCGATGACGTTGAACCTGATGTTTCGGTATCCTGAAATTTATAAAACAGGCATCGCTGTTTCTGCCGTTACTGATCAGCATTTTTATGATAACATCTATACCGAGCGATACATGGGCTTGCCGCAGGACGATGAAGAGGCATATAAACAGTGTTCACCCTTAAATTTTGCAAAAAATCTCTCCGGAAATTTATTATACATGCATGGAACCGGAGATGATAATGTGCATTATAAAAATGCAGAGCAGCTGATTAATGAATTGATCCGGAATGGAAAGGTTTTTCAATTGATGGTTTACCCGAACCGGACACATGAAATTGATGAAGGCGCAGGAACATCAGAACATCTAGCTGCCGTTTTCAGGAAATTTATAGAAGAGCATTGTCCTCCTGGAGCGAAATAATTCCAACGAAAAGAAATTAAAATCGTTAAACCTGTTTTTTGATTCATTGATAACGTTTATCAGTAATCGAAAGGATGCTGATAAGCTTCAGAAAGTTTTTGTATTCTCCATGTCCGAGCATTTAATAAGCAGAAATAAACCAAAAAAATAATTTTACAATTGCAGGCAGATTTCACTAAATTTAAAGATTGATTGATTTCAGCACTTTAAACCTTCCTATCTAAAAATATTTTCAGCCTTTCTTTCGTAATCAATTTTTTTTTGACACTCATTAAAATGGTAACCTGCAAAAACTGCTTTGTTGTGCACAATAAATTTTATTCATTGTTACTTAATGCAATCATTTTAATTGCATTAATCCCCTCTGTTTTATCTGCGCAGGATGCTTCTGAAAAAGGACTTCCTTTTATCACAAATTTTCATCCAAATGACTACCATGGTTACCCACAAAACTGGAGCCTTGTTGAAGACAACAGGGGTTTGGTGTATATCGGCAATCAGGGCTGTCTACTCGAATATGACGGAGTGAAATGGAAAAAAATACCTATTGCAGCAAATGGAACAGTAGCGATAAGAGCGCTTACAAAGAATAGAAATGGTATTGCATACTATGGCTCAATCAGCGATTTTGGATATCTGTCAATTGATAGCCTTGGACAAACGAAGGCCAATTCACTGCTAAAATATGTTCCTCCCGCCCTGCGTAATTTCAACGACGTTTGGACAGTTCATGCTACTCTTGACGGAGTTTATTTTCAGTCGCGCGAAAGAATATTTCGTTTCACAGAAAATAAAGCAGGTGACGGAGTTACGGGAGAATTAAAAACCTGGGAACCGGTATCAAGGTTTATGTACAGTTTTTATCTTGATGGTACATTAATTGTTCATCAGCAAAAACTTGGGCTTTTTAAAATGGTAAACGATTCCTTGCAGTTAATTCCGGGAAGTGAATTTTTAGGAAAGGAACGTGTTCAGGTTATGTTGCCATATCCATCTGTTACGGGCGATAAAACATATTTGATCGGTATGTTTTATAGTGGTTTATATCTTTTTAATGGAAAAACTTTCACTCATTTTCATACGGATTCTGATTCTCTTTTAAAAGCAACCCTTTATAAAGGTATTGTTTTGAAAGACGGGTCTTTTGCCTTGGCTACTGCCGGCAAGGGACTCATCATTATAAACAAAGAAGGGAAGACTTTACAAGTCATTAACCGCGAAACCGGTTTACAGGATGAATCAGTATATGGAATTTATGCCGACAGTAAAGACAATTTATGGCTTGCGTTAGACAATGGCATATCCCGCGTACAAACATCCTCTCCCTTAACACAATTTACCGTTCAATCTGGCATTACTACCGCCACTCTTTGCGCGCAGCGATTTAAGGGCGTTATGTATTTGGGGACTACCAATGGTCTGCTCCGGTTCAATAATGCAAAGAGAATGTTTGAACCTGTAAAAGTAGTTTCAACAAACCAGGTGTTTCAATTCTTAGATGTGGGAAATGAAATGCTTGTAGCAACGGATGGTTTATACTCCATTAAAAATAATAAGACTGTATTGGTTCAGCCCTCACTTAGCGGCAATCTACAGCTGGCCATGCTCTTTCATCCAAAAAAATTTCCAAATATTGTTCTTGGGGGGGATGCGATACAGGGAATTGCCGTATTCAATAAAAAAAGCAAACCGGACAATGAATCTTCCGACTGGAAGTTTGCCGGATACTTGCCGGGTGCCAATACGCAGGGGTGGACGATGGTTGAAGATAAAGATGGAACAATATGGATGGGCACACAAAATGAAACTATTTTTCGTGTAAATATTATATTAGACTCCACTGGTAATGTGGATTTTAAAAAAAGTAGTTTTGATAGATTTGGGCTGCAAGACGGTCTTGGTTCAGGTTGCGGCCCCGTTTATGCTATAAACGGTGTTGCCTATTTTGGCGCTGATTCCACCTTTTATGTTTTTAATAAAAAGGCGAACAGATTTGTAAAGGATTCAACATTCGGCAAATTTCCCAATGCAGGGGGCAAAGATGAAGTATTTATTGCGGAAGATTCTTCAAAAAAAGCATGGATACGTTTTGGAAAAGAGTCCGTCATTGCAACGCCTCAGCCGGATGGAACATATAAACTCGACAGAACTTCATTATTACCCATCAGTGAAAGAACTTTCAGCCAGATCTATCCTGAAAACAACATCATCTGGATATCTACAACAGATGGTTTGGTTCGCTATAATGAAAACATGAAAAAGGATTATGACCAACCCTTTAAAACATTCGTGCGCAAGATCGAGGCTGGAGATAATTTATTTAACCCCATTTCTTCGGACAGCACGAAAAGCAATTCCATTTCTTATAAGAATAATAGTCTTCGGTTTGAATATGCCGCTCCTTTTTTTGAACAGGAAGATAAAACCAAATACCAAACATGGATGGAAGGATTTGAAAAAGGCTGGAGCGAATGGGGAACAAACTCTTATAAAGAATATACCAATCTTTCCGAAGGCACATATCATTTTCATGTACGCGCAAAAAATGTTTTTCAGAATATAAGCGAAGAAGTGGTTTATACTTTTACCATCGAGCCGCCGCTAATGCGATCATGGTGGGCATATCTGTTATATGCCTTGGTGGCGCTGGCTATTATTTACTTTATCATTCGTTACCGCACAAGAAAACTGCATGAACAAAGAATAGAGTTGGAAAAGAAAGTGCAGGAACGTACGTACGAAGTGCAGGTTCAGGCTGAAGAACTTACCACAGTAAACCAGATCAGCCAGGCATTAGCATCCCAACTAAATCTTGACGATTTAATAAAATTAGTTGGCGATGAAATGCGCCAGGTCTTTAAAGCGAACATTGTTTACCTGGCAATGCTCGATAAAAAAACCAATCTCATCAATTTCCCATATCAGTACGGAGAAAAATTACCTCCGATGAAATTTGGCGAAGGCATCGCTTCAAAAATAATTAATACCGGCAAGCCATTATTGCTGAACAAGGATATTAACCAGCAAATTTCACAGTTAGGAATTCAACGATTGGGACTGCCATCAGCTTCTTACCTGGGCGTTCCCATTCCGATCGATGATGAGATCATTGGCGTACTCAGTGTGCAGAGTACAACCAAAGAAAATTATTTCGATGAGAAAGATCAGCGTTTATTATCAACCATTGCTGCAAATGTCGGTGTTGCATTAAAGAAGGCAAGATTGTTTGAAGAAGTGAAGCATGCAAAACTGGAAGCGGAAGAAGCCACTAAGAATGCAGAACGCGCTAACGAAGCCAAGAGCGCATTTCTTTCTACCGTTAGCCATGAGTTAAGAACGCCACTTACTTCTGTTCTCGGCTTTGCAAAGATTATCAAGAAAAGATTGGAAGAGAGAATATTTCCGGCAACAGATAAAAGCGATCCAAAAACGGAAAAAGCGATCGGGCAGGTTTCTGAAAATTTGAATGTTGTTATCTCCGAAGGAGAAAGATTAACTCATCTTATTAATGATGTGTTGGATCTTGCAAAAATAGAAGCAGGGAAAATGGAGTGGAATATTGAAAATGTTTCTATTCCTGAAATTGTAGATCGTGCTATCGCAGCAACTTCTTCTTTATTTTATCAAAGAAATATTACGCTCGAAAAATTTATCGAACCCGACCTTCCCAAAATCTCCGGCGATCAGGATAAATTAATCCAGGTTGTAGTTAATCTTATTTCCAATGCAGTAAAATTTACGGAGCAGGGTGCTATCACCTGCCGCGTGATTTCAAAAGGGAGTGAGATCATTACCAGCGTGAGCGATACCGGTATTGGAATTGCTGAAAAGGATAAGGCGGTGGTTTTTGAACAATTCAAACAATTGGGTGGAGATACATTAACAGATAAGCCCAAAGGCACCGGACTTGGTCTGCCTATCTGCAAGGAAATTGTCGAGCATCACGGTGGCCGCATCTGGCTTGACAGTGAGCTTGGTAAAGGCAGTACTTTTTCTTTTGCATTACCAATGGTCAAATCAACAATCGTTGCCAACCCCATTCATCTGGATGAGTTGGTAAAACAATTGCGAGCACAGATGGCTCAATCCAAATTCAATCAGCATAAAAAAGAAAACGCAACTATTCTTGTGGTTGATGATGATGATTCAATTCGCTCATTACTTCGCCAGGAATTTATTGAAGCTGGATATTTGGTTGAAGAAACAACAAATGGAAAAGAAGCGTTGAACATTATCCGTGATCATCATCCTGATCTCATCGTGCTTGATGTGATGATGCCGGAAATGAACGGATTTGATTTGGCCGCGATCTTAAAAAATGATCCGCAAACAATGGATATACCGATCATCGTTCTTTCTATTGTTCAGGATAAGGCCAGGGGTTACCGCATTGGCGTTGACCGGTATCTTACAAAACCAATTGATACAGCAAAACTTTTTACAGAGGTCGGGGCATTATTGGAGCAAGGTAAATCAAGGAGGAAAGTGATGGTGGTTGATGAAGATGCTGCTGCAGTAAAAACATTGACAGATGTATTAACCGCAAAAGGCTATGTTGTATTTGAATCAGACGGCAAGGAATTGGTAGAAAAAGCCATTGCTTCACAACCGGACATTATTATTCTGAATTCTGTTTTTTCCGGTAAGCAGGAAGTGGTGCAAACGCTTCGGTTTGAAAAAGGTCTGGAAAATGTGTTGTTCTTAATTTATCAGTAATAAAAAAATCAAGACAATAATAATTAATTCGATGGAACAAAAACTCTTAATTGTAGACGATGAACCGCATATCAGGATGCTGATTGAGCAAACTCTTGAAGAATTGGAAGACGAGGACATAACCTTCTTAACGGCTGATAATGGAGAAACAGCGCTTGAAATTATTCAGCAGGAGAGACCACAACTTGTTTTTTTAGATGTGATGATGCCCAAAATGAATGGCATGGAAGTTTGTCGTCGTGTAAAAAAAGAACTCATGTTAAATGATGTGTATATTGTTTTGCTTACTGCAAAAGGGCAGGAGTTAGACAGGCAGAAAGGGCAAGAGGTTGGTGCAGATGTATATATGACAAAGCCTTTCGATCCTGAAGCAATACTCTCCAAAGCCAGATCGGTGCTGGGTTTGCAATGATACCTCTTTAATCCTTTTCTATGATGATCATGCTGCCACCATGAGAAATCTTTTTCTATTCTTAAGTCATGTCCAAGGTCAATCTCAAAAATATTCTTGCAAAAAAGAGCAATGCTTCTGCCTTAATATCTTCATTGATTGAGGAATTAAATGCCGATGTTTTTATTGAAGATGATGGTCAGAAAATCTTATTGGGCAAATTTCTGGAAACAACATCGTATCAGCAGGCCGTTGAAATAGACAATGAAATTATCGGATGGGTAAAAGGAGATGATAAAACGCAGCTGATTGCTTCATTGGTAAATATATTGGTTCAAAAAGAAGCTGAAAAGAAGAAATTAGGAACTGAGGTATTGACGCTCTACCAGGAAGTGAATTTGATCTTTAATTTTTCGGAAAAGCTTGCACAGGCCATCGGGCATAAGGCAATTGCAGAAATTACCCTTGGCGAAGCAACCCGATTAATAAAATCTGATAACGGCATCATTGTTTTGTGGGATGAGCAAAGTAATCAAATAGAGGTCCTTGCATCATCGGGTAATTCTGTTTTTGATGAAGAGCGCTTTAAAAAAAATGTTGAACTACTGCTGTTTATTTCACATAGCGGGTTATCAGAAATTGTCGGTGATCTATCTGCATTGAAAAACGCGGGATTGATAATTCCCGAAGTGCAATCGTTGATATATGCAGCATTAAAAGTGAAGCATCGTGTGATGGGTGCAATCATTCTTGCCAATACAGAAGCAGTTCAATATTCGGCAGCCGACCTGAAATTTTTGATAACACTTGCCTTACAATCTTCTTCGGCGATCGAAAGCGCTTTGCTATATGAAAGAAATATTCGTGAAGCAAAAGAAAAAGAAGAAGCCATGCGCCGCATTTATGAGATAACCAACAAATTTGTTCCGCACGAATTTATTCAATCGCTGGGAAGAAACGTTATTACTGATGTTCAGCTTGGAGACCAGGTAGAGAAAATTGTGACCGTACTTTTTTCTGATATTCGTGATTACACCACCTTATCCGAGAAAATGACACCGGAAGAGAACTTCGCCTTTGTTTCTTCATTTAATGAGCGCATGGGCCCGATCATCAGGCAACATGGCGGATTCGTTAATCAATATCTCGGTGACGCGATCATGGCGATATTTCCGCATAGCGCCGCAGATGCGCTTGGTGCAGCAATTAAAATGCAAAAAGAAGTCCGTGAATTTAATTTGCGAAGAGCATTATTGAATCGTGCGCCAATAAAAATCGGTGTTGGATTACATACTGGTCCGTTGATAATGGGCATTACCGGTGATCATGAAAGGCTGGATGCTACTACTATTGCCGATACGGTAAATACCGCTTCGCGGTTGGAAAGCCTCACAAAATATTTTAAAGGGAATATATTATTAAGCGAGGCCAGTTTGAAAAATATTGATGAGCCGGAGAATTTTCATTTGCGTCATTTGGGAAGTGTCCAATTAAAAGGCAAAATGGAATCCATCAGCATTTATGAATGTTTTAATGGAAGTGATGAAAAGGATATTGAAAAGAAATTGGCGTCATTATCTTTTTTTAGGGAAGGGATGTCTGACTACTTGAATAAATCTTTCCCTGAAGCATATAATAAATTTAACCGGGTAATCGAGATCCATCCTGAAGACATGACTGCAAAACTATTTTTAAATAATGTTGATCATTACATGAATAACGGCATTCCTGAAAATTGGACGGGCGTAGAGGAAATGCATAATAAATAAATCGCGCGAAGGGCGATTTCAATAATTTACCTTCTGCATTTTCTTTCATCTCAACTTTTATTTGCAGGCCAGCCATGATATTTATGAGGCATGGCATCATTATTTAGCGTACCTTAACTGAATGAAATCAAATGAGATTGTGCGTTTTGTTTGTTTCGAAACGTCGGTTAGTCTTAGCACCGAACAGTTTATTGCGCACTGGAAACAATATACAAGGTCTAACCATAGCGACGATAATGTTATTTTGCAACGCTCAGAAAATAATGGCTTGTTTAAATATATTTCGCAACATCGGGTATCTTCAGGAGAGTCAGATTTTGTTTTTGAAAAAGCAAGAAGATCTTCACGCGTTCCTGAATTAGAAATAAAATCAAAGCAGGCGGGGGGATATTCCGTTTTGCAGATGCAACGTGAAGATGATGCACATAAAGGAGAGAGTAAGATCATTGCTTTTCTCAGTCATCCTCCGGAGGTCGCTGACATTCATAATCATTTTTCATCTCATTGTAAACTGAATATTTACGAAGCATACTATGAAAATTGCAAATATGCTTATATCATGGAGTTCTTTGTGAGAGATAAATATGTGCCGGAACTTTTAGAACAATTGAAAATTCTTAAAGTGGATGACATTGGTGTTTATAAAGAATTTGCGATGCAGGAATCATAAACATACACCAAGCATTATAATTGGCGATACAACAATTATCTTCAGAAAATTATTTTACCAATTTTACTCTAACTGCATTTGAACCTTTAACGCCCTGTTCAATCTCAAAACTAACTTTGTTATTTTCCCGTATGGCTTCTGTCAATGAATTTATATGCACAAAAACACTTTCCTGTGTTTTCAGGTCTTTAATAAAACCATATCCTTTTGCATCATTAAAAAAACTAACTATTCCGGTATGAATAAGGTCAGCGGGGTCGATAGGTCTTTGTTTAGGCACTCCTATTTCAATATCCTCTGCATTAATCACCACTCTTTTTCTGGGATCAGGTGGCGTAGAGGTGAGATTGCCATTCTCATCCAGATAGGCTAACATACTGTCCAGATCATTCCCATTTTTACTGTTCTCCTTTCGTTCTAATTTTCTTTCAGCTTTTTCTTTTTTGTTTTGTTGTTTTTTCTTTTCTCTTTCTTTTTTATTCCATGTTTCGCTCATGTATATTATTGTTTTGTTTTAAAAATTGGTTGATTCGGAGTGATATAAGGTCTCGTGAATAGGTACTGATGTTGGAGGCAGCAGGTACTAAAGGTATGAAAACATTTCCAGCATTTGTTGAATTGTGCTTCAATGTTCCATTTTTAATCCCCGATGCACCAAGAGCCGTATGCTGTAACTAACGGTAATGAATATCTGTAACGCAATTCACTAAAAAAGAAGATCCCACACATAGAAGTGCAGGATCTTTTGTAATTTATAATGTAAAAAGAATTACCACTTTTTGTAACCACCGCCGCCACCGCCGCGATTGCCGGAATAAGAATTTCCGCTGCGTTCTTCTCTTTGTCTAGCAACAGAAACTCCAAGTGATCTGCCTTCTATTTCTTTGCCCTGAAGCGCCTGCATTGCATTTTTTGCAGCCGTTTCATCTGACATTTCCACAAAGCCAAAGCCGCGTGAGCGACCGCTTTCTTTGTCGGTGATCACTTTCGCTGAAGATACTTCACCAAATTCCATAAATAAATTTTTTAAGTCCGCATCTGTTGTGTGGAAGCTTAAATTCGAAACGTACATGTTCATAAATAACTAATTAAAAAATGATTAAATAAACCTGAATTTTCAGCAAATTGAAGAAGTGGATAAACAAATACAGAGGAAATGTACAAGAATAAACGCTTAATTCGGTAGGCCTTACATTTAGGTTGAATAGCAAAGATAAGCCTTAGAAACGTCAATAACTAATTTTTGAAAGATTATTCGGGTTAAATTAATGATGGATTCAAAAGGAATCCTCTACACCCTGTAACATACTGCGTTGATATTCATGCCTGCGCCCACGGAGGCGAATACAATAATATCTCCTTTTGAAATTTTTTGATCAGCTATTTTTCCCTTTCTCACCATATCAAAAAGGGTGGGAATGGTGGCCACGGAACTGTTGCCCAGCCAATGGATGCTCATGGGCATAATTCCAGGCGTAGCAGCGGATATTCCATAAAGGGAGAATAATCTTTTCAGAATTTCTTCATCCATTTTTTCGTTTGCCTGATGCAAGAAAATTTTTGCAACCCGGGTTATGTTCATCGATGCTTTATCGAGGCATAGTTTTATTGCTGCGGGTACGTGCTTAATGGCGTATTCATATACTTTACGACCATTCATTTTGAGGTACAGGTGATCATTGGCATCGCATTTCTTGAATGATTTGCCCATGTATATATAGTTTGCTTCTTCAACACTGTGTGTTTGTGCGCAAACGCTTAAGATTCCCGGGCTGTTATCATCTCCATCAATACTTTCCACAACACATGCACCTGCGCCATCGGCAAAGATCATGCTGTTCCTGTCCGATGAATCAATGATCCTGGACAAGGTCTCTGTTCCTATCAAAAGGATTTTTTTTGCCGAACCGGCTTTAAAATAGGCATCCGATATCATCAATGACTGCACCCAGCCAGGGCAACCGAAAAGAACATCATAGGCGATGCATTCCGGATTTCTAATCTTTAACCTGTTTTTTACACGACTTGCTATTGACGGTACATTTTGCGTCTGAAAACTCTTGTTATTGATGTCGCCAAAATTATGTGAAACAATAATTTGATCCAATGTTTCCGGATCAATTTTGCTATCGAGCAATGCTTGCTCGCCGGCTTTCAAAGCCATATCCGAAGCATTTATCTCGTTGGGAGCGTAACGTCTTTCTTTTATTCCGGTGATCTTTTCAAATTTTTCAATGATGACCTGCGCAGAATTTTGATTGGGAAAACCATTTTCTTCAAAAAATGAACGTTTAATAAAATCTTCATTTGAGCGAACAACATCCGGAATAAAAGCTCCTGTACCTGTAATCACTGTTCTTATCATAAAGATTTACTTTTTCAAAATAATTTAGTTAAGTTATTAAATGTTGCTCCTGGAAATAATTTCTCCTAATTGCTGAACAAGGGCAGAGTTGTCGTGATTGTTAATATCCATCCATTCGAACTCAGTTTGATCCATCATCAATTGATACACAAGGAGTTTGTTGGCGCCGGTAAAGTCGCCGGATAAAATCTCAAATTCTTTCCGGCTCATCCTACCGTTATAGATCGAAGTGACTTTTAGGTGATAAGTTTTTTTTTCAAATTCAAGCTTTGCATTAAAAGAAAAATATGGGAAGTAATCTTTTGACATATGCATTATGAATTCTGCAGATCATTTTTCTTCAGAATTGTATTTTTCTCCTTTTTTGAAAGCTTCAAATGCAAGCCTCACTTCCTGGTGAATATTTTCGGGCAGATCGACTACGTTTAATTTTTCGAGTGTGATATTTGATTCAAAAAAATTGTCAATGCTATTATAATGATTCCTCAAAAAATCATGCGCTTCCAGCGGCCATCTTGGACTTCCTTGAGCGAAAAAATAATTGAATTTCTCTTCTACCTGCTTAAAATTATCTTTCAAAAGTTCTAATCCTGATTGTTTGATCATAAAGATTTTATTACGCTTCGTAAGGTAACATAAATAAACCACTTGCAGGCATTTATTATGAGCGTAATTGCTGCAATAGCCTCGTACGCAGGGTTGTAGCATGTGCTCAATGTTTGTTGCGGGATGCGGGATTAATTAAATCGGGCATTTAGGCGAAAAAAGTGTAATTTTGCCACATATATCTCTAGATGCTTTTTTCATTCTTTAATTCTTCACCTAGTTTGTAAAGTCTCTGGTTTTATAGGATAATTTGGTCGGTTAAAATTATTCGGATTTTGAACTAATTCTATAATTAAGCGTTTAAATTATTACACAATGACAAATGAACGGATCGAGAAATTTTTTCAGACTAAGAACAAGACCAATAATCTTGTTAAAGTAGGGTTTAAAAGCAGAAATCCAGTGGAAGGAATTTTTATCGAAACTCCAGATTATGCTGAATTAAAATCAAAGAACTTCTGGAGAATTGTGACTACACAAAATGTTGATCAATATAAGAAGACAAAAGACATAAACCTGTCTAGAATTTTCAGTGGTACTGAAATGACAAGTTTGTCAAATGTTCAGGATGTTTTGGATGTAAGAAAGTAAACAACGCCCTTTACTTCATTGCAAGTTGCCGGAGGAGGAATTTAATCCGACCGGCAAGTAATAAAGCGTATCTTACTTTCGTTATTCAATTGATATTTCATTATTGCTCTCCAAATTTTTTAATTGCCATTTGGACCCCATTAATCTACTTATCAACCGGATTTTGAATTTCAACTCTAATCATCTTAAATCGTTACATGAATTTCAAAATTGATTCTTTAGATATGATCAATAATTTGCGGAAGGGTGATATTATTATGCAGTATGCCAATGATAAGGAAGAATATATTATACAATCGATCAATGATATTCTAATCAGCGTTTTTAGAGTGACAACCAAGGCTTTAAAAATATTTCCTATCACACATTTGATTACAGACAATTGGTTTGTTGAAAGTAATAATGGCAGTCTTTCGGTGTAAATGTTTTAGTTGAGGTATTATTTTATCCATCATTTTATTTTTTTGTTATGATCATGCCCAAATTTTCCAACCCCGCAACGCCATCTATCCATACAGTTTTAAAAAAAAGAATTAATGAATATTTTCAGCAGAAAGGAATTTCATCGACAGGTGACCACCGTTTATATTTAAAAGCCGGAATTCTTTTAACTGTTTTTGTGCTGGTTTATTCATCGCTTTTAATTTTCAGCAGTCCTTCCTGGCTGGTGATCTTGGAATGTGTTTTATTGGGCATATTAACTGCTTCTCTCGGATTCAATGTCATGCATGATGGTGCGCATGGTAGTTTTAGCAAGTATGGTTGGTTAAATAAGATTGCTGCATCGAGTTTTGATTTGCTGGGTGCGAGTAGTTTTATGTGGAACATGAAGCATAATGTCATTCATCATGCGTATACAAATATTGATGGTGTAGATGATGATATAAACGCGAAACCATTTCTTCGCTTGTGCGCAACGCAAAAGCAACATAAAATCTATCGTTATCAGTATATTTATTTTTGGGCCTTGTACATGATGTTGTACTTATTTTGGGTTTTCTTTACTGATTATAAAAAATATTTCACGGGTAAAATTGGTAAGATACATTTGCCAAAGCTGACACTGAAAAACCATATTACTTTCTGGAGTTTTAAAATGCTGTATTTGTTTTTGTTTGTCGGATTGCCAATTTATGTATGCGGGTTTCTTCCCTGGTTAACAGGGTTCTTGTTGTGTGCTGCAATTGCCGGCTTTATGCTGAGCATTGTTTTTCAGCTGGCGCATACGGTTGACGAAACTTCATTCGCCTTTGCCTCACCGTCTTCCAATAAATTAGAAGATGAATGGGCATTGCATCAGTTAAAGTCAACGGCTAATTTTGCTACCAACAATAAATTTATTACCTGGTGGCTTGGCGGTCTTAATTTCCAGATCGAACATCATTTATTTCCTAAAATATCGCATATTCATTATCCGGCAGTTGGTAAAATAATAAAGGAAACCTGCAATGAATCCCACCTGCCATATCTTGAACATAATAAGATCTTTTCAGCAGTTCGATCGCATATCTCTTTCCTAAAAAAATTAGGGAAGGACTAAACAAGATATCAGGAATAACCTGCGCCATTCTTTGTTTCCATCAAGAGGCTGATCAAATGCACCTGGTTCTATTTTGAAGGAAGTTCTACAATAAAAGTAGTCCCTTCACCTTGTTTTGTTTCCACTTTTATCCCGCCGCCGTGGGCTTTTACAATATCATAACTTAGACTCAGACCTAAACCTGTTCCGCTTCCTGTAGGTTTGGTTGTGAAGAATGGCTGAAATATTTTATCGATGATATTTTGTGGAATGCCGTTTCCATTATCCATTACCGTTAGTATAACCCTGTCACCGCTCTTTTTTGTGCTTACAGAAACAGTCGGTTCATATCCTGAACCTTTTGCTTTTAACCGTTCAGTCACCGCATAAAAAGCATTTGTTAATAAATTCAATACTACTCTTCCGATATCTTGGGGAATGATATTTATTTTTCCGATCGTTGCATCAAAATCGGTTTTGATGGTCGCATTGAATGAATTGTCTTTTGCTCTCAATCCATGGTAAGCCAATCGTAAATATTCATCGCACAGGGAATTGATATCCGTTGATTCTTTCAGACCTGTGCTTGACCTGGAGTGCTGCAGCATGCCTTTCACAATTGCATCTGCCCGTTTGCCGTGATGATTTATTTTTCCCGAGTTTTCAATAACGTCATTTGCAATTGCCTTAGCATTATTGTTATTGCCTTTGTCGATCTCCTCTTTCATTTCTGTTAATAATTCTGTATTGACCTCAGAGAAATTATTAATAAAATTCAGCGGGTTTTGTATTTCATGGGCAATTCCGGCAGTCAATTCTCCCAATGAAGCCATTTTTTCGGATTGGATTAGTTGGGATTGCGTTGATCTTAATTCTGATAAAGTCGTTTCTACTTTCAGTTTTTGTCTTTCTAATAAAAGATTTGCTTTTTGCTTTTGTTTGTTATTGCGGTATTGTATCCAGGCAATAATAATGACAGCCACCACAATTATTGCAAGCCCGGCGATCATGAAGTATTGCTGATTTTTTATTCTTTTTGCTTCTGCATCTTTTTTATCCTCTTCGGCTCTGGCATTTGCTTCCTTTTTATCAAATTCATATTGCATTTGAATTTGAACAGTTTTTTGAGTTGCCTCTTCATTGGAAATACTATCACGGTAAGAAATATAGGCGGTATAATATGTGTATGCTTCTTTATAGTTTCCAAGCGAACTATATACTTGCGCCAACTTATCACAACTATTGCTGATCAATCTTTTTTCATTATTCTTTTTCCCAAGTTCAAGAGAAAGTTCATAGAATTTTTTGCTTTCCAAAAGGTTGTTTTTTTTATCTGCTGTCGGTAAGATATAACTCAGATCATAATAACAATTTCCGGTTTGTAAATAAGTTTCGCGGTGGGACATATTGCCTGCGCTTTCCAGCTCAAGTCTTTCTTTACATAGTGTAAGTGCCTCCTCTATCTTCTGTCGCGCCAGTTGGTCGTTTCCAGATGAAAAAGCGTTCTCGCCCTGGGAAATGTATACGTCGGCGATATTTCCTTTCGCCCATGGAATACCCCATTCAGGGCTACGTTTGCCCAATGCAGCATAAATACTACGTGCCTTATTGAAATACGATAAAGCATCTTCCAATTGTTTATTTTCAAAATAAGCCTTGCCTATATTTATACAGATACTTGCAAGTCCGGCGGAATCTTTCAATTCTTCAAATATGGCGAGAGAAGCTTTCAATGTACTGAATGCTTTATCGTAATTTCCATTGTATTTATAAAAACCTGCAAGAGTGGGATACATTGTGGCGAGCCTGTCTTTAACTCCCAGTTTTTCGTATATTTTTAATGCTGCATAAAAATACTTTTCCGCTTCCGGAAAATTAGAAGTCATGCCTGCATAGGCATCCCCTATGGTTGCATAGCAGTCTGCAATTCTCAGTTGATCATTTAAAGTTGTAAATATTGCGATAGCCTTATTAAAATAATCGAGGGCCTTATTGATATCGCCCTTGCCGTTAATATAACCGGCGCCAGTTTCAACGTTCCCAAGAAAAAAGTACGCGAGGCCTTCACCTGGTATGAAATTTATTTTTTGCGAGAGCGCCAGCGCCTGATTTGCATACTCTTCAGCACTTTTCTTATCATGAGAAAGCATTTGGCTCAACGTATTCAATGTAATCACTTTATTGGTATCCTCTTTTTCCGATTGTAAATCTTTTTTAAGGGAAATGATTTTCAAAGAATCTTCCGTATTCGATTGGGGTAATGCAATGCATGGGAATGCATATAGTAATAAGAGCAAACAAATTCGGTGAAGAAATTTTTTCATGATAAGATTATTGGTAGTTGGATCGTAAATGTTGTTCCTTCGTTTTCATTGGTCTCCACTTTTATTTCACCGCCATGTGCTTTGATGATGTCATAGCTTAGACTCAATCCCAGACCAGTTCCGCTTCCCGTTGGTTTGGTGGTAAAGAATGGCTGAAAGATTTTGTCAACTATTTTTTGTGGGATGCCATTGCCATTGTCGCTAATGCTGATAAATACCTGTTTGTCTGATTTTTTTGTGGACACTGAAATTGTAGGTTCGTAACTGACACCTATTTGTTTTTTCTTTTCAGAAATAGCATAAAAAGCATTGGTGTATAAATTTAAGAGCACTCTGCCAATATCCTGGGGAATGATATTGATGGTATCGATGGCGTCATCAAAATGGGTTTCCATCGTTGCGTTAAAATTTTTATCCTTTGCTCTTATGCCATGGTAAGCTAATCGTAAATATTCATCGGCCAACGTATTAAGGTCTGTCAGTTCTTTTACTCCTGTGCTTGATCGTGAATGCTGCAGCATTCCCTTTACAATCGCATCTGCACGTTTACCATGGTGATTTATTTTTTCTTCATTTTCTATAATATCATTTGCAATAGTTCTCGCATCATTTGTATTGCCTTTATCGATCTCATCTTTCATTTCAGCTAATAATTCTTTATTTACATCAGAGAAATTATTAATGAAATTCAATGGGTTTTGAATTTCATGGGCAATGCCTGCAGTGAGTTCACCGAGCGAAGCCATCTTTTCTGACTGGATAAGCTGTTTTTGCGTTGATTGTAAATTTTCCAATGATTGCTTTAATTCTGAAGTCCGTTCGGCAACCTGTTTTTCCAGCATATCATTTTGAGAAGATAGTAATTGTCGTTTTTCTCTTTCCTGAATGATATTTTTTTGAGACAGTTCATTCACCTCAATTAATTTTTTTTGCAAACTTTTGTTCGCAAAAGCAAAGTCCAGGGCAAGAACCAATGAAGATGATACAGGTAAACTCAAAACAAACAGCATAAAAATTATCGAGCTCAATATATCATACCGATCAAAAAGCGATGCGCCTGGAACATGAACTGTCAAAAAGAAAACTGTAAAAAAAGCAATTGAACTAATACCACCTAAGGCAATTATCCATGCGCCCCTTCTTTTTTTGAATATAGAAGAGATCGCGATTCTAATTATGTTTAGATTGATCAGGGGGGTAATTATCGCACCTGCTCTCCACCCCCACGGATACATTAGAATGCCAACGATCGCTGCTATTACGAATAGAATGATCGATGCTCTGTAAGTAAAGTCCCACTTCAAATCAAGGATATATTTCAGGGCTATTAGAATAAATAAACTTGTTGAAAAGTAAAGCACCAAAGCAGATTGCCCCAAATAAAATTTGTATGCAACCGTGTGGTTTATCATGAGTAAGATCAACTGTAAGATATTTCCGGTTAATGAAGCTAAGGCGTATAGCCCAAAGTACAGGTTGCCTTTTTGACTCGGATAAACAAAATAAAATGCCATATGCAGGATGAGCATCATTAAAAGAAAACCAATGGATATAAATGCCATCGACTGAACCAGCGCAGATCTTTTGTGATAATACTCGATTGACCTGTTCGCTTCCATCACTTTCATCCATATTATAGGATTTATCGTTTCAAATACGTTGGTATAGAAAATAGCGGGCTGCAATTCATATCTGACTGCCAAAATGTGCTTCCCATTTTTTAATATGGGTAGCCGAAGTGGTTTCCATAAAGGATCAAAGGCTCTGACCTCGGCCAAATTTTTACTGATTATACCAAACCGGTAGATCAAACTATCATCCATATAAATTTCTGAGGCGCCAGATTGCTGAAGAAGCATGGAAAGCTGTTTATCTATTGAATTACCGGAATGAAGATGAAGCCGTAACCAGCAGATGCTTTTATCTGAAATCTCCGGAAAGTCATAAATATCTTTTGCAGGATTGATAACGCTCCAGGAATTATCATTATAATCATTCTTCGACCATTCAGGATTATCGCCCGCGTGGAATTTCCATCCATTATTCAACAATAAACCGCCAGTTGGAATGTTGGTGATATCCATAACAGTCGCAGACGAATCTTGTGAAAATGCACATGAAGCAAAAAAGAAAATATATAGTAAAACAAAATATAGAATTTTCATAAATCAATTAATTTAAGAATTTTCTTTCGTAGGTAAAAAAATAATAAACTCGCTTCCTTCATTTTGTTTTGTCTCGACTTTTATCGTTCCGCCATGTGCTTTAATAATATCGTAACTCAGGCTGAGGCCCAAGCCGGTTCCGCTTCCGGTTGGTTTTGTGGTGAAGAATGGTTGAAATATTTTATCAATAATATCTTTAGGAATGCCATTGCCATTGTCACAAACGGCAATGGATATCCTATTTCCTTCTTTTCTTGTTTCAACTTCTACTTCGGGCTGATAATTGGTGTTTCTTGATTTCTTTTTCTCGTTTACTGCATAAAAAGCATTGGTTAATAAATTCAAAATTACTCTGCCGATTTCTTGCGGAATGATGTTTATTTTTTCAATTGTATTATCAAAATCAGTTTTGATGGTTGCATTGAATGAATTGTCTTTTGCTCTTAATCCATGATAGGATAGACGAAGGTATTCATCGCATAAGGCATTAATATCTGTCAGTTCTTTTTGACTTGTGCTTGATCGTGAGTGTTGCAGCATCCCTTTTACAATTGCATCGGCCCGTTTGCCATGATGGTTTATTTTTTCAAGGTTTTGTTTTATATCGTTGGCAATTACTTTTGCTTCTTCAATTTCTCCTTTATCCAATTCTTCATTCATTTCATCAATGAGCTCATTGCTTACTTCAGAAAAATTATTCACGAAGTTCAGCGGGTTTTGAATTTCATGGGCAATGCCTGCGGTTAATTCTCCAAGTGATGCCATTTTTTCCGACTGAACCAATTGTTTTTGAGTCGCCTGCAATTCTGCCAGGGTTTCTTCCGCTTTTTTCCTGGCAGCTTTAATTTCCACAAGATCATGTTCTGCCTGCAATGCATGCGCCTCTGCAATTTTCAGATCATTGAATCGGGTGAAAGTAAGATTAAAAACATAAGCAAATCTTTCCAGCAATTGTAATGTTTCCGCAGGTTGCTCATCAGGTGAAGCCATGCCAATAAAGCCTTTACTGAAATAGGCGATGTGCTGGACTCTTCTTTTCTGCGCCAGGCCACCTTTGAAAGGTACATGAATGCTGCTGAGGTACTCAAAATATTGCTTCAGTTCCTCGTCTCTCATATCAATTACCAGCGATTTTTTTTGCCGCTTCCATCCATCAAGCATTTTTTTAAATGTGGGATTATTATTCATATTGTCTTCATAGGCCATGCTCACTTTACTCCCGTCTTCATCCGTTATCCAGAACTCTGCATCTCCATTTTCATCTTTTACAATGGTAATATATAAACGGTTGGGTGAAATACCCAAGCCAATCAATTGTTTAAAAAGAACAGCGGAGGTTTCCGCCAGTTCATCACTTTTTTGCATGGCCAGTGTTCTCGAACGAACTCTTTCCAAAGCTGTTTCTATTTGTGCTTCTTTGGTTTGTGCCTCTGCTTTTTTCAAATCAAGATAGCGTCTGTATGTTTGCCCGAACACGCCTGCAAAACGTTTGAATATTTTTCTTTGTTCTTCCGTTAATTGTTGGAGTGAAAATGCAAATAAAGTTCCCTCCGCAAAATGAAATTCGTTATGATGTATCAGCCCCGGCAATGTGGTTGTGTCATACCTTATAGGATAGCCGGGATAATTATTGATCGCGTTATAATAGTTTAATAAATCTTCGTCTTTTAATTCGTAAGTGTAAGATTCGATTTTGTTGCGCCAGCTTTCGAATGCACCATGCAGCAAAGGGTGCATGTTCATGTCAAGCCATCCGATAATAATATCTGTTTTGTCTTTTTCATCAATTCTTATGGTCCACAATTCCATATCTCCCGGTTCATGCATAATGCCGATCCCGCATCGTATAGTTTCTATTCCGAGTTTCTTTAATTCGTCAACCATCACTGCCGCCGTTTCACCAACATCTCGGCTGTTGTGCATCGCCATTGTTTTTGCGCGCACACGTTCAAGCGATAATTCTATTTGCGATTCTCTTGATTGTGCCTCTGCTTTTTGAAGATCAAGGAAACGCGTAAAGGTTTGTTGAAATACTTTTCCAAAGCGCATCTGTATTTTGATCTCTTCCTCTGAATAAGGGATGCCTGAAAAATTTTCGATGTAAAGAGAGACATTTTCTGACAATACTGTTGCAACGGCAAGACCGGGGCAACTAAAATAAAAATTTTTCGATTCTTCCGGCAAGCCCGGTACATAGGAAAGAAGTTCGTTGTAAAATTTATTCTTTTCTTCAAAATTTAAATTTGTGACGAAAAAGTCTGAACCTTTTTGTTTTGCTTCCTCGAATTGATTCGCCCACACTGATTCGAAATATGGATGTGTTATTTTAGATGGAATATCATTTTTGTCAGCGATCCAGAAATGCCAATCGCCTCTCGGTATATAATCGACCACGAAGCCTGCATGGTCAACGTTGATATTTAAGTGAACGAACTGATCATATACAACCTTGATCACTTCTTTGAGCTCTTCGCTTTTTTGCATGCCCATAGAACGGCTGCGCACTCTTTCCAAAGCCGCCTCTATTTGTGATTCTCTTGCCTGCGCTTCTGCTTTTTGCAGGTCAAGAAAACGGGTATAGGTTTGCTGAAATACTTTAGTGAACCGAAGCATTAGTTCAATCTGTTTTTCATTCAAACGGTTGCCTCCAACAATCATCAGGTAACCTTGTTTAAAATTGAAATTGTGCAGGAATAATCTTTTCGGCGAAAGGGCAATCAGCTGTTCTGCCGTAATCCAATGTATGATCGTTCCATCGGTGGCCAGGGACTTTTCAGCTATGAATGTCTGGTGTGCGATTGTTTCTTGTTCATTCATTTCAACAATGCTGAAGGGTTCCTGTTTTTTCCAGTAAGAAAGAACCTTAAGCATCTCTTTAGTTTCAGTATGCATACAACCCATGGGTTCAGCAATCTTACCTGTTGCAGGATTGGGCGCATATATCCAACCTATTTTTTCTTCCTTGTCCATTAATACATAACCGCTGGAAAGACTTTCGATACCCAATCTGGCTAACTCATTCCATAGCAGTTCACCTGCTTCTTTTAATTCATCGCTTTTATGCATCGCTAAAGAACGTGAACGCACTTTTTCCAATGATGCCTCAATCTGTGCTTCTCTTACTTGCGCTTCTACTTTTTGAAGATCAAGAAAGCGGGTGTACGCTTGTTCAAATGTTTTGGCAAACCGTACAAGAATTTTTTCTTCGTCGTATTCATCAGTTGTCATCAAGAACACATAGCCGTGACTAAAATACGCAGCATGCCATTTTTGCCAGGTTGGTAATGAACGGTTGGAAATTCCTTCTTGAAAAAAGGGTTTTAAAGAAGGTACGGAAGCTAAATAATGATAATGCGCTTTCAATTCCTCACCGCCTTTCGATTCAGTATAGAATTCTAATTTATTTTTCCATCCTTCATACAAATTCTTTTGTGTCGCATCCTCCGTGTGGGGAATCGAGATCAGAGGACGAATGCCGGTGTCGGAACTCACCCAAAATTCATCCTCGTCTGCATCAGGTTTACACAATGCAATTCCTGCATTTAATACATTGCTGCCAAAATTTAATAACTGCTGAAATAAAACGTCAGCCACTTCATGCAGTTCCTGGCTGTTATACATCGCCATACTTCTTGCACGGACTCTTTCTAATGCCAGCTGGATATGCGATTCACGGGTCTGCGCTTCGGCCTTTTGCAGGTCAAGAAATCTCGTATAGGTCTGTTCAAAAACTTTGGCAAATCTTTCTAAAAGCAATATACTTTCAGCCGAACGTGATTCATTCGATTGCACATTGATAATTCCTTTTGAAAAAAAGGCGACATTAATCACTCGCTTTTTTTCTTCAGGGTTAAAAGCTGCGCCGCCCATGCTCTCTCTGAAATGGGCAAAATCATAAAGCGCTTTTCCGCCAAGCTCAATCACCAATGATTTTTTTTGTTCTTTCCACGCGTTATAAATTCTGTTGGTGACATTGGGCTCATCGATAGAGAATTTGTATACGCGATTCGTTTGATTGCCATACAAGGTGACCCAATATTCAATCACCCATTCTTCTTCATTGATAATACCAATGGTGGCCTGATCCGGATTTTCGCCCAATTCTTTGAATTGCTGAAAAAGAATGAACACGGTGTCGCTGAGCTCCTCACTTTTTTGCATCGCCATGGTACTTGCACGCACTCTTTCCAATGCCAATTGAATTTGAGATTCTCTTGCCTGTGCTTCTGCATTTTTCAGATCAAGAAAACGGGTATAGGTTTGTTCGAATACATTGCCGAATCGTTTAAATATCTCATGATATTGAGGCAATGGTTCGTTGGAAATTATAAAAAGATAACCTCGCAAAAAAAACATTGCATGAGTAAATGTTTCATTAGGCTGATTGGGGATAGCCTGAAATTGCTGCGTTGGAATTTTTGCATATTTCTTTAAAAAACTTAAATGCTGTGCCAATTCATCACCAGAAAGATGTACTACCAAAAATTTTTCACCGTTTTTCCATGCACTGTAAATTGTTTTGTATGCAGACGTTTCATTATAAGGAACCGTGAATGATTCCGGGACGATATTTCCATCTGGTGTCGTGATCCAGCATTCGCCAACCGGCTCATCAGGTTGTAATGTAGTGATTGCGCATGTGCGCATTTGTGTTGCTTTGATTCCTAAATCAATTAGTTGTTTAAAAAGAAGCGAAACAGTTTCTGCGAGCTCATTGCTTTTTTGCATTGCCATTGTTCTTGCCCGCACTCTTTCTAATGCCAATTGAATTTGCGCTTCTCTTGTCTGTGCTTCCGCTTTTTGCAGGTCATCAAATCTTCTATAAGAAAGTGCAAATACATTTTTAAATCGTTTTACAATTTCTATTTCTTCTTTTCCAATCGGGTCAAAAGTGGAAATACCAATATGGCCTTTCCCAACACCATACATATACCAACATAAAGATGCTACTGTCTCTTCCCTGGGATCATTTAATGGCGCTATAGTTTTTCTCCATGCGCGCCATTCCTCCATTTCCTTTTCTGAAAATTGCTTTTCATAAAATCCATCAGGGGAATTTCCCAAGAGTTTGTATAAACTCTTTGTTATTGGTGAGCTGTCAATTCCGAATTCTCCTCCGGTAATTCGTTCAAAAGGAGAATACACATAGATCTTGTAGGTTTTTTTTTCATTATTTTCAATAGCCACCTGTGCATTGCGGATATTTGAAAACCCAAGCGTAGTGAGTTCTTTAAACATGGCTTCACAAACCTCTGTCAGCTCTTCTGATCTATGCATTGCCATCACAGCCGCTCTCAGCCTTTCCAGTGAAGCCTCAATCTGCGCTTCTCTTGCCTGTGTTAATGCCATCTCAATATCCAGGTACCTGCGATAGGCTAATTCAAATACTTTTAAAAAACGTTTGAATAAATGAATATCATCTTCGCGTAAAGGCAGATAGGTGGAAATGCCTAATGCAACAGGACCAAGAGAAAACCAATAATAATTCAATGAAGATGCAGTTTCTAAATAAGTGTCTATAAAAACATTGGTGGTTTTTTGATACGCGATCCAGTCTTTTACTTCAGAGCCGTTAATGTGGGCGATCATAAATTCCCCGTTTCCTTTTAACATTTTCTCTGCGAAGTCCCGATGTATTGCGTGGTTGGTATAAGATGTTTCGGTAATAAATGTTTTATCGTGTTTTGCATAATATTCATAATTCATGTAGGTGCCTTTGTTCTCATAAAATATTGCCGTCTGCACATTTCGTATTTCTTTCACACCAAGGGATGCCAATTGATGAGAAATAATGCGGCATACTTCCAACATGTCAGCTGGTTTATACATGGATAATGCAATCGCCCGCACTCTTTCTAATGCCGTTTGTATTTCCAGTTCATGGTTTTTTTCTTCAACTGCTTTTCGTGTTTGTTCGAGTTCTTCAATGGTTTCCTGGAGTAAAATAGCCGTGGGCTTTTTTACTTTTTCAGTACTGTCGAGTTTAAGAGATGTTATCTCCAATTCTTTATCCGCATCTTTCAACGATTTTGAAATCGATTTTTTTTCATCATCACTAAGATGCGCCGATTGCGCAACGAGTTCCAATGCCACTTGCAGATCTTTGTTCATTTAATTTTGATTTGAAGCAAAAATTTTATTGATAAATAAGACTGATCATTTCTCTTTACGTACCACTGAGCAGACAGTAAAAGCATGCATCTCTAAATTTCTGTTTGTGGCGCGAGCCATTTCTGCGTTGCTGAACATACCTGCCATGGGAAGATCCGACACTTTTCTTATTCCTTCTACTTCTTCGCCTATCAATGGACCTAGCGTAAGAAGTATGTCTTTGCTATTTAGAAAGTTACCTATCTTTTTTGATGTTTTCCGATTCTGATCACTCAATTGATTTTTTAATGGTCATGAACCTTTTTTTTAAACAATTTCATCAAAACAAATATTACGGAAAGGATAAGGAGAGCTATGATGATACCCGTTATTTCCTGTTTCGATAAATTTGAAAGTACCCAGATTATTATTACTGCGGCTATAAGCGGAACTATAATCCCTCCGGGAATGGTGAATGATTTTTCGGCAGTTTTTACTTTCTTATAACGCAGCCTGATGGTTGCCAGTACCACGCCAAGATAGATTAACAGGGAAGAAGCACTGGCTAAAATGATCAATTGCTTAAAGGCGCCAAATACCGCAAACAAAAATCCCAATCCTGAGTAAACAATGATAGAAAGATGCGGTGTTAGATATTTCGGCTGAACCCTGGCAAGAAATTTAGGCAATATGCCATCGCGCGCTCCTGCAAATAATATCCTTGAGTTGCCCAGTATTTCACCGCTGAGTACCCCAAGCATGGAAATAGCTGTTGCGCAAACCATTAGCGTGATGCCGCTGCTTCCAAACAAATTGCTGGCAACAGCGACAAGAGGAGCGTCTTTGAATGCAAGCAGTTTATCTCCCAAAACCCCCTGCGAAATTACCTGGATGGCGACATAAAAAAAAACGACGAATATGAGCCCGGATAAAATCCCCAGTGGAACAGTCTTCGCAGGGTTCTTAAATTCACCCCCATTATTAACGGCAGATTCAATTCCAAGAAATGCGAAAAATAAGATCAACGTTGAACTTCCGATATCACTCAACGCAGGTGCATGTTGCCAATGAAGATTTTGAGCGGATATATGAAATGCGCCAAAAGCGACGATCAGAAAAAGGGGGATCAATTTGGCAAACGTCATAATAACAACAAACCAAACACCATATTTTGCTCCGCGGATATTGATGAAGGTTAATCCTCCAAATAATAATAGAAGAAATAATGGACGAACAATCTCAGAATCTAATGCCGGGAAGAAATAGCTAAGGGTTTTTGCCAATGCATTTGCAATTGCTGCGTCCCCCAAAACACAAGAACCAAACCAAAATAAATTATTGGCTAAAAAACCGGTGAAGGGTCCAAACGCCAATTCAATATAAGTATAAGTTCCACCGCTTACCGTTACTTTACTTCCAACTTCGGCAAAGCACAATGCAATCAAAAAAATAAGGAAGCCGCAAATAAAAAAACAAATGATTGCGGCTGCTCCTAATTTTTCCGCGGCCAGCGCAGGCAAGACAAATATGCCTGTGCCGACCATCAGGTTTACTACCGTGCAGGCCAATGCGAAAGTTCCGATATCGCGTTTGAGATTTTCCTGCATGGCTTTTTATTTTTGCGATCGAATTTCCATTGTGTTGGTTTGATCAGTTCATTAAAGATGATATTTTTCTTGTATCATTTCAATAAGCCGAATTGTTGATTGTCCTTTTTGTTTTGCTCTGCTTGAATTGATGATAAGTATCGCGCTGAAATAATGAAGTGCGCCCACAAATTCATCGATTGTTGCCTTATCGTTGGTAAGCAATTGCGGGTTTGCGCTTGGCGCAATTACCCCATAAGGAAATCTTTTCAGCATTTGCTGAAATACGGCTCCATCAAAAATCTTCTTTGCTAAATTGGTGTATTCAGACATTTTTTGAATTTGCAGTTGTGCCTGTTCTTTAAAATCATTTTGAGATGCATAATATCTTGAAATGGAATCTGAAATTGCTTCATCATTTACTAGGCGTAAAGCCCCTGAGCTTTTCATCTCTTCATAAGTTCTGTCCATTAATATGAATCTTCCCTGAAGGGTGGTAATAACCCGTGCAAAATAATACATGGTTTGTCCATATTTTTCACGATCGGATCTTCTCAGCAAATGGATCAGAGAATCTATTTGATTGATCGCAATATTTGTCCGTGCATAGAACGCATTCATATTCGCCGAATCTGATTTTAGATCTTCAGCCATTGATTTCATAAATTCCTTTTCGCGGCTGTTATCAGCGACGGTTTCCCTGATATTTTCAGCAAAGAAGCCAAGTGTTACAGCAAGAAAAATCATCAAGAACTCTAAAAAATATTCTTTAAGATTCTTCTTTTCTATCTGCGGATGATGATGGACTTCCATTTCTTATTTGCAGTTTTTAGTTTTGAGTTTGCGGTCCCTTGCTCATGATTGACGAACCTCTACTATTAAAATCGAATTTCCAAATGTGGATAAGAGGCGAAAATTAATTAATTGATAGGATGGCTGATAAGATGAAGTTAATTGATTTGCAATTAAAAATTTAGATTGCCTTTTATAAAATAATATGGTGAATCTTCTAAATTTCTTCAGAATGTATTTTTATGTTGCGGCTTAATGAAATCTTATTTTTTAGCTGCATTGCTGTTTTGTATCCGGTTATCCGTGTTTTCCCAGGAAAACGCTAATACTGCTGCTCCTGGAAAATTAAAAGGTCAGGTTCTTGATTCACTAACTTCCCAGCCGATAGATTATGCTACTATAACGGTTTTCCTCAATGGAAATGAAAAACCGATCGGTGGAACGACAACGGATTCGAAAGGCTTGTTTGTGGTAGATAATCTTGCCGCTGGCAATTATCGTATGGTCGTTGATTTTGTCGGGTACAGATCAAAAACAAAAAACAATATCAGTCTAACGGGCAAGCGCACCTCAGTAAATGTGGGTACAATCATGCTCAGCACCAGTGCACAGACACTTGCAGGTTTTACCGTCACCGCCAATAAAGGTCTTGTTGAAAACAAGATTGACAAGATGGTGTACAATGCAGAAAAAGATATCACTTCACAGGGCGGCGTGGCCACCGATATATTAAAAAAGATACCCATGGTATCTGTTGACGTGGACGGGAACGTGGAGCTACAGGGAAATTCAAATATCCGTTTCCTGATCAATGGCAAGCCTTCGAGTATTTTTGGAAATAATCTGGCTGACGCCTTACAGAGTATTCCGGCAAGCCAGATCAAAAGTATTGAGGTGATCACCAGCCCCGGCGCAAAATATGACGCAGAAGGAACAGGCGGCATTATCAATATTATTTTAAAAGATTCGAAAGTGCAGGGGATAAATGGCAACATCAATTTGTCTGGCGGTTCAAGACTGCAAAACGCTTCACTGAATTTGAATGCCCGAAAAAATGATTTCGGGCTCAACGCCTATTTTAGCGGAAATGCACAGTTAACTTCCACTACTTTAAACAGTATGAACCGGCCATCATTTGACAGCACCGGCAAACAAACCAGCGAGCTTACCCAAAATGGTCAGAGCTCTTTTTACAGAAACGGATTTGAATCCGGAATCGGGTTTGATTGGAGTCCGAGCAAAAAGAATAATTTTTCCGGCGGATTTGGTTATGATAATTTCGGAAACAACAGCAATGGATTTAATAACCAGCAACAATTAGCATATGATTCATTGAATAATATCTCTTCCAGCCTCAACAGTGTAATTTATGCTATCAATCATTTTCGGGGGCAGTCTTTTGACTGGAATTTGAATTATCGAAAGACCTTCAATAAAAAAGACCAGGAACTGGAGATCCTTTATCAATCAAGCTTTGGTCATAATAAATCATATTTTGACCAATACCAAAATGATCCTGCCGGCGATTCCCTTTTCGCAGGGTCGTACAGTAATAATGAAGGAAAAGATCGTGAAACAAGTTTTCAGGCTGATTACGTCCAACCCATATCTGAAAAAGTAAAATTGGAAGCGGGTGCAAAATTGGACATCAGGAAAATAACCAGCAATACCGTTGCTTATTCTCTTGATGCGACCTCGGATGTCTATAATTACGATAGTGCTCAATCAAACGCTTTGCTTTATAACAGACATGTATATGCGGGGTATGCCTCTCTCACATTTCCATTAGGAAAATTATTGGATATTAAATCCGGCATTCGTTACGAAAGAACAGTAACCAACGCGGATTTTTTTAAATCGCCCAATCCGGTGATCCCCTCTTATGACACATGGGCTCCATCCCTTGTATTATCTCACAGTTTTGATGAGCAGCAATCCATCAGAATAAGCTACACCAAAAGAATTCAACGCCCGGGATACCGGGCATTAAATCCATTCATCAATGTCAGTGATCCAAAAAATATTACCCAGGGAAATCCCTTATTAAAACCAGAGATCGGAAATAATTTTGAACTTGCTTATATCAAATCCTTTGAAAAGGGCGGTTCATTAAATCTTGTATTTTTTTATCGCCGTTCGGCGCAGGATATTCAGCCCTACCTGGTTTATTATGATTCTTACCAGGTTGGAGACTCTGTCTATCAGAATGTTTCGGTGAATACACCTGAGAATATTGGTGTGGAAAATAATTATGGATTGAATATCTATGGTTCCATTCCTTTCACTTCCCATTTAAATGTTCGAACCAATCTTTCTTTTTTTGACCGGTATATTCAAAACGGAATTATCGCCGGAGCGAACATCACCAGTTTTAATTATCGCATAAACATGAACGTTACCTATCAATTCAATAATAATTTTGTCGCCGAATTGTTTGGCAATTTTAATTCTCCGCGTAATGAGGTTCAGGGGCGCTTTCCTTCTTTCACTTCTTACAATTTTGCTTTTCGTAAGCAGATATGGAATAAGAAAGGGAGCATCGGTTTTACGACTACAAACCCTTTTAACAAATACGTAAATCAAACTACCGCGGTTACTGGAGAAGGGTTCATTTTGAACAGCACAAGGAAAATACCTTTCCGTTCTTTTGGAATAAGTTTCATGTATAAATTCGGAAAACTGGAATTTAAAAAAGAGAAAGAAGAAAAGCCGATTCAGAATAACGCTGATGAAGGAAATTAGTGATGACGTCCGTTTTTTTATTCCCGCAGGCACCAATCTTCAGTAAACTTTTATTTTCTACACTTGGGGTGATTATGTACAAAAAAAATTATTGCGGATTGCATTTAATTGCATAATTTTCAACTCATGTCGCAATCTCGCCAACTAGCTGCAATAATGTTCACCGATATTGTGGGTTACACAACCATGATGGGCAACGATGAGAAAAAAGCATTTGAACTACTCCGCAAAAACAGAGAAATACAAAAGCCGATCATTGAAGAATTTGGTGGTCAATGGATCAAAGAACTTGGTGACGGCGTTCTTGCCAGTTTTCCGGCGGTCAGTAACGCTGTTTATGCCGCTATAAAGATTCAGGAAATGTGCCATCTTTTGCAATCTTTTGAATTGCGGATCGGTATTCACCAGGGGGAAGTGGTTTTTGAAAATGGGGATATTTTTGGGGATGCCGTGAATATTGCCTCGCGATTGCAGTCTGCTGCTCCTCCCGGCGGAATTTTTGTTTCTGAATCTGTTCATCGCAATGTTTCAAATAAAAGTGATATCAGGTCGGAGTTTATCAGGCTCGAAAATTTCAAACATGTCAAAGATTCGATAGCAGTCTATAAAATATTATCCGTAGGAAAGGAGAACAGTGAGGTAAAGGAGCAAAAGATCGATCCGACATCCATATTGCCTGGGTATGATTGTGATATTCATATCAGCTTTCGGTACAACGATAACAAATATGACGGATGGGTTAGTGAATTCGCCGAAAAACTTAACCAGGAATTAGGCGCAACGGTTAAAGATAAACTCTGTATCTTTTTTGATAAAAACCCCGAGACCAATCAACAGGATCTTCTGAATGGTGAAAGCGCCGCTCCCAAGATCAAATCCCTTGTTTTCATTCCCATTATTTCACAAACTTACTGTGACATCAATTCATCGGTCTGGAAAAAAGAATTCAATGGGTTTCAAGCTCTTTCAACGACCGATAAAATAGGACCGAGTGTAAAATTAACCAATGGCAATTCTGCCTCTCGCGTGATACCGGTTAAAATTCATGATATTGATATAGAAGATACGAGGTTGCTTGAAACGCAACTCTCTGGAGTTTTGCGTTCCATTGATTTTATTTATCGCGAAGATGGAGTGAATCGGCCTTTACGTCCCTTGGATGATGATAAATCTGCCAATCCTTTAAGACCGATGTATCGCAACCAGATCAATAAAGTTGCCAATGCCATTAAAGAAATTATTTCAGGAATAAAATTTATGGAAAGAGGCAGCGCGCCTGAAACTTCTTCTTTTACACCATCCGCGCGCCAGATTGTTCCTAATGTTATTTCCACTTCAATATCACCGTCAATAAAAGTGCAGATCATCGACAGGCAAAGACCGAATATTTATCTTGCCTGGACATCGGGAGATCTGAAAGAAAGCCGCGAAGAAATGGCTATCATTCTTCAAAAAGCCGGCTTCAATGTTTTACCCTCTATTGATTGTCCGGCTGATGATGCAAGTTTCAAAATGAAGGCCACGGAAGAAATTCAAAAATGTGTTTGCTCATTGCACATGTTGAGTGGTGAATATGGAAGACGTTTTGAAGAAGATGATGAAACTTCCTTTCCTCAGTATCAATTCATGGAGGCAAAGAAGAAAGCAGAATCGCCGGGATCAACCTTTAATGTTTTTGTATGGCTTTCTTCTGAGAACAGCAGGACGATAAAACCATCGCAACAAAATTTTATCAAGTATATCAGGAATAATATTACGCGAAACATGATGTTTTCAAATAGTCATGGACCGATGCAATTGGTGGATGATATCCGGGTTGTAATAATGAAACAGGATGTGAAAGTATACGACTCAAAAGACACCGAGATCTTCTTTATTTTCAATCAGCAGGATGAATATGAAGCCTTGCAAATTGTGGATCGCATCAGTCTTGAATTGCCGGTGGAAACGATGAACATACTTCCCGATGGTGAGGATTCATATCGCGAAATGTCTTCACAACAAATTCCAAAAAGCAAACTGGCTGTGGTTTATTTTAAATATGCTGCAGATTGGGCGCTTCCGTTTATCAAACAAATTTGGAAACAGGTTGGCGGCGCCGCTTCCCCAACTCCGATGTTTCTTGTTGGTGAAGATGATCCGTATACAAATCTGGCGAGAAATTTTAAAGCACCACGTGTAATATCTTCGATCGTTCCTAAAGAAACTATTCCTGGCGAAGTAAAAAAAGTGTACGATACTTTACCATAAAAATTAATTCATTTTGATTGCGGGTTTGAAGCAATAAAAACTACAATCATTATTATTCCTTATCGAAAGTATTTTTCCCAAAAGAAAGATATTTGCCTATTCAACCTTATCCGAATTTTAGATAAATACTATTTTTTATTATTTAAACCCAATGGTCCCGAGTTAATCTTTTGATTTGATCCGGGCGAGCGTTATGTTCGAAACATTTCAAATTTGCCCCTACACTGGTTTGCGATCTTTCACGGAAGAAGAATCGCTCTATTTCAAAGGGAGGGAAGATGATATTAACCGCGCAACAGAACAATTGCAGCGGAACAAATTTCTAATGCTTACCGGCGCATCGGGCGACGGAAAATCTTCGCTTATTTATGCCGGCATTATTCCCAACGCACGTTCGGGTTTTCTAAAATCAAAATACTCTTCATGGTGCGTCGCAGATTTCAGACCGGAACGATCACCCTTTCAAAATCTTTGTAAATCCGTTTCAAAACAATTAGACATCAATAATTCCGGAACAGTCCAGGCTGAATTAAACCACGGATTTTCTGCATTGGTTGATCTGTATAAGAGTTCAAAACGATTCATTGATACAAATTCTTTTGCATGGCAGCATGCTGATGATGCAAGCAAGGCAACATTGAGGCGTCAATCAGCAAATCTGATCATTCTTGTAGATCAATTTGAAGAATTTTTCACCAATCCGGAAAATTACAAGAATGGGGTCCCTTCAAAAGATTCAAATCTTGTTCTTAATATTTTATTAGAGACGGCACGTATTTCTCTGGAAGAGGATCTGCCGATCTATATTGTATTCACAATGCGTTCAGATTATATCGGTCAGTGTGCTGCCTTTCGGGGACTCCCGGAATACATCGGTTTTTCCCAATTTTTTGTTCCCCGTCTCAACAGAACTCAGCTGCAACAGGTAATTGAAGAACCTGCCACATTGAGCGGAAATCGGATCACCCGCAGGCTCACAGAAAGATTGATTCATGATATTACCGAAGGAACCGATCAGCTCCCGATTCTTCAGCATGCATTGAGTCAGATTTGGGTAGCTGCAAATATGGGAAATGATGAAATGGATCTGCTGCATTACGCCATGGTTGGTGGAATGGCGCCTAATGAATTGCCGGATGAGCAGCTTTCAGAATTTAATGTTTGGTTCAGTGCATTGCCTGCAGAAATCCAGGAATATTATCACACACCCAATCTTCAAAATGTTTTAGACACACACACCAATAAATTATATGGTGAAGCAGCAAATTATTATGCCGATAAAACCGGCAAAAAGATTTCTGCAGAAAATGCCAGACTGATCATCCGCAATACATTTTCATGCTTGACTAAAATTGATGAAAGCAGGGCAGTGCGTAATCGTATGACGCTGGAAGAGATCACCAATATTCTCGGAATGCCTGAATTCGACACAAAAATTGTTGGCGAAGTTTTGAATACTTTCAGGGAACCAGGAAATACTTTTATTCGTCCATTTATTTTGGAGGAAAATGTCGAAAGTCAAAAACTTCAACCAAGCCAGGTCCTGGATATAACCCATGAAAGTTTGATCAGAAACTGGCAACACCTTGGCGAATGGGCAAAAGAGGAATTTGAAAGCTATTCTGTTTTTATAGATTTCGGGCGTCAGCTCGATCGCTGGGTGAAGAGTGGCAAGTCCAATGCCTTCCTGCTGTCAATCGGACCATTGACTTATTTTGAAAATTGGTATAAGAAAGCGAAGCCGAATGAATGGTGGATCGCGCGTTATTTGCCCGGAGATACAGACAATAAAATAAAACTTGAAAAAGCAAAGGAAATTTTAGAAGATTCTAAGGAGTTTCTTGCAAGAAGCGCAAGAAAACATGTGGTCGCGCGCACATTGATTCATTACGGAGCAAAACGAATTGCCATTGTATTGGGCATTATTGCCTTGGTAACATTAACATCATTTATTGCTCGGGATTATTTCAGAAAACAGAATGCTTATGTTATCCATTCCATTCATCAACAAACATTAAGTCTTGCCGGCAATCCAAAAACGGATGGCGCAAATAAAGCATTTCTTATTTGCGAAGAATTAAAACTCGGAAATATTTCGATAGATGAATTGGTTCAATCCGTGAAAGACTCCTTGCAAAAGATCGATCTGCTCGGTAACGTCGCCAGCCAATTGGTGATTCAGGGAAAAGACGAACCCAAAAAAGAGATATTCAGGTGCTTGTCGGTAATCGATAGCTTGTTTGCATCACTGAATGTTCCCCTGAATGATCCTGTTCGTTTATCAAACATGCTCAGTGAAATGAACAACTATCGCGTCGACCTTGAGCTCGCTTATTACTATAATCCCGATAGTTTGATCAATAAATGGAGAAAAAATAATGTCGCGCGTAGCGCAAGTTTGGTATTAAAGGTTGCGAATGCTCAGCCAGCCGGTTTTGATGATATTCAGAATTTCAACCTTGCACTTGAAAATGCGATCAACTATCTCGCTTTTTCAGGAGACGATATCAAGAATTTACTCAGCATTCTATCTCCATTTGAAAATGGATTGAAAACGGATTGGTTGAAAACGAATTTTTATATCGATAAACTTTTAGAGCGTGGATTTCTTGGTTATGGATTTAAATTCAACGGGCTTTACCAGGAACTTGCTTATTTGTATGCAGCTGCAGGCAACAGTGAAAAAGCATTGCAATGCATGGATTCATTGCTTCGTTACAGCCAGAATAATTATACGGGTGATTATGCTGCCGGCGCAGACAATGCGGCAAATATCGTGGCAGTATATTTTAGTAATAATAAAACCGAAAAGTTAGATGATTTTGTAAATGGTTATTGTCTAAGGAAAAAGATAAGCCCTGAAGAATTTTATGCACGTTTGATCGGGCGCACGTTGCCAGGGATATCAATTGCTTCCAATCTGAATCTATATTGGTGGGCGAAAAGAAAAAATAACCTGAATTTGAAATTCAATAGTAGAGAGCAACTTTCATCTTACTATAATAAACACAGAGAAATTATTCGATCCACCGTAAAAGATAATGATGAGAGAAATTTTCTACTGGCGCTTTCTTTTAAAAATGAGGGAATAGAAAAAGCGTTAAATAAAGAACAAAGCGCAAAAGGGGAATCCACGACCTCTCAGTTATTCGATCAGGCTTTCAATTATTACAGACAAGTGAGCACTGCTTATCTTAGCAGACCCATTCAGATGGTTGGAAGCGGCGGCGGATCGGATGAAATTGTAGAGCCCAGAAAAGCGCTTTTTATTTATCCTGATCTGAAAATACGTTTTACTCCCGATGAAGCCAGAACATTTTTTTATTTTTCATTCACAGATGTCTTCCTTCAATACGTGATGAACAATAAATTATTTGATGAACTTTATCCTGGTTCGGAGGAATTGAAGAATTTTAGCGATTGGTTTAATGATTACAATTCAAAGAATTTTGCACCATTTGGTTTTTTGGGAAAAAAGTATCATTATGAAGTGTTAGAAAAATTAAGCGAGAATATCAATAAAAATGTCGCATCGCAGAATCTCGATTTTAATCTCTTATATCTCTATCTCGGTTTAGATGCGCAGCAAGCGGGCGATTCAGCCGCTATGCTTCAGTTCTATGATAAAATTCAACTACAAAAATTATTCAACATTTTCCAGTTTAAGGAATATGCCGGCCAGATCAATGACCAGTCTTTTCGCCTTGTTGCTTTTGCCATTGAAGGATTAACGAAATATGGCCATTTTGACCTGGCTTATAACTTCATTAAGATATTCAAGAATCCGATCAATCGTGCTTCGTTATATTCTTTTGTGGCAAATGACCTGCAGAAAAAGAAGGTAAAAGGGGATATCATTGCCTCATTAATAGATTCAGCCAAAAAGCAAGTGAGTCTTGTCACAAATGTTACAGAAGGTCAGCCGGAAAAACAATTGCTTGCAGATGCTTTGATCCTTCAATCGCCATCACAAAACGGATCAGAGGCATTACATCTCATTAAGAATATTCCAGAAAAATCTGAGGCGGCACGGAGTATATGCAGGTCTTATGCATTTGCGGGAGAAATGTATCAGGCAGTGAAAAATATTCCATCGCTCATTTCTTCTACTGATCAGGCTTTATTTTATTGGTATATACTGCGGGGATATGCGGAAAGAAATGATCAGTCAATGAAGGATTGGGTTGAATATGATAATAATTATTTTTCAAGATGGAATCTACCTATAAGATATATTAATGAAAATAACTGATAAGATAAATATATGTCCCTATCCGGGTCTTCGTTCTTTTACGGAAGAAGAGAGTTTGTATTTTAAGGGAAGAGATCTGCAGGTGGATCAGATCGCATCATTACTTGAACAGAATAAATTCCTGATGGTCACCGGTGCATCGGGCGAAGGGAAATCATCGCTTATTTATGCCGGGTTAATTCCTAATGCGCGTGCAGGTTTTTTTAAAGCCAGATATTCTAATTGGGTGGTAGTTTCATTCCGCCCTGAGCGCAGTCCCGTTGCTAATTTCGCACATTCGGTCGCAACACAATTCAACCAAAATCCGGCAACGGTGGAAACAGAATTGCGCAGGGGATTTTCTTCTTTGGTCGATCTTTATACGAGTTCAGCATTTTATGCGGGCAATGAAGATGAGTTTTGGGAACAGCTTCCGGATAAAGAAAAAAAAGAACGAAAAAGAAAGGCGGCAAACCTGATGATCATTGTTGATCAGTTTGAGGAATTTTTTACCAATCCCGAAAATTTTTTTAACGAGACGCCATCGACCGATTCGCAAATCGTTATCAATCTCATTCTCGAAACAGCAAGAATTGCCATTAAAAGAAACCTTCCGGTCTACATTGTTTGCACCATGCGTTCGGATTATATCGGGCAATGTTCGGCCTTTCGCGGACTGCCTGAATATATTGGGTTTTCACAATTTTTTGTTCCCCGTCTTAAAAGGAAAGATCTAAAACAGGTCATTGAAGAACCCGCCATTCTCAGCGGTAACAGAATTTCACAAAGATTGATCGAACGGCTCGTTTATGATATTGCAGAAGGAGTGGATCAATTGCCTATTCTCCAACATGCGCTCAGCCAAATATGGCTGGTGGCAGATTATGGCAATGATGAAATGGATCTGTTGCATTATGCAAAAACCGGCGGAATGCCTGCCGAAGATTTGCCTGACGAAGACAAAGAAAAATTTCATAATTGGTTTTCTAAACTTCCGGAGTATCAGCAACATTTCTTTAAGGACACCGGATTGAGTAAGGTAATTGAAATTCATGCAAACACCTTATATGAGAATGCGTGGGAGAATTATGATAAGACGTACGGAGAAAATCCAATTACCAAGCAGGAGGCGAAGCGAATTGTGGCGATGACGTTCAGCTGTCTTACCAAGATCGATAATAGCCGCGCTGTGCGTAACCGGATGACATTATCTGAAATTACAGCGATCATCAATTCCCCAAAAATTACCCCGGAGATCGCAGGCAATGTTATTAATATTTATCGCAAAGAAGGCAATTCATTTATTCATCCCTTTAGTACGGATGATCCGGAAACACAAAAGATCTCCAACGATACGGTTCTTGATATCACCCATGAAAGCCTAATTCGCAACTGGAATAAATTAAATATCTGGGCCAATAAGGAATTTGAATTCTATTCCACTTATCTCGATTTTAAAAAACAACTCGACAGATGGAGAACGAGCGGAAAGAAAAGAGGATACCTGTTGCCGTTAGGCCCGCTTACTTATTTTGAGAACTGGTATAAGAACTGCAAACCCAATGCAGCATGGATAATGCGTTATATGGGAACTGTCGAAAATCCGCAATTGGTAAAAAATGAAGCCGAAGCAATATTAAGCGACACAAAAGAATTTCTCACTAAAAGTGCGCGCAAGGAAATGGTTTCACGGGCATTCATGAAATACGGACCCCAACGGATTGCCACGGTATTTGCGATTCTTGCAATGCTTGTGCTTAGCGGATTTTATTGGTATGATGCAGATCAGAAAAAGAACAATAATGTATTGGAGAAGATCCGGAATGAATCATTTTCGTTACTGAAAAGCCAGGATATAAATGTGGATGATAAAGCCAATTACCTGCTTGTAGAAGAACGGTTTAATGCCGGCTCATTAATGCCTTACTTGCAAAAAATGGAATACAACGATAGGGTGGAACTTTCCATTGGCGTTTACAAACAATTGATTTTTTACACAAAAGGACAAGGGAAGAATTTACTAAGAGATCAGCTTTTTACATCAATAACCAATGATCTGAGCAAGCCTGATCAGGCGGCTTCCATGGAATTTTTGGTGTCAGAAAATAATAAGTTTCTTATTCTTTTAGCCATGGACAATTATTATGATGCCGATGCTCAAAAGGAGGAAGCGCTTTCAACTATTTCGGGAAATAATTTTCAATATGTGCTGGGGTTTTTCAAAGATAAAACCTTGTACCGCCCAGAAATCCCTTCCGAATTAAATATGGCAATTCAAATGTGGTTGACTTTTGGTCATGCCACTCCGGAAAAATCAAAAGAATTATTAAATCTTATTTCACCGATTTCTGGAAAAGAGAGCGAAAGTATTTTCAACCTCTATTACGCCAAGGGAAGTTTCGAACCAAATGGGAGAGAGCCTGTTGATTTTAACGGAGGTTATCATACGCTTGCATCGCTATACGCAGCATTGGGCGAACTTGATCATGTGGAATGGTGTTTTGATCAGATACTCAATAATAAGATGCGCGATTATTTTGAATTGCCCAGGCTCTTCAATAATCATTTAAACGTTATCGGTTACCTGTATCAATTTGGACACCGCAACCAGGTACCCGAGTTGCTGAAATGGTTTGCGGCAAATACTTCAGACAATTCTGCTGTGACCCTCCTGCGTAATGTGGTCTTGCGTTCGGGGTATATTGCGCACATGTACCCGATCAATTTTGACAGGAATACGGATGTTTACAGATCGGACCGGGGGTATTTATTTCCGAATTTATATTTCAGCACCCGTGCTGTTTTCGATACTGTTGTAGTGGATTATGAGACAGCAGTTAAAAAAATAAGTAACCCGGCTGAACGAAATTTTTTATTGGCGATGAATGATAAGCGCAAAGCGATGTTCTATTCCAGGTATTGCTATGAAAGGAACCTGCCTGTGGATGCACAAAGACTTGATGGTTGGCTGAAAGAAGCAATAGATCTTTATTCAGGCATCGATAAAGATTCCCTTGAGGCAAAGGAATCATCCACGCTTGTATATAATGGTGATGGGGTGCGAACCAGTTTGGTAACAAGGAAAAATCTTTTTATCTATCCCGATTATCGAGATGGATGGTTCAGCTGGTCATTCCATACAGACTATTTTTTTAATTATCTGCAAAAAAATAATTTGCTTGAAAGAATATATAAAACTGCCGAAGACCTGCAAGCCATTCATTTCTGGGTTGCAAAAGCTTTTGAATGGAAGGTTAATCCGCCGCTGGATTCCTGGAATAAATCTTACTCTTTACCCGATAAGGTATTGACGGATATAATTTCTTTTGTAGATCAGCATCCCCAGGGAAAGCAGTTCGACAAAAATCTCTTATATCTTATTTTGTCCGATCGGGCATTTGGAAGAGGAGATTCCATAAATGGTTTGAAATATTACGCGCAGTTAGACAGACCAAATCTCAACCGATCGTATGGCAGATATGAATACGTAGAAAAGATCTTTTTCTTAAACATGGTAAAAAGACTTTGTGGAAACCTGGCTGCAAGCGGCAGAATGCAGGATGCGATCGGGATGATGTCGCAATTTTCAAATGGCAACGATAAGGTGGAAGGATATGTCTACATGGCCAAGAGGGTATATGGACTTGATGCAAATCCCACTGCATTTGTTTACCTTGATTCTGCATTTGCAGCATTCAGAAAAGCAGATTATTCAACATTGACACGTTTTTCCACGGATTCCAGGTATAACCTTATTATGCTGCTTTCGGAGATCGGCAGCAATGCATTAAACAAGCGAGCAAACGATGCGCTTCTTGATATTAGCGAAGAAACCAAATTTCCAGGCATCCTTGCGCGGGTCTCCGGGGTTGCATATGAAGGCAATTATTACCTTGCTTACACTTCCATTCCCAATTCACTTACGGAAACAGAAGATCTGCAATGTCGTTCTATGATCTTAATAGAGGCTTGCAAAGCAAAAGAAAGACAATCGGGGAAAAATAACCAATGGAAATCGATGGATGACTATATCGATTGGGAATGGAATTACACAGATTATTTACCAATTTAATGAAAGGCTATAATACATTATACTATCTTTTGTTTGTGATCCTCATCATGGGAGCATTTGCGTCAATGGCGCAAAATAGTTATGGACAAAAAATTCTTGGAGGAGTGGCTATCGCATTTGCGATATTATTCATTGTTCAATTTATAGACAGTGTCCATAAGAAAAAAAATAGGTCCATTTATACATCCATTGAACTGGCCTGCCTTTTCGTAATCTCCATCATTTTTGCGCTACGTATTTTTTATATCAGTTTCCCGGATGTTGAAGTGATATTCGGACTGGCATTATTGACACTCATCCTGCTCTACTTTAAAAAGATGATGAACAACTTTTCTTTCTACAGGCCAAAAAATAATTTCCTTTCCTTCCTTATTCTTATTTTTTATTGTATCATCATTTTCTATTTCCTTTCGCTCGGTTCGATTGCTTTTCTTCCGGAATTTTCTATTGCGATTGGAATGGTAGCGTTTGCTCTTCTTATCGTATTGATCATTGCAGGTCTGATGAAAAGAAAGATCCTGGTGGACGGAGAAAATACTTCTGTTCTGAAAACGGTAACACGCATAAAGGATAATTCAATTTTGATATTGGCATTGTTCCTTTTGTTTACCTTGTACCGCGGATTTACCACGACCGGCATTCTCCCTAAAATATATTCTGATGAATTTCCCCAGGCATATTTTGAATTGGTGAATAAAGCAGAATCCGGAAAAGAAAAACCTGAGCAGGGAAAATATAAATACCAGGAATTCAAAGAGAATTACGATCGGTTTGTCAAACAAAGCCAATGACCTCATTATTTTATCGGTAATTCTACAATAAACACACTGCTTTCGTTTTCTTTGCTTTCTGCTTTTATTTCTCCGCCATGGGATTTTACGATATCATAACTCAGGCTCAAACCCAGTCCAGTGCCTTTTCCCGGTGGTTTGGTGGTAAAAAATGGCTGAAATATTTTATCAATTATTTTTTTGGATATGCCGTTGCCATTGTCTTCAACCCGTATTTCAATCTTATCGTTTAATTTTTTTGTCGATACTTTGACTATTGGCTGATAGTTGCCCGGCGATAGCTTGCGCTTTTCATTGACCGCATAAAATGCATTCGTTAATAAATTCAATATTACTCTCCCCATTTCCTGGGGAATGATATTTACTCTTTCGATGGAATTGTCAAAATCAGTTTGCAATGTGGCGTTGAATGTTTTGTCTTTTGCCCGTAATCCGTGATAGGCCAACCGCAAATATTCCTCAGCCAGGGCATTGATGTCGGTTGACTCCTTTACGCTTGTGCTTGACCGTGAGTGCTGGAGCATTCCTTTTACAATGGCGTCTGCGCGTTTGCCATGATAACTTATTTTTTCATTGTTTTGAAAAATATTATCCAATATTTCATCTTGTTCCTCATTTTTTAATTTTGACTTTTGATTTTTTAATTCTTCAATCAGTTCATTATTCACTTCAGAAAAATTATTGACAAAGTTTAAAGGGTTTTGAATTTCATGCGCAATTCCCGCTGTTAACTCGCCAAGACTTGCCATTTTTTCAGATTGAATAAGTTGGGATTGTGTTGATCTTAACTCCTTCAGTGTTGTTTCCACCTTTTGCTTTTGTTCCTGTAAAAGTACATTTGCTTTTTGTTTATGCTTATTATTGCGCCATAATATACCTGCAATCAGTAACAAGACAAATAATCCGGCAAGCAAGGTATATAACTGCACTTTGCTCTTAAATTTGAGTTGCTCTGATAAGATCTCCTGCTCTTTTAATGATTGAGTGAATGTAATATTTTGTACTTCCCGGTCTTTGGCCCTGTTGAAAAGACTGTCTTTCAAGGAATGCGTAAGTTCAATATATTTAATGGCACTGTCTTTTTCTCCTTTTGCTTTGTATGCTTCTGCAAGATTGCTTAATGCTTCCAACAAATTATTTCTTTCCAATTGCGGATTGGTTGACTGAGCAACCATCTGTCCATAATAAATCGCAGAATCTGATTGGCCGGTCCTTGTAAAAACAGATGACATACCCGTATAAATTTGGAGGGTATCATGGTAAATTTCATTTTGTATGGCCAGTGGAACGGCCGAGCGGTATGTTTGAAGCGCTTGTTTGTAATTGCCTTGTTTGTATTGAATCAGTCCTAAGAGATAGACAGGGAAATTCCATTTACTGCCTTTGAAAAGTTCATTTTGCGCCATGGTATTCTTAATGAAGATCAAAGCAGAGTCGAGCTTATTCATTTGTATATAGGTGGCGGCAGTTTCTTCCAAAAAAAGAGAGACAGCGCTTTGTCCCGGGAAAAAAAATATGTTCTTGACCTTTTTGTCCTCTGCAATTTTTTCCCCTGCAAATGCGTAATCAAGCGATTTTCTGTAATCTTGTATATCATCCCGGTAGACGCCTTGCAGAATTAGGTAGATGGTACAAAGTCCGTCAAAGTCGCCTAACTCCTCATATAGACGCAAACAATCTAAATCGGCCTGTATTGATCGACTTAGATCATTATTATCATAATACAGAGTACTTAGAGGATAAATACAATTGGCTTCTCCTTTTTTATCATGTAATTTTCTTGCGAGTGCTTGTCCCTGTTGGGAGTAATCTAAAGCTGAATCGAACTGCGATGTATTGGCGGCTAGATAGGCAAGCGCTTTGACTTCATTTGTATCCCCGGCATGCCTATTCATTATTGCTTTAACGCTGTCCTGAGTATTACGATTCTGCGCCATTAAAAAGCCCGGGCAGAAAAGTAAAAGAAGAATAAGGATTTTATTTTTCACTCCTGTCAGATTTTGTTTTTTTGATTCACCAAGGGCAGGATAATAATTGCGCAACCATCCCATAACAGCATTCGCAGAAATTTATGATAAGGTCATTGTCGATTGAATTATGGTTCACTAATCCGGGTAGGTTCCAAAAGCAGATTCTTTGAATCTCAGATGCGATCAGAAAGCACATTAAATATAAAATAATTTACGCAAGCAGGGGGAGATTTAATGGGTGAATAAGATCATATGTTCAAATGATAAAGGATTCAAAAACATTTTATCATTTCTGAAAAAAATAAAAGCCCGATGTAGAAACATCAAGGCTATTACAATGTTAAGAATGCATAAAACTAGGCAATTGACATATTAATTTAAAATATAATATAATATTTATCTTTTTTTAA
>JAJPKJ010000064.1 GCA_021323755.1 Chitinophagales bacterium | reverse complement strand
GCAATACTAAGTTATAAAAATAATTTACTTCAGCTTTCACATTGATTTTTGACCGTAGTTGAGACGAAACCATTATCATCTTATTTGATGACGCCTATCAGCAAATATGCCTTTGCAGGTTGATAATTTCGAGATGAATCTACATTACATGAAAAATAGTTTTTCAGGCACATTTTTAATGCTACTGTTGTTTTTGTCAACAACCTGTCTTTCACAAAATAAAAATGGGCTGAATTGGTATGGTGAATTGCATGCCGGATGGCAGGCAACGCTCAACGCTTATCCTTATTCAGCGCAACTTAAACAAGGGTTTGAGAATAAACCCCTTGATTCATCAAAACACTATGCCGCCTATTTTAAAAATCAGTTGCCTATAGAATTAGCAATAGGATTGGATAACAATAAAGGATTTAGATTCCAGTTTAGCGCAAATTATTATTCAATGAAAATGGCATTGAGTAATCCACCAAATGTTCAGGATGATGAACAGTATTTGTTGGCTAATGCACAGATAATAACGACGAAAGTGCACGCGCTTATGGATTATAGTTCCCTCTCCGGTCCCAGTACAAGCACTGTCCATTTTATTAGCGGCTTGTGGACAGGAATAACAATGCCGATAGGTATGGAGATGAATACCGTAACGACAAACCATTTTGGCATAATTTCATTTCAAAAAAATATAGTATGGACAGTTGGTCTTGAATTAATACTAAACATAGACATCAGTAAGAAATTCTACCTGGCTAATTGCATGAGTTTTGCGCTGCCGGTATCAGGTAATTTTGGCAAATTAATAATGCAGGATAATTCCTCATATACGGCAGGGGATCCTGTGAAAACAACTTCATTCAGTCTTTCTTCCGGTATCGGAATGCATTTCAAATAATAATATTGCAAACAATTGAAAATGCTTTAGCATGCTGATCAGGCATTAAAATTGGCAAATCGTTTTACATTTCCAAATGCATAGAAAAATTAGGATAGTAATTGAGATTCATTTTAAAAGATGAAATTAATTGCCGCAAAAATACCTGCTGATTACTCAGCGCACACGTCTCCACGAAATACCTCACACGAAGAGCATGATTCATTAAGAGATACACTTGATAGATTTCATAAAGAAACTAAACGAACTGGCAAAAAATCAAATTCATAAGAAGCCAGCGTTGACTTATTCAAAAGCCAAATAAGGGGAAATTTCCACTTCGAAAAACCAATAGTTGGATCAAACAATAATTGGTAAAAATTGCCAGTGAGTAGAATCAACATTCCCATTGACATCAGTCATTTCCTAACCTTCCCTTCGGTCATATCTTTAATCATACAAAAAATATTTATGGAAAAGATATCACCTGTCGAAGAAATGAAAATGATACATGAAATTACTGGACCTGCAATATCAATACTTTTGCCCTTTGAACCTAAAATGTCATTAAAACATGAATTGGATCATAAATTAAAGACAATTGCGGGAAAAATCGAAAAGGAATTACTTACAAACTTTAGTGCTGAAAAAGCGATTGAAGTGGTAAAGAAGTTGCAGCATATTTTAGCCCATCTAAATTTCGATACACACAAAAAAAGCATTGCCATATTTATATCTCCTGAAATTGAAAAAGTTTATTACCTGGATATATTTATTAAAGAAAGAATAATTATTGATGATAGCTTTGAAATACGGGATTTGATAGACAACAAAAATCAAAGCAGAGAATATCTCATTTTGCATTTAACCGGCAAGCGTTCAAAAATATATCTAGCCAGCAATAAAACAATTCAGGTCATTAAAACGAATGTCGCCGATAATATTTATTCATATGAAAGAGACATGCCCGAGAGAGTTCCGCATTTTGATGATCCCAAAAAACATAAAGAAATTTTACTTGAGAAATTTCTACATCAGATGGATGACGGGCTTACAATTATCCACAACGCGTTCCCATTACCCGTTTTCGTAATCGGGAGTGAAAAAATTCTTGGGCATTTTAAAAAAATAACAAAAAATCAATCAGCAATTATCGAGTACGCGCATGGTGGGCATGAAGATTTGACAGAATCTGAGATTGCCAAAATCATTGAGCCCAATATAGTGGATTGGAATAGAATAAAACAAGTTACTCTTTCCAAACAAATTGAAAAAGCGAACGGTGAGCATAAACTCGCCAGTGGAATAAAAGAAGTGTTAGAAGCAGCTATACACAAAAACAGTCGCTTGCTTGTTCTGGAAAAGGATTTTAGTTACCCGATTAAAGTAGCAGGTGGTGAAGAAAAAGAAAAGAATGAATCTGATCATTTCTTTTATATAAATGATATGGTGGGGTCCGTAATTGAAAAAGTATTAGAGTATGGAGGCGATGTGGAATTTGTTGATAATGGTCAATTAAAAGACTATGATCACATAGCCTTAATAAAATATTATTAATCAGAAATGGAAATTTCATGAAACTAATTGTTGCCCCGACGAACTTTTCAACGAATTCAATGAATGCTGCTATTTATGCCGCAGATATGGCTCTGGCAATGAAAGCAGGGCTTTCCATAATTCATGTATATAAAATTCCGGTAAGTGCTGCAGAAATTGCGGTTCAACCAAATGGTATCAAGAAAATAATTTCCGATGCTGAAGAAAAAATGAATGAATTAAAAAAAATAATCGCTGCCAGAACAAACAGGGAAGTTACGATCAGTTCAGAGCTTATTGAAGGGAGCGTAACTCAAACAATCGAAGCTTTTTGTAATTCGGTAAATACTTATGCTATTGTAATGGGATCTGAATCCGGCAATTCATTTGAGCGATTTTTATTTGGAGGAAGAACAATTGCATCCATGAAAAAGTCTAACTGGCCGATATTTATTGTTCCTCCTGGTGCAAGATTCGAGGGTTTCAGAAAAGTAGGCTTTGCTTGTGACTTCAAAGAAATATTCAACAATGAGACCGTTGATGAAATAAGAAATATTGTAACAACATTTCATGCCGAATTGCATATACTCTTTGTGAGTCATAAATCGTCTCTTTTATTTGATGCATATATTAATGAACAATCCGGATGGATGCGGAAAATGTTCGAAGGGTTAGACCCGAAATACGATTTTATAAAATCCGAAATGGTTGATGAAAAAATAATCGCATACGCGCAAAGAAATGACCTTGATTTATTGATCATCGTCCCTCAAAACCACGATTTATTATTTAAAATTTTCAAGCACAGCCATGCAAGGCGCATCGTGCTGCATGCCAACACACCAATAATGTCTATACATGAACCATGATTCTACAAATAAAAATCCCAAATATGCAACCAAAAATGTTTTGTCAAAGCTGTACCATGCCTATCGATAATGAAATTGATAGAGGTACGGAAAAAGATGGATCTCACAGTGACGATTATTGCAAATATTGCTACCAGCGCGGAATGTTCATAAATCCCGAAATGACTCTCGCAGAAATGAGATCGGTTATAACTGACCAAATGCAAAAAAGAGAAATACCAGAGGCGATATTACAAAATTCACTCCATATGCTTCCGGGTTTGAAACGATGGAAAAATAAAGAGAAATAATAAAATCCTGAGATCGTGTGGAAATAATGATGCCGAAAGGTCTCATTAACACCATTTAAAAAAAATTAAATGAGTCGAAAGATTTTACTTATCTGCGGTATAATTTCTTCACTTCTCTACATCGCAATGAATATTGTAGTACCCTTCCAGTTCAATAATTATAGCTCCGCTTCTCAAACAGTCAGTGAACTCTCTGCCGTTGGTGCCCCGACCAGGACTCTATGGGTCTGGTTAGGTAACCTATATACAGTTCTTGTTATCGCGTTCGGGTGCGGCGTCAGGCGATCTGCAAATCGAAATCGTTCCTTACGGGCTGCAGGAAATCTAATCATTGTCTATGGAGTAATCAGCTTAATCTGGCCGTTTGTTCCGATGCATCAACGTGAATTTCTTGCATCAAAAGGGGAAATGCTGACGGATAAGTTGCATCTGGCCTTGACTATGACCACTGTTCTTTTAATGACTATTTCGATTGCATTTGGCGCAATAGCCTTGGGAAAACAGTTCCGTCTCTATTCTATTTTCACGATTCTTGCACTCTTTCTATTTGGTATCTTAACCGGAATGGATGCTCCCAATATTAGGGCAAACCTACCCACGCCGTATGCAGGCGTTTGGGAGCGCATTGATATCGGCGTTTTTCTGTTTTGGATAATTATCCTCGCCATTCTGCTTCTTCGTAAACAGATGCATTCCGGACCATTGACTATTGCAGGCAACAAACGACAACAAAGAAAAATCAGATTGTAATAAACAACACCATGCGCAAATAATCTCACGCGGGCAACCTCTCGGGATAGCCATTAACGTTAAAAAATGCGGATTATCTCTACAGACAATTGTAAGCTTCAGCTGAGGACAGCCTCTCATAGAATTAATTGATGCGGATCTCATGGTATCTCTAAAACAAATGGAACCGGCGGTCGCCGGTTCCGAGATAAAGTAGCGTTGTGCGGTTAAGCAATATTTTCTACTATAATCTTTTCAGAAAACAAGAATAAAATTCTCAGTCTGACGAACAAATATAAAAGCACATTCTATCGTAATTAATGAAAAAAGTCATTTCATTATCTGATAATGGTCATAAATCTATTTAAATGAGAAAAATATTTTTATCCCTTAAATACAACGAACACCAGATTGTAATTTTTCTTCAAAAAAATAATTTAGTTCTTATGCCTGCGATTATTACGATTACGCCAAATCCGGCGATTGACAAAAGTTCATCTGTTAGTTCAATCACACCCGAAAAAAAAATGAAATGCTCACGTCCGGTTTTTGAACCGGGAGGCGGCGGTGTTAATGTTGCAAGGGCGATCAAAAAATTAAAAGGGAATGCTACCGCAATTTATTTCGCAGGCGGATATGCCGGAAAATTCTATGAAGAATTATTAACCAAGGAAGGCATAGAATCAGACGTGGTGGAAATTCGGGATCATACCCGGGAAAATTTGATTATTGCAGATGACTCCACAAACCTTCAATATCGTTTTGGAATGCCCGGACCGGTCATCACTGAATTTGAATGGAAAAAATTATTGCAAAAAATTGAAAAAATTCAAAACATTGAATTCATCGTTGGGAGTGGCAGTTTATCACCTGGTATACCAACAGATTTTTATGCAAGGATTGCCTTTATAGCGAAAAAGAAAAATGCAAAATTTATTGTCGATACTTCTGGCGAAGCTTTGCAGCTTGCTATTGACGAAGGAGTCTTTCTAATAAAACCAAGCCTAACAGAATTAAATGCATTATTTGGAAAAAGCGATTATGATAATGAAACGGTAAGCGATCTGGCTAACCGGGTAATCAGCAGCTCGCACTGCGAAGCTATTCTTGTTTCTTTAGGGGCGGCAGGCGCTGTACTCGTAAATAAAAGTGGCATGGAGAAAATAATTCCACCTACTGTAAATGTTAAAAGCACTGTCGGTGCCGGGGATTCCCTGGTTGCCGGTGTTGTGCTGAGTTTATCGAGAGGAAAGACACTATATGAGGCGGCACAATACGGCGTAGCTTGTGGAACCGCTGCCACTTTAAATGTAGGAACTTCATTATGCAAATTGGAAGATGTAGAAAGGATATACTATATTATTTCTGAAAAGACTTTGAAAGTAAATTTATAAAATTGTAAAGCAAGTATATCAGTTTATGGGCAAGATTTCACAAAATCATACGCGCAGGGTAGGCATCAAACACCGGACCCTTGTTTTTTGAAAAAAAGAGCAAGTAGTAAAATAGAACCAGGCGCAGTTATCATCCACGGGCTGCCAATAAATAGCAACGCAACGGAAAAATGAGGGTAAAAATATGCCATTGAAATCAGCGGCACCACTGCCGCATTCGCAATAAAAAATATTCTAATCAATCTTTGAGGTCTTTTATTTTCAAATACAAATGATGCAAATAAAGTGGAAATGCCCATGGATATGTAACCCAATGCATCAAGGGTCCAAAAAAATGAATGTGGAGTAACAGTTAAAACGCCCGGGCTCTTATCATGCATAGATTGAGGGATTACCGTCGCTAATTGAACGGTATACATAATGGTTACAAAAATTGTATACATGAGCGCAAAAAGGAGTGCACCATGACTCCATATTTTTTTTTCTCCGGAAATACTATAATGAAGCGCCAAAATGGAGAGTAAAAAAGGAGGAGCAATACAAAGAGAAAAGCTGTAAATGAGTATATCATCTAGCGGATAAACGATCACCCCTGCCACCTGCAATATTTGTACGATACAATATGCAAGAGCTGCCAAAAAAGAGATTGATGCTGAATATTGCCCAAATCTATAAATGTACTTTTGCATTGAAAAAAATTGTGGTGATAAAATTATTTCTTAGCTGGATCAACAAAAATGATAAGCATCATAACTGAAGATGACATTCATCCTGATGACCTGAACCCTATTGAGAATGATCGCTGAACAAACTTTTTCTATGCGGAACAGGAAAAAAGAAATAAAATATTGCGGAACTGAAATGGTTGATGCATGAATTCCGGGGGTAAGGAAATGCAGTTAAATTCAACTTACTGGTGTCTGTTAAATGTAAATGGGAAACAAAGGATATTTTCATTTGCAATCTTAAGACTCCCTTTGCCTGGATGGTCAAAATTATTAAGTGAGATCTATTTTGATGGGGTCAACATTAACTTAAATGAAAACAGGGTAAGACAGGGCGGAATTGTCCTTTTAATTGATAAGAAAGTTTTTGAATTTCACCGAGGACTTAAAGGTTGGTATTATCCCACGCAGTTTGCAAGGTTTACGTGCACAATTCAAGACCCATGGTATGCTCGGTCTTAAAGAAATTCACGCTTAGCCCAATTTGCAATATTTTTCTTTTGAAGTCTAATTTACTTTTTTATCTTTTCAAAAAGATCACCATCTAGAACTACCACCTGAGTGATGGATCCATCCTTATCTTTCGCAAATGCAACGGGGTAAGACTGAGCCTCATTATAAAAATAATTTTCGGTTTGCTGGTATACAGTTGTTTCTTTTCCATCCCACAGTTGTGTTACGACCAAATTATCTCCCTGGACTTTTATCTGGATGATATCATCCTGATCATCTTTAAACCGATATTTTCCTTCAAATATTTTTAATTGTTCAGGTGAAAGATGTGTTTTCTTTAGTTTGATCCAAACATCGTTTCTGAAGGCGATCACTTTTGCAATATTTCCTCCATCACCTTTTACAAATTGAAGTGTAAATAATTTTTGTTGTTTAGAAAAAAAACTCAAAGCTGAATCGGGTACGAATTCCACCTGTTCTCCGTCCCATTGTTGTTTTAAAATAAGTTTATTGTCTTTTTCAGAAAATTGAATGAATCTGTCATCTTGGTTTTGCAACTGATAAACACCTTCGAAGACTTTTAATTGTTCGGGTGTATGCGAGATTTCTGTTCTCACTAAAGGTTTGTAGTTATCAACTCTGGTCCACAACCCATTATTGCGGATAGCAAAGTGATCGATGACTCCATTTTTCCCTTTACCGAATTGGATCGTTATAGGTTCACCTTCTTTTGAAAAAAACTCAAATGCGGAATCAGGGAAAAGCTTAATCTGCGCATCGTTCCAGGATAATTTGGCGTTTAATGAATTTTCCCTTGCAGTAAATTGAACAACCATGTCCTTGTTCTGTGAGTTTTGAAAATAACCTTCAAACGCTTTAAGCTGATCTGGATTAAGCTGAATTATCTTTTTATTGTCATTACTTTCTGAATTGTCCTGTGCCTGCAAATACGGGGTGTTTAGCAGGGTGATCAATAAAAATATCAGCGTGACAAAGTGAAACCCAAACAGTGGTTTATTCAAATTACTGCCAGGTGACTTTTGAGTATTTATCATAGTTATTTAATTTTCGTTTTTAAAAGATTTAAAGTCTCCCAATATCATTAATAGTACTAAGTATATTTTTCGATCATAATTTATCTTACCCAAAGAACATAAATAATATAAGCGATCATCAAACCTAATGCAGCTAATATCAAGCCGGTTAACCGTTTTCGCTTAAGGTAAAGCAATAGTATGATACCGGTAAGTGAAATCAGTGTCATGAGCACTGCCGAAATATCTATAATCAGAGACCAGACCGGGCCTGCATCACGACCTTTATGCAGATCATTTAAAACTCCTACAAAACCAGCATTTGTTTGCGAGATATCATATTCACCAGTTGCCCGATTAATAAATATATCTGCAGCATAACCGGGTCCCTTAAAAGAAATATCGCATTGTGCATCATCTATTCTAAAATCGCTTAAAGCACCTTTTAATTTATGTTTGCTTCGCAAGTATTCTATTATTTCTTTTTTTGCTATTAATGCGGTATCATGAGCGTTGACTAAATTCACATTTAGTTTTCCCTTTCCCTGAACTGTTTTTACTTCATTCCCAAATTTTTCCGCATGATTCAATGTCAATCCAGTTACTGCAAAGAAGAAAACAATTACAAAACTGAACATGGACAGATAAATATGCAGCCACCGGGAAATTCTGGACAGTCGTCGTTTCCAGAAAAAGTTGGGAGGTAAATTATTTTTAGTTTCGTTCTTTGCCAATGCCTGATTAATTGTTACCCGTTTTTTTTCTGTAATCAAGGGATGCAGACGCTATTTCTGGATTGCCTGTAAGATTAATTAATTGAGGTTGTTCGTTAAGATTCAAATCCTGTCTTATGAGTTGATAAGTGCCATGTTCCCTGGAAGCCTCAATTTTTAAAGTATATGTTCCTGGGGGAACAATATTCCCTTTATCATCTTTGCCATCCCATTTCACCGTATACTTACCCGGAGACCTCGTTGCGCTGGATACAGAACCTAAGAAAGACTTATCGCTGTTGTAAGCGCCCCTGTATTTAAGGTACCAGGCTCTTAATTCCGGAAGATAACGATCCCTTTCATGCCATAGCGCTACCGTTCTTACCGGCGCATGATTTTGATCTTCTATCCATACCGCTACATACGGTCGTTTAGTGAACTGTTCGTTCTGCAATTTAATTTCAAGATTAACAATCAATTCAAAATCGCTAGCGATTTTAGATTCATTATTTTTTTTGATCGTGTTAGCAGATAATTGTTTTGGCGCAGGCAGCTCCAGTGATTTCCATCCTTTGCTTTCTATTCGCTCGCCATTTTTTGTGATGATAAAATATTCAACATCCGGAAAAGTGGCGGCAAGTTTTATACTTTCAGACGGGCTCATTACATTAAAAGCAGTTGCCAATGCTCCTGCATCGGTTGCGTTGGATGCCACAACTGTTGCGCTGAGGATATTATCAGCGGGAAGTCCGGTACGCGGATCAACAATATGAGAATACCAATGCCCATTAATTAATTCTCCGCGTCGGTAATTACCACTGGTTGCTACGGCTTTATTACTAACCATCAACCGATCGATGGGTGCATCATTTTCTGCATCGGCTTTTGGATCACTAACACTTACCGTTTCTGTGAGATTCCCCGATATTACCATATCCCCGCCAATATTCACAACAGCTGTATTTACATTTTTGGTAGCCATTGCTGCAAGGGCGGCCCGCTTTATAATATAACTTTTGACAAACGAATTTAAAATAAGAGGTACGTTATCAAGATGTGTAGCAGCCTGTGCTGTTGCATCAAGCTTCCAATGAGCTTGTTTGACTTTACCAACAACGCTGTCCAGTTCCTGCTGCGTAGGGATACGTTGCTGAACCGAAGCCCGTTTCCACAATTTACCAATTACTTCTGCTGAAGCATCAAGCGCGCCATGGGTGCGCATGCGCCACTGATCAAAGAGATTTAATACTTCAAACAATTCTTTGGAAACATGAATGGGTTCATTCAAAGTTTTAAACCAATGACTGAACTCGCTATTTGGATCATAGGCGCTCAATATTTTTGACATTCTGCTTATCTCATTCAACACAGCAGTTTCTGCATTCGATGCATCATTCTCAGAACTGGCAGAAATTTTTAGTTCGAGTGAGGTGCCTAATACATTTTCATAATGAGAGACATATAATCTTGCGGTTTTCTTCAGCTTAGGGTATGGTTCAATGTTAGTGCTATTAAAGGACATGAATATTGAGGCAGTCAACAAGAAGGCAATTAATTTCATTTAATTGAGTTTTGAGTTATTAGACAGGATCAACCAAAATAAGTTGCATTAAATAACACAACCTATTCTAAAAGTATTATTATTGTTCTTAGCACCCGATTTTAATTAGCTAATTTTTAGTTAATGCCGGCATTTTTCTAATAACTTAAAATTATTTTGTTCGGGCATTGTCAATGAAAACTGATTTTACCGATTTTGGATCCTTGATGGTATCATAAAAATCATCGAGATACTCAACGATTTCGCTCTTACTTGAAGAGCTCAGCAAATCGAAGGTCTTTACGGTTGCATATATATTCCCTTTTTGTCGCTGGAACACTTCCAGGGCTTCCTTTATTTCACTCATTGATCTGGGGAATCCGCGATACAGTCGCTGCCTCACATTTTCAATTTCCAGTCTTTCATCGGGCACCGCATACTCAGTATTGACAAATCCTGAATAATCAAAGTCATAAGCGACGGCATAAGGTTTTGCAGTCGAATCTTGCTCGGGAACGATCAATTTTATATTGTGATCCACTGGTACAGCCCAGTCTGTGTTTCCAATCATATATTCAAAAATGGAAACCAGGGTCATGTGTTTGCGATTGGTAGTCTCGGTAACTACACTACCTTTTTTCCATTCAACACATCCATTTCTTTTTGCGAGGTCTTTAATATCTTCCATAAGAAAGGCATGTTCGGTAACCGGTTTTTTCTTTCCAAGACTATCTTCAAAAGTTAAATTCAATAACCGGACACGAAAACTCATATCCGTGATCAAATTATAGATTTTATAGATCACATACTCTTTCAGTAAATACTGATCATAGATCTTCGACATCTTGCATTCGCTGACGAGCTTCAATGACTTTAACGATGAGAGCATTGATTGCTTTTCTGATTTGAAAATGACCTTTAATGGGGGGACATAGCAGTAACCGCGTCTGAAATGACCACGCATTTGCAGTTGAATCGGTTCATTAACGGGAGTGCCATCCGGGAGTGTAGTAACAAATTTTGCGGGGAAGGTTGCGCTTATTTTGCTGTTAAAAACCTTGCTTAAATTCGTTACAATGGTTGCATTGATGATGGAAGAGTCGGCAAAAAATTGTTTCCTGTCAACAGATGAATTTTGCGCATACCCAGATTGGGTTGAAACCATGCAAAGCAACAATGCTGCAGAAAAAAAACGTTTCATAATTGTTTTGGTGTTTAAGTAATTGAGATGAGAACCTGTGTGAAACTTTTTATTTTTAAAAAATATTTTAAATAAAATGCTTCTGCTTTGATCACCTGGTTTCCGGACCCTATTTACTACAAATGCCGGGTTTATTTTGTCACCTCTTCAATAACATTTCCTATTGAACCACTTGGCATTTGTATATGTAACATTGAAGCGATGGTTGGTGCAATATCTGTCATATACACTTCCTTGTTTGTTTTTCCTGCCCGAATGTTCCATCCATACCAAAGCAATGGGATATGTGCATCATAGGGATTCCAAACGCCGTGTGTTGTTCCTCTTGACAAAAAACCGGCTATCCATTGTGGTTGAAGGATAATTTGAATATCGCCACTTCTGGGCGGATAATAACCATTGGCAATCGCATTTTTTATTTTAGCGCTTAATGTCGTTTCACTCAATTTTTCAGATGAAAATGCCCGCGCAATCCCTGGTTGCTGCAATAAGAAATTGATTGCCTCCTGTTCAATTGCATCTTTATTTAATTTGCCTTTATTGATAATGTCTCTATCTAAATAGACCTGGTAATTGAAGATCCCAACGACGAGCTTATCAATATTAAATTTGTCTTTAAGCAATTTGTTTATTCCATCTGTGAGTTTTTGTTCTTCCACGCCTCCGGCGGGAATTTTGTGTTCTTTTAAAAATCCCGGAACATGAGCAACGCCGTGATCGGCAGACAAAAAAATAAGATATGAACCTTTACCGATTTTTTCATCGAGGTATTTCAGAAAATCACCGAGATCTTTATCCAATCTCAGGAAATCATCTTCTGCTTCAACTGAATTGGGACCAAAAGTATGGCCAATATAATCTGGCGTTGACAAGCTAATGGCCAAAAAATCCGTGATAGAATCGGCGCCTAATTTTTCTCCTTCGATCGCTGCCTTTGCCATATCAAAAGTAAAGGTGTTTCCATAAGGGGTCACCGGTAAGATTCCATAATTCTCGCCAACAAATTGCTTCAGGTCGTAGGGAAATCCTTTTGCATTAATGCCGAAAGGCCTATATTCATAGGGTTCTTCATCCGGAGTGCTTTGCGTATATGTTTTGAGCGGATAAAGCGTATTCCAATTCTGTTCAAAATATTTATCCACTAATTTTTGATCATTGAGCGATCTCACCCATCCCGGTAAATCTTTCATGTAATAAGATGAGGTGATCCACTCACCTGTTTTATCATCATACCAATAAGCACCGTTTGCGCTGTGGCCTGCAGGCAAAATGGCCGCCCTGTCTTTTAATGCGATACCAATAACTTTACTATGAAAATTTGTTGCAAGCCGTAACTCGTCACAGATAGTGGTCACCAATAGATTGTGCGGGCTCATTTGTCCGGCATCAGTATTACTCCCGATTGTCTTGGTACTATCATCACCGGTACAATATACAATTTGAGAAAGCTTATAATCATACCAGTCATTTCCCGTTATACCGTCAATGGCCGGAACCGACCCAGTATATATACTGGTGTGGCCGCAAGCTGTTATCGTTGGTGTGTACGGGATCATGGTGTTTTCGCAGGAGAAGCCCTGATTTAAGAATCTCTTGAATCCGCCATCCTCAAGATAACGGCTGTAATAACGATATAGATAATCCCACCGCATCTGATCAACCACAATGCCGACAACAATTTTTGGCCGCTGATTAATATTTTGGGCATTAATAAAGCCGCAAATAAAAAAGATAATGATAAAAAAATAGAGCCTGCGCATTAAGAAGGATTTAAATTGACCACTAATAATAATTCCAAAGCCAATCACTACAATTAAATTACATCAAATTTTTATTAAATTAGAAAAGAAAAAGAATAACTACGCTAAAATATATTGCTACCTTTCAAATACGGTTTCTTTTGCGCAGGATTGATTAACGAATTTATTTTAACTATTTGAAGCGTTTGCCATGAATTACCGGGAATTATTAAAAAAAATTTCACAATACGTAGTTCAGTATTTTTTGCAGTTTCCAGACGACAGGTTATTTTATCACAACCTTACTCACACCATTAAAATTGTTGAGTTGGTTAATAGAATAAGCGCCCACTACAAACTGGATGAAAAAAATCATTTTATTGTTTGTGCAGCTGCCTGGTTTCACGACACGGGGATTATTGAAGATGGATTACAGATGCATGAGAACAAGAGCATAGAGATCGCAGAATCTTTTTTAAAAACGGAAGGTGTCGATGAAGAAGAAATTGCTGAAATAAAAAAATGTATTCTCGCTACAAAAATGCCCCAGCATCCAAATTCCCTGAACGAAAAGATTGTTTGTGACGCGGACCTGTTCAATCTGGGCACCGACACTTTTAATGAGAATAATAAATTGGTAAAAAAAGAAATAGAAGCTTTCAGTAATAAAAAAATCAGTTCAGAAGATTGGCGGGCTAACTCCATATCCCTGCTTGAAAGTCATTCTTATCATACCGATTATTGTCAAGGACTTTTAGATAAAACCAAAAGGGAAAATTTAAAAAATTTGAAAGAGAAGCATAATAGCAAAAATGACTTCAGGCACTTGGGCAATTTACATTTGGTAGAAGACAAAGATGCTGAGACCAGACATCTTTCTGCCATCAATTCAAAAAAATTCAAGCATCATATCCGTGGCGTTGAAACGATGTTTAAAAATTCTTCTTCCAATCACCAGCGATTAAGTGTGATGGCAGATAACAAGGCGTTCATCATGATCTCGGTAAACTCCATAATCATTTCTGTTGCACTGGGTTTGATTATCGGGAAATTTGTCTTAAATCCAAAGCTGATCATCCCAACCATATTATTACTCTCCGTAAATGTGATCACCATCATTTATGCAGTATTAGCGACCAGACCAACGGTGATGAAAGGAACTTTCACCAAAGAACAGGTTGAAAAGAAAACGGTGAATTTATTATTCTTTGGAAGCTTTTATAAGATGCCATTAAAGGATTATGAATATGGGATTCGTCAGATGATGGATGACAGCGAATTTTTGTATTCCAGTTTAATAAAAGATATTTACTGGCAAGGAAGAGTTTTGGGCCGTAAGTTTCGTTTGCTGCGAATTTCTTATGACATATTTATGTATGGAACGGCGCTGGCCGTGATCGCGTATATATTATCAGCGCTCTTTTGAGATGCTGGTTAATTGCCGTGATGCTTTTTCTTTTTTTCTCCGTCTTTAAGAACAAGCTTATCCACGCCGCCAACGTCATGATTTTCGAGGTCTTCGAAAATTCCTTTATCAGAAAGATCGAGTGTGTGTGAATTTTCCCAATCGTAATGGGCGATCTCTTTTAATCTTTCTATCACAGCATCATCATTCACTTCAATTGCCAGTTCTCGACGATGATCAAAACTCCCAGGCGTAAGATTAATGGAACCAACAATTGCGCGGCAACCATCGGCAAGCAACATTTTTCCATGTAATTTAAGATGCCTGAGTTTATGGATTTTGATGCCTACATCTTCCATGATACGCAACCCCCCTACCCCTTCAACGAGCTTATCCATTTTTAATGTGTGCGGCGGCCTCGCCATTACATGCACCTTAACACCGCGACTTGCCGCACGTACGATGCGTTCGATTATCACCAAGTCTTGAAACCTTTCATTTTGTACAAACAATGAATGTTTTGCATCATCAATAAAATTGGCAATTCTTGTTCGTCCGTTATTACTGCACCAGATCAAATAAGAGTTTTCACCCGGATCAAAACTTCTTCTGTGCCAATCGGCCTCGAAGCATAACATTATTTCTTCCACCTCGCGATGATGCGAGGTGATAATGGCATAATCTCTCGTTTCCGTTAAATTCTTTGTTTCCCAGTTGAGCGATTTGATGAACCCTAATTTTTCATCAACGACCATTGATTTTTCATGAGTGAGGATAAAATTGGGATTGCTATCGCGAACTTCAATTCCGGCCTCTACAAGCATTTTTCTTGTTTCTTCATTTTCTTCTTCCCCATTGCGCCGTGCAGGATTTAGCATTACCCGCACATCTATGCCACGTTTTTTTGCAGCCACAACTGCGTTGATCAGATCGGGGTCGGAGAATAAAAACATCTTAATGAGAATGGATTTCTCCGCATTTTCAATTGCACTAATAATTTCCCTTCCTGTATCATCCGGAAGAACAATTATAGAACGGTGCGACATAAGCTTAATATTATTTTTGTTTCAAAAATAACTAATCATTAGTTAACTGTATTGCGCAGCGAATGATTTGTCCAATCCTGGAAATTACAAAGCTCTGCGTAAACCTGTCCTTTTGCCATCAACTCTTCGTGAGTTCCTTCTTCAGCCACAGATCCATTTTCAAGAACAATGATCTTATCAGCATCACGAATAGTGCTTAACCGATGTGCGATGGTGATTACCGTGCGACCAATCATTAATTTCTCTAATGCTTCCATCACAATCTTTTCGGATTCCGTATCAAGCGATGCAGTAGGTTCATCGAGAATTAGGATCGGCGAATTTCGTACAACTGCCCGCGCAATGCCGATGCGTTGTTTTTGACCACCCGACAGGGTAACACCCCTTTCACCAACCAAAGTATCATACCCATGTGGCATTTTTGAAATGAACTCATGGGCATTTGCCAATTGAGCGGCCTCAATAATTTCATCTTCCGTTGCGCCTGGTCTTCCATAAGCGATATTATCACGAATTGATCCATAAAAAAGCACAGTGTCTTGCAATACAAAACCAATCTGCCCGCGCAATGCGTCAAGGGTCATATCCGAAATATCTTTTCCATCTATCAATATTCTTCCGCTGGTTGGATCATAAAAACGTGCGATCAAACTCACTACCGTCGATTTACCAGATCCAGTTGGTCCGCAAATTCCAATTCTTTGTCCGCAACTGATCGCAAACTTTGCGTTATGCAAAACCGGCGATTCCTGGTTATATGCAAAACAAACATTTTCAAAAACGATATTGCCAGATAATTTGCCCGGATCTTGCGCATCAATTTTTTGCGGTATGGTAGTATCTGTTTCCAAAATTGCCTGTATCCTTTCCAAAGCAACCGTCGCCTGCGCAACAGTAGTGGTGAGTTTGGCCAGATCCTGCACCGGACTAAAGAATCTGTTCATATACCAGATAAATACCGTAAGAGCGCCGACCGTCATGGCTTTGGTGAGAACAAGATCAGCGCCGCGCCAAAGCACCAATGCCGTACAAACAGAAACAACAATAGCGACAAAAGGAGGCAATGCCGATTTCACTTTTCTTGCGTGCAACGCGGCATCAACTGTTTGTTGACTGATCTTTTTCAATCTGTCTTCTTCAAGTTCCTGTCTTCCAAAAGCATTCACAGCCCGAATGGATTCCAATCCCTGTTGCAAAACTGTAAACATATTGCTTTGATCTTTTCTCACCTCGCGGGTGGCTTTTTTCATTGCTTTTTTAAATCGCGCAACAAAAAAAAGCAAGAATGGAGTCACACCAAGAGCAACCAACGTGAATCCTGAATTAAGATAGAACATCAATCCAAGCATGCCGATAATGGTAAGGGCGTCGACCAAAATGTTCAATAATGTTGAAGAAGCAAAATCCTGAATGGTAGAAACATCTGCGGTGATGGTGCTCAATAATTTCCCGGTTTGGTGGGAATCATAATATGCTAGAGAAAGTCGTTGCAGATGATGATACATTTTGCGACGAAGGTCATTGGCTACATATTGCGCCACACTTTCGTTATAAAAATTTTCAATATAACCGGCGACAGAACCAATTGCGGCAATTCCTACAAAAACAATTGCACAAACTGTTGCCAGTTGAAACTTGCTTTCTGCAGGGAAAAAATCATCCATCCATTTCAAGGAACCCGGTAATGGATGGCGCCCAACGACATTATCAATTATTATTTTAAGCGGCCAGGGCGTGAGCAAACTCATTGCTGTTTCTATCAGCATTGCGACCAGAATAAAGATCACCCATTTCCGATAAGGGCGGGCGAGTTTAATGGCCAAAATCATCAAACTAAAAAAAGAACGCTCCTTATCTTCTGTAAGAGGCGTATTCATTTTTCCGTCTGTTTTAATTCCCGTAATATCAATGTCTTTCGATTCAGTCATTGCTCAGGCAGTTAATTAAAGCATTTCATCAGGTGACCAATAAAAATCACCTTTAAATTTATCGAAAATTTTGCTCATACCCTATTAATATTTATCCGCAATGACTTTCAGATTGTTGATAAGAAACAATAATCTAGAACATCCACAGATCCTATTTCAAAATCAAAAAGAAACCTCTTTCATTTTTGGAGTGAGTAAATGCATGATGATCCACGCTGTCAAATAAGCGCAACCGCAGATAATAAAAATGATATTGTAGCCGGCAGATTTATTTCCGGCCTCTTTAAAATATTGGAGAATATTACTAACGATGAGCGGAAATAAGATACCTCCCACTGCTCCGGCCATGCCGCCGATCCCTATCACGGAGCTGATGGCTTTTTTAGGAAACATATCGGAAGCGGTGGTAAAAATATTTGCGCTCCATGCCTGGTGTGCAGCGGCAGCTAAACTAATTAAGCCAACCGCAACCCACATATTGGTTGCATATTGGGCAGTCACTACCGGTAACACGCACACGGCGAAAATAAACATCGCAGTTTTTCTTGCTTTATAAACTGACCAGCCTTTTTTAATAAGGTAAGAGGAAAGATAGCCTCCGCCAATGCTTCCGATTGATGTGGCCGTGTATACGACCACCAATGCCCATCCAGGTCTTTTAAGATCAAGATGAAAAGTGCCACTGAAATAATCGGGCAACCAGAAAAGAAAAAACCACCAGATCGGATCGGTTAAGAATTTACCGATAAAGAAAACCCAGGTTTGCCGATATTTAAAAAGTCTTAACCAGGAGAAAGATTTTTTTTCACCGGCGTTGCTGTTCTCATCAACATCGCTGTTAATGTAAACCAGTTCTGAAGCGCTTACTCTTTTTTGTTTTGAAGGAATATCATAAAATATCAGCCAGAAGATCAACCATAACAACCCAAGTGAGCCGGTAATAATAAATGCCTGTTGCCATCCATAAATTCCCAATATCCATGGAACCATAATTGGAGCTATGACTGCCCCGATATTTGTACCAGAATTAAAAAGACCTGTTGCGAATGCTCTTTCTTTTTTAGGAAACCATTCTGTGACTGATTTTATGGCGGCCGGAAAATTTCCCGATTCCCCGAATCCCAAACCCGCCCTTGCCAAGCCAAATCCAAATGTTGTTTTTGCGACAGCGTGCAACATTGCGGCAATGCTCCATAAGATAATCGATATAGTATATCCGATCTTTGTTCCGATCTTGTCTATTAATCTCCCGAATAATAATAAACCGATGGCGTAAGAAGTCTGAAATGCCACTACTATATATCCGTAATCCTTTTCGCTCCACCTGAAATCCTTTTCCAGTATAGGCTTCAGCAAACCGATCACCTGTCTGTCAACATAATTGATGGAAGTTGCAAAAAAAAGCAACACAACAACAATCCATCTGTATTTTCCAATTACTTGCTCAGACATTTAAATATAAGTTATATATTAACGTTAGTAAATGCAAATCCCTTAACATAGCTCGGTCATCTCATCATTATTTGCAAAGGTCTTTGCAATTGCTGTTGAAAATTACTTAGATATTCAAACCATTGCTTTGCCGTCGTGATCTCCCCTGCCTTATTCCAGCAGGCGCCTGTGTAATATACAATGGACTTATTTTTCGTTTGAGACAATGCAAGCAGGTGTTGGTGAGTCATCATCATTTTTTTCACTGGCTGCAAAAGAATGCTTGCGACGCCGGTAATTCCATCCTCACCCATTTTCGGCTCCCAATATGCCATGATCTCCTTTTTTTCATCAAACCATTCCTCACCCGGCTCCTCTCTTTTGATTATGCCAACTACAAGTGGTAATGCAGCCGTATCATCGTATTGATAATCTGCCTGAAATTTATCCAACTGACTGCCCGCATCCGTTGAAATAGTCTTGGTAACACTGACCTGTCTGCCATTTACATTCCAAGTGTCATAGATCAATTGAAATGTCGAACGCAATGGGCCATTATCCAAAATTTTATACGCATGAAAATTTCTTGAGTACCAAATACTGTCATTGATATATGGCATCACATTCCCCGCACCAAGCGAATATCCAACATGATAATAATCCATGCCATCGCCATGATCAATATGATACTCGCCACGTTTATATCGTTCATTTAATATTAAGCGATCCGTACGTTTCACCCAAACGTCGACACCATAAGCGTCTTCACTGCTGCCTTCAATTGCTTTTCCGTACATGCGATGAGCGATCTTATCATTCTCCCAGGCAAAATCATCCTTGCGTTCCGGCACAAAACGGCAATATGTTTTTGCCGGAAATGCAGTCGGAGAATCTTCACTTATTTCGAGAAATGATTTTGTGCCCGGAGAGACTTCAAGCTGAACCAAAAGATTCACCGGATCTTTATTTCCCCGAAATTCCCATTGATATTGGATCTCTTTTCCCAATAAAATATCCCGAATCTTTATTTGTTTTGATCCTGCATTTTTTATTTTTTCATTGATCAAAGAATAAGGCACCTCAACAACTTTTTCTTTTCGTTCAATACCGGATGTATTGTCAATTTCAATTACCGGGAATTTCATAAAATGATCCAACGATAATTCGATCATTTGTTCACCGGCTAATAAAAAAGCGCCAACGCCATAACTCTCCGTACTGTTATAATCTGTCGCGCCCGGTCGGTCGCCGATCTGTTGCACAAATCCCAATTTGCCATCCGTATGAACGCAGCTGGATAAAGCATTCCAGGCTTTTAACACAACCGGATAATATTCCCGAAAGTCTAGCCATCCCTTATTAATACCCCTCGCAAGTGCATAACAATAAAAGGCAGTGCCACTTGTTTCTTTACTTGGATAAGAAACTGAATCGAGCAATGCGGTATGCCAGGTTCCATCTGCATGTTGCAAAGATTTAATTTTTGAAGCCATCTTTTTATACAGATCGATATACCGGTCATGTGTAGGGTAATTTTCAGGCATATTGCTTAATAAGCGAACCAGTCCCGCCATCACCCAACCGTTTCCACGCGACCAGAACATTTTTTTCCCATTCGCTTCACGTTTTGTAAAAAAACTACTGTCGCGATAGTATAGGTCTTCATCTTTATCAAAAAGATAATCGGTTGTTCTCCACCAAAGCTTGTCGGCAATGTCAAGATATTTTCGGCTACTGGTTACCGATGCCAGGTATGACAAGGCAGTTGGTCCCATATACAATGCATCGCACCAGGCCCATTCCCGCAACTGAATATTGTTTTTCCATGCCAGTGATTCGGTATGCGGAGTCGCCACGATCGAATCCGCCTGTTCTTTAAAATGCGCAATCATTCTCGGATCATTGTACAATCCATACATCATCGAAAACAGTTGCCCTACACAATAATCATCGGCCATAAACCTTTCTTCTCCTGTATTCCAGCCAAGCGACTCCCCCACTTCATACATGGCTTTAATATATCGATCATCATTGGCCACTTCATTCAACGCCATAAAACCAGTATAAGCCGCAGCATACACCCAATTACTTTTTTTGTATTTCATTCCATCTTTTTGCCATGAAGACAATTGCCAATCGGCTACTTTTTTCATGATCCGCAAAACCGAATCCGGAGTTTGCGCATTACTAAACGAATAGAAAATGATCACAGAAAGAAAATGGAGAAGTATCCTTTTCATTTGATTTTTTTGAGCCAATCGATATTAATACTATTAAACATCGTTACGTCGCATTCTTGCATAGCTTCCACTCTATGCTCCACAGGAGATCGTCATCAAATCATTTTAAGAAATGGATCGGAAAAACATCCATGTCCGCATAATCAAGGTTCTCTCCTGCCATTCCCCAAATAAATGAATAGCCCGATGTTCCCACGCCTGCATGTATTGACCAGTTGGGAGAAATAACGGCTTGCTCATTTTGCATCCAGATATGCCGTGTTTCCTCCGGCTCTCCCATAAAATGGCAAACCGAATGCTCTTCCTTAATATCAAAATAAAAATAGACTTCCATCCGCCGATCATGGACATGAGCAGGCATTGTATTCCACACACTTCCCTGTTTCAATTCCGTCATACCCATTTGTAATTGACAGGTAGGAACAATACTGTTTACAATATATTTATTGATCACGCGGAGATTTGCTGTTTCGCTACCACCGACCTGGACCCTTTCAGTTTCATCGCGGGAAATTTTTTTTGTTTCATAAAGGCGATGTGCAGGGGAAGAATTGATATAGAACTTTGCAGGTTTTGTCGGATCATCAGAAACAAATTGAACCTCCTTTGTTTCTTTGCCAATATATAGAGCCTCTTTATTGGCAAGGTGATACATTGCACCATCAGCGATTATCTTTCCGTTTTCACCAACATTAATAATACCGAGCTCTCTTCTTTGCAAAAAAAAATTTGCCTTAAGATTTTCCGGATTAGGCAGAGAAAGTTTTTCATTTACTGGCATCACCCCGCCGCTGATAAACCGGTCATAATAACTGAGTGTCAGCTGAATTTTATCAGCTTTAAAGACCTTGCTGATCAAAAAATGTTCACGCAATTGCGATGTGCTCATTTGTTTAACTTCATCCGGACTATGAGCATGCCTGATTTCCAAAAGATCATTCATTATAGACAGTTATGCATTGATTAGAATCACTAAATTATCAATTAATAATTCATTTCAATCTTTCGCCGGACGAATAATTAATCGCAATGTCGGGTCATTGGTGATAAAACTCCAAAACCAGTTAAACGCAAGCTTAGCCTTGTTTCTATAACCTGCAATGGGAATGATGTGAATGAAAAGCCAAACGAACCAGGCAATAAATCCTTTAAAAAATCCATGAGGCAGATCAACCACCGCTTTGAACTTTGAAATGATCGCCATAGTTCCTTTGTTGTGATAATGAAATGCAAGCAAAGGTTTGCCGGCATTAATATTTCTTAGATTTTGCGCGAGCAATTTTCCATGTTGAATCGCGACCTGCGCCAGTTGCGGATGTCCATTTGGGTAATCTTTATCTGAGGTTTGACAACATTGATCGCCGATGGCAAAAATATTTTGTGTGCCAAGCACTTTGTTAAATTCATCAACCAAGATTCTTCTGCCGCGTGTAATACTTTCTTTAGGCAGGCCCGGCGCTTCGCGAGCGATAACTCCTGAGGTCCATATTAATGTTGAGGTAGCAATCGTTTCCCCATTTGCCAGCATCACTTTATCATCACTATAGTCTTTGACTGCAGTACTCGATTTTATCTTGACACCCAGATTGGTCAGGACTTTCAATGCTTCTGCCTGCGATTTTTTACTCATCGGCCCGAGAAGAGCAGGCGCTGCGTCAATCAAATAAATATTGCCGCGTTCATTCCTGATTTCAGGATAGTCTTTCGCAACAATATTTCTTCCCATTTCCGCGATCATTCCTGAAATTTCAACGCCTGTTGGTCCGCCGCCGGCGATCACAATATTCAATAATTTTTCTCTTTCCGATTTGTCCGTTGTGCGGACCGCTTTTTCAATATTCAACAGTATATGATTTCGCAAATTCAATGCATCATCGATGGTTTTCATCGGCAGCGCTTTTTGTTCAATGTTCTTCATTCCGAAATAATTTGTTTCCGTTCCCATCGCCAGCACTAAATAATCATAACTCAAAATGCCGTTGCTCGTTTCAATATTATTTGCCTCAGCATTTATCTTTACCAATGAACCCATAAAAAAATGAAGATTCTTTTTTTCCTGGAACATTCTCCTAAAAGGATAACTGATATTTGAAGGTTCGATAAATGCCGTAGAAACCTGGTATAACAAAGGAGGGAAAAAGTGATAATTATTTTTATCGACCAATGTTACCTGTATTGAATCATCGTCTGCTATTTTTTTTGAGAAATTAATTCCTGCAAACCCACCGCCTACTATTACTACATTCATCTGATGCCGTTTATTTATTAAAAATCATTTTCCTAATGCATTATCGTCCTTTCGCGCTCTTTTTATTTTGCTTTTCCAAGATCAATTTGCTTACCGGCGCAACATTTCCCGCCGCACCTTCAACAATCATTTTCAAAAAATAAGCGATCGCCGATTTTTGCCTGATGCGTGCAAAATTAAACCCCGATTGTCGTTTATCATTATTTTTTCTTATTGCAAATAGATTTGCAAAGAACACCAATAATTTTGTCCGGAATTTTTTGTGCATCAAGTTTCCAGAATCCAATATATCCAGTTTCAGTCCCCGATAGTACAATTGCATATTCCCACGTGCCGAAGAGTCATTTCCAAAAGAATTCATATTCATCATCTCAAGATAGCCGGATTTTATTCGCATTGAAACAAGAGGTATCAAAAATGGATTCAACAGACGCAAATCACCTCTACCTAAGGCCAGCCGCAGGTTCAGCCCGGCCAATGGATCAAAATATGACTCCTTCATTGCCAAATGCAAGGGCATAGAGTCTAAAAAACCTGCATTTACAGAAACCTGCAAACTGTCCTGAGTAACCGTTTTATCCGAGTGAACATGGGTAACTTCGCCGTTGATCTTTGAAAAGAAGACAATCCCCTTTTGCTTGGTTTCCGCATTTAATTCTTCATAATCAATCCTGGCGTTATTAATATGAATACTGTCAATTTGTAAAGCAGGTTTAATTTTTTTTATCACGGAAACCGGCAACGGTTGCGTTTTTGCAACAGCGGGCGGGATTAATTTATCGCTATAAACATTTAACTGTGCGTGGTCAATCTCTGAAAAAGGAACATGTAATTTTTTTTCAATCATTTCTACCCCACTGAAATTTATCTTATCTGCCTTTGCTTCCATAAAATCTTTTCTGAAAACAAGTTGCGCCATGAAATCATTTTTATTTTTACCCGGACCAATTAAAAATGAATCAATACTTATGCTTTTTTTATTTTGATTGAACTGAAAATTTAAAAAACTCAAGTTGGTTTTATCAGTTCTCCAACGTACGGAAGCAATGTGAATAATTGCATTGGGGTTATTGATAAGCCAGTTCATGGGTTGTATTAAATCAGCACTTCTTGCAGAAATATTTTGCGCGTTAATATTATTAATATCCAGCGATTCCCGATTTTTTCTTTTTTGATTTGAATAATCAATATCATCAGCAACGAATCGATCTACCACCATCTGCCATGATTGCGATTCCGGATAATACAGAATCCTTTTTAATGCGAGCTTTGTGTTGCCTTTGCCATTGACCGCAATGCTATCATTAAACCCATATAAGGTGTTAAGTGAATTCATGCTAACATCATCAATAGAAAATAGTTTTTCCTTTTTCGAAAAAGCATTTTGACCAGACAATGACAATCTTTTGCTTATAAAAGCATTCCTATTGTCATCCCGCAAAATATTCAAATCAACAGAAGCATCATTGACACTAATATTTTTAATATCGAGATTCGGAAGTTTCAGTATTTTCTTTTGCTCACCATTGGAGGTAATATTTTTTTGCGAACGGTAGAATATTTTCGGTTGCTGAATGACCACCGAATCATCTTTTATGATGCCGGAACGGATTACTGAATTAATATCCGGAATGAAACTTACCAATGGAATTTGTATTGATGAAGAATCTCCGGTTGTATTTGATTCAAAAATGATATTTTTAAGATATGATGTTTTTTGATCCCGGACGAAAATATCGTTTGACTCAATTCTTCCATTTTTGAAATTCACAGCTGCCTTATTCCCCGATAATGATAATCCGCCTATTTCAAAAGGATTGCCAGAAGATTTCTTAAAACTGTTAGCAGAAATGTTCTTTAGAAATATTTGAGCCGCCAATTTTTCATTTTCGAAGAAAAGAGAAGTATTGTTGGCATCAATATTATTGAGCGTCAGTTCAGGTTTTTTATTTCCGATTGAAATTTTATCAACCAACTTATTTCTTTCAATGAGACGGATGATCCCCTCTTTCCAACGGATGTTGTTCACTTCAATCGCGTTATTGTCAAAGGAAAAATCACGAACAGCAACATCATTCAAATTGGCTACTATGCTATTATTGGCCGTATTCAATAATACATTTTGCAACACCAGTTCTCCATCTTTATTATTGAAATTGGATTTGCCGATCTGCGCTACTATTGTTTCATTTTTTATTGTTGCCGAATCAAATGATAAAGTTTTTACCGAATTAATAATCTGATTGATTGATTTTGACTGTGTCAATTCATTTGCATTAATATTCAAGTTTAATTTTTGCATTTGAAGATTGGCATTATCGTTTTGCTTAAAGAAAAAGCTACCATTAATAATTTGCAACTGATCAAGATCAAGAAGACTGTCCATGACAGACAGTGTTTGGTAGATTGATTTTTTGCTGACACTTATATCCGTCGTTTTATTAAAAGCATTATTCTTTTCAACATTGAGAATCGGGTCAAATAAAATAGCATTCTTAGCTTTAAAATGATTATCGAAAATAAACGATATCCAATCCATACCGGTTATTTCGAACCGAGGCGCATTATAGTTTCTGATCAGATTGGCGTGTTTCTTTTTAACCGTGACCGCAGCAAAATGGTGCAACACAATTTTGTTATCAATGAACTGCAAACTATCCAACCGAAATCGATAAATGCTATCCGGTGTATAACCAATATAATTGCGGATGGTGTAGTTGAACCCGTCAATATCCAGCGCATTTTCAGCAGTATCACTTATTCGTACACCAACCACGCTCACATTATCATTTCTTGTTTGAAAAGATGTTGTTTTGTCACCATGGTGCAAAAGCATTTCTCCATTTGCATTTTGAACAACAACGTGGTTGATGTTAACAGCAACCGGCAAATGACGCAACACACTATCTGTAATCGTTTTTTTATTTTTATTGCTCCCATTTGTCTTCTCTTTTATGTAGATCTGGAGATTACCATTGGGGCTTTCGATATAAACAGAGTCCACCTTTATCAACGGTTGTTTGTACAGCGCATTAAAATCAAGTCCTGTGATATTTAATTTTTCCGCGGATGCAATAAGACTATTCTTTTGTCCCGTGCCCGGTAATATATTAATTCCCGGTTTTATAATGCGAATGAGTTTTTCTTTTGAATCTAACATCAGTTCTTTGAATGTGATGTTACTTTTATTATCAGGTAAAAGAATCTTTTGCTCCTTTATTTGCAGCAAAACCCTGTCGGAAAAAATAAAATTGCCCGAATCAACAATGCTTGCAGAATCAATATTCAATTTATCAATGGATAAAAAAATATGTGAAAGCCTGAATGGTGGTTTACTATTATTTCCCGTTTCTCTGATCGTAATTTTCCCTTCCATCATTTCAAAACGTTGCAAGTTCAGTACATTCAGCGATTGCCTGATCGTTTTATAGATATTTCCTAATTCTTCTGCCAACAATATTTTTTTTCTAATGGTGTCCGTTTGCGATTTTGATTTCCGTGTCACTTCAATATCTGGTGAATTAAAAACGATTGAATCGATGAGTAATTGTTTTTTGAAGATGAGCGCCCAGCGCGAGCGGATCTTTAAATGAAAATTTTCCGTACTGAAATGATAGGCTGTTGATTGTTCAGAAGAATCTGTATTGAGAATAGTAAGGTCTTTAATATCTATGTAGTTGCTTAGATAGCTGATATTGATCTTTTTTATTACGGCTTTGAGTTTGCCATTTGATTGCCATGAGATGATATCTTCAATTATTTTTTCAGAGTGATAAACAAACCAAATATGAAAAGACAATAACAAGGCCAGCAGGATTCCAAGTATCCAGGCGGTCAGCTTGAACAATTGCTTTTTTAACTTGAAGCGAGCAGGCATGAATATGTGAGGTTTGTTTTCAAATATCAGTGTTTTAAAAATAAAACTCAAAAACACGAGCCTCCAAAATCCGAAAGAAATTCATTTGCGTAATTCACTTAACAAATCTTTCACTTTAAAAATTCATAACAATGAAACGGAAAAAAATTGTCATCATGCTAGCATGTGCACTCATTGCTATTGGCGGTATCGTTTATGCTGCCGATCATATGGATGCGCCTGCGGTAAAAGGTCAGACAACTGATATTACTGACCTTTATGTATTCCAGGGAAAAAACACAAACAACCTTGTTTTCGTTGCCAATTCTCAGGGATTACTGGCACCCAGTGCAACATCTTCTGCACAATTCGACCCAAACACATTAATCCAGTTCAAGATCGATAATAATGGAGATAATGTTGAGGACTTAGTCATTCAGGCCATTTACCAGGATGGGAAAATTAATTTCTTCGGTCCTGCTCGACCATCACTCACGGGAACAAGGACAAAAATTGAAGAAGCAAATTTTATTGGCTCTGTTGCGGTAACTCCTTATGGATCATCTAATCCAATTGTGTCCACAGGAGCTTATGGAATAAAATTTTTCGCAGGTCCGCGTGATGATCCTTTCTTCTTTGATCTTGATCAATTCCATGCAATTCTCGGCGGAACAGCCACTGGCTTCAACAATCCGGGAAAAGATACTTTTGCCGGAACGAATGTGCTGAGCATTGTAGTTGAAGTTCCCAAATCACTATTGCATGCTGAAAACGGGAAGATCAATGTTTGGCTTACAACAAGCACCAAAGAACCCAGCAAATAAAGAACAAGAGATATATAGAAAACAAAATGAATTTTCATTAATAAAACTCAACAGAAAATGAAAACGCTAATAAAAAATTATTTAGCATTGATATTGGTGATCGCATGCCTCGCCTCATGCAAAAAAAACAGCAACTTTCCCCAATCGCCATATTTTGATCAGGCCGACCAGATGGGAAGACCGGCTATAAACACGGTATTTATCGGTGCTGCTGATAAAGATAAATTCAACGAAACAATACCTACACAGATGCCTTCGGTCTTTGGGGCAGAAATGAAAACAAGCCTGCTCACATTGAATCCGGGATATACAACCAATCTATTGGGATTGACAGCAGACCAGTTTATCGGTGTATTATCAACAGATGTATTAAATGCATCTACTACAGGCACTACTACTTTTTATGACGGCACGAATGTGCTCACCGGGAGAGCATTGGGCGATGATGTGATCGATGTAGAACTTACATTATTATTTGGCGGACCAGATGGCAGCGCAAATCCGACGCTGACGAGTGATCACGTAAATGGCAATGATGTTCCATTTTTAACCGACTTTCCGTATTTAGCAAGTCCACATTGATCAAACTCAATTTAGGAAAGGATGATCATCGTCATCCTTTCCTTTTATACAGATGATATTTTAATCAGTTTTGAATACCAATTTATCAACAACTTACCTGGTAGACTTAGCAAGATGAAGAAGACGTTCATATACATACTTTTCTTTTCTTATACAATAATGTTGATAAGACCAACAGTGCCTTTTATTGCTGATGTTATTGCACACACATTCTGGTATTCGCAACATATGGCCACCGTACACTTTGAAAAAGGGAAATATCACGTGCATTATCAATACATGAATGAAGCACAAAAAAGTTTTCCTGGAAAAAATCCTTCCAATTTTAAAACGGAGACTTTTATTAGCGACCACCTCTTTTTCAGTGATAGATTTGATTTTTCGTTTCATTCCCTCACCGAAAAGCATTTCCGGGAATTATCTTTCTTTATTCCTGAGCTTTCCCTTCAAAATAATTTTCCCCCTCCCAGAGTTTGATTCTTCGCATTTAGGATTCTCTATTTGGCAAACACCATTTCATGTTTCAGCCAAGTGAGCTTTGATAATAGAGGCTGTCAAATAAAATTGCTCATTCTAAATTTCACATAATGAAATATGGGGCTAAACTTATTATTGGTTTAGTTGTAAGTTTCTTTTGTATATCATCTCAAATAATTGCACAAGCGGTTTTAAAAGGAAAAGTGATCGATAAGATCAGTAAAGAACCGCTCGAACTTGCTGTTGTTCATGATGAAAACTCAGGGAAGAATACATTAACTGACAAGAAGGGGAATTTTATTTTTACCGCAAAAACAAAAGATTCGGTAAATGTCATCGTGTCTTTTATTGGATATAAATCACAAAAAATAAAAATCACCTCGCACGCTTCATCAGTAATGATTGAAATGGAAAAAGGCGACCTGGAAATGAAAGAAGTGATCGTTACCAATAATGCAGGTGTTAATACATTTCATACTTTAAGCAGCATTGATTTGAACATGCAGCCCGCGAAATCTGCGCAAGACCTGCTTCGCCTGGTTCCTGGATTATTTATTGCGCAACACCAGGGCGGCGGCAAGGCTGAACAAATTTTTCTTCGGGGTTTTGATGCGGATCATGGAACAGATGTAAATATTTCTGTTGACGGTATGCCCGTGAACATGGTCTCACAGGCTCACGGCCAGGGCTATGCGGATTTGCATTTTCTTATTCCCGAAACCGTTGCGGGGTATGATTTTGGTAAAGGCCCCTATTATGCCAGCCGAGGCGATTTTGCAACTGCCGGATATGTTTCCTACAACACCCTGAACGTTCCGGACAAAAATTTAGTGAAGATTGAAGGTGGTCAATTTAATACCGGCCGCGTGGTTGCTCTGTTAAATTTGCTAAGCGAAAAAGCAAAGGAAAAGCAACGAAGCGCTTATATTGCCGGCGAAGCTTTATACTCCGACGGACCATTTGATTACCCTGAACATTTTACTCGTGTTAATCTTTTTGGAAAGTTCGTTACGCCAATCAATACCTGCAATAAATTAATATTTACCTTATCGACACTAAGCTCCGGGTGGCGCGCTTCCGGTGAAATTCCCAACCGGGCGGTTTCTGAAGGATATATTAAAGATCGCTTTGGTGTTATTGATAGCTCGCAGGGTGGTTACACAAATCGCACAAATGCGAACATCAAGCTAATTTCAAATCTAAAAAATAGTTTTACCTGGGAAAATCAAGCTTATTATTCTTACTATTTTTTTAATCTCGTCTCTAATTTTACTTTCTATTATTTCTATCCGCAAACCGGTGATGAATTTCGTCAGCATGAATCCAGGAATTTAGTAGGTTACAACAGCAGAATCTCTCATGAAACCATTTTTGGCAATGGAGCCCTGAGATCATCCGCGGGATTTGGGATCAGGTATGACGATATCTCACCAAGCTATTTGGCGCACACCATTGACGGAAGCGCCATACTCAATTACATCCAGCTTGGGAAAATTCACGAAACGAATTTGAATGGTTTTATTGATGAAACCTATCAATCCGGCAAATGGCTTTTTAATGCGTCTGCTCGACTTGATTATTTGCATTTCTATTATCTTAACATGGCTCCGGCTTCGGACACATCCGCAAATATTTACAATGGGGCAGATCCAACATCTCAGAAATCCATTGTGAGCCCAAAAATAAATATTCAATATTCAGTAAATCAACAAGTCCAATTTTACATAAAAACAGGAAAAGGATTTCACTCCAATGATACGCGGATTGTAATTGCGAATAGAGGCTATCAAATTCTCCCCGCTGCTTTTGGCGCTGATATTGGGGTTAACTGGAAACCTGTTCCTGACCTTTTCATCAATACGGCGTTGTGGTATTTGTATTTGCAACAGGAATTCACTTATGGAGCCGATCTGGGCGACCAGGCTGTATCACCAGGAGGAAAAACAAAAAGAGCGGGCATTGATTTTTCTCTGCGTTATCAATTCAATCACTGGCTCTACGCATATATGAACCTTGATCTTGCCAGACCCAGGAGTATCGGGAATCCTAAAGGACAGGATTATTTGCCACTCGCACCAACTTTCACCAGCACCGGCGGATTGGACATCAGATTCAAAAACGGAATTAATGGCTCGGTCAGTTATCGTTATTTGCATGACCGCGCAGCAAATGAAAATTATACATTAACAGCATCAGGTTATTGGATTACCGACCTGACGTTAAACTATACACGAAACAAATATGAGATCGGGGTTGCCATTGAGAACCTCCTGAACATTACCTGGAATGAATCGCAATTTGAATATACATCGCGTTTAAAATATGAACCACACCCTGTCGATGAAGTGAGCTACACGCCGGGTACGCCTTTTTTTGCCAAACTTAAATTCAGTGTTTTCTTTTAATGCATAAATCATGAACGATCATCACCAAATAAATAAACCATTCTATTTTAAAATTTCAGTAATTGTATTTTTTGCATTACTGCTCTCGCAATCATTATTTGCACATGTGATTGTCGGTGAATTGGAAAAGATGTCAAAGGTGGACGCGGCCGTTATATATCTTGAAATTGGCTATCAGCACATTCTTCCTCAGGGATTTGATCATATCCTTTTCGTATTGAGTTTATTTTTATTGAGTCCGAAATTAAAACCCGTTTTGCTACAGGCGACTGCCTTTACCATAGCGCATTCGGTAACACTTGCATTAGCCATGTATCATGTCATTACACCGCCAACACAGATAATCGAGCCATTGATCGCAATTTCTATTGTATATGTTGCACTTGAAAATATTTTTTCTCCGCGACTAAAACCATCGCGCATTGGTGTGGTCTTTTTGTTCGGATTGGTGCATGGGATGGGCTTCGCCGGGGCGCTCGGACAACTGGGGTTGCCGCAGGATCATTACCTGCTTGCGCTTGTCATGTTCAATCTTGGCGTTGAATTAGGTCAGATAACCGTAATTATTCTCGCATTTTTATTGGTCGGAAAATGGTTTGGTAAAAAACCTTATTACACAAAGCTTGTGGTAATTCCTGCTTCGGTGATCATTGCCTTAATAGCCTCTTTTTGGACGATCCAAAGAATATTTTTTACCTAGGCATCATACGATCTATACTTAGCAGCGTTGCTCCAACTATGGTCATGTTTACCTGAAAATCAAAATTTATTCAGCCAATCTTTTTTCAATCGACTTTACAGTGATTGGATCAAGATCATATTTATTTTTAAATGCAGCTTTAAAAAATGCCAATGCATCATACTTCTTGTTTAAGCTGTCCATCATCATGCCCATCCAATAGAGTTCGAGTCCTTCCAGTGGTTTTCCGGAAACATGTTCTTCAAAAATTTTATATGCTTCCTCTTTTTTATTGTTGTTGCATAATGCCCAGGCATACCATGCGTAAGTTTGCGGAGTTGCACGATTATTCAATTCATCTTTTGCGATTATCTCAGCGCGCTCAGGTTTTTGCAAAATGCCCGTGTACAATTGCAGCAAATATTTATTGTACATTCTCCCATACGAGCTATCTATGGCGGTTTTCTCGAACGCTTCTGCATATTTTATTTGTATCGTGCTATCAGGTAAAGTTTCCGCCATCTCGGTCAACTTGAATAATGCATCCGGCAATTTATTTTTTGATTCAACAAAATGGAATATTTTTTCTGCCAAGGAATCATTATTATCATGCACCAAGGCTATCCATCCCAATCCCATCATGCTGTGAAAATCTCCTCCGTTCATTCGAATGCACTGAATATAGAGATCATTGGCGCTTTGCAGGTCGGTATTGTGGATGTATAGATCTGCAGCATTTGCCAATGCCACTCCTTTTAGAAATTTATTTTCGCCGGCCAAATCATCAGCTCGTAGCATACTTTTTATTGAACTGTCGAGTTGACCGTTCAAATGTTCCATTTTTGATTTGCGAAAATAAAAGCCATAATCATTTGGATTATTGATTGCATTTAATTCGGCTTGCGCATTGGTATATTTTCCCAATTCAAAATCAATATCAAAGGATGTTGTGTTGGATTCGTAGGGTCTTAATCCGATTTGTTTTGCTTTTTGCAGGAAACTATCTGCCTGCATAAAACGATGTTCTGTTACGCAATGCGCGGCGAGCGCAATATTTGCCGATGCTTCTTTAAAATTAAAATCTCGATTCACTTTTTGTAAAACGCTATCTGCTTTCTTCAGATCTGCGATATCCCCAAAGAAACGAAAGCGAAAAGCAAGACATCCGGCGTATCGCGATTCATTCAGATATCCAGGTAAGTGCGGATCAATTCTGCTTTTCCAGAACTGCATTTCTTCGTCATTTTTTGTGGCGATCGCTGGTGGCGCATAGTGAGTGATCAAACTATCAATAAAATCACTGTCCACTATCTTTTTTTTCTGAATTTTGCATGAACCTAAAAAGTATAGAACCAAAAATGAGAGGAATAAATATTTCACCGAAGGTATTTAGCTTGATCTACGAAATTAAGATCATTATGGTTTTAAAATCGCCGCATCGATTGCGCTGAAAAAGCTTCAAACTATGCAGAATTTCTCGCTGCATTAATAATGCCAAAAGAAGACCGGATAATTAATTTTTCATACACTTCTTTGAGGGGTGTATTTATTAATGAAACTTCTATTTGGCGGAATTTTGTAATCGCATATTGTTGAATGGTGCTAAGGGGAAGCACAATGCGTTCTCGCATTTGAATAGATAATTGTTCAACAGGATAATCAGCCATTAATTCATTCTTGCCTGAAAGTTTAAACAAATATTTTTGTGTCAATACAAATTCATCAAAAATCATTCTCCATATTTCACCGTAAACCGGATGAGAAGAAAAATGCTCAGTTAACGGAAAGAAACATTTTTTCATTGCCATCTCGCAGTTATCAATAAGTGTTTTAAAGAACAAAGAATTTTCGTAGAGGTCTTTTATTTCCGTCCACTTGCCTTTATTATCTAAAGTCTGCAATGCCGTTCCCAAACCGTAATAACCGGTAACGTTTTGCTTTAACTGGCTCCATGAACCAACATATGGAATGGCGCGCAGGTCTTTGAATTGAAAACGCCCACCGCTACTGCGTTTGGAAGGACGACTCCCAATATTTGTTTCGCTGTAAAAACGCAGCGGACTCACTTCATTAAGATATTGCAGAAAATAAGGATGATCTTTTAATGCAGAATATGATATGTAACTTTCATTGGCCATTTCCTGCAACAAATGCTCTTCTTTCGGCTGCAAAGTTACTTTTTGGGTAGAAAACAGATCGTTTGAAATACCAGCGTGTAACAATTGTTCAATGTTAAATTGTGCTGAATCGATCGTTCCAAAATTAGAACTCACTGTTTGTCCCTGAATCGTTAACTGAATTTCCTTATTAGAAATATTCTTCCCCATGGAGGCATAGAACTTATGCGTTTTACCACCACCACGTGCGGGGGGGCCGCCACGTCCGTCAAAGAAAACAACATCAACATTATATTCAGAAGAGATCTTAGTCAGCTCCTCTTTTGCCTTATAAATCCCCCAATTGGCCATTAAATAGCCGCCATCTTTTGTCCCATCAGAAAATCCAAGCATTATCGTTTGCCTGTTCTTGCGGCGAAGCAAATGGGCGCGATAATCTTCATTCTTATACAATTTCTTCATCACATCACCAGCATTCTGCAGATCATCAACTGTTTCAAATAGCGGAACGATATCGATATTCATTTCTTCTTTCTTCCATCCGCTTAATAAAAACAAAGCGTAAACTTCCAAAACATTCAGAACTGAATTACATTGGCTGATAATGTAACGATCGCAGCCATCTTCTCCATTAAATTGTTGAATTGTTTTTATGGCAGCAATACTTTGCAATGTATCTTTTGAAAGTGGATCAGTGTACAAATCCGGATTTGCATAACCACTTACATTGGTAAGGACGTGAAATTTTTCATGATCATCCAATTTATGAAAATCAGCCGGCAATAATTTTTCTGTTTCTATAATATCTCTGATCACTTTTGAAAGTACTGAACTATCCTGCCGGACATCTAAAGTTGCAAAATATAATCCGAAGATCTGCACTTTGCTGATGAGGTTATCAACCAGGTGGAGAAACAAATTATTGTGCTGAAAAATGATGATCTCTCTAATCTGTTTCAATGCAGACAGGATTTCATCTTTGGAAAGATTTGTTTTTTGGTCGGGTATGAAAATATTATTATACAATTTTATTTCAAGGTCGGCGAGAATGGTGTCAACCCCTTTGAAAGTAAGGCGCCGCTTGAGCCTACGTACGTCAAGATAATAACATTTAATAATGCCGCCGCGTAATTCTTCCGCCACTTTCAATGTTGTTTGAACATTTACAAAAGGATTCCCGTCTCTGTCGCCGCCAGGCCAAAATCCCATTTTTATAATCGGATTTTTTTCATTCACCGCATTGGGAAACTGATCTTTTAAAGAAGTAAATATTCTTCCAGCCGCCTGGTAAAAGACATTTTCTAAATACCATATCAGACTGATCGCTTCATCATAGGGTGTTGGCTTTTGTTTTTTCAGAAAAGGAGTTTTCCCCAATTGCTGTAAATACATATTTATCTGGCTGGAATTATTATCAATCACCGCGCGTGCAAGATCATTAATGATTCCCAGAACCGCACCGGGGTAAAACTGCGTAGGATGTGCTGTCAATACCAGCCGTACTGAATAATCTTTCAGCTTATCAGCCAATTCATTTTGCTTATTTGTTTGAATGACTTCAGAAGCGAGGTGTTTCAAACTACCAGTGCCTCCCATATCATTGATATCTTTGAAAGCAGCGTCTTCTAATGCATCGAACAACACTATTTGTCTTTCCACGTATTGCACAAAACGAAAAAGCAGGTCGGCTTTATCTCTGTCGGTTGTGTAAGTCGTGTGTTTGGTAAAAAATTCTTCAATAATTTCTTCGGGGCTTTGTTTCTTTTTATAGCCATCTTCACAAATAGTCAGAAGGAGTGATAATAATATTCCCGTTTTTTCAATACGATGAAAAGGAAGAGAAGTGAATAAACTATTATAAAGTTGAAACTTTATGCCAACCTGATTTCTGAATTGCTGTAATCCCGGTGAGGAGTAATAAGCCATAATAATCCATTTAAAATAATTCAATAATCTTTACAGCAAGCAGCAAGTATTAAAACTAAAGGCTGAAAATACTTCATTTTCACTAAAAAAATGACTAAACTGTTTAATTTTTTCATTTCTTTATTTATCTTCGCTACATACATCAGCCAGTGGTTTATCAAAAACAACATACAAAGTTATTTACCGTTATTGTGGCAATCAGCGCTGCAATGTCATCAACAATTACAACCACAACAACCCTGTGAGGGGTTGTACATTTCCATATCATCCACGGGCTTTACAAAGCTTCATAAAAGTCAAAATCAATTCTAATTATTAAATCGGTGCTTATATGCAGGTTCTAAAATTTGGCGGAACATCAGTAGCAAACGCAGAAAATATAAATAAGGTTGCAGCAATCATAAAAGAAAAAGTTCAAAAAGATAAGATCATTGTGGTTGTTTCAGCACTCGGCGGCATTACGGACACTTTGCTTCAATGCGGAATGCTCGCAGCTTCCGGCGATGAAATGTATAAAGAAAAATTACAGCAGGCCGAAACAAGACATATTGAAACGGTAAGATCTCTAATTCCCATAACGCAACAAAGCAGCATTTTGAGCGCGGTTAAAAAACGCTGCAACGAAATAGAAGACATTTGCAATGGCGTTTTTTTATTGAGTGAACTATCGGAACGAACAAAAGATAAAATTGCGAGTTACGGAGAATTACTCTCTTCACAGATCATTGCCGCATTTCTTTCTGCGATAGGAATGAATAATGCATGGAAAGATTCACGGGAACTCATCATAACTGATTCGCATTTTGGCTATGCAGCAGTTGATTTCAACATCACCAATAAAAAGATCAATGAATATTTCAGCAATGCAAATGAAGCTCTGTTCATTGTTCCGGGCTTTATCGCTTCCGATGAAAATGGTACGACTACTACATTAGGAAGAGGCGGCTCGGATTATACAGCTGCTATTTATGCTGCGGCCGTTGATGCCAGTTCGACTGAAATATGGACAGATGTTTCCGGGATGATGACCGCTGATCCAAGATTGGTGAATAACGCAAAAGTGATTCCGCAAATTTCTTACCAGGAGGCAATGGAGCTCTCCCATTTTGGAGCAAAAGTGATTTACCCGCCAACCATTCAACCGGTCATGAGTAAAAACATTCCGGTCTGGATAAAAAACACCTTTGCCCCAAATGATTATGGGACGGTTATCGAAAGCATTACTTCCAGGAATGGCAACAGCATTCGCGGTATTTCGAGTATGGATAAAATTGCTTTATTGAGTCTGGAAGGAAGCGGCATGGTCGGCATTCCGGGTTTTTCAAAAAGATTATTTGAAGCGCTCGCTGATAAAAAGATCAATGTCATCCTTATCACCCAAAGTTCGTCTGAACATTCTATATGTGTGGCGATCGATGAAAAAAATATTACTCAGGCCAAAATAGCTGTCGACAATGCATTTGAGCACGAAATAAAAACCAAAAAAGTGGAACCATTGATCGTTGAAAAGGGATTGGCGATCGTTGCGCTTGTGGGGGATAATATGAAAAATCATACCGGGATAAGTGGAAAAATGTTTGGCGCCTTAGGAAGAAATGGCGTGAACATTCGCGCAATTGCGCAAGGTTCTTCGGAAAGAAATATTTCTGCTGTTATTACGGCAACTGATGTAAAAAAAGCCATTAATGTTTTACATGAAGCGTTTTTTGAAACTACATACAGGCAATTGAATCTTTTCTTAACCGGTGTTGGAAATGTTGGCAGCCGTTTTCTTGCGCAATTAAACCAACAGAAAAATTATTTACTCGAGCATCTCCGGTTACAGGTCAATGTTATCGGTATTGCAAACAGCAAAAAAATGCTGTTCAATGATGAAGGAATAAATTTGAATAGTTGGAAAGACGATCTTCAATCCGGGGAAGCCATGAGCATTGAGAAATTTACGAATACGATCCGCGTCAAAAATTTAAGTAATTCTGTTTTTGCCGATATTACGGCAAATGATGAAGTAGCTAAATGCTACGACAAACTTTTGCAAAAAAGCATTTCTGTAGTTGCCTGCAATAAGGTGGCATGTTCTTCCAATTATGCTTATTATAAAAAATTGAAGGAACTGGCAAGAGAATTCAATGCGCAATTCCTGTTTGAAACCAATGTTGGCGCCGGTTTGCCCGTTATCGGAACATTAAACGATTTATTGCATAGTGGCGACAAAGTGAATAAAATCGAAGCTGTATTAAGCGGTACACTTAATTTTGTTTTTAATCATTATAAAGGAGAAAAAAGTTTTGCAGAGATCGTTAAGCAAGCGCAGGATGAAGGATATACAGAACCAGATCCAAGATTGGATCTGAGCGGAACGGATGTGATGAGAAAAATTATGATTCTTGCAAGAGAATCCGGTGAAAAAATAGAAATGGAAGACATCAGCAATAATTCTTTCATGCCCGAATCTTGTATGAAAGGAACTGTAGATGATTTTTATAAGGCGATGGCCAAAGAAGAGGATCATTTTAAAAAATTATATACAGAAGCTGCCTCACAAGGAAAGAAGTTAAAATTTGTGGCAAAATACGAAAACGGCAAAGCCGCCGTAGGATTGCAACACATCGACCCGGCACATAATCTTTACCACTTGTATGGAAAAGATAATGTAGTATTGTTTTACACCGAGCGCTACCCGGAGCAACCCCTTGTTGTCAAAGGCGCGGGTGCAGGTGCAGAGGTCACTGCTTCCGGGGTTTTCGCAGATGTCATAAGAACAGCAAGAGTATAAAATATGAATGACCTGAGACGGAAGATGCCGGATATGCCTTTTCATGTCTCCCGTTAATGTTTAACTAAAAATGAAAGAAGTAAAAATATATTCACCAGCAACTGTCGCAAATATTGTCTGCGGATTTGATGTACTGGGAATGTGTCTTGCTGAACCTTGCGATGTGATGCATGTGAAATTATTGGCTGAAAAAAAAGTCGTTATTAATAATATCAACAATCATCAATTGCCAACCGATGCTTCACAAAACACAGCAGGAGCGTCAATCCTGGCGATGCTTGATGATATTAATGATGAAATCGGTTTTGAAATCTCCATAGAAAAAAATATCAAGCCCGGCAGCGGAATCGGCTCAAGCGCGGCAAGTGCCGCAGGCGCGGTCGTTGCCGCAAATCACCTGCTTGGTAATAAATTCGGTAACGAAGACCTGGTCCGCTATGCGATGTTTGGAGAAAAAGTTGCGTCTGGTGTCAAACATGCGGATAATATCGCTCCCTGTATTTATGGTGGCATCACTTTGATCCGCTCTATATTCCCTTTGGATATCGTTTCCATCCCGGCACCACAATTATATGTCACCGTTGTTCATCCACAAATTGAAGTGCGGACGTCAGATGCACGGCAAATTCTGCGCAAAGAGGTCTTACTAAAAGATGCGATCAGGCAGTGGGGTAATATTGCCGGGCTGGTGGCAGGTTTCATCAAAAACGATTATGAACTCATCAGCCGCTCGCTTGAAGACGTGATTATTGAACCGGTGCGCAGCATGCTCATTCCCGGATTCGATGAAGTGAAACTTAAATGTAAAGAAGCCGGCGCATTGGGCGGTGGAATTTCCGGCTCAGGTCCATCAATCTTTATGTTGAGCAAAAATGAAGCAACAGCAAGATCTGTTGAAGCCGTTATGATAAATATCTATAATAAAATCGAATTGACATATCATACCTATGTTACAACGATCAATGATCATGGAGTGAAAATAATCAACGAGTAAATCCAAAAGGAAGATGATAATGAACCAAACAACATTACTACTACCAAATATTGCGAGGCCCCACCATTATACAACAACAAGAAACTGCGCAATAGCAACTTCCAACAATAATGTAAAGTCGAAATTAATTAAATAGTATATCTAACACAGCAAATAGAATATGTTGTATTATAGTCTTAATCATCAATCACAAAAAGTAAGTTTTAAAGAAGCCACCATCCTTGGGCAGGCGCCAGATAAAGGATTATATTTCCCAGAATTCATCCCTGCATTATCAAAAGATTTTATCAGCAACATCAGTTCATTAACCAAAGAAGAAATTGCAATTGAAGTGATTCAACCTTATGTAGGAGGAACAATCCCAATAGAACAATTGACAAAAATAATTGCTGAAACCATCAACTTTGATTTCCCATTAGTACAAATCACGGACAACATTTTTTCTCTCGAATTATTTCACGGGCCGACACTTGCTTTCAAAGATGTCGGTGCAAGATTCATGAGTCGTTGTGTCGGATATTTTGTTCAAAACAACAATAAGCCAATAACCGTCCTGGTAGCCACTTCCGGAGATACGGGCGGGGCTGTCGCCAGTGGGTTTTATAATGTGGATGGCGTAAATGTTGTCATCCTTTATCCTTCCGGTAAAGTAAGCAGCGTTCAGGAATTACAACTGACCACATTGGGTAATAATATTGCTGCACTCGAAGTAAATGGCACTTTTGATGATTGTCAGCAAATGGTGAAAGAGGCGTTTACTGATATTGATCTGAATAAAAAATTATTTCTTACATCGGCCAACTCTATTAATGTGGCGAGATGGTTACCGCAACAGTTTTATTATTTCTTTGCCTATCAAAAATGGATAGATAGAAACAATCCGCCGGTGTTCTGTGTACCCAGCGGAAATTTTGGAAATATCTGCGCAGGATTATTAGCGCATCATTCGGGATTGCCGGCCGAACATTTTATTGCTGCCTGCAATGCCAATAAAGTTGTTCCGGAATACCTGTCTAACGGTCATTACCAACCACAAAAAGCCATTTCCACATTATCAAATGCAATGGACGTCGGTAATCCAAGTAATTTTGTCCGGATCCTGGAAATATTCGACAAAAAATTCAATTCATTGAAAAAAGTGTTGAGCAGTTACAGTATTTCTGATGAAGAAACAAAGTCAGCTATCGGTGAGGTATATTCGAAATACAGGTATCTTTTGGATCCTCATGGCGCAGTTGGTTTTCTTTCGTTACAAAAATACCTCGATGACCATCCTTCACAAAAGGGCATTTTTCTTGAAACAGCCCACCCTGTTAAGTTTTATGATGTTGTTGAACCGATCATTAATGAAAAAATATCGCTTCCTGATTCCGTGAAATCCATCATGAACAGCAAAAAGCAAAGCATAAAACTCAATGCGGATTATGGTCAATTGAAAAATTATTTGCTGCAATAGCCCACCTGGAATTTCAGCCATTTTTCAGCAAGAAAAATCGCTGAATCAGATAATTAATTGAGGAGTTTTACGTTTTAATGGCGGAATGAATTGTTTATATTTATTCCCATTTATCCAATATCCGTATTCATGAAAGCCATTTATTTCATTTTAGCTGCCTGTACATTATTATCCTTCCAATACGCTGCAGCGCAGCCCATTTGTGGCTTTGATGGCGCCCATCAAAAAAGAATGAATGCAGATCCCGCTTACAGGAGTGATGTCTTAAAATACGAAACCGGCATCAACCAATACATACAAACACATAAAACGCCTGTTGAGGGAAAGAAAACCACCAATTCAATCAATGGCCTGTCAGGTTCAGGGCATACTTTAGGCACAGCTTTATATACGATACCTGTTGTGGTGCATGTCATTCATACCGGCGGCGCAGTCGGAACCACCTACAATCCAACGGACGCACAAATACTTGGCGCAATTGATTATCTCAACCAGGTTTATAATGGAACTTATCCCGGAACCGCAGGAGTAGGTGATCTGCAAATTCAATTTGCTATTGCGCAGCGCGACCCGAATTGTAATCCTACTAATGGTATTAATCGAATCGACGGATCTGCTGTTGCAGGATACACAAGTGGTGGCGTCAATGTGAATACAACTTTAGGAACAGATGAGATCAATGTAAAAAATCTCAGTCGTTGGGACCCTACCCAGTACTATAATATTTGGGTCGTTGATAAAATTGACGGAAACGATGGGACGAGTGGACAATTCATTGCCGGCTTTGCCTATTTTCCCGGAGGCAATCCAAATTATGATGGAATTATTATGCTGGCAACACAAATGATAACGGGACAAAAGACGCTTCCTCACGAGATAGGCCATGCATTCAATTTATACCATCCCTTTCAGGGTTCAAGTGACAATGTCACCTGCCCGGTAAATACCAGTTGCAGTGTTGACGGAGATATGGTTTGCGATACTGACCCAATAACCTATAATCAATCTGGAGGTGTCGTTGATTTTACCTGTAGATCAGGAACAAATGGTTGCACCGGCACTCCATACAGCAGCAACACGGAAAGCAATTACATGAATTACACCAATTGCTACACGCTATTTACGGCAGGGCAAAAAACAAGAATGCTGGCTTCAGCCGGCACTACCCCTCGTTTGAGTTTGTCAACTTCCCTTGGAGCAACAGCTCCAAATGCAGGCACAACGCAGTGCGTACCAAAGATCGATTTTGAGATAACTGCTGACCAGCAAACAGAAACTACTGCAGCAACTTCGGGATGCAGAAGCTATAAGGATTATACTTATAACATGGTGATTGGAAACAGCCCGAGTGTAACGGCAACGGCTACCCTAAATGTTGTTTCTGGTACAGCCACGCAAGGAACTGATTTTGATATTACCACCAATGGAAGTTTCAGTTCGCCAAGCTCAATATTAACTTTCCCGGCCGGTTCAAATGCTTCACAACCCTTTACTGTTCGCATTTATGATGATGCCAGTGTCGAAAGCACAGAAACATTTACGCTGGGCTTCACTGTTAATAATGGCGGGGGTAATGCTGTCGCTGGGGATGGGCGACCGAATCTGACCATAACTATTTTAGATAATGATATTGCTCCGACCAATGGTACCAGTACCGGCACAGTAAGTATTGGAACGGCCGCTTATACCATTAATGCAAGTCCCTTTGATGCCCGGCAGCAAAGCCAGCGCGTCCAATTTTTGTATAAAGCTTCTGAACTTACAGCGGCAGGCGTGCCTGCAGGAAGTATTACTGCCATTGCCCTTGACATAAACAGCAAATTAAGTACCCGTGCTTTCAGTGGATTCAATATTAAGCTGGGGACAACTGCTGCTGCTTCTACTTATCTGGTCAACGGGAGCATTACCCAGGGTTCGGGAATGACTGTGGTTAAAACATTAGCTACTTATAACACTGTTGCCGGGTGGAATACTTTCACATTCGACACGCCGTACACATGGGATGGAACAAGCAACCTCGTTGTGGAAATTTGTTTCGACAATGGATCAGCATCCGCGTCTGATGCAGCAGACCAGGTATTGGCTTACAGCGATGGTGGCTCCGCTTCCCAGGGAAATATATTCTGGCAAAGTGGTATCAATTGCGGTCAGTCTTTTTCATCAGTCACCTATTATGGGACAGGCGTAAAACCCATTGCCAAATTTATTTATGGTATTCCTGCAACGGCAGTGCAAACCGCATTGAATTCTTCACAACAACAATATCTCGGGCCGAATTCAGATATCTATTTTTACGACCAGACAAATAATGAATTGATGGCGCGGATTCAAAACCTCAGCAGTTTTGATTATGGATGCACACAAGTTGTTATTGACCGGGCAGGAACAGGCTCTTCGCAATTTTGGAATACACAGCCTGCCAATTATCTGATGAATAAGACTTTTCACGTAATTCCAACAAATAATAATGCATCAGGAAGTTATAACATCACGCTTTATTATACCCAAGCCGAAGTAAACGGATGGCAATCGGCAACCGGACAAAATATCAGCAATATTGAATTGGTGAAAACTGCAAATCAAATATCATTGGTTACCCCTGCAAACCCAACGGGTGCGGGCACAATGGTTACAGGCGCACCAACGATCAGTAGTTTAGGAACCAATACCGGCTTGACCTATAACTTCACTACCGGTTTTTCCGGTTTCGGAGCAGGTGTTGTTGGGATTCTGTTGCCCGTTGAGCTATTGGATTTCCAGGGTCATTTACATAATAACAATGCAGTGCTTGAATGGAGTACATCATCAGAAACAAATAACGCCGGATTTGGTGTCGAGCGTTCATATGATGGAATTGATTTTGCACAAATCGGATATGTTTCCGGAGCCGGAAACAGTACAACAAAACAAGATTATTCATTTACCGATCCTGATGCTGTTCATACAAATAATTATTATCGTTTGAAACAGATCAGCACTGCCGGGCAATTCCAATTCAGCAAAACAATTTTAATAGCCAGTTCATCAGACGGGTTTTTTAAAGTGTTGAATAATCCGTTCACTAATCAAATCAATATTTCCTTTGGCAAACCTGCAGATGGCACGACTGATGTGCGTTTGTTTGATATAGTCGGAAAGGAGATCTATCACGGTATGAATATATCAGGGAGCTCAAATACGATGACCATCGACCTTTCGCAAAAAAATATCAGCGCCGGAGTTTATATCCTGGAAGTAATTATGAATAATGAAAGGCATGTGGCTAAAGTTATCAAACAATAATTTTCAATTCTTTTTAAGCACCGTTGTTTAAATCAATGGTTTTTTACCTTTCACAGGAACCAATACTGTAAATTTTCGTTTTATATTATTGATCGATCATAAAAAACGTAGTTTGCAGAAACCTGTTGTAATATTATACAATCCTAAAGCTGTCTTTTACACTATGCCATTGGCATTGCTAGCCATTGGTTCTTACCTTGATAAAAATAAGTATGATGTCATCATTATTGACGGAAGATTGGAAGATGATCCGGTGACAAAGATATTTTCATTGCTGCCCAATGCCATTTGTTTTGGCGTGACGGTCTTAACCGGCGATCCGATAAAAAACGCTTTAGCAGTTTCACGTGCAGTAAAAAATGAGTTCCCGAACATTCCCATTATTTGGGGAGGGTGGCATCCCTCCTTATTTCCTGCAGAAACATTAGCGGAAAAAAGTATTGACATTGTTGTGAAAGGTCAGGGAGAAATAACTTTTTCTGAATTATTGGAAAGATTCGAAAACAAACAACCATTATCCAATCTTAAGGGAATTTGTTACAAAGAAAATGATGAATTGATGATCAATATGGATCGTCATCTCACCGATATAAATTCCTTTCCCCCCTTTAATTATGATTTGATTGATGTAAAAGGTTACAAAAAATTAAGCGGGAAAAATCAGATAGATTATATATCCTCACAAGGCTGCCGTTTTCGATGTGCTTTTTGCGCGGATCCTGCCATGTACAAAAGAGGATGGTATGGATATTCGTCAGAACGAATTGGAAATGAAATCGAGTTGCTCTGGAAGAAATATAAATTCGATCATGTGCATTTTCAGGATGAAACTTTTTTCACCAACAAGAAAAGAGTTCAGGAAGTAGCCAGAGAATTTATTAATAGAAAATTACCGATAACATGGTTTGGCACCATGCGTGCGGATCAGGGCGTGCGATTGGATGATGATACTTGGAAACTTTGCAAATCATCTGGATTAAAAAAGATAATGATCGGCATGGAAGCCGGAACGCAAGCAATGTTAGACTGGATGCAAAAAGATATCAAGCTGGAACATATTTTTGAAACTGCAGAAAAATGTGTACTGCATAATATTGGTATTATTTTTAGCGTGATAGTGGGATTTCCGCACGAAAGCGCGGAAAGTGTTTTTGAAACATTAGCGGTGGTGAAACGATTAAGAAAGATGAGTGATCATTTTTCCGTTAGCATTTATTATTACAAGCCCTATCCCGGAAACAAGATTGCAGATGAGTTATCAGCGGAAGGCTATCAATTTCCAACTGGCCTCGAAGCGTGGAGCAATTTTGATTATGTAAATTCCGGGAAAAGCGATTGGCTCAGTGATGAGCAAATAAAAAGAATTGAACTGTTTAAATTTTACAATGAATTAGCATGGAGCAAGAAACGTACAGGTAAATTGATATTTCAACAGATTGCCAAATGGAGATGTGAGAAGAATAATTATAAGTTTCCTATCGAAAAAAAGATCATCCGTTTTATAAAGCCAGCGCCAAAGGTGTCGTAGTATCGATCAAAATCGCATACTGATTCCCGCATTCATTTGCTGTTTGCTCTCATGGCTGTAGCCGGGCTCTATGGTAAGCATCAGATCATCAGTTATGATCAGTCCGAATTTTATGGATGTTCCGTAAATTCCTAACCCGTAATAACCAGTCAGGTAAGCGCGAAAAATATTTGCATTGATGATTTCAACAGATGCTTTTGCGTATGGGGCGACATTCATGCCAGTCTGAACTGTTCCTTCTTTGGCTTTATTAATTGTCGTTGTATAACTTTTTACCCCAACAAAACCACCAAAAGTATTTCCGGATATTCCGCCTTCAAAGCTAACATTGAATGGTGTTCCGCCGCTTACGCTCACTATCCTGTCGACGCCGCAACAGTTTTGCGCGTGGCTAGTGGTAAGCAATGTGATAAATGCCAAGGCGAATAGAATTATTGTTTTCACGTTATTGGATTTAGAATTGATCTATAAAACGCTTTGAAAACCTGCATTATTGCGCATTTTATCAATATCCTGACCAATAAAAGCCAAATCAACAGCCTTAAGAAATTTGATTGCCGTACGACTACTCATTAACACTTAAGGTTTAGTATTCCCGATTTCTTGTTTCTTCGGTTTTCGTAAATTCCTTCTATGGGGATTCTTCGGGCTTTGGAAAATGTTACCCGCAACGCTTGACAATAATCTTAAAATTGTTATCTTTATTGAACGAAAGAATGAACGATAGAGGCTAATATCTTTTTAGGTCTCATTTTAAATCCCCTGTTATTCCGTGAATTACCGAAAGTGATAAACATCCATCGTGAGGTAATTCAGTTACCTAGGATTCATAGCAACTCCACCACTAAAAGAAGCGTGTTTTTACAACATGAACTATTATTTGTTTTCTGATCTATAAGCTCATAAAAAAGTACATTATGAAATTATCTCTACGCTTTATCCTTATTACATTTTTTGCGTTTCCGTTCTCAGTATGTTTTGCACAAAATCAGTCGGACAATTTCATTTATGCCATCACTTCGATTAAGAAAGAGGGGACAGAATGGATGACCTTGCGCAAACTCAATACGCAAACTGGTGAGTTCGGCACCACTTTGCTTGATGGCAGTGATGCAAATCTTCCTTTATTTGATGCTTTCACACAAAAAAGAATAGAGCATTTTGTAAACGATACCATCCTAAAAAATAAACCCCAACTGATTTTTGGAAGTGGGACAGCGGCTCTTGCATTCGATAAACAATCAAACAGGCTTTTTTATACGCCGTTGCTTGTTGATGAGCTCCGATATGTTGATTTGAATACGATGAAGACTTATGTTGTTCCCGAACAATCATTCAGCAAAGCATCCAATATTGAATTTCAAGTCGGTAATGCCATCAGCAGAATGGTTATTGCACCTGACGGTTATGGATACACGATCACCAATGATGGTAATCATTTATTTCGTTTCAATACCAGCGGCAATCCAGTTATTACTGATCTTGGCGCGATCGAGGATTTAGCCTCCAACAATGAAACGATTCACAATCCTTGCGGAAATGCCGGCGGTGATATCGTTGCCGATGATAATAGCAATCTCTATCTTATTAGTGCGAGCAATAAAATATTTAAGATTGACGTGAATAGTAAACGTGCTCAGTTTTTAGGTATAATCAGCGGCTTGCCACAAAATTTTACCACTAATGCGGCAGCGGTTGATGACAAAGGAAATCTGTTTATAGGAAGTTCAACTTACACAAATTCGTATTTTATTGTTGATCCAAAAACCTGGAATGCGTCGCCATTCATCATGATGGGGCAGATATTTAACAGCGCCGACTTTGCCAACAGCAATACACTATTTTCAAAATATTCATTTGTAAAAGCAAATAATTCAAATAAGATCAAAGTTTATCCTAATCCAATCATGAATGATCAGTTCAATGTTCAATTCAATAATTTAAAAGCGGGAAATTATATGATCGAGCTCTCAGATGCTGTTGGGAATGGAGTTATTCAGAAAAAAGTAAGGGTCACTCAGTCATTGCAAATTGAACTCATTAATATCACTTCCAATTACAATGCGCAGGGGTTCTATTTTCTCAGGGTCTCTGATGAAAACAATATCACGGTATTCACGCAAACAATGGTAATCGAACGATAATCCCTTCTTTCCTGGTTAATTTGACTGAACCACTTCGTAAGCATCTTGACCATCCTGAGAAATCGGTTGATAATAAACATTGTTGTAAACAAGAAGGTCTTGTCCATTTATTTGTTGATCCACTGCTCCAACAGGAAGCTCAGTTATAACAGCTCCTACAGGCGCTTGCACAACCTGGTAACCTTGGGTAACAGCAACATAAAATGCACCGGCATAATAATAGAAAGTATCATTGCCGACCATGCAGGTTTCGTAACCATCAGGCAAATAACTTACGACAGCTCCAATTGGCGGAGGCACAACTGAATAACCACTCGCAGAAGGAACATAATAGCAACCGTCATCATAATAATACCACTGGCTCCCAATGGCAAAACGAATAGCATTAGCAGTGAGCGCGGATAAAAAATATCCAATTGGATGCCAGCGTGGTCCCCAATAATATGGATGATATGGGTGATAAGCATAGGGATGGAGTCCGCGATAATTGCCGGCATGATAGACGTTCACTCTTTCATGTGTATTCACGGTAACCCGCGGAGCAACCGTGGTAACGGGATGAAAATTGTGATTGCCAATATTACGCGCGCCACCATTAATGGTTCTGTTTTCCTGAACAACAGGTGCAGTGCGCGTTACTGGTGCAGAACGCATTACCGGACTTTGTCTTGGCGTCTCCATATGTACGGGCATTGTTACGCGGCCTCCGCCGCCAGCATTTGCGTGATTAAATCTTTGGGCATTTACTTGTTGCGGTAAATTCATTAACACCAACAATAAAATGCCAACACCGATCGATAAATTTATTTTACAGGAGTATTTCATGATCAAAAAATTGAGGTATAGTGATTTTTATTTTTTTACAGATAAGGCTAAAAATTTTATTTTCTTTGCTTTTGGCGGTGCAGTAAATTCAAATAATGCATCGGGCAAATTCGGATTAACCTGCCAATCGCTCAATACAGCTTCATACTGCGGGTTCATCTCTTTATTGGTATAAACAATCACCACTTTCATTGGTAAATAAAATGCATCCTCAGAGACCCAAAATTGAAAAGTTTTGTCTTTTGCTGTGCCCGCAATGTGAAAACAATCTTTATTATTCACTTTGGTAATACCCAGGAAAACAAGGTCTTTTGCTTCAGCAAGAATGTCATCAACAAACGAAGGATAGAAAAAATCTGCGGCAGGAAAATCTACCCCATAATTTTTACTTACCGTGTCGATCATATCAACCACAGAAGAAGCTAATGCGATCTGCCCGTACTGATTTTTATCAAAAGAATAATAACTCAATGTTTTTCCGTTGTAAAAGAATTCGCGGCTTCCTTTATCACCTTCTGCAGAAACCATCAACTTATCCGGCCCATGCAGGTATAATTTCTGTTCGTCGGAATGCTTGATCAATCCAAGCTGTTTACTGTGAATATCATAATTTGACCTTATGGTCACCGAACACGAATTCAGGTCACCGATAACAGCGCTCATATGATCGAGGATGGAAACTGCTACTGTGTCTATCTTTGAGGATTGCGCTATTGATTGCAAGCCAATGACACCGACAGCTATAATGATGAGAAATTTTTTTTTCATGGTTTCGTTTATTTTATTTTTTAATACAAAATGAAAATTTATACCGCAAAGCAAACAAAAAAAGCACCTCATTAACTCACCAATAACCTGAAATGTTCAGGAAGACGGGGAAATATCGGTGAATTGTAATTTTAACCCGATTAATAATTGAATCTTAATAAACGCTTAATATGATCGGACACAAAAAAGGCTGATGAAGAAACTTGCATTTTTCCACGTGTTTCTACTAATCATAATCAAGCATAAGTACTTTGCTTGGCATATTCAGAACGTTTACATTTATAATAGCAATTTTACTATTCATCAATCAAAATTCGGCCTATGGAAATCTTTACCAGCATCTTCCAAAACTTTCAATTCAATTTATTAGAATTAATATTTGCCTGTGCCGCCTTTGCGATTATCGGCTACCGTTTTGCGCTACGAAAGACAAATAAGCTTCGCCGTTCGATACATGATCTCGAAAAAGAAATATTAGAATTGAATGAATCGCTATTATTGGGAAAACCGGAGACGCCGATCATCAAGATCGAACATTCGCCAAAAACAACTATGGCGAAATAATTATTTCTTCAATCTTTCAATACAAACAGCAAGGCTTTTTTTCCAGTCCGGAATTTCAATATTGTAGGTTTCCCTGATTTTTGTTTTGTCCAATAAAGAAAAATGAGGACGTTTTGCCGGAGTTGGATATTGAGATGTTGGAATTGGATTTACCAAACACGGACTGTTTATAGATTCTTTTATAGCCATTGCAAAATCAAACCAGGAAATCTCTCCATCATTGCTAAAGTTATAAATTCCCGATACAAATTTGTTGCTGCTGATAATTTTCAAAATGGCATTTGCCAGGTCGGCAGCATAAGTCGGAGAACCGATCTGATCATTAATTACATTGATGGATTCTTTTTCGCGCATTAACCGGATCATCGTTTTCACAAAATTATTGCCAAACTCAGAATACACCCAGGAGGTGCGAATGATAATGGTCTCATTATTATTCCTTATTGCATTATCTTCTCCTTGCAATTTTGATGCACCATAAATATTAATGGGCGAGGTTGCATCGTTTTCTTTTAATGGAGTGGATGAATTGCCGTCAAAGACATAATCAGTAGATAGGTGGATCAATTTTGCATGAACCTGTTTTGAAGCTTTTGCCAGAACGCCGGTCGCATCTGCATTGATGAGAAATGCTTTTTCTTTTTCCGATTCAGCTTTATCCACTGCAGTGTAGGCAGCACAGTTAATACAAAATGCTGGGCGGTTTGATAAAAAGAAACTGATTACTGCAGGTGAATCATTAATATTCAATTCTTCTTTTGATAAAAAAACAAATTCGAATTGCGGATAATTTAGAGAAGCAATTTTCAGCTCCTGTCCAAGTTGTCCATTAGCGCCGGTTACAATAATTTTTTTCTTTTCATTATTATCCTTCAAATTCAAAATTATTTTTACACCCTGCAAAAACAGGGAGTTGAAGATCTTTGGAAGACACAATTATACTATCGCCTGGTAATTTCCAATCAATATTAAGTAAGCTGTCATTAAAGATTATTCCACCTTCGCTTTCTTTATTATAATATCCGTCGCATTTGTACATTACATCAGCGCTTCCACTAAGCACCGAAAATCCGTGAGCAAACCCTTTGGGAATAAACAATTGTTTCTTATTATCGGAAGACAATTCTATGCCAAATGTTTTGCCATATTTTGGCGAACCTTTGCGCAAATCAACAACAACATCCAATATCTTTCCACTTAAAGCGCGAACCAATTTTGCCTGTGCATGGGGATCGAGCTGGTAATGTAACCCGCGAATAACGCCATATTTTGAATGCGACTGATTATCCTGAACAAATTTGAGATTGAGGTTTTCGTGCAGAAAAATTTTTTCGTTATAAGCTTCAAAAAAAAATCCCCGCTCATCTTCAAAAGCCATCGGCTCAAACACTAATAATCCCGGGAATTCTGTTTTAATGAATGGCATTTGAACTTTGAGCTTTTAGTTTTTAGCAATTAGCGGTAAGCAGGAATGATGAATTGATATATTTTGACTGCTTCTCACTTCTTCGCGTACTGCTGATTATAATATTTTTGATAATCACCTGAGGTAACATGTTTCACCCAATCTTCGTTTTGCAAATACCAATCAACGGTCTTTTCCAGACCTTCTTCAAATTGCAAGGATGGTTCCCATCCTAATTCCTTATGCAATTTTGTTGCGTCAATGGCATAGCGCAAATCATGACCAGGCCTATCTTTTACGAACTCGATCAATTTTGAAGATTCACCAGCATTTCTTCCCAATTTATTATCCATAATGCTGCATAACAAATATACAATATCAATATTTTTCCATTCGTTGAATCCACCGATATTATATTTATCACCAATTTTTCCTTTATGAAAAATCGTATCTATTGCTCTTGCATGATCATCAACCCACAACCAGTCGCGCACATTTTCTCCTTTGCCATAAACCGGAAGTGGTTTATTGTTTTTGATATTGTTGATCATTAACGGAATCAATTTTTCCGGGAAATGGTGCGAACCATAATTGTTGGAGCAGTTGGACATGATCACCGGTAAATTATAGGTATGATGGTATGCCATGACAAAATGATCGGAAGAAGCTTTTGACGCAGAATACGGCGATCGCGGATCATAAGCCGTATGTTCGGTAAAAAAACCATCGGCACCAAGCGAACCATACACTTCATCGGTTGAAACATGGTAAAACAATTTTCCATCAAAATTATTTTTCCAGAATTTCAAAGAAATGTTCAATAAAGAAGCTGTGCCAAGCACATTGGTTTTTACAAACGACAAGGGATCGATTATCGAGCGATCGACATGACTTTCCGCTGCGAGGTGAATAACTCCATCAAAACGATATTTTTCAAACAATGCAGTAATGCCTTTTTCATCATTGATATCTGCTTTTTCAAATTTGTAATTTGATGCCATTTCAACATCGCGAAGATTTTCAAGATTGCCGGCGTAGGTGAGTGCATCCACATTCACGACAAAATATTGGGGATATTTCTGAACGAATAACCTTACCACATGCGAGCCGATGAAACCTGCGCCGCCAGTGATCATTATCTTTTTTGCAAAATCTGTCATTATAGGCTCCAGTATTTTCTGTTTGTAATTTTATTTTTATAAATGCCTTTCAGATCGGCAATCAAGGCTTCGGGTTTTGTAATGGAAGCAAAATAATCATTATCCAATTTTTTGTATTGATCGTGCGGGACAGTGATGATTACAGCATCATAATCTTTTGCCCCGTTCTCTGAAAGATGCAACCCATATTCTTCAAAAACTTCTTCTTCTTCAGCAAATGGATCTTCCACGTCAACCTTAATATTGTAAGCCAATAATTCTTTAACCGTATCAACAATTTTTGAATTGCGAATATCGCTCACATTTTCTTTGAACGTAACACCTTTAACCAATACTTTAGGATTATTGCCCAGGCGAAGGACGTGCGTAATTATTTTTCTGGCCACATATTTTGCCATGTCATCATTAATGAATCGGGAGGAAGAGATCACTTTGGATTCATAACCTAAAGCAGCCGCTTTGTGAGTAAGATAATAGGGATCGACACCTATACAGTGACCGCCCACCAAACCGGGCTGGAATTTTAAAAAATTCCATTTCGTACTTGCCGCTTCAATGACATCAAATGTATTAATGCCTATGCGATCGAAGATCAATGACAGTTCATTCATTAATGAAATGTTCAGGTCGCGCTGCGTGTTCTCTACCACTTTACTTGCTTCTGCAACCTTTATCGACGGCGCTCTGTGAACGCCGGCATCAACAACCAGCTCGTAAATCTTGGCAATTTCCTCCAGCGATTCGTCATCACAGCCTGCGACCACTTTTACCACTGTCCTTATGGTATTTTTTTTATCGCCCGGATTAATGCGCTCGGGAGAATAACCTATCTTAAAATCTCTGCCAACCTGCAGGGCAGAAAGCTTTTCCAGTATCGGCAAACAATCTTCTTCTGTACAACCAGGATAGGTAGTTGATTCATACACAACATAATCGCCTTTTTTTAATACTTTGCCAATCGTTTCCGAGGCGCTCACCAAAGGTTTTAGATCGGGAAGATTGTGTTTATTGATGGGTGTAGGAACTGCTACAACAAAAAAATGCGCTTGCCTTAGCGCATCAATTTCATCGGTGAAAAAAATATCTTTCCCTTCAAAGGCTGATGCCGCAAGCTCTTTGCTCGGATCAACATGATTGCGCATCATCTCAATTCGTTTTGCATTAATATCAAAACCAATTACAGCAATTTTTTTTGCAAATTCAAGCGCAATAGGTAGTCCAACATAACCTAACCCAATTACGGCCAGTTTTTTTTTCTTATCTAAAAGTTCCTGATACATTCCATTTTCATTTTCTATTTTCTGCTCTCGAATTCTTTCGGTAGTTTATGCCATTCTTCAGAAGATAATGATTTGAAATATTCATAGGTGATCTTCAATCCTTCTTTGCGATTTACTTTTGGCTGCCATCCTAAAATCTGTTTTGCTTTGGTAATATCTGGCTGACGCTGCTTTGGATCGTCAACCGGCAAAGGTTTGTAAATGATTTTTTGATGCGTACCCGTTAAAGCGATCACCTCTTCGGCAAATTCTTTTAAAGAGATCTCATCCGGATTACCAACATTGACCGGCAAATGATACTCGCTCATCAATAGACGATAAATTCCTTCAACCAGATCAACAACATAACAAAACGAACGCGTTTGACTCCCATCGCCAAAAACGGTGAGGTCTTCTCCACGCAATGCCTGACCAATAAATGCAGGCAGTGCCCGTCCATCATTCAATCGCATACGCGGACCGTAGGTATTGAAGATGCGAACAATTCTCGTTTCTATATTATGAAAAGAATGGTAAGCCATAGTGATGGATTCCATGTAACGCTTTGCTTCATCATAAACGCCACGGGGCCCAACTGGATTCACATTTCCCCAATATTCTTCGTTCTGTGGATGGACCAACGGATCGCCATACACTTCACTGGTAGAAGCAACCAATATTCTTGATTTTTTTGCTTTCGCCAGTCCAAGACAATTGTGCGTACCCATTGCCCCAACTTTCAATGTCTGAATGGGAATCTTTAAATAATCGATCGGGCTTGCCGGTGAAGCAAAGTGAAGAATATAATCCAATTCACCGGGAATATGGATGAACTTGGTGATGTCGTGATGATAGAATTCAAAATGTTCTAGAGAAAATAGATGCTGAATGTTTTTGAGATCGCCGGTGATGAGATTGTCCATTCCAATAACATGAAATCCATCTTTGATGAAACGATCGCATAAATGTGAACCTAAAAAACCGGCAGCACCGGTAATGAGTACACGTTTTTTCTTCATGTAGTTTTATTTGGCTCTCACAGATTATTTGAATATGCACAGATCATTTTGACGATTTGATCTATCTCTGTGTTCATCAGCGTAAACTGTGAGCAAATTTATTATTTATGATAATTTCCATTTAAAGGAATGGCAGTAGCCCGCCCGATACTTTCATAGTAAAATCCAAGTTCCCTGATCGCATTAATGTCAAATACATTTCTACCATCGAAGATAACTTTATTCTTTAACGTAGTTACAATCTTTAAAAAATTAGGAGTGCGGAATTCATTCCATTCCGTGGCAATGATCAATGCGTCTGCATTTTTTAAGGCATCGTATTGGTTGTCGCAATATTGAATTTTATCTCCCAATAATTCTTTTACATTATTCATTGCTTCCGGATCGTAAACAGACAATGTAGCGCCTTCTTTTAGTAACGCATCAATAATGTATAATGCGGGTGCCTCACGAATATCATCTGTATTGGGTTTGAATGCCAATCCCCATAATGCAAAATGTTTTCCTTTAAGATCTTCTTTAAAATATTTTTTTATTTTCTGAACAAGATGCAATTTTTGTTTTTCATTCACATCCATTACCATGTTCAAAATCTTAAAATCGTACCCTGCTTCTTTAGAAGAATTCACCAATGCCTGCACATCTTTTGGGAAACAACTTCCGCCATATCCGATTCCCGGAAACAAGAAACGTTTGCCAATCCGTTCATCGCTGCCTATACCGCGACGAACCATATCCACATCAGCCCCCAAACGTTCGCACAACTGTGCGATCTCATTCATAAAAGTAATTTTTGCAGCAAGAAAGGAATTGGCTGCATATTTGGTCAGTTCTGCCGAACGAACATCCATATAGATTATCGGGTTGCCCTGGCGAACAAAAGGATTATATAATTCATCCAAAACTTTTCTTGCGCGGTCAGAGCCGGTTCCAACCACCACTCTGTCAGGTTTCATAAAATCCTCCACTGCCACTCCTTCACGTAAAAATTCCGGGTTCGATACCACATCAAATTCGCCACCATAATTTTTTGCGATAGCTGCATGCACTTTTTCTGCAGTACCAACAGGCACTGTACTTTTATCAACTATGACCTTATAGGAACTAATGATTTTTCCAATATTCTCAGAAACACCCAACACATATTTCAAATCTGCAGACCCGTTTTCGCCAGGTGGAGTTGGTAATGCCAGAAAGATGATCTTGGCATCAATAATGCCTTCTTCCAGATTGGTAGTGAAATGAAGTCTTTCTTCTTTTACATTTCGAAGAAAAAGCTTTTCAAGACCCGGCTCATAAATGGTAATTTGACCGGAAGTAAGTTTCTTTACCTTGTTGACATCGATGTCTATACAAGTAACATCATTCCCAGTTTCAGCAAAACAAGTACCGGTAACCAAACCTACATATCCAGTACCTACAACAGCAATTTTCATACTAATGGTTTAAGATTAAGCTTTTTCTAAGCCAGTTTCAGGTGTTTTTCAATTACTAAATAACCTAACGCTTAACTATTCAGAAATATTGCAACCATTTGAATTAATCCTTTCAAAAGCAATGCGTTTGAGCAAAAAGGGTGATTCTAAAAAACCGCAATTCCGGAAACATTTTTCAATAAAAGCGCGTTTTTTTGCGGCACAAACCTAAATCAAAAATACGGTTTGCACAACGGCAAAATGGTACATTAATGCTAACTTAAAATATTGGATTTACATTTGCCCCTAATGATGTTCAATTTGGGAATTTTCTTTTATAATATTTTTCTGTTGCTATATAGCGCGGGCGCCCACATTATTTCGCCATGGAATGTTAAGGCTAAACTATTGCTTAAAGGAAGAAAGAATGTCTTTGATAAATTGCGTTCTTCATTTATTCCCGGTAACAATGAAGTCGTTTGGATGCATGCCGCTTCGCTTGGCGAATTTGAACAGGGAAGACCGGTCCTGGAAAAAATAAGAGCTTGCTATCCAAATGCAAAGATTGTGATCAGCTTTTTTTCTCCCTCAGGATATGAAGTAATGAAAAATTATACCGGCGCAGATTATATTACTTATCTGCCTGCAGATTCAAGAAGAAACGCCAAGCAATTTATTGATCTTATCAATCCAAAGCTGGTGTTATGGATCAAATATGAATATTGGTATTATTATCTGGATGTATTAAGAACAAGAGATATCCCCGTTTTACTCGTGTCTGCCGTTTTTTATCCTGATTATGTTTTTTTGAAATGGTATGGGAGTTTGCATCGAAAGATGATGCATTCCTTTTCCCATTTTTTTCTTCAGACGGAAGACTCAAAAAAAATATTATCAATGATCGGGATTTCGGAGAACATAACCATCAGTAATGACACAAGATTTGATCGGGTAATTGAGATCGCTCAAAAAGAAACCTCATTCCCTGTAATTGAAAATTTCATCAATAAAAATAACCCGGTTATTATAGCCGGAAGTACTTGGGAAGAAGATGAGGAAGAACTGGATCATTATGCCAATGCACATGCTGAAATAAATTTTATTATCGCGCCGCATGAAATAAATGAAGAACGTTTGAGAGAAGTTGAATCTTTATTCAGAAGAAGCATTCGTTATTCCGTGCTTGAAAAAAATATGACTGATAGTAAATGGCTGATGAAAAATGACGCAAACGTTTTGATCATTGATAACATTGGTATGCTTTCGCGATTATACAAATATGCTACCATTACCTATGTTGGTGGCGGATTTGGTGATGATGGCATTCATAATGTACTTGAGGCCGCAGTATATGGCAAACCCGTAGTTTATGGGCCAGTGATCGAAAAATATATTGAAGCGATTGAGCTTGCAGATTGTGGCGGCGGAATTGTTGTTGATAGCGCGCTGGAAGTTGAATCGGCCTTTGATCGTTTGCTAACTGATCCGGAAGAATATTATCAAACCTGTAAAGCGGCAAAAGATTATGTGTATTCAAAGCGAGGGGCTACAGAAAAAATAATGCAGTATATTCAGGCAAATCGTCTTTTAACGACATCATAAAAATGTTGGGTGATATTTTTATTATTGTCCCATCCCAATTTCACTTTTAATTCTCTTTCCATCCAATATTCAGCTTCCGATAAAACTCCAAAATTGTTGATGGTCTTAATACTTCTTTCATAGACGGCTTCATCTCCACGAAATAATTCGCTGATAAATAAATAACGGTCATTAATGCCAATCGCTCTTTTTAAATCCTGAACAGGACTATGCTTTAGAGATGATGCCAATTCTTTTGTATCGGCTTTCAATTTTTCATTTAGAGAAACATGGTCGCTACCAATGGAATCATTAAGTTCTTTGGGAGGACGATGTTGTGCAAGCGTTGGTACATCAGCCATTTTATTATAGGCCCAATGATCATCCGGCTGGTTTACAGGTTGTACCACGGTTTTTGGTCTCTCTTCCTTTATTTCTTTCACAGGTTCATGCTTCGCCGCGGTCACATTTTCGGTGATATTTATCTTCATTGATGTGGGCATTACCACAGCTACTTTGGCGGTGCCCAGCCTTGAAGCCGGTTGCTGGTTCATTGCAAATAATTCGCTCTGAATTAACTGAGTTGTTAAAAGCAATTGAGATGCCGGAGCATTTTCTTCAAATTGTTCCTTTAATTTGCTGATTAATTCCTGCAATCGTTCCATGATTTACAACAAGCTTTTATTAAATAATAAGGATCATAAAATTATAACAATTTCTCAAGCTCTATGTTTATTGAACCAAATATAAAAAACGAGCGGCGCGGATGGATCGAGGTCATTTGCGGCTCCATGTTTTCCGGCAAAACGGAAGAGCTGATCCGCAGGCTGAAACGTGCAAAAATTGCCAGCCTTAATGTTGAAATATTCAAGCCGGATATGGACATACGTTACCATGAGAAAAATATTGTGTCGCATGACGAGAATGCGATCGTCTCCACTCCTATTGCAGATTCAAAGATCATATTGGCGCTTGGGAAAAATGCCGATGTGATTGGCATTGATGAAGCACAGTTTTTCGACAGCGATCTGCCTGATGTTTGCGACCAGCTTGCATTAGGCGGGATTCGCGTAATCGTTGCAGGTTTGGATATGGACTATACCTGCAAACCGTTTGGACAAATTCCTAATCTTCTCGCCAAAGCAGATTACATTACCAAATTGCACGCCATTTGTGTAAAATGCGGGAACATCGCCAATTATTCTTACCGCAAAACCGATAATGGATCACAGATCGTTTTAGGAGAAAAAAATATTTACGAACCCAGATGCAGGAATTGCTATTACAAAGGAGAAGAAGCGTGAATAATTTGAAGACCTGGCGGTTGCCCGGCTGCATTGAAGTTGTTAAAATTTGAAAAAATGGGTTCAAGAAGGGCTTTATTCAGAAGAATAGTATTGCTGACCCTCCCAGACCCGGTTTTTTCTCTAAAGGTGGGGCCCATACAGAATAGATAAGGAAATGATCTCATTTCATTAATTTTTGGCTTATCCAAATATAAGATGGGCATACACTATTTTTGCACAAATCTTTTTTATTCCAGGACAGCTGAAACATATTTTCACTCTTTTTAAAAAAGACATATTACTGGAGATCCGCCAGCAGTATTCTTTTTATGGTGTACTGTTGTATGTTGCTTCAACCATTTTTGTTTTGTATATGGTGATGGGACAGCCGGAAGAAACCATATGGAAAGCGCTTTTCTGGATGATACAATTATTCATTTGCATTAATGCTGTGGCAAAAAGCTTTTTACAGGAAAGCCGAGGGCGACTATTGTATTTTTACTCCATTGCCGGCGCAAGGCAGTTTATTATTGCCAAACTCTTGTTCAATAGCGCATTGATGATCGTGATGAGCTTGCTGAGCTTTTTACTCTTTCAATTATTATTGGGAAGTCCTTTGGAAAGTCCGTTTACATTTGTATTGATCAGTTGTTTTGGAGGCATAAGTTTAAGTTTGGTCTTTACATTTCTAGCAGCCATTGCAGCGCGCGCTCAACAGAGCGCAGCATTAATGGCCATCATGGGGTTTCCATTGATCATTCCGCAATTATTATTATTGATCAAATTATCAAGCATTGCATTTTCAAGTGTCCTCCAAAGCGGACTGACTTTTATTATTTTATTACTCGCCTCTTTTGATGTGATGATTGTTGTGCTGGCAATCATTCTTTTTCCTTTTTTGTGGAAAGATTAAAAGAATAATTTTGTTGAGAGATCTAAATAAAACTTGCAGGTATTTGATGATGTAAATTTTATGTCACGTGAAAAAGCTGATTTCATTATCATTGTTAATAATATTCTTCTTTTTTATTAATTGTAAAAGCAGAAGTAAAATAATGAAGGTATGGATCGGAAAGACGAAGGATGAACTTCTTCAACATTACGGCTATCCGTCAAAAATAAATACTGATGGAAAAAATGGATTAGTATTAATTTATATTGATACTTTAGTTTCAGGAACACCGGGTCAGTCATATACTGGACCTGATGGTTATCTGCATGTGGTCGCTCAAAAATCCAATCCCCATATCAGTGTAAAGATCTTCTGCTTAGATTCAGAGGGTATCATTTATTCATCCAAATGGCAATGAATGAATAAAATAAATTAATCTATCAACCAGTGATTGCAAGAAGAGGAAAATAAAAGACTATTTAGATGTAAGAATGTTCATGATTTTGATTTTGTTGTGACAATCCGTTTTTTCTCAAGAACCCATTTTACCTTACCATTTTCTCAGATTATCCACCTTTGCCAAAACTAACACTCGTAAGTTTTTTTATGGAATTGTAATTAAATTGATACGCTTTACCCTATTTTTGCGTTCCAAATTCCGGTGGTCAATCGCAGTAATGGTTTGCTTGCTATTTCCCGGTTCATCATGACCACCACCAAGAATACTTTATGCTTCGTAGTACATGGTGGAAAATATTGTGCGTGATCTTTTTACTCTACACCTTTATCGCAGGGTTTTTGGGCGGAGTTCCTGTAAAACCCATCCTCAACGAAACCATCCGCAACCTCTATTTTCATGTTGCCATGTGGTTCAGCATGATGATATTCTTCATTATCTCCGTTGTTTATTCCATCAAATATCTTCGTACCAACAATATCGGTTTCGATATTTATGCTGTTGAATATGCAAAAGCCGGAATCGTTTTTGGCGCATTGGGATTAACCACCGGCGCTATCTGGGCGAGGTATACCTGGGGAGCGTTCTGGAGCAATGATCCGAAGCAAATTGGTGCAGCCATTGCCTTGCTTATTTATCTCGCTTATTTCGTATTGCGCAATTCCATTACCGATATTGATAAACGCTCGCGCATTGGTGCGGTGTACAACATATTTGCCTTTGCCATGTTGTTTCCCACGATCTGGATCATTCCAAGATTAGTGGAAAGTCTGCATCCCGGTGGCATGGGTAATCCTGCGTTGAATACAGGTGATATTGACAGTCGAATGCGCGTCATATTTTGGTTCGGGGCTATTCCGGGCTGGACCTTATTAGGAACTTGGATAACCACTTTGCGTATACGCCTACAATTATTATCAGAAAAAAAATTACAAAATGCAGAAAAGAATTTTTAGTGTACTGATCACCGTTATAAGTTTATTGATGTGCATCACTGCATTTGCACAAGACAGTACTGCAAATAAAAAACCAGAGATGGCAGATGCTTTACGCGCGGATGGAAAAATTTATGTTGTAATTGCTGTTCTGGTGACCATTTTGGCAGGATTGATCTTGTATGTTGCGAGACTGGACAGGAAAATAACCAAAATGGAAAAATAGTCTGAGGCAGGAAGTTGCTTATGACTGCTGAAACCGGACTTCATTAAAATAAAATCATTAACCAATAAATATTTTATGGCAGCACCAACCGAATACAAATTTTTTGAAGCTGTTGAAAAAAGTTTTGATAAAGCAGCAAAATTCACCAACTGGGATTCAGGCCTACTCGAACAGATCAAGCAATGTAATTCTGTTTACCGCATGTTCTTCCCCGTTAAGATCGGTGATAAGATAGAAGTTATAAAAGCATATCGTGTTCAACATTCCCAGCACAAATCTCCAAGTAAAGGCGGTATTCGCTTTTCACTTTCTGTAAACCTGGATGAAGTGATGGCCTTGGCCGCCTTAATGACTTACAAATGCGCTATCGTTAATGTTCCATTCGGCGGAGCTAAGGGAGGAATCAGCATCGATCCAAAAAAATATACTCCATATGAATTAGAGAAAATCACGCGTCGCTATACTTCTGAATTAATAAAGAAAAATTTTATCGGACCAGGAACTGATGTGCCCGCACCAGATTATGGTACCGGTGAAAGAGAAATGGCATGGATACTCGACACCTACATGAGCATGCGTCCGGGAGAAATTGACGCGATGGGTTGTGTAACGGGAAAACCAGTTTCACAAGGTGGTGTTCGTGGTCGCCGCGAAGCTACAGGACTAGGTGTTTTTTACGGCATCCGCGAAGTCTGCAGCATGAAAGACGTAATGGATAAATTGAAATTATCACCCGGCGTTAAGGGAAAAAGAGTTGTTGTGCAGGGATTAGGAAATGTAGGTTACCATGCCGCAAAATTTTTCCGGGAAGGTGGCGCTAAAGTTATTGCACTTGCAGAATATGAAGGCGCGATAATGAATTCTGATGGATTAAATGAAGAAGAAGTTTTTCAACACAGAAAAAAAACAGGATCGATTTTAAATTTTCCGGGAGCAACTAATATTGCACACTCCGGCGATGCACTGGAATTGGATTGTGATATTCTGATTCCTGCAGCTTTAGAAAATGTTATTAATGGAGAAAATGCTCCACGTGTTAAAGCAAAAATAATCGGGGAAGCGGCAAATGGTCCGCTCACCCCGGATGCAGACGAAGTATTCATTCAAAAAGGTGTTTTGGTTGTCCCTGATATGTACTTAAATGCCGGAGGCGTCACGGTTTCCTATTTTGAATGGCTGAAAAATTTGAGTCATGTTCGTTACGGAAGAATGGAAAAACGTTTCACAGAAAACATGAACATGCACATAATCAGTCAAATTGAAGAGCTGACTGGAAAAAAAATTGAAAAGAAAGAAAAAGAATTTATTATGCATGGCGCTGATGAAGTGGATTTAGTGTACAGTGGGTTGGAAGAAACGATGAGCGCAGCAACTAAAGAAATAATGGATTGCTGGAAAGCAAATACGGAAATTCCAGATATGCGCACAGCCGCCTATGTCGTGGCAATTAATAAAGTAGGAACGAGCTATGCAGAGTTAGGAATATTTCCATAACACTTCAAACCCGGAGTCGGTAAGAGAAGCTGAGACAAACTCTTCGTTCTGAATTCCGACATCGGACCGCAAGCTATCCCTTAAGATTTCCCACGTAGAAAATTATCTACTCATTGGGTACGATGAGCCACTTAACATTTTTTTATTTAAGGGTTGTTAACGGTCTTCCCCTTTAAATATTCGCTGGTATCATTTTTGAAATTTTATTATTGAAAATATTTTCAAACAACTAAAATTTCAGATTATGCAAAAGAATGAGAATATGCAGAAAGATCAGGCAACTGAAAAAAAAGACAAGAACCAGAATAATCAGTCGGGTTCATCGAGTCAGCAAAAGTCAATGACGGAAAAGAATCAGCAGAATCAACATCCATCAGGTAGTTCGCAACAAAAGCAAAATAAAGATCAACAGCAGGGCTCAAATCAAAACTGGAAGAATCAAAAAGATGAAAATGAAATAACTCCCGGAAAACATGAAGATGATGATTCGGGAAAAACAGAAAGAAAGATTCCACAGATGAACAAGCAAGGAGACAAAAACAAGTTTTAGTTTTATAGATTAGATCGTTTGCACAGCGGGGTGTAAAATATTATGCCCCGCTTTTATTTTTCTATTTTCGTTTTCCGCAATTCAAGCAAATTCAAACCATTGGGTTCAAATCCCTTTACCCATGGATTTACCAAATGGATTACTTCATCATACCATAATGGAACAACAGGCGCATCATTGATCATGATCTGATCCATTTGCTGATATAATTTATTTCTTGCAGAATCATTTTTTTCGATCAGTGATTGTTCATATAATTTATCGAACAAAGGGTTATTATAGCGCGTGTAATTTGGCGGTGCGGGATTTTTTGAATAGAATACACTCAAATAATTCTCAGCGTCGGGATAATCAGCGATCCAGCTTCCGCGAAAAAATAATACCTGCGATTTTGCAGTCTCTTCCAGCAATAGACTCTTTTGTACAACTTCGACCTGGACTTTAATACCGATCTCTTCCAATTGTTTGGCAATGAATGATGCGATACCGGAATAAGTATCAATTGTCATCAGTTTTATTTCCGGTAGATTTCTTCCATCAGCAAAACCCGCCTCAGTCAATAGTTTGCGCGCTTTGTCCACATTAAAATAATAGCCTCTTACAGCAGATGAATCGTATGATGGCAAACCTGCCGGCACAAACCCGCTCTCGGCCGGAATGCCGATTGAATTTCGTAAATAGATCATCATCTTTCTCCGATCAAATCCACAATTAATGGCCTGACGGATCTTCTGTAATCGTAACGGAGAGTTTTTAAGTAACTCATTGCTCGTGTCAACCAAAATCCCAAGGTACTCCGTGTTGAGATACGGATGTTTTGATAAGATTATTTTTCGCTGCCACTCTTTTTTCAAATCTCCATTCTTATTCAGCACTTCATCTTTAAAAGATGGATCGATATCATTGATAAAATCCAATTCGCCTTGTTGAAATAACAAAAACTCCGTGGCTTTATTATCGTAGAAAGTTATTTTGATCGCATCGAGATAGGGCAACCTGTTTCCCCTGCTATCTTTTTCAAAATAATTTTCATTTTTTAATAAGATCATATCCTGACCTTCTTCCCATGATTTGAATTCAAAAGGCCCGGTTCCACAAGGGTGATTGCGAAAATCTTTTCCATAAAGATCTACCACTTCATGCGGAACAATGGAACAATATTCCATGCTTAACAATCCAAGCACCGGGTTAAAGGGCTTCGATAATTTTAATTGGAAGGTTGAATCATCAATCGCCTTGAAGGGAATAAGAGAGTCGATCCTGTTATTAAATATCCATGCGCCGCTACTTGCCGTTTTTTTATCAATGATTCTTTTGAAGCTATAGACAACATCATGCGCGTTCAATTTTCTACCTCGTCCATTTTGAAATGCATCATTATCATGAAAAAAAACATCGCTGCGCAAATGAAAAACATACACCAATCTGTCGGCAGAAACATCCCAGCTTTTCGCTAATGACGGCATGATGTGAAGCTCATTATCCGTTTCGACCAATGTATTATAAAGCTGATGGACAGCCCACATGATCGATTGATTTTTTGCAAATGCCGGATCGAGCGTGGCAATGCCGGTTTGCTCATTATAATGAAAAACTTTTTTTTCATGATGATCAGCAGAATGACATGCCATCAAACACACACAAAATATCCAACCGTTTATGTATTTAATAAGGTGCCGTGCAAAAGGTTTTATTATCTTCATTGAAATAAACACGAATTAAATTTAGCAAATGAAAAGGATTAATTTTTTTCTTTCCCTTTTATCTCTTCTTATTATTCAGATTTGTTTTGCCCAGGCTGATACCAAGCAATTCACACATGCAGATACCCTGCGCGGGACCATTACCCCCGAAAGAGCATGGTGGAATGTACTACGATATGATATTTGGGTGAAGCCTGACTACGAAAAAAAGTTTATTACCGGCAGTAATTCCATCACCTTCAAAGTCATAAAGCCAGGAATGATCATGCAGATCGATCTGCAGGAGCCTTTAAAAATAAATTCAGTTAGCTGGAATAATCAACAATTAAAATTTGCACGCGAAGGAAATCTCTATCATGTTGAATTCCCTTCATCATTAGCGGCGGGAAGTACAGAAACGATCTATATCAGTTATGATGGGTTCCCGCGGCTTGCCGTACGCCCTCCTTGGGATGGCGGATGGAGTTTTGTAAAGGATAAATTAGGAAGACCCTGGATGACCGTTACCTGCCAGGGACTGGGAGCAAGTGTTTGGTATCCATGCAAGGATCATCAAAGCGATGAACCTGATAACGGGGCTTCCCTGAGTATAACGGTGCCGGATACCCTGATTGCTGTAGCCAATGGAAGATTAAAAGAAAAAAAATCGAACAATAACGGAACAGATACCTACAAATGGGAAGTGATAAATCCCATAAATAATTATGATATCATTCCCTACATCGGCAAATATGTCACCTGGCATGAAGATTATAATGGCGAGAAAGGAAAATTAGATTGCGATTATTGGGTGCTGGATTATGATCTTGAAAAAGCAAAAATTCAGTTCCAGGAAGTTGATACGATGTTAAAGTGTTTTGAATACTGGTATGGTCCTTATCCGTTTTATGAAGATGGATATAAATTAATTGAGGCGCCGCATCTTGGCATGGAACACCAGAGTGCCGTGGCTTATGGCAATCGTTTCAGGGAAGGTTATCTCGGCAGAGATCTTTCGGGAACAGGATGGGGATTGAAATGGGATTTTATTATTGTGCACGAAAGCGGTCATGAGTGGATGGGCAACAGCATTACCACAAATGATCTCGCCGACATGTGGGTGCATGAAGGCTTCACCAATTATTCGGAAACGCTTTACACAACTTGTGTGTTCGGCGTTAAGGCAGGAAATGAATATTGCATCGGCATAAGAAAAAACATAGCCAATGATAAACCCATTATTGCCCATTATGGAGTCAATGAAGAAGGGTCGGGTGATATGTATTATAAAGGCGGCAATATGTTGCACACCATTCGACAGGTTATTAATGATGATGAGAAGTTCAGGCAGATATGGAGAGGGATCAATTCCACTTTTTATCATAAAACGGTTGATAGTAAAGACATCGAAAATTACATCAGCAAACAATCGGGAATTGATTTTTCAAAAGTCTTTGATGAGTATCTAAGAACGACAAAAATCCCTGTGCTTGAATATAAAGTGGGCGCCGATGATATTTCTTATCGCTGGACAAATTGCGTTGCAGGATTTAATATGGCGGTAAAACTGGTTGATGCAAAAACAACGTGGATAAAACCAACAGAGAAATGGCAAAGCATGAAAAAAACTGATGCAGGTAATTTTTCCGTTGATGAAAATTTCTACATCAAAGTTCAAAAAGTGGATTAAATAAAAGAATGCATCTTTGCTGTAAATTTTTGTAAATTTTCATGAGTACAATCAGGCGCCAAAGCATTCTTTCTTCCGGCATTGTTTATTTGGGTTTTGCATTAGGCGCTTTGAACACTTACCTTTTTACTCGGCAGGGGGGCTTTACGCCGGAAGAATATGGACTTACCGGGCTTTTTATATCCATCGCCAATGTTATGTATTCCGTCGCCAACCTGGGGATGCAAGCTTACATTTATAAATTCTATCCTTATTACAACGATAATCTCCCAAAAAAGAAGAACGATTTGATGACCTGGGCATTAACCATTGCAAAAACAGGTTTTGTGCTGGTAATAATCGGCGGTATTATTTTTAAAAGTTTGGTGATCAGAAAATTTGGAGAACACTCCGCAGAATTGGTAAAATATTATTACTGGATATTTCCTTTCGGCTATGGATTGATGGTCTATTCATTACTTGAAGCCTATGCCTGGCAGTTGAAGGAATCGGTTTTCACCAATTATCTAAAAGAATTTCAGTTTCGTTTATTTACCACGATATTGATTATTTTATTTATAACCGGAGTGCTAAAAGGTTTTGATCCTTTTATCAAACTGTATTCTATCGGTTACATTATAATTGCATTGACCCTTTTCATTTATCTTCTCGCCAAAAAAGAACTTCATTTCACATTTTCAATAAGTCGCGTTACAAAAAAATTCAAGAAAAAAATTTTTACGCTTGCGGGTTTTATCTGGAGTGGCGCGTTGCTGCATAATATTGCCACGGTTTTCGCGCCTATTGTCCTTGCCTCGGTGATGCCAAAAGGATTGGCCGATGCAGCTCCGTTTATTTTAGCGCAATATATGACGAGTTTAATGCAAGCGCCACAACGTGGAATTATTGCCGCATCCCTCGCGCCGTTATCAAAAGCATGGAAAGACAAGGATTATAAAAAGATAAATCTCGTATATCACCGCTCTTCCATTAACCAGCTGATTTTTTCCGCAGGAATATTTGTGCTGATCTGGTTGAATTTCTCAGATGCCATTTTTGCATTTCATTTGCAGAAAGATTATTTGGATGTGCGCTTTGTTTTTTTCTTTCTCGGATTAAATTGCATTATTGATATGGGTACAGGAGTGAATGCGCAGATCATCGGCACATCGACCTTCTGGCGTTTTGATTTTATTACGGGAATTATTTTGCTGGCGATCAATTTGCCATTAACCTATATTCTTGCAAAAACAACCGGCATCATCGGTCCGGCGATTGCCAATCTTATTTCATTTGCTACTTATAACCTTATCCGCTATATTTTTCTGCTGAGAAAATTCAAGATGCAACCATTCGATGCAAAAACAGTGTATACCTTACTGCTGGTAGCGGTTGATTTTCTGGTCTGTTATTATTTATTCCGTAGTCACGAAGGGATTTTATGGATCATTTTACGCAGCGCAACATTTACAATAATATATCTTCCGGCAATAATTTATTTGAAACTATCGCCGGATGTTGCTCCGGTTTGGCAAACGATCAAAAAAAGATTGGGGATCAAAGATCAAGCGTAAATCTAATCTTCGTCTTCCTCATAATTATAAGTACCGAGATTATCTTTATAGAGTGCCTCCCATGCTTTCACTTTATCATCATCGAGCAATTCCAGAATATCGAAAATAGGATCAGTTTTTTTTCTCCATTCCAAAGCAGTTGCTTCATCATATTTTGAGATATGCAGACAATGGTCGGTTTCAAAATTTACTTTAATGAGCGCGATAGCCTCTTCTTCTTTTTCCTGCACCAGGTAATAACAATTCTTCTCCAGCAATGCATACGAGTACATACTTCACAGTTTAAAAAATTAATAAAAGAATTAACGGGCAGTTGGTAATGAACTAATGGGAATGTAAGTGAGGGTTAATCAAAATCGTAATTAGGTAAGTTGGCTATTTATTGGCTATTTACAAAAACGATTAATCAAATTTACGGATTTGTCAATTATCGAAAAAAAGAAAACGACCTTGTACGACGATTTATTTATTCAGATGCATTTAGAGCTAATAATCAATGGCTTATATGAATAAAAAAAGCGCAGGCATTATTGCCAACGCTTAGCTTATAAAGAAACCACCTTGCTTGCAGTTATAAATGGGAGCATGGATCCATCGAATAATATTAATGAATGCGGTAGGCGATATTGAGTGAGAATCCGCTTATTTTTGTCGACGGATCCGGTGAGGTTGCACTCACATCCCTTAGACCGAGATCATAATTAATGGAAGCATCCCATTTTTTCAAGAAACTGTACCCGGCATTAATGGCAATTCCATAATCCATTCGTTTTAAATCATCGTTATCAGAGCTTCCGAATTTTACAGATTGACTAAAGCCATTACCACTAAATTTTCCAAAAAGGCCTGCTGCTGCATAAACCCCAATTCCAAAATGGATCATCCCATCATTATCTTTCATTGGCAAAGCATAATTAATAAGAATGGGTAGTTCTAAATAATATAGACTTACATGAGTGGAATAGCCATCGCCTGTTTGATTGCTGTTTTTCCCAATGAATTCCGGTGAAAATGAGAGAAAGAAATAACCGTTTGTTTTATTGGAGGCTTCTGGATTATAGTTATTTGCAATTTTGTCAAAAGCGATGCTTTCTGGCGAATTTTCTGAATCTTTTCCCAGCTGCTGGAGATGTTGACCGTTAACCAGAGGAACCCACAAATTATATCCGATATTAAAACTTACCGCAGGTTTGTCTTTTTCATCCACAAATGATTCGCCTTTGTTGTTTATTTTGATCAGATCAAAAGAAGCATCTATAAATTGCAAGATTTTGGCTTGAGCTGGATTCGGGCCAGTGCTTTGTGCTATACACGCATTTTGCACAAATAGGCCAATTAAGATCAAAAGAAGTAGTCCGAATTTTTTTATTTTTTTCATTGCTTAATTTTTTTAACGTTGCCTAATTGCCATTTGGGCAAATGGATTTGTAAGGATATTAGAATAAAGTAAAGGGTTTGTTTGTTGTCAGCAGTTCAAAACAGTTAAAAAAAGGAAAACGAAATTTTCAGATTAAAGTTCCTATTGAAATCATCTGCGTCAAATACTTAGTTCTAAGTATATTTAAAAGATCAGGAAACCAATCCATGCTCTTTGGCAAAATTGATCAGCCCAACAGGAGTGTAAATGTTGAGTTTGCGGCAGATATTTCTTCGATGTGTGTTAATGGTGAATTCACTCAGGAATAGTTCACTAGCGATCTCTCTTGTTGTAAGTCCTTGCGCAATTTTCCCGATTATTTCGGTCTCTCTTTCTGTGAGCTGGTATTTCTTTATGAATTCATTGGTGAGTAATTCAGATTGTTTCACTTCAGGATGCAGATCCTGAAACCAGGTATTTCCATTCGCAATTTCAACAACAGCTTGTTTTAATGTTGTTGAAGGAACATTTTTCAGAAGATAGCCATTCGCTCCAAGATTTTTTATTTCGCGTATTAATTTAGGTTGCCCGTAATTTGAAAAGATGATGATCTTTAGTTTTGGAAAATCTTTTCGCAATACTTTTAAAGAATCTATTCCATCCATTTTTGGCATTTGCAGGTCAAGAAAGACAATATCGGCAACAGTTGTGCGAAGAATATTGATCAGCTCTCTACCATTACCGGCAATAGCCAGGACCTGTGCTCCTTCAATTTCTTCAAGCACTTTTTTTAATCCATCAACCAGTAACGGATGATCATCTGCAATGACAATTCTGAGCATGGTGTTTTCTTTGATCAATCAAACATTAATTTCCATCACGATCAGTGCTCCTTTATCTTTCCTTTTCTCAATTTCCATCTTTCCGTTAAGATACGCAATTTTCGATTTAATAGACTCGAGTCCTTTGCCTTTGGAGACGGGCAAATCAGTTATGCCAATGCCGTCATCTTCAACCATCACGGAAATGACGTTTTCGTGTTCTACGATTTCGATCAGGGCATTTCTTGCCTGCGCATGTTTCAAAATATTATGCAACAATTCCTGTAAAATCCTGTAAAGGTTATTCAATAATATTATCGGGTATTTATGATCATTTTCAAAACCGACAATAACAGTTTGCACTTTTAATTTACCTGAAAGATTGACACTGTGCGCCATGTCTTCAATTGATTTTTTGAATCCACACTTTTCTATCACGAGCGGAGTAAGTCTGTGGCTGATATCGCGAATGGTAGAAGAAACATCAGTCAATATTTCGTGGGCTTTTTCAATTTTTTCCCGCGATTGCGCATCATCTTTCCCTTTTTCAAGGGCAGATGAAATATTCAACGAAGCCAGCGCCAACATCCCTCCTGCTTCATCATGCAACTGATCGGCAATTTTATACCGTTCATTTTCTTCCGCGTCAATGGCGCGTTGCATCACTTCAATGCGGTGCTGTTTTTCCATCTCTATTAATTTGTCCTGCTGAAGAATTTCATTTTGTTTCGCGATCTGTTCTGCCTGTAATTTTCTGTGATTTTGATTTCTGGCATAAGCGATCAACAATAAAATGATAATCACAGCAAGCGAAGTGAAAATGATTAACCCGATCCATTGTTGTCGAAGCTCTCTTTGCTTGGCAGCATTTTCATCATTTAGCCTATTTATTTGCTGTTCTTTATCGTGCACGCGCATTCTGGTTTCTACTTCCTGTATTGCTCGGTAACGATTGATACCAGACAAAGAATCTTTTATTGAATAAAAACGTTCAATCGCTTTATTGTAGGCAATATTATCCCCTTTCGCTTTCATCAATTCAGCAAAATATTTGTAATAGTAAAAACCGATAGCAGAATAAGTGCGTGTTTTTAAAATGGGTTCAAGCTGGGCGAATAGTTTTTGTGATGAGTCCAATTGTTTGTTCAGGATCAATTCATGCGCATAATAAACTTCCGGCGGCATCAGATGCAAGCCATAAGCCATGCTGCCGTTTTTGTAAGCCATTTCATAATGTCCTAAAGCATCGTCAAATTTATTTTCATGCTCCGCGATCATGCCAGCTGCAAGGTGATAAGTCGGGTAGGAAATTTTATTTTCAGGCAGTTTGTATAAAGAAAGACTTTGTGAAAGATAATTTTTCGCATCAGCATATTCGCCCTGATATGCTTTCACCATCGCCATCACCGAATTGAACGGCGCCGCCTGAGCCCCGCCAGGATTGGATTTCACAGTTGCATCATAAAAAAGCTCTGCAAATTTTCCTGCATTATCATAATCAGTCAATAATAGGTTAACGAGCATTAGTTGATAATAAATGCTGGGCACAGGTTTTCGAAAAGAAAAGGCGGTCCGTTCATACAGTTTTGGCTTTATCGATAAAGTAGAATCCTTTGATAACTCCAGCAATTCATCCAACTCCATCACCTGTTGCTGCAAATTAAACTGACTATAAAAAACCGCACGATTATATTTTGCTGTGAACAGCGCATTTTTGTCAGAAAGATTTTGCGTAAGAGAAATCGCAGTATCTAGATTTCTTCTTAACGACGCCGTATCGTCCATTTTCGACAAGCCTTTGAAAGTGTAGACAAAAGAAAGATCTTCAGCATCATTATTTTTTTTGCAGGAATTTTCAGCCGCTGATAGATATTTCTTTAGCGAATCTTCTTTCCCCCATTCCAGGTACATCAGCACTGTTCCGACCAAAGCTTCATCAAATTCTCTCGAATTATTTGCTGCATTTGCCCTGGCCAATTTGTATAAAGAATCGGCTTCATCAAATGCCGTTAATGATTCTTTGGCTTTCGCCCAATTCATTAATAAAACATGCACCCAATGCTTGTTTCCGATTGGTTTAATAATGGAATAATACTCTGCAAGAAATTGATAAGCGAGACTGATATTGGTTTGTCCAACGTCCTGGATCAAATCGCAGGACTGCCGGAAATTTTCTTCATTCACTGTTTTCTTCTTCAATTCGTTCCATGCAGATTTTGCTTCTTCATCTGTATAAGTGCGCGCAATCCCATTATTACAAAGGATTAATAAAAGAAAGATATTAATGAGCAGAAGCTTTGGCATTCTTAAATTTAAGTAATTGACAGAAAAACAAAAAGAATAAATGCTTCAATTTATTTATTGACAACACGGCCATTTTCCAGGTTCAAAAAATCATTCACGCATTCCGGAATTTGATTTTGATAATGACTTACATAAATAAGGGTTGAGTTGAAAGCTGTACAAATTTGGTCAATAAGCTCTTTGAAATACTCAGTTTGTTCATCATCCAATCCCTGACAGGGCTCGTCAAGAATGAGCAGGGGTGGTGTTTTGATAAGCGCCCGCGCAAGTAATGTTTTTCTCTGTTCGCTGAGGGAGATTTGAGGTAATCTTTTGGATATTACATTTTCGAGCCGAAATAATTTCAGCCACAAAGAAACTTTTTCTATTTGCAATTCATTCAATTGCCGGAATAATCCGATTGTATCAAAAAGGCCCGATGCAATCACTTCAAAGCAGGTCGCGCTAAAATCAAAATACAAATGCAGTTCGGGAGAAACGAAACCTATTTTTTGTTTGATGTCCCAAATGCTTTCGCCGGTTCCTCTTCGCTTATCAAATAAATAAATTTCATTGGCATAAGCTTGCGGATTGTCTGCGGTCACCAAACTCAATAATGTTGATTTCCCTGCTCCGTTCGGTCCGGATAAATTCCATCGTTCGCCTTTTTTTACTTCCCAGTTTATGTTATGAAGAATTTGCTTATCGCCATATTTGATATTTACGTTCATCATTTTTATAGCAATACTAAAATCGAATTCTGTCAAGGGTTTAAGCTGATTCAATAATTCTGGCTTTAATCGGTGATCTTGATTTTTAGCACTGTTATATAAAGAAAACTGATCTCTTTGACCCGCGAAATTCAGCGTTCCTTTTTCAAGGCCGGCAATATGTGTAATGCTTTCCGGAATTTCATTGCTTGAACTGATCAATAGTACCTGGATCCCCTTTTGTGAAATGATCTTAATAATTTGATGAAGCGTCTTTCTTCCTTCAACATCTAATCCGATAAATGGATTATCGAGTATCAATAATTCAGGATTTTCAAGAAGCGCCATAACAAGTTGAACTCTTTTGTTTTCGCCACTTGATAATTGTATCAACGGTTCATCCAATAAACTGCGAACATGAAGTTTGTCTATCCATTCCTTATTAATGAAATCTTCCCCTGCAAAATGTACCTTTAATGCTTGTTGAACAGTAATGGTTTGTTCTGAATCGTAGCTATTGAATCGCTGCTGATAATACAGATCATTGGTATTGGAAAGATTTTTGAAACGATGCTGTTGCTCAACAATTAAAATGGTGCTTTTATCATTCTTTTTTACTGGAAAGTGATAATGAATTTTCCCTGAATAAAAATTTCTTCCTGCAATTGTATTTGCCAAAAGCGTTTTTCCGCTTCCCGATGGACCTAAAATGGCCCACTGCTCATTGCTTTGAATGGCAAAGTTGATATCATCAAGAATTTTTTCTCCTCCAAACTGAACGGTTACATTTTCGAATTCCAGAAATTTTTCTGCCATAAGCGAATGTACGGTTTGATTTTCTTTACCTCAGAACACTGAAGTACAGAAAATATATGCGGAGTTTTTTTGTTTTAGCGACAATAATTTTATTCACTATTGTGTATAAATGTTAAAATGCGCCTCTGATTCGGTTTGTTTATATTTGCGCGTTTAAGGGAAAGCGATTAGCAATGAGCCTCGCGCTAAGAACGAAAACTGAATAGAATTTGTTCAGACAAGACTCCGAAGCAAGGGTGCTGAAGAGCAAAAAATTGTTGATTACCAAAGATTAATAATTCATAATTATTAATTGATAATTAAATGAAGAATGGCAGAGAAACAAAACCTTTTTGAATACACAGAAGAAAGCATTAAAAGTCTTGACTGGCGCGAGCATATTCGCGTGCGACCGGGAATGTATATCGGCAAACTCGGCGACGGCAGCAGCGCTGATGACGGCATTTACGTGTTACTGAAAGAAGTGATCGATAATTGCATCGATGAATACACGATGGGTTACGGCAAACAAGTTGACATTACCATTGATAATAAAACTGTTGTTGTGCGGGATTATGGACGTGGAATACCGTTAGGGAAAGTGGTTGATGCTGTTAGCAAGATCAATACCGGCGCAAAGTATGACAGCAAAGCGTTTCAGAAATCAGTTGGCTTGAATGGCGTTGGAACAAAAGCAGTGAATGCCCTCAGCCATTATTTTAAAGTGAGCGCTTTTCGAGAAGGCAAAGAAAAAACAGCAGAGTTTCAAAAAGGCCTACTGATCAAAGAATATAAAGAAACAAAAACTACCGAAGGAAACGGAACGCTCATCACTTTTATTCCCGATGAATCCGTGTTCAAGAATTTTCATTTCAATAATGATTATTTAGATAACCAGTTTTGGAACTATTGTTACCTGAATGCCGGGTTGGTGATCAGTTACAACGGCAAAAAATATGTTTCAAAAAATGGATTGCTTGACCTGCTGAAACGCAGATCGAATGAAGACGAATTGCAATACCCCATCATTCATTTAAAAGGGGAAGATATAGAAGTGGCGATCACTCACAATAATGATTATGGTGAAGAGATCTTCAGTTTTGTGAATGGACAGTTTACTACACAAGGAGGCACGCATCACCAGGCATTTCGTGAAGCATTCGTAAAAGTCATTCGCGATTTTTATAAAAAAGATTATGATGTCTCTGATATCAGGCAAAGTATTGTGGCTGCGATCTCAGTTCGTGTTGTGGAACCTGTTTTTGAATCGCAAACAAAAACAAAACTTGGTTCACAATATGTTGAAGAAGGCGGTGCAAGCATGAAAAACTTTGTATATGATTTTCTGGCAAAAGAACTGGATGATTACCTGCACAAGAATCCTGCTACCGCAGATGCACTAAAAAAACGAATTGAGCAAAGTGAAAAAGAAAGAAAAGATTTAGCGGGAATAAAGAAACTTGCCAACGAAAGGGCAAAAAAGGCAAATCTTCATAATAAAAAATTGCGTGACTGTCGTTTTCATTATAATGACGAGGCGACAGGAAGAGATAAAGACGCGATCATTGAAAGACAAAAAGAAAGCACCATTTTTATCACAGAAGGTGATTCTGCAAGTGGAAGCATAACCAAAGCTCGAAACGTTGAAACGCAGGCTGTATTTAGTTTGCGGGGAAAGCCACTGAATTGCTTTGGTTTAACGAAAAAAGTGGTTTATGAAAATGAAGAATTCAATCTGTTGCAACATGCATTGAATATTGAAGATGGGCTGGAAGGACTTCGTTATAATAATATTGTGTTTGCCACCGATGCGGATGTTGATGGAATGCATATTCGATTATTGCTGATGACTTTCTTTTTGCAATTTTTCCCTGACCTCGTAAAAAATGGTCATGTATTTATTTTAGAAACACCTTTATTCCGTGTCCGTAATAAACAAGAAACGATCTATTGTTATGATGAAACGGAAAAACAAACTGCAATGAAAAAATTAGGGAGCAAACCGGAGATTACGCGTTTCAAAGGTTTGGGAGAAATTTCTCCCGATGAATTTGCGCGATTCATCGGGGCGGATATGAAGAAAGAACCCGTACTGGTAATGCCAGAGACTCATATTCAGCAAATACTTGAATATTACATGGGAAAAAATACCCAGGAAAGGCAGGAGTTTATTATTGATAATTTAAAAGTGGAGATTGATCTTGCCGAAGAGGTAGCAGTAAAAAATTAAGAATAAAATAATTATTGATTAAAAATGATTCACATAGTTTTTCAAAAGAATGATGTTGATGTTTTGAATGAAGCGATTCAACTTGATCATTCTTTACAAGGAGAAATAATACAAATTGCCGATGATTTTGCGGTCGGTCCGTTGAAAGATATTTTCTCTTCAGAAGGATGGGAGTCGCGCAGACAATGGTGGCGTGATGTTTTAGCTGATGGCGACTATGCCGGAACCGTTGATAATGGTTCAGTTCCCGATGATAAGAAAGTGGTTGAAGCCCTGGTTGAAAAACTAAAAAATGATCCGGTAGAAATTATCTGGATATGGGCAGCACAAAATAAGCACGATGTAAGCGGTTATTATTGGCTGATGAGCCAACTCAAAGATTTCCAGGGAAGAATATTTATTCTCTATCTCAATAATCTCCCTTTCATCAATGAGAAAGGAAATATTTTTTACCCCGTCAATCTTTTTAATATTCCTGGAAAAGAATTTTTGAAGGCAAAAAAATTAGCAAGACCAATAACGCTCAGCGAATTTGAAGTCGATCCCGATGAATGGACAAGATTATGCAATGAAGAAAAAGGTGTTCGCATGCTGGAAGGCGGGAAAAAATTGGTTCAATACGATTATGATTATTATGATGCTGAGATAAAAAAATTCATCACGGCCAATTGGCAGACTGCGCAAAAATTGATCGGAACATTTTTGCATAAGGCAACCACTATTACCGGCGATGCATTTCTTCTCTGGAGATTGAAATTGATATTGGCTTCGGGCAATTATGATGTCCAGGGAGAATTAAAACGGATGAAAGATTTCGAAATAAAGCTAAAAGTGACCATCCCTGAAACGGAATCCCAGTCTGCTTAAGTAGCGTACATGAAAAAGATCGTATTGTTTTTATTGACCGGTGCCATTTCATTTAATATCTCTGCGCAAACGCCTGCACAGGAAATTGATGAGATGATGAAGCAGTACGCAAAACAAAATTCTTTTAATGGCGTAGTGCTTGTTGCCCAAAAAGAAAATGTACTGTTGCAAAAAGGATATGGATATAAAAACATCGCCGCAAGAACCTTGAATGATACAAATACTGCTTTTCAAATCGGTTCATTGACCAAGCAATTCACTGCAGCAATTATCCTTCAATTACAGGAACAACATAAGATTTCCTTGCAGGATAAATTATCAAAGTATATTCCTGATTATCCACATGGTGATAGCATTACTATTGAAAATTTGTTAACACATACTTCGGGAATTTACAATTATACCAATGATGAAGATTTCATGAAGAACAAGTCTTCAAATCCCTTGAAACCAGATAGCCTGATTGCCTTATTCAAAAATAAACCGCTTGATTTTTCTCCTGGAACTAAATATAATTACAGCAATTCAGGATATGTATTGCTGGGATACATCATTGAAAAAATTACCGGCAAATCTTATTTCACCATTATTGAGGAAAATATTTTCAAGCCTTTAGGCATGACAAGATCCGGATTTGATTTTAAAAAACTAAAAAATCAAAATAAGGCAACGGGCTATTTCAGGGTCAATCCCGAAAAGGCAGAAGCCGCTGCAATTATTGATTCATCTGTATCTTACGCCGCCGGTTCTATTTATACAACAGTTGGTGATCTCTATAAATGGGACCGCGCTTTATACACCCGTAAAATCATGCATGATTCTTCATTACAAAAAGCATTCACTCCTTTCATATCAAATTACGGGTATGGTTGGGTCATAGATTCAGCGTATGGCAAAAAAGTGGTGATGCATGAAGGAGGAATTCCCGGTTTTGCAAGTTTTATCGCCAGAATTCCAACAGACCGAATATGCATCATCCTGCTAGATAATAAAGAATCGCCGGGGCTTCCTAAAATCGCTGAAAATATCAATTCAATTCTTAATCAGCAGCCTTATGATTTTCCAAAGCCGCGCACTGAGATCAGTGTAGATACTGCAATATTGAAACAATACACCGGACAATATCAGGTGTCATCAAAATTCATCCTCATGATTTCGTTGGAGAACGGACAACTTATTTTACAAGCGACCGGGCAGCAGAAGAATGAGTTATTTGCTGAAAGAGAAAATTTCTTTTTTATGAAATTGGCAGATACCCAAGTTGAGTTCGTCAAAGATATCTACGGCAAAATAGAAAGTTTGATCCTCTATCAATATCAGCAAAAAATTCCTGCAGTAAAAATCAAATAAAACTCAACCCATGAAAACCACCATCAAAATTGAAGAATTAGCCATGTTCTTATTCAGCATTTTTCTTTTTTCGCAACTTCATTTTGCGTGGTGGTGGTATCTTGCATTAATTTTACTGCCGGATGCAAGCATGATCGGATACCTGGTGAGCAACAGGGTCGGGGCATTTGGTTATAATATCGTTCATCACAAAGGGATCGCACTGATAACATATGTTACAGGGATTTATGTACACAATGAACTGCTGCAATTGACCGGAATCATTTTATTCGGTCACTCATCAATGGATAGAATGCTGGGTTATGGGCTGAAATATGAAACAGGATTTACATTCACACATCTGGGAGAGATCGGTAAAAAGTCAATAAAATAATTATGGCAAAGTCTAAAAATACAGGAGAAGATTTCCACCAAAATGATTCAGGGATAACCGGTCAATACAAGAACTGGTTTCTCGACTATGCATCCTACGTAATCCTCGAACGTGCTGTGCCGGCGGTAGAAGATGGCTTGAAACCCGTGCAGCGCCGCATTTTGCACGCCATGAAAGAAATGGACGATGGGCGATTCAATAAAGTGGCGAACATAATTGGTCAGTCAATGCAATATCATCCGCATGGAGATGCCAGCATTGGTGATGCTTTAGTTAATCTGGGTCAGAAAGACCTCTTAATAGAGACGCAAGGAAATTGGGGTGATGTAAGAACCGGCGATGAAGCAGCAGCATCACGATATATTGAAGCAAGATTATCAAAATTTGCTTTGGAAGTAGCATTCAACGCAAAAACAACCGAATGGCAATTGAGTTATGATGGAAGAAAAAATGAGCCAGTTGTATTGCCAATGAAATTTCCGTTGCTGCTTGCCCAAGGCGCAGAAGGAATTGCCGTTGGATTGGCAACAAAAATTCTTCCTCATAATTTCTGCGAGATATGTGAAGCTTCCATAAAACATTTGCGCGGAAGGAAGTTTGAATTATATCCCGATTTTCAGACCGGCGGAATGATCGATATCACCAACTATAACGATAGTAAACGTGGCGGCAAAGTGAGGGTTCGGGCGCATATAGAAGAAGTTGATAAAAAGACTTTACTTATTAAGGATGTGCCTTATGGAATTACAACATCGCAACTGATCGATTCCATCATCAAAGCCAATGACCAGGGAAAAATAAAAATCAAAAAAGTAACCGGTAATACAGCTGCTGAGGTAGAAGTTCAGGTTGATCTGGCTCCCGGCATTTCACCCGACATCACCATCGATGCATTGTATGCATTTACAGATTGCGAGGTGAGCATCTCTCCAAATGCCTGCGTGATCAGCGAAAACAGACCACAGTTTCTTGGCGCACATGATCTCTTGAAAATATCTGTTGACAATACAAAAGAATTATTAAGAAAAGAACTTGAAATAAAATTAGCAGAGCTACAGGATAAATGGCATTACACTTCTTTAGAAAAGATATTCTTCGAAGAAAAAATTTATAAAGAGCTCGAAAAGAAACACGAAACATGGGAAAAAGTTTTAGACGCTATCGCTAAAGCATTTGTTCCTTTCAGAAAACAATTAAAAAGAGATATCACCAAAGAAGATGTTATCAAACTAACAGAGAAGCCTGTCCGTAGAATTTATAAATTAGATATTGAGGAACTGAATGCACAGATAAAAGCGTTGGATGGCGAAATCAAACAGGTAAAACACGATCTGAATAATCTTGTTGATTTTGCTGTTGATTATTATGAAAATTTATCAAAGAAATACGGAAAAGGAAGAGAGCGCAAAACAGAAATTAAATTATTCGATACCATACAGGCTAAACAAGTTGCCATTGCGAACACCAAATTATATGTGAATCGGGCAGATGGCTTTATAGGCACCGGTTTGAAGAAAGACGAATTTGTTGTTGACTGTTCAGACCTGGATGACATTATCGCCTTCACCAAAGCGGGGAAAATGAAAGTGGTGAAAGTGGCCGATAAGACTTTTATCGGAAAAGACATTATTCATATCGCCATTTTTCAAAAAAATGATGAGCGCACCACCTACAATATGATCTATACCGACGGGAAAAGCGGTGTTAGTTATGCAAAACGTTTTAATGTAACGGGAATTACCAGGGATAAGGAATACGATCTCACAAAAAATGAAGAAAAAACGAAAGTGCATTATTTTACGGTTAACCCTAACGGTGAGGCTGAAACTGTAAAGGTGATTTTAAGCCCGAATTGTTCCGCACGCATTAAAGAATTTGAATTCAATTTTGCTGACCTTGAAATTAAAGGAAGGAGCAGCATGGGAAACCAGGTGACCAAATATCCCATAAAAACCGTAAAGTTCAAAGAAGCCGGCAAAGCCACATTAAGCGGGCGTAAACTCTGGTTTGACGATACTTTCGGAAGGTTGAATACGGAAGAGAAAGGAGAATTTCTTGGCAGCTTTGAAGGTGACGACAGAATCCTGGTGGTTTATGATGACGGTAACTATGAGATCACGGATGCTGAATTAACCCAGCGTTTCGAAAGTGAAAAAATAAAATTGATAGAAAAGTTCAATCCGGAAAAAATTGTGACCGCTGTTTATCTCGACAAAGAAAAATTGCAGTACAACATCAAACGGTTTAAAATTGAAACGACAACATTGCATAATAAATTTCTTTTCATCAAGGAAGGTGATGGAAATGAATTGAGAGAAGTAACAACAGTAGATGAACCCATTCTTGTTGTACAGAGCGGTCGCGGTTCACAGGTTCGCAAAGCTAAATTTAAAGTTGTAAAAATTGCTGAAGTAATGGGCTGGAAAGCAGTAGGCAGCAAACTCGTTGATTTTACAAAGAGTATTGAGATGGAATGGGAAAAGAAAAAAGGAGATAATAAACAGGGAGAATTGTTTGAATAAAAATGTAATTAATAGTGACGCAAGATCTAATCCTGAAAAATATCAGCAAGCATATCTCGCTGAATGAAGAGGAAACGGCATACTTTATTTCGCTTTTGAAATACAAAGAGATCGCTAAAAAAGATCGCTTGTTGAAAGAAGGAGAAATCTGCAAAAATATCAATTACGTTCATTCGGGTGCACTAAGAGCTTTTTATAACCATAAGGGAGATAAGGAAGCAACCATTATGTTTGCCATAGCTGACTGGTGGATAACAGACATGTATTGTTTTGTTGGTCAAAAACCGGCCATGATGTACATTGAAGCTATAGAAGATAGTTGCCTGTTTCAGCTCACAAAACAAAATCTTGATATGCTCTTTGTTAAGGTGCCTAAATTTGAAAAATTTTTTAGAATATTAATGCAGAATGCTTATATCCGAGAACAATTAAGAATTCTGCAAAACTTATCGCAATCCGCAGAAGAAAGATATGATAGCTTCCTGAGTAAATATCCCCAGATCGCACAAAAGATAACTCAAAAACAAATCGCATCGTATTTAGGCATAACGCCAGAGTTCTTAAGTGCCTTGAGAAAAAATAAAGCAAAGGTCTAGGTTCTTAATCTATCTTAATTTTTTCAAAATTTTAATTTTCTTTCTTTGCAAAGAAAATTAGAAATCATGTTAATACTTATTGCAGGTCCATACAGAAGCGGCACCAATGATGATCCAAAACTCATGCAGCAAAATTTAAGCAAACTGGAATCGATGGCATTGCCATTATTTCGGTTAGGACATATACCGATGATTGGCGAATGGGTCGCCTTGCCATTACTTCATCTGGCAGGTTCTGTCAAACCCGGCGATGAAGCTTATGAAGAAATCTTGTATCCCGTTGCACACAGACTGCTTACAAAATGCGATGCGGTATTTCGTCTTGAGGGTAAATCAAAGGGAGCAGACGAAGATGTACGCATTGCCCGGGAAAGAGGTTTGAAAATTTATTATCGTTTGGAGGATGTGCCCCATAGCTAATATATAATTCAAATAAAATGAAACAATGCAACGAAATTCTATTTCAATTTGTCAGGCGATAAAAGACTTATGAAATTCTTAGCGAAAATTTTAATCGTATTGATTCTAATAAGTTCTTGCAAAAAAACCAATCAACCCAATTTATCCGTTGCGGGCAATTGGGAATTGAGAGAAGTGATTGGTGGATTCGATGGAGACATAAAATATGCCGCAGGCAATGGAAATATTATACAATTTAGCCCTGATATGACTTTTAAGATGATCTATCCTACACCACCCGATCCAACCGGGAAATACCAGATAATAAATGTTTTTCCAGGAACCAACAAGTATCTCTTGCATTTGGATTTCGATTCAGCAAGTTATGCTGATATTACAGACTCTTTAAAAATCGAAGGAAACTTGTTGACTCTTTCCACGCCGCCGCGATGCTGCGATATCCCTTATGCAACCGTTTACGCAAAGTTGCCCTAAGCCTGCCAACTTATTTTTTCTTTCTTCTAACCCTGACCATTGAGTTTTGGGTCAGGCTGCTGCTCATGTACACCTCATAACGGTTTACTCCGTCGGTGACCACCATTAATGCAGTGTTTGGGGGAATGGTGCCAAGGTTTTCTGCAAACATATCAATCACGTTTATTTCTTTAGTAGTGTCTAATTTCATAAAAATATTTATCGCGCGCGCAGTTAATCCCTGGTGTGTCAATACCAATTGTTTATTAAGGAAAACTGAAATGCTGTCCCCATCAATATCTCCGTTATCATAAAAACTCAAGCGGATGGAATCTGATTCAACGATGATCTCCTTACTTAATATAGATTTTCTTTTTTCAAATGATTCAGTGATCTTTTTTGCATCCTCTTTTACCGGAGCATTATCAACGGATGCTAGTGTGGGTTTTCCGGCGCTTGCAGAATCCGGAGGAGCCTGTTGCTCTTTTTTTGTTTCCGTTGCCGATACGATATAATCGTTGGGTTGCGGCTGCCAGAATTTTTTCCCGGCAATTGTATTTTGCAAAATGCTATCGGTCTTTTCGTCTATGTTCAGGGTATAGCTCGCACGCAGGTCAGGACAAGTGTATTTATATCTGCCATCGCTATAAAAAAAACCATTCAATGCCGTTTTTACCTTCGACACAAATAAAGTTCCGCGGAAATTAGTATTGCAATCAATACTGTTGACCGTTGAATTGGTATTGTAAAAAATGATCGGAATATTGGGAATGATCACTTCCTTCGTTTTCACATTGTAAGTTCCGTGAACATAAAAACTCTGGTAAGTATCTTTGAAATAATAGCCAAAAGTTCCTTCAACTTCATCTCCTTTTTGTTTAATAATCAGTTCGGTAAGATAATTATTGTGAATGCCGGATAGAACGACATCTGCAGTACCAAACCAGGAGCCGGTTACCGTTTGCGCAGGCAAAATCTTAGCAGAGAACAGGAATACGATGATTAATATTCTTTTCATGGTGCATGAAGATAAAGAAAATTAGTTGATGGTTAATCGTTGAGAGTTCTTGAGCAATGAACTTTTCCCTAAATAAAAAAAGCGCCTTTTTCAAGACGCTTTTTATGATTTTTTTAGCATTAATTATGAAGGTTCGCCACCTTGTTTCTCTTCTTGCTTTAACTTTTCTTTTATCTCAGCTAAAGTTCCCAGATCGCCCAATGTGGTTTTTTCAACCTTGCTTTGAATTGTCTTCACTGCTTTCCTGGTTTTGTCAGCATCAGCTCTTTCTTCTTTTCTTGCTGCTTCTTTTTCATCCGCTTTTGCCTGTTCCCAGATGCGGGTATGAGATAGAACGATGCGTTTTTCATTGCGATCAAATTCAATCACCATAAACTGTGCAGTTTCATCAGCGCCTATCTGTTTACCATCTTCTGTTGCAAGATGACGGTTGGGGGCAAATCCTTCCAAACCATAAGGCAATTGAACCAAAGCGCCTTTATCGTCCTTACGAACTACGGTTCCTTCATGAATGCTGCCCACAGCAAATGTTTGCTCAAGCGCATTCCATGGATCTTCTTCCAATTGTTTATGACCTAATTGTAATTTGCGATTTTCTTTATCGATGCCGAGAATGATCACTTCAATGTTCTGTCCAACCTTTGTGTATTCAGAAGGATGACTGAAACGTTTAAGCCAGCTCAGATCGCTGATGTGAATCATTCCGCCGATGCCAGGAGATAATTCAACAAACACACCATAAGGCGTAATGTTCTTTACTAAACCGGTATGTTTGCTTCCGACAGGGAATTTTGTTTCGATCGTGCTCCATGGATCTTCGCTGAGTTGTTTAATAGACAAACTCATTTTGCGGGCAGCTTTATCAAGCGTAACAATTTTCGCTTTGTGCTCATCGCCCAATTTGAAGAATTCTTTTGCGTTGATCGGTGTATTCGCCCAGGTTATTTCACTAACGTGAACCAAGCCTTCCACGCCAGGCAATATTTCCAAGAAAGCACCATAATCTTCAATATTCACCACCTTGCCTTTGACAATTTCACCTTCTTTTATATTTTCTGAAAGAACATCCCAAGGATGCGGAGTAAGCTGTTTTAGACCGAGACTGATACGTTTCTTTCCATCGTCAAAATCCAATACAACAACCTGTAATTTTTGATCCAGTTTCAATACTTCGCTAGGGTGACTGATGCGACCCCAGCTGATATCGGTGATGTATAATAATCCGTCCAATCCACCAAGATCCATGAATGCACCGAAATCGGTAATATTCTTGATTGTTCCTTCAAGCACCTGACCTTTTTCCAGTTTGCTCATTATCTCTGCACGTTGTGCTTCGATATCACTTTCAATAAGCGCTTTGTGAGAAACAACAGCATTCTTAATGGCTTCATTAATTTTCACCACCTTGAATTCCATTGTTTTTCCAACAAACTGATCATAATCCGTTACCGGTTTTACATCAATTTGAGAACCGGGCAAGAATGTTTCCATGCCAAACACATCAACGATCAATCCTCCTTTTGTTTTGCTGGTAACAATACCGGTGACCACCTCGCCTGTCTTATGAACTTCAACAATTCTTTCCCATGCACGCGTAATGCGCGCTTGTTTGCGGCTGAGATGAAGATGACCTTCGCGGTCTTCTTTTTCAACAACCATCACCTCAACCTCATCCCCGATCTTCATTCCCTGTAAATCGCGAAACTCATTCAGAGAAACCAAGCCATCACTTTTAAAACCGATATTAACCACAACATCCGTTTTTGTCATTCCCACAACAGAACCTTTAATAAGTTCGCCGTCGGTGATCGTAACAAAAGTGTTTTCGTACACTTTGTCATACTTTTCTTTTTCGTCTTTTTTGTAAGCGGCAACATTGCGTTTGTCAATGCTCCAGTCAAAATCGTCATGAGCAGTTTGCGGTTGCTCAACCACCGTTTGCGCAGGTTCATTTGTTGTCGCTGTAACCTCTGCAGCTACTGCAGTTGGTTCCTGTGCCTCAGCGTTTTCGCCAGCCTGTCCGGCAGGCGCGTTAATAATATTGTTTTCAGACATAAATTTAAAATCCCGAAGGTTTTAATTCGGGGTTGCAAAGATAATAAAAACAAGGTGATTTTTTAGGTTTTTTGAAGGCTTATTTCTAGCCGGTTTCGAGCCTGAATTCGACCCGGAATCCGGTCTAAGTTTAGATTTTTTAAGAATATTACAGCAGTAAATCATAACTTTCTTTCGAAAATTTCAAACATTATGCGACTTCTAACTACACTCCTATTTTGCATCTGCGCCTCGTTGGTTGATCCAAAAAGTACCATTCCGGAAAATCTATTGAACGGGACTTGGGCTCCTATAAAGCAGGAAATCAACGGAGCTGCCCTTCCGGAATCTTCATTTGCCACTCAGCGATTGGTTATCCGCGACACCATTTACACTTTTACTGCTGAAAGTGTTGACAAAGGCATTGCTAAATTTGACGACGGCAGGCTCGATATTTATGGAAAAGAAGGTGTGAATACCGGAAAACATTTTACCGCTATTTACAAATTGGAAAATGGCTTGCTGACGATTTGTTACAATCTTAAAGGAGACGTTTATCCTGAAGCATTTGATACAAAGGGAAAGCCGCTGTATTTTCTTTGCGTATTTAAAAAACAAGAGGAGAAATAAAAAATTTATAGATCAGGCTCATGAAAATAATTGCGATCGTTTTTGCGACTTTCATTTTATCTCCTCACATTTTTTGTCAATCAAACAAAAAAAATCAACCGGATAATACCAAACCCTTTGTTCTTGGTGTGATCACCGAAATGCAATCAAAGATTCTCAATGAAAAAAGAATTCTGAATATTTATGTCCCTGAGGGATATAATAAAGAAGATACGATAAGTTACCCTGTTATTTATTTATTAGATGGTTCTGCTGATGAAGATTTCATTCATGTCGCTGGCATTGTTCAATTCAATAATTTTCCCTGGATAGATCGTATGCCAAAATCAATTGTGGTCGGAATCGCAAACACAGACAGGAAAAGAGACTTCACTTATCCAACCACAATTGAAGCAGATAAAAAAAGATATCCTACAACCGGAAAATCTGAAAATTTCATTTCGTTCATTGAAACAGAACTCCAACCTTTTATTGAACAGCATTATAAAACCACTTCTTCAAAAACAATAATCGGAGAGTCACTGGGCGGACTCCTCGCGACAGAAATTCTTTACAAAAAGCCATCCTTGTTTGATAAATACATCATCATCAGCCCAAGCCTTTGGTGGGATAATGGTTCTTTATTAAATCAATCGCCAAAGGTTTTGCAAGAAAATTTTATGCGGCAAACAGAAGTGTATATCGGAGTTGGAAAAGAAGGTCTCGCGCCTAGCGATTTCCCTCATGTTGCAGAAGTTGATGCGAATTTATTAGCCGATAAATTGAAGTCTGCTGACAAAAAGAACCTGAATATATATTTTGATTATCTGCCTTTGGAAAATCACGCTACAATAATGCACCAGGCAGTGTTCAATGCGTTTAGGCTGCTATACCCAGCAAGCAAAAAGGAATAAAAGAAAGAATTGGTTTGATATTTTTTATAAAGTATAGATCTGTGTCTATTTTCCTGAAATGGTTTTTGCCGCAATGAATCCACTCGTCCATGCGTGTTGAAAATTAAACCCACCGGTAATTCCATCAACATCCATTACTTCGCCAGCGAAGAACAGATCGGGAATGATTTTGCTTTGCATCGTGTTGGCATCTATCTCCGAAAGTTTAATTCCACCGGCGGTTACAAATTCTTCCTTGAAAGTTGTTTTCCCTTTTACCTCAAATTGCTGTGCAGTTAAATTTTGTATCAGCATATGCTGGAGTTTTACGGGCAAATCGGACCAACGCATATTTTCCGTTATACCCGCCCGATTGACCAGATGTTCCCACAAACGCTGAGGTATTCCAAAATTATTCTTATTAATGATTTTTTGCGAAGCATTATCCATTCTCAGCTCCTGAAACCATTCACGTAATTGATTTTCATTGTATGCTGGGACCCAATTTACTGAAACCTTAAAATGATAATCATTGATACCAAGTTCCCTGGCTCCCCATGCTGACAGTCGCAGGACTGCCGGCCCGCTCAATCCCCAATGCGTGATCAATAACGGACCTTGCTCTGATAATTTTGAACCAAGAATTCTTATACGCGCGTCGGCAAGGGAAACGCCCATCAATTTTACGATGGGATCATCGGGCAAATTAAAGGTGAATAAAGAAGGAACAGGTTCTTCTATTGAGTGACCTAGATTTTTCAACCATTCAAACATGGATGATTTTGGATAGCCGCCGGACGCAATGCAGAGAAAGTCGCAGGTCAGAATTTTAGAATCGTGGGTGGTGAGATTAAAAACATCCTTCAGCTTTTCAACTTTATCAATTTGTTTGTTCATTAATATTTCAACGCCAAATTTATTCGCTTCTTTAATAAGACATTCAATAATGGTTTGTGAAGAATTGGTGACGGGAAACATTCGACCGTCATTTTCAGCTTTAAGCCCGACGCCCCTTTCATTAAACCATTCAATGGTATCGCTGGTAAAAAATTGATGAAACGATTTCTTTACAAAATGATTTCCGCGAGGGTATCGCTTCATCATATCATTAATGTCAAAGCACGCGTGCGTAACGTTACACCGCCCGCCGCCACTCACTTTTACCTTGCTTAATAATTTGGAAGATCTTTCCACAATTATAACTTTCAATCCATCATTCATGCGCGCCGCATTCACTGCGCAAAAAAATCCAGCTGCTCCGCCGCCAATCACGATCAATGTCTTTTTCTGTTGCATGTTGTCAAAAATAACAAACCCCGAAAAAATTCCGGGGTTTATTATTCGAAGCCAATATTAATGGTCACTTAAGAATCTCAAGAAGCTCCACATCAAAAATTAATGTTGAACCTGGTTTTATCAACTGACTCGCTTGCTGATCTCCATAAGCAAGATCTGAGGGAATGAACAATCTCCATTTGCTTCCCACTGGCATCAATTGTAAAGCTTCAGTCCAGCCATGGATCACACCATTTACAGTAAAGTCAACGGGTTGTCCGTTTTTATACGAGCTTTCAAAAACAGTTCCGTCTATCAACGAACCTTCATAATTGCATTTTACTTTATCAGTTGCCGTTGGTTTGGCGCCAGTACCTTCTTTCAAAACCATATACTGCAAACCACTTGGCAACGCAATAATGCCCGGTTTATTCTTATTTGCTTCCAAAAATGCAGCGCCTGCTTTTTTGTTATCTGCTGCTTTTGCCGCATTTTCTTTTTGAACATAAGCCATGATAATTGAATTGACCTGCTGATCACTAAATAAAGGCTTCGCATTTTTGACCACATCATTCATACCTCTTGTGCAAAGAGCCGTGTTAATATTTGCCATGCCTTGCTGTTTATAGAAATTACCTGCAGACATTCCCAGCGCATAACTCAATGAATCATTCGCCGTTTTTAAAATCGGTTGGGTATTTGTAGCAGTGGCTTTTTTCTTAACCTGGGCAAAGGCGAACAAGTTTGTTATTACCAATATCGAAACCAGAACTTTTTTCATTATCAACTTTTTTTGAAGTGCAAAAATAAGATAATTGCTTATCCTAAACGCTTGTTGAGCTAACTTATTATTACAGTTGTCCCAACATTTTTTTTGCATTTTCATTATCAGGCTTTAGTTGTAAAACTTTTTGATAATTTTCTTTAGCATGAACTTTATCGCCGATCTTAAAATAATATTCCCCAAAGCTGTCAAAAACATTTGCATCATCTGGATAAAGCCGTGTGTTCAGATCAAAAATACATTTTGCCTTATCCATTTGTTTCGCCGCCATTAGCACATAACCATAAGTATTCAATTCTGCAGGTCCGCTGACCAGTGGTTTTATTTGATTGGTTAATGCAGGTAAATCATTCTCCAAATCCCGGCTTGATTTGTTATTAAGCAAGCCAATCAAAAATGAAATTGCTTTATAATTTGGCGTGTACATATCACCGTTAATAATTGCATATAAATCCTTTTCAATTGAAACAACCGGGGATTCCACGACCCTTTTTATTTCTTTTTTATCATTGAAGACGATCAAATCGGGAACGCGATGAATATTGAAACCGCGTTCTTCATGATCCGGACTTTGTTTGTACGCAGAATCTCGATTGTCGAGCATTATTAAATCTACTTGGGAAGATTTTATACCGCAATAATCAAATATCTTAAACATGCGTGGCACTTCTCTCTTACTATCTCCACACCATGTTCCCATGAATATAACAAAATGTTTTCCCTGCATCATGGGTCTCAATTTATCAGCGGTTGATGAGTCAACAACATAATCATTGTAATTTTTTATGAACCAATCGCTGAATGGTTTTTGCTGTAATCGTTCTCGTTTGCATTGACCTAATAGCATCAAATTTCCACGACTGTCAGTTGACTCTTTATTAAATGCAGTATGCGGGAATAGCTTTGGTTGACATCCAAAATCAGAAACGATAAAAATAATACCGATGAAATATGATAATAAGAATTTCATAAATTGATTTTTAGTGATAAATAAATGCAGATCGCCTCGCATGCAGCAAGGCTTATCCTGGAACCAGAAAAGTTAATTGTCCGAAATAAATTTCAGAACGGATGATGAATATGTTGATCAGCAACGCGGAGGTTGAAAAACGGAAGAATTAAAACCTGAAGACAAACCAATTGATTTATTAATGCTGATCGGATCTTTTACTTCCGAAAACAATAAAGCGATGGAAAAATATTTCTTGTCGGAAAACAAATCTTCCGATCTCTCTTTTACCCATTTTTGCGAAGAGGATTGTTGCGTATCGTTTGCAGCATCTTTAGATTGTTTCTCACAATCGCAGGTCGTGTCAGTATTATTATTAATGTGGATCAACTCACAACTCCAGTAATTTATCATTCTACCATAATGAAATAGCATCATTAGCAGCATGCAAAATATGGTGAGCAATTTTCTAGGCATTCATTTTATTCTTTCAGAAAGTTACATAAAATATTTTTTATCCAATAACTTTAGCCTTTTTAAAATCAAATTCTCGTGGAGCAATATATTAAACATCCTGAAGTTCGTTGGGCAGATCTTGATCCTAATTTTCATTTACGACACTCTGTATATTATGACTATGGAGCTTATTGCCGTTTAAGTTATTTAGAAGAACATGGGTTAACAACTGCTATCATGCAAGCCTTACATTTTGGTCCCATAATTTTTCGCGAAGAAGGTATTTTTAAAAGAGAAATAAAAATGGGAGATAATATATCCATTGATGTGCAGGTGATAAAATCGAGAAGAGACTTTTCAAGATGGAGTATGCGTCATCAGATTTATAAAAATGAAACCACATTGTCTGCGATCATTAATATTGACGGGGCATGGTTGAATACTATTGAAAGAAAACTCGCCATTCCACCTGAACAAATTGCAAGTGTCTTTGATAAAATGCCAAAAGCTGAAGAATTTGAATGGGTGGAAAAATGAAAGAGGAGAAATATGAACCTATGGGATTATAAAGATCCTGAGGCACAGACAACTGTCGACTATTAAATCTTAAATATTAATTAATACCTAAATCCGCTTAACAATTTGTTTTAAATTTGCACGTTAATTTAAAAATGTAACTATGAAAAAAATTCTTTGTTTATCTCTGGCTTTTTGTTCACTGGTGTTTTCTTATGCGCAAATTAATTTAGGTAACGACGAAATTGCGAACGGTTTGAAAGACGCTTTGAAAATCGGCGCTCAAAAAAGTGCCGACAAACTTTCTGCTGTCGATGGCTTTTTTAAAGATGCTGCAGTAAAAATTTTGTTACCCCCGGAAGCACAAAAAGTAGAGAAGACATTACGCGGTATGGGAATGGGGCAAATGTGCGACAATGCTATTCTAAGCATGAACCGTGCTGCAGAAGATGCCTCTAAATCGGCGGCGCCCATTTTTATTAAATCAATAACGAGTATGGGTATCGGAGATGCAGTCGGAATTCTTCGTGGACCGGATACCGCAGCTACTTCTTATCTTAAAAAGACAACCACTCCGCAATTAACCGTTGCATTTAAACCAATTGTTGATGCATCGCTTAAAAAAACAGATGCAACAAAATACTGGAAAGACATTTTTGATACATACAACAAAATCCCGTTCGTAAAAAAAATAAACCCAGATCTCACATCTTACGCAACTCAAAAAGCGATCGAAGGCATTTTCTTTTATGTTGCTGTTGAAGAAAAAAATATCCGGAAAAATCCGGCAGCACAAGCAACAGATCTCTTGAAAAAAGTTTTTGGCGGTAAATAGTATCGTTTAGCAGTTGCCAGTTAGCGGTCTTCAGAAACCTGCGACTTGAATTTTCTTTCTTTGTAAATTTGCGGGAACAATGCTGACCCGCGCTTACTCTTTATATCGAAATGCATATAGTGGATTATCACGTTCAACCTGGTTACTATCTTTTGTAATGCTGGTGAATAGAAGCGGAACGATGGTTATACCTTTTATGACCATCTATCTCACCCAGCCTTCCATGGGTTATAGCATTGGGGAGGCCGGCTTAGTAATGGGTCTGTTTGGGCTGGGCGCAGTTTGCGGCGGTTTTTTTGGGGGAAGGCTTACGGATAGACTAGGGTTCTATCCGGTACAATTGATCACATTAACCGGCGGCGGAATCATGTTCATCGTATTGGGTCAAATGAAAAGTTTCCCGCTCATCTGTTTGTTCACTTTCATTTTAAGTCTCGTCAACGAAGCTTTTCGACCGGCAAATTCGACCGCCATCGCCCATTATAGCAAAGAAGAAAACAGAACACGTTCCTATTCTCTCAACAGACTTGCCATTAATTTGGGTTGGGCAGTTGGTGGCGCCATTGGCGGGATCCTTGCATCAATAAATTATCACTTGTTATTCTGGGTCGATGGTGGAACAAATTTGTTGGCTGCTTTTCTGCTCCGCTATTTTTTATCGCCAACAAACAATGAAGCCACACATCAAAAAAAGCATGACAAGAATAAAATAGTCAGATCGGCATATAACGATTATGGCTACCTGTTCTTTATAGCATTTACGATTTTGTTTGCGATGTGTTTTTTTCAATTGTTCACAACACTTCCTGTTTATTACAAGCAATTCCGACACCTCAATGAGTTTTTTATCGGTTTATTAATGGCATTGAATGGAATACTCATTGCGCTAATAGAAATGGTGATCGTTTTTAAAATGGAGGGAAGAAAAGAAAATCTCTTTTACATAAGCAATGGAATTTTAGTGGTTGGCATTTCTTATCTATTATTGAATGTATTGCCCGCGACGGCGGCAATGGCAGTAATTTGTATGATCATCGTTACCATTGGTGAAATGCTTTCGATGCCATTTATGAATTCATTTTGGATTTCGCGAACATCACCAAACAATCGCGGTCAATATGCCGGTTTATATACCATTGCCTGGTCCACTGCGCAGGTATTGGGTCCATCAGGAGGTGCACAAATTGCAGAGCATTTCAACTTTCGAGCGTTGTGGTGGGTGGCAGCAGGAGTCTGTATTTCAGCTTCCTTTGGATTCAGATGGTTAAGAAAGAATAAAACTTACGAGTAAAATAATGCAGGAAAAATTTTCCATGTTTCGTAACCGGCTGGCAAAAGTCTTTCGTCATATTAATAAACAGGCGAAACGACAAAATATTTCCTGTTATCGTATATATGATCATGACCTGCCTGAATTCCCTTTTTGTATCGAATTGTATGAGGACAAAATCTATCTCGCCGAATACAGAAGACATCACAAAATGAGTGATGAAGAACATGAAATTTGGTTGAAGCAATGTTTACAGATAATAAGTGACATAACAGGAGTTTCACCAGGAAAAATCTATTTACGCGAAAGAAAAAGAAAAACGAACAGGCTTGATCAATATGAAAAACTGAATGCGGAGCAGGAATTTTTTGTAGTGAATGAAGCTGACTTAAAATTCAAAATAAACCTCACGGATTACCTTGACACCGGTTTATTTTTAGACCATCGCATAACAAGGAGCATGGTAAGAAGCGAATCGCAAAATAAAAATGTGCTGAATCTATTTTGCTATAGCGGATCATTCTCTGTTTATGCAGCAGCCGGAGGCGCAGCAACCGTCACTTCCGTTGACCTTTCCAAAACATACCTTAATTGGGCAAAAGAAAACATGGTCCTAAATAATTTGCTCGATGAAAAAAAACATCATTTTGTTCATGCTGATGTAAAAGAATATCTTAATGAATTGCCGAAAGATTTTTTTGACATGGTGATTATGGATCCGCCAACTTTCAGCAACAGCAAAAGAATGAAAGATTTCCTAGACATTCAACGGGACCACGCAACACTTATTAACCGGGCATTGAGATCCATGAAACCATCGGCAGTGCTTTATTTCAGCACTAACTACCGCAAATTTATTCTCGATAAAGAAATTATAGCGGCGAGTTCTGTTAAAGACATTACCAAAGCCACCACCCCTTTCGATTTCCAGGGAAAGTTATTCCGCTACTGCTATTGTATAATAAAGTAGGTCCCGTTCCTTCTTTACTTCCCTCCTCCACCCTTCTTTATTCACATACTGTGCATATTATGTACACTGCAAATCAGCAGCATAAAAAAATCTTTGTATTAAGAATATGCAGAGTAGAAAGTCGATTTTGATCATGACCCAATGGTTTTATCCTGGTTTTAAAGCCGGCGGACCAATACGCGCCTGTCATAATCTAGCCATGTTATTGAAAGAAGAATATGATGTTTATATATTCACTTCAGACAGGGATCATAACAGTTCATCATCTTATGCAACCATTACTTCCAACCAATGGATTGATTTTTCTAAAAATGTAAAAGTATATTACGCGTCGTCTGAAAAATTAACCTGGTTTAAAATCGCAAAACAGCTACGTCAAATAAATCCGGACTATGTTTACCTGAACAGCATGTACTCATTGTACTTCACCATCTACCCTTTATTAATGCGGCGTTGCGGATCCATAAATTCAAGAATTATTTTATCTCCAAGAGGAATGCTCAAAGAAAGCGCGCTCCAGTTCAAACCGGCAAAGAAGAAAGTTTTTTTACAGACGTTGAAGCTATTTAAAATAAGCAGTGGTATTGGTTTCCACGCAACTGATGAACAGGAAAAACAAGACATCCGAAAAATTTTTGGTGATGTTGAGAATATTGACCTGATCCAAGACATTCCACCAACTCCGGAAGAAAATATTTTACCATTAAACAAAAAATCGGGCGAACTGAAATTGGTTTTTATAGGCAGAATTCATCCTGTAAAAAACCTGCATTTTATCATTGAATGTGTAAAAAAGCTTACACAAAAAATTGAACTGACTGTTGTTGGCCCGATCGAAGACAAATCTTATTATCAATATTGCCGAAAACTTACCTTGTCCTTGCCGGAGAATATTATAGTTTCTTTTGTCGGTGAAGTATCAAATGAAAAAATAAAAAATTATTTGTTCGAAAATCATTTCATGATTTTACCTACCCTGGGGGAAAATTATGGTTATTCAATAATAGAATCATTTTGCGCCGGACGGCCGGTAATCATTACTGATAAAACGCCATGGCATAATCTCTTACAGGCAAAAATAGGATGGGATCTTCCCTTAAACCATCACCATGAATTTGTTTGTGCTTTAAATAATGCCGCGGCTATGGTTCAGGAAGAATTTACCCAATGGTCTGCTTCCGCCCTGGATTTTGCAGGGAAATTATCGGTCACCAATAATTATAAGAAACAGTACGCAGAAATGTTCAGCTGATTCAATCTTTATTGTTTTCTATCCCTTTTAAAAATATTTCATGATTACACAAATAAAAAAAGGATGCCCGGATAGCATCCTTTTAAACCCTAAAACCGAAACCTACTATTTATTGAGCGATATTTTATTTATGCTGAAGAGTACGATCAAAATTTTTAAAAAAGGAGGTAAGCATCTGAAACATTAATGCTTCTGCATAGCCTTTGCCTGACTACTTTTCTTCTTTCTGCACAATTCTCTTTTTCGTGGTTTCAAATAAATAATTACAATTGTCATACCAGTCTGTTTTTCCCTGTATTTTCGGAGTAATTCACTATTTTTTAGGCAAAAACTGAGGAATGTTTTCGCCAAACGTGAAAATTAGTCCACAATTTGCAGGTAATTGTTCTAATTAATAAAGCATGAAGACAGCTATTAAGAAATTTGCCTCGGATATTCGGGTGAGGATCGGCTACATAACCGCCTTCTTTTTATTATTGATCTCCTATCTTCTCACCATTTATGCAAATCACGATTTTTTGAATGAATCAAAACTCGTGAATCACACGCATCGCGTACTTATTAATACAGAAAGATTATTATCATCAATAAAAGATGCAGAGTCAGCATTTCGCGGATATATTGTTGTAAAAGATTCATCGCTTCTGGGACCATATCAGCAAAGCAAGTTCTTAACGGATTCGTTTTTTTCGGCACTGAAAAGAGAAACAATTGATAATCCGCAACAACAACAAAGACTGAACACCATCAATCAGCTGATTGAAAAAAAATTTCAGATTTTTAATTCCTCTATGGATTATTATTCCAATAGAAATTTTGAGATTAACGATAGCATTAAGATACAGGCTTATTTCGGTCATGTCATTATGGAAAGAATTAAATTGATTGGAAAAGAAATTGAAATCTCTGAAGAAGGATTGTTGAAAACAAGAAAAGAACAGATGAATGCGCAGTTTCACATTATGAACAACATCATCATGGCTTCTCTTCTACTCGCTTTCTTTCTTGTTGTTTACGGATTTTACACTTATGCTAAAGAAAACAGAGCGAGAAGAAAAGCTGATGAAAAAGTGAATGTCTACCAGGAACAATTGAAACAAAGAATTGACGAGCTGGCTTCTGCGAATAAAGAGCTGATACAAATGCGCAGTATGGAAAAATTTGCTGTAACCGGAAGAATTGCAAGAACGATCGCTCACGAGGTGAGAAACCCGCTCACTAATATAAATCTTGCTGCAGACCAGATAAAGATCGAATTAAACGGCAATAATAACAGCGACACGACAAATATGCTGGAGATGATCCATCGCAACAGTAATCGCATTAATCAACTCATTACAGATCTTCTTGATTCCACAAAGACAACAGAATTGAGTGCTGAAAGAATTTCGGTCAATGATATTTTGGATGAGACCCTGGAACTCGCGAAAGACAGAATTCAATTATACAACATCTCTATAAACAAACAATATGCACAAGATATATGCGACATTTTGGTAGATAAGGAAAAAATCAAGATCGCATTTTTAAATATTATTGTCAATGCGGTAGAATCTATGGAACATGATAAAGGGGTGCTGACGTTAATAACGCTTCATGAAAACAATAAGTGCATCGTAAAAATTTCTGACAATGGCTCCGGCATTGATAAAGAATCCATGTCAAAACTATTTGAACCTTATTTTACCAATAAATCAAAAGGAACCGGGCTGGGGCTCACCAATACCCAAAACATCATCTTTACCCATAACGGACAAATCAGTGCGGAAAGCGAAGTAGGTGTTGGAACAACGTTCACCATCACGCTCAATTATGGTTAGCAAAAGCATTAATAGCGATATGATTTATCGATCAAATCAACTGGCGCCGCGGATAATGCGCAGTAATATGGCGATTACGGCGATGACCAACAAAACGTGAATGATGCCGCCGGCATGATATCCTAAAAAACCGATTAACCAGGCTATTATCAAAATCACGGCGATCAGATAGAGTAAATTTCCCATAGTTGTTTATTTTAAGAGTTCTAAAGCAAATGATCTCCAAAATTGCGGGCGCGAATCAATAAAAAACATTTCGGGTAATCGGAATCAATTTGAATAACCGTTAAACCAACTGATCAATTGCCTTATTCACTATCTCGCGGTTTAATGGTTTGCCTAGAAAAAGGTCTGCTCCGCCGGCAAAGGCGCGGCTTTTGTCATTGATACTATCATGCGCAGTAATAACTACAATTTTTATATCCGGGTAATTTTTCTTTACGTAAGGAACAAAATCAAGCCCATAGCCATCGGGCAGGCGATTATCCAAAAAAAGCAATGAAGGAGTGTCGTTGCGCAATGCGATGCTCGCATCAGATAATGAAGTAACAAAGCCGGCTCGAAAATTACGTTGCCGCATTACCCCGCTCAGCAGGTAACAAATGTCCAATTCATCATCTACGATTAGGACTTTTACTTCTTTCTTGTCAACACTATTTTCTTCTTGTATTTGCAAAGTCAACATTTTTATATTCTTTCACATTCACATTAACCAAACAATTTTTCTGCCACAAACCCTATAACGTGAGTGATGCACAATTGAGTACGGAAAAACATTAAAAAAAAATCTTTCACAAAAATGTAAATCCCAGACGTAAAAATAATTCCCCGCATTGATGACTATTTTCTACACAAATTCCATACCCGATAAACCTTTTAGGCAGAACATTGTTAATTTTTTTCACAATTCCTCTGTTTTTTCAATTTGGCAAGATGTTTTTAGTGTTGTTTGAATAATAATATGGCGTTGTAGTTACCGATTGGAATTTTTCAAATAACTTTAAACTACATTTTTTATGAAAAGGATTTTAATTATAGATGATGATGTAGATATGTGTGGCTTGTTAAGCCGATACTTACAACGAAAAGGATTTGAAGTTGATGTTGCGCACAATGGCTCCAAAGGAATTGCCAAAGTGAAAGAATCTAAATTTGATGTAGTCCTTTGTGATTTCAGGCTTGGCGATAAAGAAGGAAGCCAGGTGTTGAGCGAAATAAAAACGATTAATCCTGCTATCATTGTAATTATAATAACCGGTTACTCCGACATCAAGACCGCAGTTGATGTAATTAAAGCCGGGGCATACGATTACATTACCAAGCCGCTTATTCCTGATGAAGTATTGAATGTTATTACCAAGGCAATGGATCAATTTGGTGATGCAGAAAATAATTCAGGCAAGCAGGCTTCGCATTCAAATAAATCATTTGTTGATAATGATACGTTTCTTGTAGGGGTTGCGCCAGTAACAAAGGAAATTTATAATCAGATAGATCTTGTGGCTCCCACGAACTATAGCATCATCTTATATGGCGAAAGCGGAACAGGAAAAGAAGTCATTGCCAGAACAATCCATCAAAAAAGTTTACGCAAAGACAAGCCATTTATAGCAATGGATTGCGGAACATTATCGAAAGATCTTGCAGGCAGTGAATTATTCGGTCATGTAAAGGGCGCATTTACCGGCGCGTTGGCAGATAAAGAAGGGCATTTTGAATTGGCAAACGGCGGCACGCTGTTTTTGGATGAAGTGGCAAATCTTTCTTATGAAATTCAGGCGGCCCTGCTGCGCGTTATTCAGGAAAGAAAGATAAAGCGTGTTGGCGGCGTGAAAGAACTTGAAATTGATGTCCGCATTATCGTAGCATCGAATGAAAATTTGCAGGATGCTTATCGTAAAGGAAGGTTCCGCGAAGATCTTTTTCATCGATTTAATGAATTCTCCATTATACTTCCCCGATTGCATGAAAGACGAGATGATATTCCGATGTTCGCGGATTTCTTCCTTAAAAAATCGAATAGAGAACTAAATAAGGAGGTGGAAGGTTTTGAAGATGATGTGATGCAGATATTTTTGAATTATTCATGGCCAGGTAACTTGCGAGAATTCAGGAATGTTATTCGTCGTGCGGCCCTGTTAACATTATCAGGCAAAGTGCATCATTCGGTACTGCCTGCAGAAATAATCAACAACACAATCCATAAGCACGAATCCGACCTGAATTATACAATGGAAACCAATCATACTAATACTAGTGTGGCAAAAGAACCCGATCTTAAGAATAGCGCTGCGCAGGCAGAATATAACGTTATCATGAACGTACTCAAACAAGTGAATTTCAATAAGACAAAAGCCGCTGAAATTTTAAAAATAGATCGAAAGACATTATACAATAAGATCAAAGCTTATCAGTTGGATTAACGACAAAAAAACCAGCTTAATTCAATTCTTACTATCGGATATGCATAACCGAATATAAAATTTTCACATTTTATTTTGTGGAAGTAATGCAACATTTTAAGTTCCCCCAAGGATAATTTTTTGGTCAGAAATAACGTAAAACCAACATTATGTTTGTGTTATAGCGATGGCACGATGTTGGTTTTATTTTGATAGAAATAATAATCGTAAACAAAAAAAATATCAATCATGAAAAAATATGTTTTATCGGCATTGATCATTTGTTCAATGATCGTTTTTTCAGGATGCGCGGCCGGTTATGTTGATTCTCAACCTGCAGATGTTGTCGACGTTCAAGGCGTGGCGCCTGGGCCGGATTATATCTGGATCGGCGGGGATTGGACCTGGAGCGGCGGTGCTTATGTATGGCATGCCGGTCACTGGGCTCGCGGGCGTGGGGGAAGGTCATGGACAACGGGGCGTTGGGAACATGGCGCAAGAGGCTATAGATGGCGCCGTGGACATTGGTAAAATTAAAAACCTAAAAAATAAGAGGGAACCCTGTAGTTCCCTTTTTTATTTAGATTATAATCTTTTCGCAGCTTTGCAAAAACACATGCTCGGCATCAGCACCAATTCCGGGGTCATCGGGCACTTCAATAAAATAGCCATTATATTTTACTCCGCCAACAACCGGATCAATTTTATGACCAAGCATGCAGGTGTCCATGTCGTAAAAAATAATATTATCATGGGCCAATGCAAAATGAACAAAAGCGGTTAAGGCAACCCGGCTTTCCAACATTCCCCCCATCATGCACGGAATATTATTTTGCATACAAACTGAATTGATTTTTTCAGCTTCTGATATTCCACCAGATTTTGCAAACTTGATGTTCACATAATCGCAGGCATTCGCTTTTATCAATCTTTGCGCGTCATAGTGATCGAAAACACTTTCGTCAGCCATTATTTTTATTGGTGAATTTTTTCTTAATTCGGGAAGTTTATCATCATCCCAACGGCGCAACGGTTGTTCGCAGAACTGGATGTTGAATGTTGAGATCTCCGCCAAGACGCTTTTGGCCGTATCATAGTCCCAGCCTTGATTTGCGTCAATGCGTAAGTTCATTTCCATACCGACCGCGTGACGAATTTGTTTTACTCTTTCAATATCTTCCTGTCCATTTTTCCCAAGTTTTATTTTAATTATCCTTACTCCTTTCTTCTTAAATTCAATGGACTGCTGCGCCATTTTATGCGGCGTATCAATACCAATCGTTAAATCAGTTTCTATCTCTTTTTTTCTTCCCCCTAAAAATTTATACAATGGTTGATCTGCCTTTTTTGAAGCAATATCAAACAACGCCATATCGAAGGCGCTTTTTATTGTGGGATTGAAGGCGGTAAACCCATTCAATTCATTCATGCGTTCTTCAATGGAAATAGCGTTCTTATTTTTCCAAAGCGCTGCAAAATCTTTTGCCATCTCAAAGCAGGTAGATTGTGTTTCACCAACGATCATTGGAAAAGCCGAGCACTCTCCTACTCCATAATATCCGGCATCAGTATGAACACGAATAAAAATATTTTGCGCAAAATGCATCGTTCCCGTTGCAATCGTGAATGGATGCATCGGAATACTGAATTTATAGATTTCTGTTTGTGTGATCTTCATCTGGATTTTTTTGAAAGTCAGAAGACAAAACATTTCTGCTCACATTATTTCTTTCCTTCGCCAAATACGGCTTGTCCTGGCTTGGCACCCTTATGGATTCCATCTTTTAAGACCTGGACTCCATTTACAAAAACGTTATTCATTCCTGTTGCCAGCTGGTGTGGTTTATCGTAAGTTGAGTTTGCGTTAACAGTTGCCGGATCAAACACAATCACATCCGCATAATTTCCAACCTTCAACATTCCCCTTTTTTTTATATGCAATTGCTGCGCTGCCAATCCGCTTAATTTATGAATAGCTTGTTCCAGCGAAATCAATTTTTCATCACGTACATACTGACCAAGAACTTTTGCAAAAGTTCCATAGGCGCGCGGGTGTGCACTATTCTTTAAAAAAATTCCTTCCGGCGCCATACTTGCTTCATCCGAGCCCAAGGATGTATATGGCAGTTTGATCTCTTTTTTTACATTTTCTTCGCTCATTAAAAAATAAACTACTTCAATGCGCGAATGATCCTGTATTATCAGATCAATAATGGTTTCTTCGGGAGATTTATTTCTCATTTTCGCGATCTCGCTCAAACGCTTTCCAGTTAGGTATTTCAGGGAATCCTGTTTAAAGCCGATACAAATGACATTATCGGCGCCGGAACCCAGATACAAATTCTCCCAGTCGTTGGTGGGTGTCACCATTTCTTTCAACACTTTTTTCCTTATCGATGGATCTTTTAATCTTTCCACCCATTTATCCAATCCCCCTTCCTGAACCGCCGGTGGCATGGCAGCGTCAAAACCAGTTGCTCCTGCAGTATAAGGGTACATGCAAGCAGAAATATCCAACCCTGCTTTTTTTGCGCTATCAATTTTTGCGATCAACAGATCCATCTTGTACCAATTATTTTTCCCGGCAGCCTTCAGATGATAAAATATTGCCGGAATGTTCGCTTCTTTTGAAATTTTTATCAATTCATCTGCTCCTTGCAATAATTGATTTCCTTCACTTCGAACGTGCGAAATATATGCGCCATTGTATGCTGAAGCGACTTTGCACAATTCAATCAATTCATCTGTTTTTGCATAAGCACCGGGTGCATAAATTAGTGCAGATCCAATTCCCAACGCGCCATTTTCCATTGCCTGCTTCGTTAAAGATTTCATCTTATCTAATTCCGCAGAATCCGGGGCGCGGTTAGCAAATAATAAAACGTTTTCGCGGATGGTCGCTGCACCTACAAAAGATGCCACATTGGTGGAGACGCCTTTTTTCTGCAAGTATTCCAAATAATCTTTTAATGATGTCCATTCAATTTTATATTTTATATCACCCTGATGTCTTTCGTTAATTTTTTTCAGTGTATCGGTTAACGGACCCATAGAATCACCTTCACCAAAAACTTCCAGCGTCACTCCTTGTTTAATTGCGCCCATTGAACGTCCGTCTTGTATTAATGATTCCATTGATTGACTTTGCATATCAATAAAACCCGGGCTCACTGCCATTCCTTTTGCATCAATATCATTGCTGGCGTTTGCATTTGAAAGATCGCCGATGGCTGCAATGGTATCTCCATTTATACCAACATCGCCTTTGAAAGATTTATTTCCACTTCCATCATAAATTATCCCGTTACGGATGATCGTGTCATAATGTTGTTTTGTTTTACAGGAGCAGAAAATAAATAAGATTGTAGTTGAAAAGACCAAAGACTTTCTCATAAAAATGATTGTAACCGAATGTAAGTAAATATTTTTATTGTGAGTCGCCTGGCATCGCAACTATTGAATTTCATTGCTTCGCACATTTGGACATTTCCAAAGTGAATCGTCCGTGGTAAATGATCGCGGGCAAATGCATCACTATCGAACATGTCGCATTTGGAAGGATTTACCAAACTCTGGTTCATAAAAAATTTCCTTCTTACATTTGCCCACTATCGAATGTTTGAATGACTAACAATATGGCAAATATTTCTTTTGATAATACGGAGAACGCTTTTGAATATAAAAACGACAAGGAATTAAAAAAGGCCAATTTTCTTTTTTCTTCAATGGGTCGCACGTGGCTGGTAAAATTGGGCACCAGACTAACGCCGTGGGCTATTCGTAACAAATTCCCGGTTAAAGGCATTATTCGCAGTACTATTTTTTCACAATTTGTTGGTGGTGAAACGCTGGAAGAGACCGCCGCCGTTGCTAAAAAATTAGGCGAATATAATGTGCAGGTTATTTTAGATTATGGTGTAGAAGGTGGGGAAGATGGTGAAAGTGGATTTGATCACGCCTGTGATGAATTCATTCGCGTAATAAATTATGCAGCCACCCAATCCAACATTCCCTTTATGAGTATTAAAGTAACCGGGTTTGCGCGTTTTGGATTGCTGGAAAAATTAGATCATTCCGTTGAGCTGAATGCCGGAAGTTTAATGAAAAGATATGCGAAGGCACTTGAATCATTGACGGCCCAGGAAAAAGAAGAGTGGCAGCGCGTGCAAGAACGAATGTTGCGCATTTGCAAAGTTGCTGCTGAAAAAAATGTTGGTGTTCTTGTTGATGCGGAAGAAACGTGGATCCAGGATCCTGTTGATGTGATCACCATTTTAATGATGGAACAATTCAATAAAGAAAAAGCGATATTGTATAACACCGTGCAATTGTATCGGCACGACAGATTGAAATTTTTAAAAGATTCCTTAGAAGCAGCTGAGCTTCGCCATTTTGTTCTCGGTGCTAAATTGGTTCGCGGCGCTTATATGGAAAAAGAAAGAAAGCGCGCTGCAGATCTCGGTTATGTATCACCGATACAACCGAATAAAGAAACTACTGACAAAGACTACAACGAAGGAGTAAATTTTTGTATTGATCATATCGATCGCATTGCGTTGATCGTTGCATCGCATAATGAGTTCAGTAATTTGTATGCAACCCAGTTATTGCAAGAAAAAAACCTGCCATTAGATCATCCGCATATTCATTTTTCACAGTTATATGGAATGAGCGACAACATTACATTTAATTTAGCGAAAGCAGGATGCAGTGTGAGCAAGTATTTACCTTTTGGACCCATAAAAGATGTTATTCCATATTTAATGCGCCGGGCACAGGAAAACAGCTCGATGTCGGGACAAACAGGACGAGAATTGGGATTGATAAAGCGAGAACTTGAGAGAAGAAAAATTTAGAGAGATGAGATATAAGATGTACGATTTCTGAAACTTTAATCGTTGGATAAGAAACCCTACATTTAACATTTAATCCGGACTGTTAGCTCAGTTGGTTCAGAGCGCTGCTTTGACAGAGCAGAGGTCACTGGTTCGAGCCCAGTACAGTCCACTCCGCCTTTAAAAATCCATCCAATAGGTACAATAGAAATATTTACTTCATTCATTTTCAATCACATCATGTTCGAACATCTTTATCTTGATGCAATAGATTCAGTGAGTAAATCATGAGTAACCTACGATGATATTCGTAACTCACGATTTGAGACTATAAACATTGATAGTCAATCCACTATAAACTCTCTCAAATCAACACCCTTTGTCTGGCCTGGGTTTCAAAGGAAATTTTCTACTCAAAGGCCGCAAAAAGGTTACGAAGCAAACTACGGATATTCCCCTTTCCCAAATGCCCTTACCCGGTTCAAAACTTTTCCAATGAGAAAATGATTCACTCCTTTAAAAGAAAAGATCAAGAAAAATTCCCGGAATAATCCAAATGGGATCAAATCTGTATATACATATATATAAAACCGTTAGCACTCCCAGGAAGGATACAACCGTTTAGCGATAATGGCCCTGTATTTAATTCTTTTGGCCCAAATTTGGCCGATCTCTTTCCAGGCAATATAAGATAAGGGGAAATAATCAGGGCCGCGTTTGGCCTGTAATGAGTTTGTTATATTTGGGGGTTATGGAAAGAGTTTCGCAAGTAAGACATCAAAGTAATGCTTATTATGTAAGGGATATTTCTTTTTGTCCCTACTGTCACAATCATATAGCTGCAAACTATCAAAGTTCTTTTTTTGAAATAAACAAAGAAAGTGATGCTTTGCTGGATTTAATAACTATCTGGCAATGCCCAAATCCTGAATGTTTCAAGTACATTTTTGCAAAATATGTAGCACATAGACACGTGAATGGCGACCAAGCGGAGTTTGTTGGCTTCTTAGATGGAACACCTGAATTAGACAAATGGCCTAAAGTTATTGTTGAATTAAATTCAAGATTTATAAAAATCTACGAACAAAGTCTTATCGCAGAGTTTAAAGGTTTGGATGAAATTGCAGGAATGGGATTCAGAAAAGCAATTGAATTCCTGGTTAAGGATTGGGCGATCAAAGAAAAGCCTGAAGATAGAGATAAGATTATTTCTTTTACGCTCAATGAAGTTGTCAATAGTTATTTCAAAGATGAATTGAAAGCAATTCTCTTAAGAGCAACTTGGTTAGGCAATGATCAATCGCATTATCAAAAACTCTTTGAAGAATATGATGTGAGCGATTTAAAAGAATTGATAGGATTAATTATTTCCGATTTGGATAAACAGGAGAGGACAAAACATTGGATAAATTCAGTTGAATCAAGGAAAAATAAACCTTCAAAATAGTTCAATAGCAATGAATATTGCACAAATAATTTTAGAGTCAGCCCTGATAATATTGGGATTCTATTTGGCCTTTTTTAAATCTTACTCGGAGGAAAAAGGGAAAAATCTTGCCACAAAAGAAGATATTGCAGAAATCACAAAGAAAATTGAAAATGTCAAGTCTGAAATTCAACTTTTAACAGATAGGAAAAAGAATTTTGAAAAAGAAATGAGGCAATCCTTATTGGATTATCATTCAGCTTTTAATACGTGGTATGTAAACATCTTGGAAAATTTCCCATCTTTAAACATTCTTGAGCAATATTCTTATGAAGGCAACCAAATCATCAACCGATCTTATAATGAATTCATAAAGTTACATGCAGTTGTAAATATCTATTATAATGAAGATGAAAGTTTGATTAAAGCTTTTATTGACCTTCATGATAAAGTACTCGATTTTGAAAGCATGTGTAAGAATTCTTTATCTGAAGCTTTATCTTATAATGATGAAATTAATGCAATTCCTTCGATTCAAATAGGAAGAAACATTACCATCGCACATTTGATAAAGGAGAGAGATTCAAAGATTCACGAAAATTATCTCAAAGGAGTTGCGGCGCACGAAAAATTAGCTCCTATTTTTAAGGAAATTAGAAGAATGATCAATGAAAGGTTAAGAGTAGGAATATCAGAAAAATAAATCATAACACATAACATCAACTCTAAAAAAAGCCATATATCCTGTATATGGCAAAGCTTACACAAGAACAGTATTTAATCATCAATCAACACCGACCAGATTTAGATTGTCTGGTAAATCCGCTTTGTGGTCATGTAAGGAACATGGATTATAACAGGTCTTGTCCGGATATAAGTTGACAGTTTTCCAAACAAAAATTGTATGGAAAATTCAAATTTTGAAGCTCATTTTAACCGGTTCGAGTTTACCCAAGCATTTAAAGAGAAGATTGTTTTTGAAGTTTATTTCAAGGGTAAGGATATTCAAAAAGTAGTTGAAGAATATGATTTACCAAGTATCTACGTTGTTCAATCTTGGATCAAGCAGTTTCAGAAACAATTGCAAAATGGTGCAATAGTTTTGCCTCCTATGACTGACGAACAAAAACAAAACCTAAAGGCAGCAGACATTCGAATCAAAGAATTCGAAAAAGCGCTTGAATATTCTAATCTAGTAATATTCAGTTTAAATCATTTACTTGATTTTGCGGAGAAAGAATATTCAATTTCAATTAGAAAAAAGGGTGGTACCAAACAGTAAAAGTAATAAAGCAAAAAAAGCTTGCAAAGATGAGTGTCGGTCATCTCTGTAAACTGTTTGGTAAATCACGACAGGCGTTTTATAAAAGAGAAGAATATATAAATCAACAAATCCAGGTTCAAAATATTGTAATAGAACTAGTAGCTCTGGTGCGCCGTGAGCTGCCCGGACTCGGAACCAGAAAATTGTATATGTGCTTGATAGAACCATTCAAAACGCATGGTATAAAAATTGGCAGGGACAAGTTATTCAATGTGCTTAGGGAAAATGGAATGCTTATTAGAAAAAAAAGGGGCGCTCCAAAAACAACTAATTCCAGACACTGGCTGAAAAAATATCCGAACCTTATACAGGATTTAGTTATAGCACAATCTGAGCAACTTTGGGTTGCTGATATTACATACATCAGTGTAGGTTTTGATTTTAATTATTTATCATTAATAACTGATGCGTATTCCAAAAAAATTGTCGGGTATTGTCTTTACCCCTATCTTTCGGCGGAGGGTTGTCTAAAGGCACTCCACATGGCATTAAATGGTAGGTCCAAGTTTCAAACTGAACTAATCCACCATTCAGATCGCGGAACACAATACTGCAGTTATGAATATATCATAGAATTGAAAGAGTCTGGCATTGCAATAAGTATGACACAGGATGGTGCCGGTTACGAAAATCAAATCGCTGAACGAATGAATGGGATTTTAAAAACTGAATTTAATTTGAGTAGAACATTTAGGTCTCATGATGAAGCAATGATTGCAGTTACCCAGAGTATTCAAGCTTACAATACAAAACGCCCACACATGAGTTGCAATTATCTCACACCAGAACAAGCCCATTTGAAGCAAGGAGAATTAGAAAAGAAATGGAAGAATACGCGAATAAAGAATTTTTTGACCAAATCCTTTCATTTTGGTGATGAAGAATTTGGTCAAAAAATATAATAATTAATAGTATGAGAAGAATCAGACAACCTCCAGTGTTGACAACTAAATCAGGATTAAGGTTTTTATATTGAGAAAAATCACAGCAAAAAACCTTTGTTTTGTAAATAGAAAAACAGAAATTAAATAACTCACTAGAAACTGTCAACTACTTTCAGGACGATACCACATGTAAGGTATTTTCAGGACGAGACAGACTAAGGTTACTGAAATTATCTTAGTTGGGAGATCAAAAGTCTCTCCTTATTGATGGGATGACGGGAAGCGTCAAGTATCAATTAGGTTCCTGAGAGGTAATCTGAATTTTTATTCTTGATTGCCTTTTAGGAAATCTTATATCAAGGAATCAAAAAATCGTCAAGTATTATAAAGTAGTGATCATGAAAGTAATAGTAAAGACTAATCATGCAATTTAAATCCATAAACACCAATACTTTTTACATTTGCAAAAGAATAAAGTGATTTATGAATAGACCGCCATTAGAAGAGCTAATGAAAAGGATTGATGAAATTCAAAAGACAGATTTGAGAGCTTCAACTATCGAATCTATAAAAGAAAAATTAAGGCTTCTGTTTACCGGATTCATTGGATCAGCATCACATTTTGAAAGGGGAACAATCTTACATAGAGGAGTACCTTATAAAGAAAAGCCTAAAAAACTGAGTGAGTTATCATATCCTCCTATTGAAAAAGCAAAAATGAATCGGGCAAATAGACAAGGAGAACAATGTTTTTATTGCTCCGGGAATAGACAGGTTCCTTTTTACGAATTAGGACTACAGCCAGGAGATAGAATAGCTCTTTCTTATTGGGTAACAACTGAAACATTATTATTTAATAGTATTGGATATACTGAAGAGAACTTTAAAAACCTAAACGCAAATCGAGATCACAAATGGTATGAAGAAGTAGAACCACAAGAAATGCTAAATGAAGAAAATAAATTGGTTCAAAATTTTTTAGCTAAAGCATTTAGCCAACAGATTCCAAATGATAAAGAAGAATTGAAAAAGTTAACGATTGCAATTGCAGAAAAACACCATTCCGAAAACATTCAAGAAAATGATAAAAATTATGCGCAATTCGCTGGATTATTTTACCCTACAATCAAGATGAATGCAAATGCAGATAATTTTGCAATAAAGAAATCTGTGGTTGATCATGGAAGTTTAATATTTAAAGAGGTCGAATATATTGAAATCAAAAGCGTTGCTGGTGCTAAATATAATGTTGATGTTTTAGACTGGGCTAATTCAATTTCTGATGATGGATTAATTGAATGGAAAGGAAGAGTACCTCAATGGACTTTTTATGATGACGAACATTATTATATTACAATTGAAGACGGAAGGCAAGTTGCAAGAAATTTAGATGGAGAAATAATTGAGCCTCATTGAATTGATTACGATCAATGAAGTCTTTTAAGCAGGCTATCCAACAGCCTTGAATTCTTTTGCAGAGTACTATCCAATTTTTGTATGTCGGTAGACGTAGGAGCTTTAGAAGAATAATACGCAGAAAATGCAATTGCAACGAAAGAAATGAAGGCTATTGTTATCGTAATTACTGTTAAAGACCTTTGCACGCTATTGAAACGTGGAATGACAGTATTATTTAAGTTTAATGTAGACCGCAAAACATCTTTATTTATTTCATTTAATTCATTAATTGATTCTTGAATAGGAATTTCTCGCAGCCTCTTGTGTTCGTTTTCAATTGCAGTGATTCCATCAGTTTTTATTGAGATATTTAAAGGCAAATTTGAAATCGTATTATACATTAATGAAGTAGAAAGGGTATTTGGTTGAAAATGAAAAGAAACAAAATTTTTTTCTCTAATATCATCCAATAATTTAAACATCTGATTCCAACTATTTCTTCTCTGAATTAAATCATCCGGATTATTGACCGGGAATAAGTCTGTCAAGATAGGGGCAATGTTAGCCTGTATTCCAACTCCCTTTTCCTGAAGAAATTCAAGTATTTTTTTGACCTTGTAATCCATAGTAACAGTTTCTTTACCAAATCAATAAAAAGTGAGCCAGAACCAGAAAAACAATCTATTTGCCTGATAATTTTAGGTGAATTACCTTTGTTAAAAGAAGAAGTCCCTGCCTTATTCAATAACATGCTTGTTAATTGATTTCAACAGAGACCCTTCCACCAAATAATAACCGTCTGTGTACATCAGGCGGTTTTTCTTTTACAAAGCTATAAGAATAATTTTGAAGAAATTTTTTTTGTAATAGAAATTTTTAAATTTTTTGTACCACAAAAGAAACAAAAACACAAACAGAAAACAGACGACAGACGACAAAAACAAAAAACAAAAAACAAAAACACAAACAGAAAACAAAAAACAAAAACAAAAACAAAAAACAAAAACAGACGACAAAATAGGAATAACAATAGTACAAGAACAACCAATTTTTCTCGAAAATGAGAATTTATATCGAACCTAATCTGAAAATTATCATTAATGAGAAATTTGCGAACTAAAACTTTCTTTATAATTCACCATGTCACAAACCGCGGAAATTGACAAAGCGTGGCCTTTCGTAAATCATTCCCTCCGTTAAACTGCACAACTTTACAAAGCAAACCCCCTTCAAAAATAAAGTTGCTAAAAAAATTGAAAAATATCCATCCTGGCCAAATTCCCAGATAATTATATTAGATAGCACATAACAATTAAACTATTCAAAAAGACGAAAAATGAAAGATCACGACAAATTCCTATTTAACAGTATTTCTATTGAAGATTATTTAAACGCAAAAAGAGAAAGAATAATTGAGCAAGAAAATGAAATACGAAACATCCTGACTACGGAAAATAAATTAATTTTTATAGCAAAATTAATTTCTGAAAATCACTTGCCGCTAATCATTATTGACTTTGAAAAAATAAGAGCAAAAATTGTTCACAATGGAGCAAGGGCTTATTATGCAATACCATATAATGTTGAAGACCTTAATATTTTTAAAATCCAAACAGCATCTATCCCAAAAGTTGATGCTTCTGATAACAACTATGATGAAGTGCAATTTGATATTGAACTTAAATATGAGAATGGTTCATTGACAGATGAGAGCATAAATAACGCAAAATCAATTAGAGAATCTTATGTTAACTCCCTCCGAGAATCAGTAAATGAAATTAATTCTTCTTTTGAATGCTTTAATAATGAACTCGAAGGAATGTTGTTTGCTCTCGTAGATAATAGAATGAAGGAAATCAAGGCTATCAAAACATTAGAAGTATCATTATTAAATTAATAAAAACGATGGAACAAATAATAAATCTTGAAGATTATAATACGGGTGAGAAATTTGATGAATTTGTCAAATAATTTCTCTGTACGCCAAAGAAGAACGAATTGCCTGATTTTTCAGTTAAAAAAACTGAATGGCTTTGGACAGAATTTGCCACAGTTGAATTCATACTAACCCATTATTTAGGCAGGAAACCATCAGAAGATGATTACGAGAAAGTTTCAATCATTAGCCTTGATGATGATGAGATCAATTATTATATCAAGTACGGTGAAGAAATATTAGGAGGATTAATCCGCGAAATACACGGTGAAGAATATACCTTAAAGTTCAAAAAGAATAAATAAAATCATTTCATATCAAAAAGAATTTTCCAACATCGAATTATAGCTCTCAGTTTACGAAGAATAAAACCCCATGCAAAGCAAGCTGAGCCGCATAAATAACAGAAAATATATTTTAGGTCTGATTCGTACTCATTCTTTGAATTTAATTGAATATTTGAATATTGATTCTTATCTAATTTTTCAAAAGTCAAATCATGAAGACAATTCAATTTTGCATTTATACTATCTAATCCTCTGATACTTGAATCCTTTGCCGCTTTCTGATTGGCAGCAAACAGACCATTTAAAAACTCCAACAAATCCTTATTATCATCATCAATTCCAATATTATATATAGGCAATCTGAATCCATCTATTCTTTCTGCATTGGCTCCAAATTCAGCTAATAATTTTTCTCTGTTATATTCCTTAATTTTTAAACTATCAGTATTCAGGTATGTTAAATAATGTGCCAAAACAAAACCCCCTAATTCCGCATTTCTTAGATTAGAAAAATTAAATTGTTGATCTAACTTTCTATCCTTATATGCCGGATTAATTACATCATGAAAAACCCAAGAAATAAAAATAACAATTGATCCATAGGCAATCAATAAGGTTCCATAAGATTCATAATTGATCTTTTTAAGATTGTTCAATTTCATGAGTATTATTTGTTTTATTAGCCTTGATAAATTTCGGTGGGTCTTTTAGGTTAAAATTGTCAGGAAGTTAATAATAATCTCCAAAATCAATAACAACAATCATATTGATTTAATTATAAACCCCTATCTCATTAAATTCTACAATTAGAAATTTTATCAATTACCATTTCAAAAAAACCAACTCTCTTTATATTCGCTTCCTAAAATCAAGATTTATGGAAAAGGAAATAGAAATCAAAAATCATTCTCAAAAAGAGAAGTCATTTGCTGCATTACTGGAAAAGAACGCAAATGATACAGTGGATTTTATCCTATATTCTTCAAGAGAAGAAAAAGCATTAAAATCGTTAATGCAAATGAAGCTGCTAACTTTCATCCAACATTACAACAGAATAATGCAATTTGATGAACCAATGAATGAATCAGAAATGAATAGGGAATTACAAAGAATGTTGACTGACGCAGAAATGCATAATTTAATGTCGGGTTATTTCTTGTTCAAATTGGGTCTTTTGATACTCTCAATCACGTCCATTGGAATGATTTCTGTTTTTTTTATTTTCTGATGATAAATCAGAACGAAATTTGTTAAGATGCCAATTATATATCGATCATGATTTGTTTTCAATTGATGCGGGTGCTGATTTTTGTCTTTAAATGTTATTATAGATACCCCTTTGATGCCGGAATTATTTAACATGTACACCGCGTATTTGCTATCTATTCTAACGTAAAAAAAGGCGAAGCTAAAAATTAAGAAAATGTCAACTTTTTTATCAAAGAAAATAGATAAATTTTGATTCGGGGCATTATAGCAATAGTTTAAGAAGAATAGGCATGCAATCGCAGTATATGTACAAAGTGTGGGAACTATATATTTAGCTCTCTCTTTAAATGATCTTGATGAATAAATTGCTCCAAATACAGAAACGACGAAGATGATCCAAATAATCACAATATAGGTATGAGATTCAGAAGTAGGTAGCCAATTCGAATGTTTTAATAGGAAAAAATAGCCTATACCCGTAGCAAAAAAAAGTGGGCAAAGATTATAGACCAAATCCAAGGAATAGGTTACAATATCAGAAAATACAATCAAGTTGAAAATTGGAGCATCATATTCCCTAAAGTAAAGATTTAATCTTCCAACGCTCATAGTAATAATAATACCCGAAGCAATAGAAATATATTGAAGTATTGACTCCATAAAAGTTAGTTTGGTTAGCCAAAATTATGAAAATAGCAATCTGATTGATCGTAATAACAAACCCTTATCCTATCAACAAAAAATATTTCAATAAAGAGAATTCTATTTAAAAATCTTTTCTTTTAACAAAAAATAGCGAGTTTCTTTATTACCTTAAACAAAACAATTTATTATGAGCACATCAGTTCAGGTTTCCCGATTTAATTATATCGATGATAAGGGGGAGAATTTATCTGCATCTCTTGACCAACCATCACACGTAGCTTTATTTACATCCGACCCAAATTTTACAATTTATGACAGTAAAGGTAACCAGTGTGGGCATACAGAATGGTTAACATATTTAGGGACAGACGGCAATATTTGGCAGACTAAGATTCATGCTTCTTATCAGTTTGGCCCGCAGACTTATCATTTATGGATAGAAAGCCAAAGACCTGATGGAAGTGGAAATAACCCAACTTTTCAAATCGTAGACTGGAATAAACATAAGCAAAATATGACTGTGAGTGATAATATTAGAAGTGGTGTTGATCCCGAGTTTGGAATGCTTGATTTGGGGCCAATATAATATGCCTATAACAAATGCTAAATAATAGATGTTTATACAACTAATTTAACTTAGACTAATAACATTGTCATGAACAGGATTAAAGAATAATGTTAATGATTAATGGAAAAGAGTTAGTAGTGGTAACAAGGTATCAAGGATAATGTGTAATGCCTTTACGGGAAAGTATCAAGATAAACATCCCGCGAAATTCACAAATCAATGTTGAGCCAATGGTGCAAGATTCTTGAAAAATTGAGATTTAGATTTATCCTGCCAGGGACTGATCAGGTCAATCAGGACACGAACCAAGCACACAGTGAGTATATCATGAGTAAACATTTCAAAGTACTGATTTTCAGTTGAGGTTCATGTTCAGTACAGTCCAGAAATAATAATTTGAATTGATTAATATCCACCCATCTGTCTTGTGGCCTTGCAGCCGGTACGCTGTGATGTTGCACATCCCGAGAAAATCGCGACAACAACACTGACAAAAAGGATTATTACAAGCGCTTTTTTCATCTTACAACATTTTAAAAAAGCCCTGTCTTCGGAACAGGGCTACGGGTTAAAAACATTCACAATAAAAAGTATAGCAAAGGTAAAACGAATAACTGTTTAAAAAATTGTAAAAATGAGCCATTTCGATCATTTACAATTTCAAAAAACATTAATAATCTCTGATCTCATCAAACAGAAATATTAACTTCATTTTGCAAAACAGCCATCATGAGAAAAAAGATCCTTCAATCCAACCGTCGGCAATTTCTTAAAAACGGTTTACAAGCATCAGTTGCACTCAGCATCATTCCCCGCTTTGTAATGGGTGGGAGCGGCTATACTGCACCCAGCGATCAAATAACCTTAGGTTTTATCGGCACCGGCAAACAGGCGCGGGGATTAGCTGATGGATTTGCAGAAAAGACAAGAATAATCGCCGCCGCAGAAGTAGATTCACAAAAACTCACTCTTTTTAAGACGGTTGTCGCCAACAGTTATAAAAAATACAAAAGAACCAATAATGAAATTGCCGGTTACGGCGATTTCAGAGAAATGTTGTTGAGAAAGGATATTGATGCAATAGTTGTTGTAACGCCCGATCATTGGCATGCGGTAGCAAGCATTGCATCCGCAAATGCAGGAAAACATGTTTACTGTGAAAAGCCATTAGCCCATTCCATTGAAGAAGGAAGAGCGATGGTCAATGCAGTAAATAAGAACAAAGTGATCTTGCAAACAGGCAGCATGCAACGCTCCTGGGTTAATTTCAGGCACGCTTGCGAGTTGGTGCGCAATGGATATATAGGTGATGTAAGAGAAGTACTTGTGAATGTTGGCACAGCCGCCATTCCCGATTATTTAATGCAGGAACCCATTCCGCAAAATTTAAATTGGGATATGTGGGTTGGTCCGGCTCCTTTCAGACCTTTTAATGCAGAGTTATCTCCGCCAG